>NZ_JAUEDK010000002.1 GCF_030385785.1 Crenobacter oryzisoli
CTCAAGGGCGATTCACTGCGCAAGAAGCGCAGCTGTTTGACGGTGGAGGCGGCTCAGGAGTAAAACGTCGTCCTACCTCGCGACGCTACGCTCGTAGTGTCCAGATTGAGCTGGAATGACTGTCCAGTTTGCGGCGGAATGGCTGTCCAGATTCGCCGGAATCCGCAGTCTGTCTACGAAAAATGCTTTTGGCGAGTATTTCGAATGCGCTACGAGTTGGTTATCATAAGAGTACGGCCGTGCTGCTTATCACATCACGGCCTACTTTTTTAACGCCTGCGCTTGAATGTTGAATGAGGAGTGAGTGATGTCGACCCTGCCGCCGATTACCGTTTCCAGTCTTGATTACGATCGCCTGTCCGCCCTCCTCGAGTCGGTGTCGGTTCGCGATGTGCCGGGAGTGGTTGCGCTGGAGCGCGAGTTGGAGCGGGCCGAGATTGTCGAGCCTGATTCCATGCCTGCCGATGTGGTGACGATGAACAGCCGGGTGCTGGTGTGTGATGCTACAAATGGTGAGGAGCGTGAACTGACGTTGGTCTACCCGCGTGAAGCGGATTTCGAGCAAGGACGTCTCTCCATTCTGGCGCCGGTAGGTAGTGCTCTGCTTGGCCTGTCCATCGGTCAGAGCATCGTGTGGCCATTGCCTGATGGCAAGGAAACCCGACTTACCGTGCTGGCGATCCATTATCAGCCCGAAGCCGCCGGTGATCTGCACCGCTAATGGCCGGTGCGCCGGCCGATAAGCATTCGGCCAACCCTGGGGTTGGCCGAATCGTTTTGAGGCAGATTACAAGCAGCGCTGGATCATTTGTGCCAGCGGCACCAACTTCCCGTGGAAGAAGTGGCTGGTTCCGGGGAAGACCACCACCGGCAGCCCCTGTGGCCGTGCCCAGTCGAGCACTGCGGACAGCGGGATCACCTCGTCTTCCTCGCCGTGGATCACCAGTGTGTCGGCCGGTACGTGCGGGGTCGGGATGACGTATTTGCCCACTGCCACGCCCATCAGCAGCAACTTGTCGGCCTCGATGCGGGCGCGGGTACGTGCGGCGACGAAGCCGCCGAACGAGAAGCCGGCCAGCACCAGCGGTGCTTCGGCGCCGTGTTCGCGACGGGCGTGTTCGACCACCGCAATGACGTCGTCGACCTCGCCATTGCCATAATCGTGCGTGCCTTCACTTTCGCCGACACCGCGCAGGTTCGGGCAGTAGCAATGGTAACCCAGTTGCGACAGCGCCTTGGCCGTGGTCTGCACCACCTTGTTGGTGTTGGTGCCACCCTGGGTTGGGTTCGGGTGGCAGATCACCGCAATGCCGACCATGTCGCTTTGCGGCGGCACCACGATGGTTTCCAGCGCTCCGACCGGGCCGGCGATGGTGATTTTTTCTGGCTGTTTAAGCATCAGACTTTCAGCCTTTCCACCTCTCGGCCATTAACCAGGTGCTCGTCGATAATCTCGTCGATGTCGTCTTTATCGACGAAGGTGTACCAAGTGCCCTGCGGGTAGATCACCAGCACCGGACCATCGTCGCAACGCCCCAGACAGCCGGCCTTGCTCACCCGAACCTTGCCCGGGCCGTTTAGTCCGAGCGCTTTTACCCGGTCTTTCAGATGGCCGAGCATCTCGGCCGAACCGAAATCGGCACAGCATCCCTCGCCGGGAGCTCGCTGGTTGCAGCAGACAAACACGTGATTTTCAAAGAAGCTCATTTTTGATCCGCAGTGTTCCTATGAAGGCGTTTGGCCAACGTTTACTCGTTGTCGGCCCAGCCCGAGTGGGCGGCATTGCCAAACTTGGCGTACTGGCCGATGAAGGTCAGGTTGACGCGACCGGTCGGGCCGTTACGGTGTTTACCGATGATGGCCTCAGCCAACCCCTTGTTGTCGGGGTTGTCGCGGTTGTAGTACTCATCGCGATACATGAAGATGATCAGGTCAGCATCCTGCTCGATGGCACCCGATTCGCGCAGGTCGGACATCATCGGCCGCTTGTCCGGACGCTGCTCCACGCTACGCGACAGCTGCGACAGTGCGATCACCGGCACCTGCAGCTCTTTGGCCAAGCCCTTCAGACCACGCGAAATCTCCCCTAGTTCGGAGGCGCGGTTGTCGCTACGCCCGGAGCCACTCATCAGCTGCATGTAGTCGATCACGATCAGGCCAAGCTTGCCGCCGAACTGGCGTGCCAAGCGCCGTGCGCGAGCGCGGAGTTCCAGCGCGGTCAATGCTGGCGTCTCATCGATGTACATCGGCGCTTCGGAAAGCTTGCCGATCGCGGTAGTCAGCTTGCTCCAGTCCTCATCCTGCAGGCGACCGGTACGCAGTACGTGCTGGTCGAGCATGCCCACCGAGCCAAGCATACGCATCACCAGCTGGGCGCCACCCATTTCCATCGAGAACACTGCCACCGGTAGGCCTGCCTCCACCGCCACATGCTCGGCGATGTTCATCGAGAATGCGGTCTTACCCATCGACGGGCGCCCTGCGACGATAATCAGGTCGCCTGGCTGCATGCCGGAGGTCTTGGCGTCCAGGTCTGTGAAACCGGTCGGCACCCCCGTTACCTCGTCTGGGTTGTCTCGGCTATACAGCATGTCGATGCGGTCGACCACTTCCTTGAGCAGCCCTGGCATTTCCAGGAAACCCTGCTTGGACTTGGCGGTGCTCTCGGCGATCTGGAACACCTTGTTCTCGGCCTCGTCGAGCAACTGGGCAGCGTCACGCCCCTGCGGGTTGTAGGCCGACTCGCTGATCTCGGTGCCCACCTGCGCGAGCTGGCGCATCACCGAGCGCTCGCGCACGATCTCGGCGTACCGGCGGATATTGGCGGCCGACGGGGTGTTCTGCGCCAGCGTGGCCAGGTAGGCCAGGCCGCCGATGTTGCCGAGTTCGCCGTTCTGGTCGAGGTGTTCGGACACGGTGACCACGTCGGCAGGGCGTGCTTGCTCGACGAGCCGGGCAATGCTGCGGTAGATCAGCCGATGATCGTGGCGATAAAAGTCGCCTTCGCTGACCACGTCGGCAATCTTGTCCCATGCTTGGTTTTCCAGCATCAGGCCGCCGAGCACCGACTGTTCGGCCTCGATGGAGTGTGGCGGAGTGCGCAGCGCCACCATGGCGCTGTCGCTTGTCTGGTCAAAATCGTTCATCAGGAAAACAGGTTGGCACACCGCCTGTTGTGCGGCTGCGCGATTCGAGAGACCGTGATTTTATCACTGAAGCGGCTCAGGCCGCTGAGCGATACAACGTATCTCATGCTACTTAGCTGAGTGGCATTGCGTTTCCGATGGCAACAGCGCAGTGGCTGTTGCCACGACCGGTCCAATGCGTTGTTCTTGGCGATGATTAGCGATACTGGCTGACATGGCGTAACACAAACAATAGGCCCCGCACGAGCGGGGCCTTTTCGGAGGACTGCCGGCTACGACTGTTGGGGCTTCATCACATTGATCATCCAGTGCACGCCGAAACGGTCGGTGACCATACCGAAGCCGTCGGCCCAGAAGGTCGGGCCGTATGGCATGGTGACCGTTCCGCCGTCGGCCAGCGCATCGAACAGGCGCTTGCCCTCCTCGGAGCTTTTCGGGTCGAGCGAAAGGCTGTAGCCATGATGACCGGCGGCGGGGGCGCACATGCCATCCGATGCCATCAGCGCGCTGTCGCCGATAGTGAAGCTGACGTGCATGATCTTGTCTTGCCACTCGGCTGGGGTCTTGTCTACTTCCGGCGCTTCCTTGAAGCGCATCTGAAAAGTGGTCTTGGCGCCAAGCTTCTGGCTGTAGAACTCGAGTGCTTCTTCACAGCGGCCGTAGAAATTCAGATAAGGCTGAACCTGCATAATGGGCTCCTGAAGAATGGGATTGACCGAACGTCGTCGGCAAGTGCGCAGACTGCCCTGATGTCATAGCGTGTTTTGCCGCCGGTGGCCAGATCGATGGCATGGGCGGTGGTCGGCGCCGAGCAGAGAGGCCGGCGCAGATCCAATCAGAGGCGCGCCTGTCGGCCAACGGCACCCTGCATCGGGGACAAAAAAAGGCGGCCGAAGCCGCCTGTGTTCAATGCAGTGCCTATTCAGTCAAGGCGCCTAGTTCGCCCTCGCCGTCCGGTTCGTCGGCTTCGCTGCCGAGCAGGTGCGACGGCAACTGCTTGTTGGCCTTGACGCCGAGCTTGCGCAGCTTCTCTGCACGGCTGGTCAGGTTGCCACTGCCGGTGGTGAGCTGCTTCATCGCAATGCCGTAAGTATCCTGCGTAGTGGCAAGCTGCTTGCCGAGCTTCTCCAGCGTGTCGGCGAAGCCGACGAACTTGTCGTACATCGCGCCACTTTGCCGGGCGATCTCCAGCGCGTTCTGGTTCTGGTATTCGTAGCGCCAGATGCTGGCGACAGTACGCAGCGTGGCGAGCAAGGTGCTCGGGCCGACAATCATGATGCGCCGCTCAAACGCCTCGTTGAACAAGCCCATGTCCTGCTGTACCGCCAAGAGATAGGCCGGCTCGACCGGTACGAACATGAACACGAAGTCGAGCGTGTTGAGCTTGTAGAGGTCCTGGTAGCGCTTTTCGGCCAGCGTGCGGATATGCTGGCGCAGCGCGGCCACGTGTGCCTTCAGCTCGGCCTCGCGCTCGATCTCGTCGGTGGCGGCAGTGTACCGCACATAGGCGTTGAGCGACACCTTGGAATCGACCACCAGCTGCTTGCCTTCAGGCAGGTGGATCACCACGTCAGGCTGGTAGCGTTTGTAGCCGCCCTCCTCGGTCTCGACCACATCGGACACCTGTACCTCGTACTCACGGCCACGCGTCAGGCCGGAGGTTTCCAGTACGCTCTCCAACACCATCTCACCCCAATTACCCTGCGCCTTGTTGTTGGCGCCGGTCAAGGCGTTAGTCAGCGCGATCGCGTCCTGGCCGAGCTGGGTGTTGAGCTTCTGCAGATTGCGCAGCTCGTTTTCCAGCGTCAGCCGCTCCTTCGAGTCCTTGTCGTAGGTGTCCTGCACCAGCTTGCCGAACGCCTGGATGCGTTCGTGCAAGGGATTCAGCAGTCCACCGAGGTTTTCCTTGTTCTGTTCTGTGAAGCGCTTGGATTTTTCCTCAAAGATCTCGTTGGCAAGCGCCTTGAACTGGTTGGAGAGCGCATCGCGTGCCTGGATCAGCAGTGCGATCTTTTCGAGGGCAAGTTCCTGTTCCTTTTGGAGCGTGGTTGCGAGTTCCTGCTCGCGCGCGGTTAGCCTGGTGATCTCCTCGCCGAGCCGTGCGCCGTCCTGGCGCACCGCGGCCAGCTCCTCCTCGAGCTGGACAATACGCTTGCCTTGCTCGACCCGCGCGGCCAACTCGGCGCCGGACTTGCGCAGCTCCTCGCCCAGACGCGCCAGCGCGCCGTCACGCTCGGCCACAGCCTGCTCCAGCAACGGCACGCGATCGGCGCGGGCACTGCTCGCGGCGAGCAATTGCTGAGCCTGCGCCAGCTCGTTCTGGCCGAGGCGCAAGCGCTCATCGCTGAGCTGCAGTCGCTCGCGCTGTTCGGCCAACGTGGCCTCAGCACCGGCGAGGCGGGTTTGCAGAATGGCGGCCTCGGCGAGGCCCTCGCCCCGTCCCTGCTCGTAGGCGATGTCGCCCTTGCCGCGCAGCAGTAGCCAGACGAATGCAGCGCCGAGCAACAGGCTGGCAAGGCCAGTCACGATAATTTCGATCATTGTTTTTCCTTAAGAAACTGGCCTCAAAGTGCAGCGAGGGGCGGGCGGAGCGCAAGCAACGGAATGTACACGGAGTACATGAGGTTGAGCGAATCAACAGATTTGCACGCCGACCGACCGCCAACCCGAGATCACGCCGGCGTAGTAGCTTTGAGGGCAGTTTTTTACTCGGCGCTGCGCCAGTGATCGATATAGAGCTGCAACTCCTTATTGCCCCGCCACTCGTTGGCGACGACCTGATAAACCGCATCGACGCTGTCGGGCAGCCAGTCGTTGTGGTTGAACAGCATCGCGTCGAATTCGGCGCCCTCTTTAGCCAAGCGCAGCTTCAGATGCTTGTCGCCGACCAGTCGCTGGCTGACTACGATGAAGCGGTCGGTGAAGGTCGGCCCCGGAAAGCCCTGCCCCCACACCTGTGCGGCCAGGGTCTCGGCAGTATCCAGCGTCAACTCACGTCGGCTCAGGCTGCCGTCGGTCTCGAAGGTGCGAGTCAGCCGGCTCTCGTCGATCAACTCGCGCGCCACCTGTTCGAACGCGGCGGTGAAGTCCGTGAAATCGGCCTCGGCAATGGTCAGGCCAGCCGCCATCGCGTGGCCGCCGAACTTGGCGATCAGGCCCGGATGGCGCTTGTAGACCAGATCGAGTGCATCGCGCAGGTGAAAGCCGGGAATCGAGCGGCCGGACCCCTTGATCTCGCCCTCGTCGCCCGGCGCGAACACGATGGCCGGGCGGTGGAAGCGTTCCTTCAGTCGTGAGGCGACGATGCCGACCACGCCCTGGTGCCAGTCGTCGCGATACAGCGAGAGGCTGTAGCGATCGGCTGGGTCGATGGTCGACAGCACCGCCAGCGCCTCTTCCTGCATGCCCGACTCGATGCTGCGCCGCTCGCGGTTGAGGCGGTCGAGCTCCTGCGCGAGCCCCATCGCCACCTCCTCGCTGTCGGCCAGCAGGCAGGCTATGCCGAGGCTCATGTCGTCGAGGCGGCCGGCGGCGTTCAGGCGCGGCCCGAGTGTGAAGCCAAGGTCGAAGGTGTTGGCCTTGTGCGCGGCGCGGCCGGCCACGCGGAACAGCGCGGCGATGCCCGGGCGCATCCGCCCGGCGCGCATGCGGCGCAGCCCCTGTTCGACCAGGATGCGGTTGTTCTGGTCAAGCCGCACCACGTCGGCGACGGTACCGAGCGCCACCAGGTCGAGCAGCTCGCCGAGGTTCGGCTCTGGCCTAGCCGAATCGCGCCCGGCGGTAAACGCGCCGCGCTTGCGCAATTCGGCACGCAATGCCATTAGCACGTAGAACATCACACCGACGCCGGCGAGGTTCTTCGACGGGAAGTCGCAGCCGGGCTGGTTCGGGTTGACGATCAACGCGTCGGGCAAGGTGTCACCCGGCAAGTGGTGGTCGGTAACCAGCACCTCGATGCCGCGTGCACGTGCCTCGGCCACGCCGGCGACGCTGGCAATGCCGTTGTCGACGGTGATGATGATGTCGGGCGACTTGGTCGACGCCAGCTCGACGATTTCAGGCGTCAGGCCGTAACCGTACTCGAAGCGGTTGGGCACGATGAAGTCGACCACCGCGCCGAGCGCGGACAGCCCCTTCATCGCCACCGAACAGGCGGTGGCGCCGTCAGCATCATAGTCGGCGACGATCAGCATGCGCTGGCGCGCGGCGATCGCATCGGCAAGCCGCATCGCCATCGCTTCTGCGTTCTTCAGCAGGCCGAACGGAATCAGCATCGCCAGGCTGCAGTCGAGTTCGTCGGCGCTTTCGATGCCGCGCGCGGCGCACAGCCGAGCAAGCAAGGGGTCGATGCCGTCGACGGTCAACCGCTCGCGGGCGGCGTCAGGAATGGGGCGTACTACGATCTGGGACATAGTTCAAACGAGTGAGGCGAGCGTGCGCGGACGTCGCCAGAATTTCCAAAGGTCGCCCGAACGCACGGTGAGCGTGAAGCCGGCGTCGCCGTGGCAGACGAGCGTCAGTTCTGTCAGCCGGCGAGCCTTCAGCGCGGTCAGCAGCGGCGCGAACCAGCGTTCTTCCAGTTGGCCGAGCCCCTCGCGCCAGCCCCAGGCGTCCCGGTACTGAGCGGGCCCAAGCAGGCTGTCATCGCGCAGCAGTACCGAGTCGGCCTTGCCGGCGGCGGCTTGCAGTCCGTCGTACGCATAGGGCACGGCGTCGTGGGGCACGCCGGCGAGTGTGGCGTAGTGCTGCCAGAGCGGGTCATCGGCGAGGACCAGCTTGGCCGAACAGGCCGGCTGACCGGCCTCGCCGTTGCCCCATAGCCAGACGCTGTTCACCGCCGGCTCGCCGCGTGCCTCCCGCTCGTCGTTGGCCGGGTGAGTGTAGAGCAGCATCTGCAGCTCGTTGAGGAAGCGGCTCCAGATCAAGCCATCCTGCCCCTTGGGCAGGTGCGCGTTGACATCCTCGCCGACAACGTCGGCCAGCGCGGTGAACTCGGCGCGCGGCGCTTCGGCCGATTCGACATACCAGCGCCCCGGCTGCGGGGCGTGAAAGCGCAGGCCGTCCTCGGCGAAATGCTGGTTGAGGGCAGCGGTCAGCCGGTCGGCCTCGTGCTGCGCCAGCGTCAGAATGCCGATGTCGGCCAGCAAGGCGCGATCGCGGTCGATACGCACGTGGACCGGGTCGGCGACCAGCCAGTGGCCGTTGCCGACCGAGAGGCCGTCTGCCTGCGCCAGGCTGCGCGCCGGTGCAGTGTCGGCGAGCGCGAACGCCTGGGCGGTCTGGCTGCTAAGCGATTGGGCGGCGGGTACAACCCGGCCTCGGCCTAGCAGTGTGGCAAGCGCCGGCAGCTCCAGCCCTTTGGCGACTTCATCGGCGTCGTGGGCGTCGAGCCAGGCCAGGCCCGGCAGGTGCAGAGTCAGCATCATCGCTCAACCTCCAGGGCGGGGCGTGAGTGGATGCGGGCAGTGCTGCTAAGGGCCGGCAGCGTGGGTTCAGTGTTTGTCATGCGCGGCGAATGGTCTTTTGCTACCGGTCTAAATACACCGATGCATATAGGGTAATGTGATGATTCTATTGAAGAAATGTATTTTTTAACTGAAAGAGGCTTGCTACCATGTTCCGCTTTCGCGGTCGGCCCTAGAACTTCCATTCAGCCTGCCGGCCTCAATGCGAATAATTTTTATAGGCAGCGTTTGGCTCAACCAGCGTCTGTAGTGTGTAAACCACGGTCGGTCTTGATTACGCCGCCATAGTCCCGTTTTTCGTCGATGAATTATCGCAAACTGCTCCACTTACCGCAAAACTGCGCCAGCCTCCTGGCGAATCATCATTTTCGCTGGATCGGGCTGGTGGCCAGCCTGCCGTTGTTCGGCATGGTAACCGCGTACGCTATCACTGCCGACGAGGCGGAGACAGCAGCGGTAAAGGTACAGCAGGTCACTGAAACGCTGGCGCTGGCGCTGCCCCCGCTCACCGAGTCGAGTAGCAACACCCGCTACTGGCGTGAGGAACCGATCCGGCGTGGCGATACCATCGCCGCCCTCTTGCACCGACTGGGCATCAACGACGGAGATGCCAACGGTTTCCTTGCGTCCAACTCAAAGGCCCGCGACCTGCTGAAGCTCAAGCCCGGGCAAACCGTGTCGGTGAAGACCAACGACGACGGCAAGCTGTTTGCGATGCAGTTTCTGAACGACGACGACAACGGCGAGAAGCAGCTGGTAGCGATCGAAAAGGCCAATGACGGCAAGTGGCAGACCAGCGCCGACCCGGTCGATACCCAGATGGTACCGACAGTACGCTCGGTAACGGTGCGAAACAACGTCGCCAGCGCGCTGACGCAGGCCGAGGTGCCCGCTGAAGTGCTCGCGCAGCTGAGCGACATCTTCGCCGACAAGCTGGATGTGGCGAAGCTCAGGGCCGGCGATAGGCTGCAGCTGGTGTACGAGACCTATCTGTATCAGGGCGCTCCGATCACGACCGGCAACGTACTGGCGGCCGAGATCGACAGTCAGGGCAAGCACTACGGTGCATTCTATTTTGCTCAGGGTGACGATTCTGGCGCGTACTACGATGAAAACGGCCATCCGTTCAAACAGGGCTTCAGCCGCCAGCCGGTGGCTAACGCCCGCGTCAGCTCACCGTTCGGACTGCGCTACCACCCGATCCTGCATGCGCTGCGCTTGCATGCTGGCATCGACTTCGCAGCCGCCATCGGCACCCCCATCATCGCTCCAGCGGATGGCGTGGTGATGAGCGCCCAGCGTGAGAATGGCTATGGCAATGTTGTGACTTTGCGTCACAACGCTAAAATGACCACGCTATATGCTCATATGAGCCGGTTTGCTGCTGGGCTGAAGGCGGGCGAGGCGGTGAAGGCCGGCGACGTGATCGGCTATATCGGCACCACCGGCCGTTCGACCGGCCCTCATCTACACTTCGAGGTGCGCGTCAACGGCCAGGCAGTCGATCCGGCCACGTCGGCGCTGCCGACCCGCACGCTGACCCAGTCCGAGCAGCTAGCATTCCGCCAGCAAAGCGTTAAGCTGGCGCAAGACTTGAAACTGCTGCGCGCCATCCCGACCACGGTCGCGCAGTTCGACTAGCGTCGCCCACACCGGCGACGTTTGACAAAAGGACATCGCCGCGTGGATAGCCACTCGCTGCAGCGTGACGCTGCCCCCTCCCTGTCGCCAACAGGTGGCTCGGTCGACCGCTATATCGGCCTGATGTCCGGCACCAGCCTGGACGGTGTCGACGCGGTGCTGGTTGAATTCGACGCGGTCGGCCGCCCCCGCCTGCTCGGCGAAGCGACCCTCTCCTACCCCTCCGATGTACGCGAAGCCGTGCTGGCACTGCAACCGGTCGACGGTAACGAACTCGACCGCGCCGCACGGCTGGGCAACCGCCTGGCCGACCTGTACGCCGAGACGGTGGCAAGACTGCTCGCCGCCACCGGCTTCGACGCAAGCGCCATCCGCGCGATCGGCTGCCATGGCCAGACCATACGCCACGCCCCCGAAGTCGGCTATACGATCCAGATCGGTAACCTGGCCCGACTTGCCGAACGGGCCGGAATCGACGTGATCGGCGATTTCCGCAGCCGCGACGTCGCCGCCGGCGGCCAGGGCGCGCCGCTGGTGCCAGCGTTTCACCTCGGCGTATTTGGCAGCGACGACGAGGGCCGCGTCGTCATCAATATCGGCGGCATAGCCAACCTGTCGGTACTCGAGCCGGATGGATCGGCAATCGGCTTCGATTGCGGGCCGGGCAATATGCTGCTCGACGCCTGGGTTCACCGCCATCACGGCCACACCTTCGATGCCGATGGTGCTTGGGCGGCCAGCGGGACGGTAGTGCCGGAACTTCTGACCGCAATGTTAGCCGAACCGTTCTTCGCCGCACCGCCACCCAAAAGTACCGGTCGCGACCTGTTCGATCTGCGATGGCTGGACGCGCTGCTGGCGCGGCTTCGGCCCCGTTTGGGCGACGTCTTGCCGGTCGATGTGCAGGCAACACTGCTCGCATTGACGGTAGAAGGCATCGCGTCGGCGGTCGAATTGCACGCCCCGAACGCAGTAGCGCTATATGTCTGCGGCGGCGGTGCGCGCAACGGCTTCCTGATGCAGCAACTGGGCCGGCGGATGCCTAGACACCGTCTCGCCACGACCGATGCGCTGGGCCTGGGCGCCCAGCAAGTCGAGGCTGCGGCGTTCGCCTGGCTTGCGCGGCAGTTCGTCGAGCGCCACCCGGGCAACCTACCGGGCGTAACCGGCGCGGCCGGTTTACGCGTTTTAGGCGCTTTATATCCCGTTTAAGCGTTATTAATGGCGCCGTCACGCTATAATTGGCGGCCTTTAAGTGCAATATGCAGGACTATGCGACTGTTCAAACGCAAGGCCGTCGTCAAGAATTCTTCGACGCCGCTCCCTCCCCGTCTCGTCACCCTGCTGCGTGAAGCCTGGTGGCTGTTGATGGCGGTGGCCGCGGTGTATCTCGTCATCGCCCTGTTCAGCTACTCGGCGCTCGATCCCTCGTGGTCGCACAGCTCGTCCGACCCGACCATCCGCAATGTTGGCGGCGCGTTCGGCGCCTGGCTGTCGGACATGCTGCTGTACGTGTTCGGGTACTCGGCCTGGTGGTTGGTCACTTTTTGCCTCGCGGGGATTGCCTGGGGATATCGCCGGCTAAGCCTGGAAAATCGCGGCTTCAAGCCATCGCCGATTGCGATGGCCGCAAGCGGCGGCTTCCTGATGCTGATCCTCAGCAGTGCCAGCCTCGAGGCCTTGTTCCTGCACGGCAAGGCGCTGTCCTTGCCACTAGCTGCCGGCGGCATGTTCGGACGCTTTATCGGTGGTGGGTTGGGTCACGCCTTCGGCGCGACCGGCGCCACCTTGCTGCTCTCGGTATTCTTCGCGATCGGTTTTTCGTTGTTTACCGGCTGGTCGTGGCTCGACATCATGGAAAAGACCGGCACTTGGCTGGAAGAAACCGGACTGCTCGCCTGGCAGAAACTGCAGAGCGGCTTGCAAAACCGCCCACGCAAGGCGGACAAGCCAACAAAGACCGAGCCCGCCACATCGGCCAAGCCGGCCCCCGTCGAAACCACACCCGAACCGGTGCTCAGCGAAGAGGCCGAACTGGACGATGACGACATCCCGTTCGATACCGCCGCCGCGCCGCGCCGCGAGCCGGTGCTGAACGAGGCCGCGCCCATTGCCGCTCCGGTCCCGGCCGCGCCGCCGAAGCCGGCCAAACCGGTGCAAAGCTCGCTGTTCGCCGACCCGAGCGACAACGCCCTGCCGGGCTTGGCGCTGCTGGAAGCGCCGCAAGAGCAGCAACTGCCAGTAACACCGGAAACGGTCGAGGCCACCTCGCGGCTGATCGAAAAGAAACTCGCCGACTTCGGCGTCGAGGTGAAGGTGGTCGCCGCCTACCCCGGCCCGGTGATCACCCGTTACGAAATCGAGCCAGCGGTTGGCGTGAAGGGCGCGCAAATCGTCAACCTGATGAAAGACTTGGCGCGCGCGCTCAGCCTGGTATCGATCCGCGTGGTCGAAACGATTCCGGGCAAGACTTATATGGGCCTGGAACTGCCCAACCCGAAACGCCAGATCGTGCGCTTGTCCGAGATTGTCGGTGCCGACGTCTACCAGAACAGCGACTCGAAGCTGACGATGGCGATGGGCAAGGACATCGCTGGCACGCCTATCGTCGCCAACCTCGCCAAGATGCCGCACGTGCTGGTCGCCGGCACCACCGGCTCCGGTAAATCAGTGGCAATCAACGCAATGATCCTGTCGCTGCTGTACAAGGCAACGCCGGATGAAGTGCGCCTGATCATGGTCGACCCGAAGATGCTGGAACTGTCGATCTATGAAGGCATCCCACACTTGCTAGCGCCGGTGGTCACCGACATGAAGCATGCCGCCAACGCGCTCAACTGGTGCGTCGGCGAGATGGAAAAGCGCTACAAGCTGATGTCGAAGGTCGGCGTGCGCAACCTCGCCGGCTACAACCAAAAGATCAAGGAAGCCGAGCGGGCCGGCCAGAAAATCGCCAACCCGTTCAGCCTGACCCCGGAGACGCCAGAGCCGCTCGAGACGCTGCCCTTGATCGTGGTGGTGATCGATGAACTGGCCGACCTGATGATGGTGGCCGGCAAAAAGATCGAAGAACTGATCGCCCGCCTGGCACAGAAAGCCCGTGCCGCCGGCATCCACCTGATCCTCGCCACCCAGCGCCCGTCGGTCGACGTAATCACCGGCCTGATCAAGGCGAACATCCCGACCCGGATTGCCTTCCAGGTGTCGAGCAAAATCGACTCGCGCACCATTCTCGACCAGATGGGTGCCGAGGCACTGCTCGGTCAGGGTGACATGCTCTATCTGCCGCCGGGCACAGGTTATCCGCTGCGCGTGCATGGCGCCTTTGTCGCCGACGACGAGGTGCATCACGTGGTCGAATACCTGAAGACCACCGGCGAGCCCGACTACATCGACGGCATCCTGTCCGGCGGTGCCGAGGACGGTGGCGGCGAATTCGGCGCCAGTGGCGGCGAAGGCGGCGGCGAGGCCGACGCGCTGTACGACGAGGCGGTCGCCATCGTGCTCAAGACCCGCAAAGCGTCGATTTCGTCGGTACAGCGACACCTTCGCATCGGCTACAACCGTGCCGCGCGGCTGATCGAGCAGATGGAAACCGCAGGCCTGGTGTCGCCAATGGAAACCAACGGCAACCGCACCGTACTGGTGCCGGCGCGCGAAGACTGACCCATCCCGGCAAAGGCTGGCCGAGTCGTTTCGACCGACCTTTGCCGCTACTCCCTAGCGATCCGGCGCGCGCAGCCTTCTGTCGTGCCCTGCTCTCCCAACATCATGCCACGCTACCTGCCAGAACCCCCTGCTCACCCAGACTCATCACGCGGCCGCACCGCGATACTCCTGATCAACCTCGGCACCCCTGAAGCACCGACCGCCAAGGCAGTGCGCCCTTATCTGAAGGAGTTTCTATCCGATCCGCGCGTGGTGGAGATTCCGCGCGTAATCTGGTGGCTAATCCTGAACGGCATCATTCTGAATACCCGCCCTGCCAAGTCGGCCGAAAAGTACGCGTCGATCTGGACACCAGAAGGCTCGCCGCTCTTGGTGCATACCCAGCGTCAGACCTCACTGCTGCGCGACGCTTTGGCTGAACGGGGCTACGGTGAGGTGCGGGTCGAGTTTGCCATGCGCTACGGCAGTCCGTCGGTTGCCTCTGTGGTCGAGCAACTACGCGCCGACGGCGTCGAACGCATCGTTGCGCTGCCGCTTTATCCGCAGTACGCCGCCTCGTCGAGCGGTACCGCGCTCGATCAGGTGTTCCGTGTACTCGAAGCCCGCCGCAATATGCCGGAGCTGCGTACCGTACGCCATTTTTACGACCACCCAGGCTATATCGCGGCGCTGGCTGAATCGGTGCGAGCGTTCTGGCGAAGCAACGGCCGGCCGGACAAGCTTGTGATGAGTTTCCACGGCGTGCCGCGCTTCACCGTCGACACGGGCGACCCCTATCGCGACGAATGCCTGACGACCGGCCGGTTGCTTGCCGAGGCGCTGGAGCTGGGAAACGACGACTACCGCATCACCTTCCAGAGCCGCTTCGGACGCGCTGAATGGCTGACGCCGTATACCAGCGAAGTCTTGGCCGAACTTGGCCGCGCCGGCACTGGGCGAATCGACGTGATGTGTCCCGGTTTTGTGGCCGATTGTCTGGAAACGCTTGAAGAAATCGCCATGGAAGGCAAAGAAACCTTCCATACGGCTGGCGGCGGCGATTACCGATTTATTCCCTGTCTGAACGAGTCGCCTGTGTGGATTGCCGCACTTTTGGATATTGCCGAGCAGCAATTGGCCGGCTGGGAAATCCCCGTAAAAACTCAATAACTTGTGGCAAATCGGCCGATTTTGGCTAAATCGGCCGGTGCAAACAAGTAACACTTATTTTCCCCATCCCCCTGTCCAGTGTCATATCGCGTTGACAAGGCAAAAAACCGCTTCTAATAATCGCCCTAAGCCCAACGCGTGGCTAAGAGGGTGCCATGCTAGGGCGGTCCACACGTCTACATTGGAAATACCAGGGGAACACCATATGAATAAGATTGCCCGTCTGAGTCTCATGGCCGCTGCCGTGATGGCACTCGCCGCTTGCGGCAAACAAGAACAAAAAACCGAAGGCGCGGCATCGGCAGGCGCCAGCGCTCAGGCCACCGGTGGTGAAGAAGTCGTCAAGATCGGCCAGGTGTCTCCGATGACTGGCCCGATCGCCCACCTCGGCAAGGACAACGAATTCGGTGCCACGCTCGCCATCGACGACCTCAACAAAGAGGGCATCACCATCGGCGGCAAGAAGATCAAGTTCCAACTGGTGTCGGAAGACGACCAAGGCGATCCGAAGATCGGCACCCAGGTCGCGCAGCGCCTGGTGGACGCCGGCGTTGTCGGCGTGGTTGGTCACCTCAACTCGGGCACCACCATCCCGGCCTCTAAGATTTACTCCGACAACGGCCTGCCGCAGATCTCGCCGTCGGCCACCAACCCGGCATACACCCAGCAAGGCTACAAGACCACCTTCCGCGTCATCGCCAACGACGTGCAGCAGGGGGGCGCACTCGGCGACTTTGCCGTCAACACCCTGAAGGCGAAGAAGATCGCGATCATCGATGACCGCACCGCCTACGGCCAGGGTCTGGCCGATGAGTTCGAGAAAGCGGTAAAAGCCAAGGGCGCCGACGTGGTGAAACGCGAGTTCACTACCAACTCGGCAACCGACTTCAGTGCGATCCTTACCTCGATCAAGTCGGCCAACCCAGACCTGGTGTTCTACGGCGGCATGGACGCCCAAGGCGGCCCGATGGCCAAGCAGATGAAGAAGCTCGGCATCAAGGCCAAACTGATCGGTGGTGACGGCATGCAGACGCCGGAGTTCATCAAGCTTGCCGGCGATGCCGCCGAAGGCCAGTACGCGTCGATCTGCGGCATGCCGCGTGAAAAGATGCCGGGCTTTGCTGCTTTCGACAAAAAGTTCAAGGCCAAGTTTGGTACCGATGTGCAGATCTACGCCCCGTACGAGTATGACGCAGTGAACGTGCTGGTCGACGCGATGAAGCGCGCCAACTCGACTGATCCGAAGAAATACCTGGCTGATGTCGGCAAGACCGACATGACCGGCGTAACGGGCAAGATCCAGTTCGACGACAAGGGCGACATCAAGAACGGCGCAGTGACCGTTTACGAAGTGAAGGATGGCAAGTGGGTTGAGAAGGCCACTTCGGGTGGTGCTCAGTAAACGAACAAGTTCGTGCAGACCAAACGGCACTCTCGGGTGCCGTTTTTCTTTTGCCGCGCCCAGACTTGACGGGGTTTGGCAAAGAAGATAAAACAGCAGCTTACGTCAACGATGGCGACTGTATCCAGTAGCCGCGTGCAAGGGCGCCGCCGTGACCCGGCCTTGCCCACAAACCTTACATGTCAAAAACATCGACTGGTGATGACCCTGATTTCTTTCTATTAAGGGTTTCTTCATGCAGTACGTTCGTCTCTCGCTTATCGCCGCTGCCGTTCTGTCGCTCGCGGCTTGCAACAAATCCCATGATAATGCCGCGGCCAATGACGCCAGCGGTGCTGCCACCTCTTCTTCCGGCGACGTCGTCGTCAAGATCGGTGCGGCCAACCCGCTGACCGGTCCGTTCGCCCACTGGGGCCACGACAGCGACGATGGCGTCAAGCTGGCGGTTCAGGAAGCCAACGCCGAAGGCGTCACCCTCGACGGCAAAAAGGTAAAGTTCGAGGTGGTATCGGAAGACGACCAGGCCGACCCGAAAATGGCGACCCAGGTTGCCCAGCGTTTCGTTGACGACAAGGTCGCCGGTGTAATCGGCCACCTCACCTCGGGCGCTGCGATCCCGGCCTCGCGCATCTACTCGGACAACAACATTCCGATGATCGCCGCTTCGGTGACCAGCCCGGCCTTCACCCAGCAAGGCTACAAGAACACCTTCCGCATCATCGCCAACGACCAGCAGCAAGGCCAGGCGCTCGCCAAATTCGCTATCGATGACCTGAAGGCCAAGAACATCGCGGTGATCGACGACCGCACCACCTACGGCCAGGGCCTGGCCGACGACTTCGCCAAGGCGGTGGAGGCGGCCGGCGGCAAGATCGTCAAGCGTGAATACACCACCAACAGCTCGACCGACTTCATGGCGATCCTCACCTCGATCAAGGGAGCGAAGCCGGACCTGGTCTTCTACGGCGGCATGGACGCGCAGGCCGGCCCGATGGTCAAGCAGATGCGCAAGATCGGCCTGACTACGCCGTTCATGGGTGCGGATGGTGTGAACACCGCCGAGTTCCCGAAGCTGGCCGGCAACGATGCCGAAGGCACCTATGCGTCGACCGCTGGCGCCGCCAAGGAAAAGATGCCCGGTTTCGCTTCGTTCAACGACAAGTTCAAGGCAACGTTCAAGACCGATATCCAGGCCTACGCACCGTACACTTATGACGCTACTCGTGTGATGATCGCTGCGATGAAGCGTGCCGGTTCGGCCGACCCGGCGAAATACATGCCTGAACTAGCCAAGACCGATTTTGACGGCGTGACCGGCAAGATCCAATTCGATACCAAGGGCGACATCAAGAACGGCACCGTGACGCTGTACCAACTGAAGACGGGCAACTGGAAAGTGCTCGAGGCCGGTGGTGCCGCCAAGGCCGCATCTGCAGCCTCCTAATCCTGTTACCATCATCGGCCGGTATTTCCGGCCGAACGATGCCCTGCCCGGCCGTGCGTTCCAATGCACTGCCGGGCAGTGTTTTTGATGGGTTTTAATCATCGGCAATCATGACAAATTGGAACAAGATGAATAGGTTGGCAGCCATGATGGCTGCGCTCGTTGTCGGTCTGGCTGCATTGCCGGCACAGGCGGCCGACCCTCGCGCTGCCCTGGTGGATGCGGTCGCACAACGATTGAGCGTGGCCGACCAAGTGGCGCTTGCAAAGTGGGACAGCGGCAAGGCAGTGGAAGACAAGCCGCGAGAACAGCAGGTAATTGATGGCGCGGTAGCGCGCGGGGCCACGCTGGGTTTGGAACGGGACCGGGTTGCGCGTTTCTTTGCGGATCAGATCGAGGCTAACAAGCTGGTGCAGTATGTGCTGCTTGCCGACTGGCGTCGCGCCGGCGTAGCACCGGCCACGCCACGGGCGGACCTAGCCGGTGCAATTCGTCCGCGCCTGGATCGCCTACAGCAGCACTTGTTGCAGCTACTGACGGAGACGGGGGCTCTGCGCCGCCAACCGGATTGCCGCGAGCGCTTTGCACAGTTGGCCGGGGCCTATGTGCGGCAGCACGATAGTGATGCGCTGTATGCGATAGCGCTCGATCGCGCCCTGATTAACGTCTGCGAATAAAATAAAGACCAACGAGCTTAAGCCCTGCTGGATTCATGTTTGGCCAGCAGCCTGGCAACGGGGCTGATCAGCGTTCGGTTGGTCTGGTCGCTTGAGAGTCACCAATGTAGCGTAACATTTCCGCGGAACCATCATATCAGCGGGGCAGGCAGCTCTGGTCAGCGAGTTGAGAGTGTGTATCACGCAACCCCCCTTTCTGACCCAATGGTTAATGGGAACCTTGGGATGGATGGGCGCAAAGCGGCTCATGAGCTACTGCGCCATTTACCGGGAGGCAAACCGAAACGCACACTAAAGCGGTGCGTAAAAGACTGTTGATCCGAATAGCCGAGCCTATCGGCAATCTCGGCCAGTGCTAGCTTTTGGTCGGACAGCAGTTGCACAGCGCGATCCAGGCGCAGACGCGACTGGTACTGCTGGGGCGTATCGCCAAACGCTTCGCAAAAGAGATCGTGAAAACGGCGAGGCTTCCAGCCGAACTGTGCGGCCAGCTCGGCCGTACTGACAGGGTGCCCCATATGGCAGCGCAGGAAGGTCTCGATCCGTCGGACTGGAAAGTTGACGGCGTCGCAAGCCATGTCTGTCAGCAACCGTCCCACTACGCTGATCGCTTCGACGGCCAGCAGCCAGTCGTGTTGGCGTTGCTGCCGCACCCCATTCGCCAGTGCAAGACACAGCGCCCTGTCGAGCTGAGGCGGCACGGCAAATTCCTGCGGCTTATCGAGCAATGCCTGGGGAACGGCTACCGAGCCGATTGGCAAATCGACCACCAGTTGGCAGTTGACCGCATCCCCGGCAAAGTCGTGCCGGCATCCGGCCGGGACGATCACCCCGCGCAATGCCCGGGTGCGATAAAGATGCCCATTCATCTCCAGTTCGGCCCGGCCATGCAGGCCGAACAGGACTTGGCTGAAATCGTGCACGTGCCAGTCGGGCGTGCTGCAGTAGCTGCGTGGCTCGACGAGCGGATCAGCTGCCCGCCGTCTTGGCTCGACTTGCCGCATGATTCGGTGTTTCCCTCCAATGACACAACAGCACCCCGAGTAGCGCGATAACAAAGCCCACCATCTGCACGGCACTAAGCCGCGCATCGAAAAGCAGGAAGGCCTCCAGGGCCGCCAACGGCGGCGCCAGATACATCAGCGTGGCCACTCGAGCCACCTGGCCGCGTCGCACCAGTAGCAGCAACAACCCGACGCCGGCACCGGACAGCACCAGCGCAGCCCAAGCCAGCGCCCCATACAGCAAGGGCCCGGCCAGCCAGCGCGACTCCTGCAGTGCGAGAGCCAGCATGCCGGTGAACAACGCCGCGCCGAGGTTCTGCAGCGCCGAGCTCGCGCGAATATCGGTGCGTGCAATCGAGGTCTTTTGTAACACCGTGCCAATGGTCAGAGAGATGATCGCCATTATGCCGACCACGACCACCCAAGGCGAGATCGTGCCATGGGCCGATTGCAGTGCCGGCAGCAACACCAAGCCCACACCGACCATACCCGCCAGCAGGCCATACCAGAATAGCCGGCCGGGTCGCTCGCACAGCGTTGCCATCGCCAGCAGTGCGGTAAACAGGGGCTGCAACGCGCCGAGCAGCGCCATCACGGCCGGCGACAGACCCTGCGCCACGGCCCAGTAGCCGCCAGCAAGATAGGCGCCATTGAGCAGCACGCCAACCAACAGATGACGCGGCCATTCCCGCCAGCTCGGCCAGCGCACTCCCGCACTTAACGCAAGCAGGGCGAACAGCACGGCGGCAGACAGAAAGCGAGCCGTCAGAAACAGGCAGGGGCTTGCGACCGGCACGATGGCTCGACCGACCACGAATCCGGTCGACCAGACCGCCACAAACAGCGCACTCAATCCATACATGGGCAATCCTCTTCTTGCTTCATGGTCGCTAGGCTAGTGCGTTCGAGCCGGCGCGTCTTGTCTGAAACTGCAATCGCCAGCCGTAGCATGAAAAGATGATGTCACCTACAGCAGCCGGCACCGAGCGATGCAGCAGGAACCACACAAAAAAAATGCCACCTCCAAACCGGAGGTGGCATTTTCGTATGGTATTCACCGTGCATGCCGGCCCTCTCGCGAGAGCCGGATCAGCGATCCGGGCAAGACGCCTTAGGCGTTCTTGCTCTTGCGACGCTCGTGCTCTTGCAGGAAGCGCTTGCGCATGCGGATGTTTTGCGGGGTGATCTCGACGATTTCGTCGTCGTCGATGAATTCCACCGCCGACTCCAGGGTCATCTTGATCGGGGTGGTCAGACGAACCGCTTCGTCGGTACCGGAAGCGCGCACGTTGGTCAGCTTCTTACCCTTGAGCGGGTTCACCACCAGGTCGTTGTCTCGGCTGTGGATGCCAATGATCATGCCTTCGTACAGCTTGTCGCCCGGGGACACGAACATGCGGCCGCGGTCTTCCAGGTTCCACAGTGCGTAGGCAACGGCTTCGCCGTTCTCTTGCGAGATCAGCACGCCGTTGTGACGGCCCGGCATGTCCGGCTTCACCGGTGCGTAGTCGTCGAACACGTGGCTCATCAGGCCGGTACCGCGAGTCATGGTCAGGAAGTCGCCCTGGAAACCGATCAGGCCGCGAGCCGGGATGTGGTACTCAAGGCGGGTGCGGCCCTGGCCGTCCGATTCCATGTTGGTCAGTTCGCCACGACGACGACCCAGTTCTTCCATCACCGCGCCCTGGGTGTTGTCTTCCAGGTCGACGGTCAGGTTCTCGTACGGCTCGCACTTCACGCCGTCGACATCCTTGTACACCACGCGCGGCTTACCAACGGCCATTTCGAAGCCTTCGCGGCGCATGTTCTCCAGCAGAATGGTCAGGTGCAGTTCGCCACGACCCGAGACGCGGAACACGTCGGCGTCTTCGGTGTCTTCAACGCGCAGCGCCACGTTGGTCAGCAGCTCTTTCTGCAGACGGTCGCGGATTTGGCGGCTGGTCACGAACTTGCCCTCGGTGCCGGCCAGCGGCGAGGTGTTCACCATGAAGTCCATGGTCAGGGTCGGTTCGTCCACGCCCAGTACCGGCAGGCCAACCGGCGCGTCGCGATCACAGATGGTCACGCCGATACCGATGTCTTCCAGACCGGAGATCACCACGATGTCGCCAGCTTCGGCTTCGGCTACTTCAACGCGCTCCAGGCCCTTAAAGCCCAGCACCTGGTTGATACGGCCCTGAGCGGTCTGCTCTTCGTGGTTCATCACGACCACGACCTGACCAGGCTTGATGCGGCCATTCAGGATGCGGCCCAGACCCAAGCGACCAGTGTAGGTCGAGTAGTCCAGCGCCGAGATCTGCAGCTGCAGCGGAGCGTCAGCGTCGCCGGCCGGAATCGGCACGTGCTTGAGCACGGTCTCGAACAGCGGGCGCATGTTGTCGGATTCGTCTTCCAGCTCGTACTTGGCGAAGCCGGACAGGCCCGATGCGTAGATGATCGGGAAGTCGAGCTGCTCGTCGGTAGCGCCGAGCTTGTCGAACAGGTCGAAGGTCTGATCTACCACCCAGTCCGGACGCGCGCCCGGACGGTCGATCTTGTTGATCACCACGATCGGGCGCAGGCCCAAGGCCAGGGCTTTCTTGGTCACGAAGCGGGTCTGCGGCATCGGGCCTTCAACCGCGTCTACCAGCAGTACCACGCCGTCCACCATGCCCATCACGCGCTCTACTTCACCGCCGAAGTCGGCGTGGCCCGGGGTGTCGACGATATTGATGTGCACGCCTTCATAATCGATGGCGGTGTTCTTGGCGAGAATGGTAATGCCGCGTTCTTTTTCGAGATCGTTGCTGTCCATCACGCGTTCAGCGACTTGTTGGTTCTCGCGGAAGGTGCCGGATTGGCGCAGCAGTTGGTCGACCAGGGTGGTTTTACCGTGGTCGACGTGGGCAATAATGGCGATGTTACGAATTTGACGGGTCATGGTCCTGGCCGGATGAGGCGGAAAATAATCGCGCGATTCTAGCACAAGCCCACCCTGCCCCCAAATTCGATTGCAAGCAGAAGACAATCCACAAGATAAACGGTATGCGCTACACTGCGCCGCGAAAATGATCAGGAGATGCTTATGTACGATTGGACCGCGTTGTGGGACGACCATGCTGCTGAACAGCGGCCGCTTGCTGGCGTGCACGACGTGAACACGCTGGCCGACACTCTGACGGCGAAGCTGGTCGAGCCGGCTGGCCCCGATGCACCGCTGGCGGTGTACGAGACGGCCGCCAGCTATATCCTGGTCGGGGTCGAGGGCGGCCAGGTGCAGCAACTGGCACTGGCCAAGCGCGACCTGTTCGACCTAACGCTACGCTTTGTCACCGAAGATGAAGGCCAGGATCAGGCGCTGCCCTATCTCGAAATCATCGCCGACAATATCGCCACCGGCGAGAGCGAGGCGTGGCGCGCCACAGTGACGCTCGACGAACAGGGCCGGCCGTGGGCGGCCAAACGGATGTTGGCCGAACAGCTGATGCCCGCGTTTGAGTTCGACTCACTGTCGTTCACCGATGCGGGCAGCTTCCGCGAGGCGCTACGCAGCCTGTGGATCGACACCGTGCCGCAGCTGGTGCCGCACATCGTCGCGTGGTTCAACGGCGAGCAGGACAGCGGCGTCGCGCCTATTCATGACGACGCGCGCACCCGCGAGATGCTGGAGCGTTACGCCGAGATCGTTCGCCACGAGCAAGCGGCACTGGGCCGGCGCTTCGTCGACGCCGAGCTGCGCCTGGTTGCCGAGGTACTGCATGGCATTCGTTTCGACAGCGCCGCCTCATGCCGCGGCCTGTGGCTGGCGGTGGAGGCACGACTGATCGACGAGGAGCTCGATCGCAAGTGGAAGGTCGACGGCGACCTGCTGCTGGAGAAGCTGAAAAATCTCAGCTATGCGCAGGAAGTGGCGCTGATCGAAGGATTGACTGCGTCGAGCGGCCACGAGTCCGACAAAGAATAAGGCACGGGGCTGTTGCCCTGTCTTGTTTTATAACCTGGCAGAGCAAGAGCGAGGTCGCTCACCGGGTCTTGCCAATGGGACGAAAAAAAGAAGGGGCGACACCCCTGTCGCCCCTGATCATCCCATCCGTTCACTCAAAGAAGCAGTGAAGCGAGACTGACTTTAGCCGCTTTGCATGAACAATGTATTACGCCGCCGGCCATTCGAGAACGATCTTACCGAGGTTGGCGTTGCTCTCCATATGACGGTGTGCGGCGGCCACGTCGGCGATATCGAAGCGGCTGTCCAGCGTGAAGCGCAGCCGGCCGCTGCGGAAGTCGTCGAGCCGTTCGGACAACCTCTGCGTGAGTTGCGCCTTCACTTCCAGCGGCTGGCTGCGTAAAGTCGAGCCTTGCACGCGCAGCCGCTTCATCAATAGCTGGCCGAGATTGAGCTGGCCGTTGCTACCCCCCATCACCCCTATCACCACCAGGCGGCCGTCGCGACGCAGCGCGGTGATGTTCTCGTCGATGTGGCTGGCGCCGATCGGGTCGAGCACCAGGTCAACCCCGCCGCGCTCCTTGATCCATTGGCCAAATGCCGATTGCTCCTTGTAGTTGAACACCTCGTCGGCACCTAGCCTACGGCAGTAGGCGAGCTTGCTGGCGCTGCCGGCGCTGGCGAACACCCGTGCCCCCAACTGCTTCGCGAGCTGGATCGCCGCCGCGCCGACGCCGCTCGCCCCTGCGTGCACCAGAAAACTCTCGCCCGCTTTCAGCTGGCCGACGTCGATCAGGTTCAGTATCGCCGTCAGCCACGCTTCGGGCAGGCTCGCCGCCTCGGCCCAGCTCAGCCAGGCGGGCTTGGCGATCGCCAGCGCGTCGTCGAGCAGCGCGTACTCGGCATAAGCGCCGCCACCGACCAGTCCGAATACCGCGTCGCCCGCCCTAAAGCGGCAACCGTCACCGGCCTCGACCACCACGCCGGCGAGCTCCAGCCCGAGGATCGACGACGCGCCCGGCGGCGGCGGATAACGGCCCTCGCGCTGGACGATGTCGGCGCGATTGACGCCAGCTGCGTTAACCTTGACCAGCAACTGGCCCGGCCCGGCCTGCGGTCGTTCCACGCTGCCGAGATAAAGGGTATCGGCGTCGCCCGGCTGGGTCTGCAATATCGCGTGCATAACGATCCTTTCCTTGGTCCGGATTGGTGGGGGATTCGATTACAATAGCCTAACCATGAGCGAAAACTGTTTCCACTGCGGCTTGCCGGTGCCGGCCGGCAGCGACTTCCCGATTCGTTACAAGTCCAGGGCCGAGCCCGCCTGTTGCGCCGGCTGCCAGGCGGTAGCGCAAACTATCGTCGATGCTGGATTGTCCGACTACTACGCGCACCGCACCAACGGTTCGCAAAAGGTCGAGCCGCTGCCGGATGAGCTGTTGGAGCAGATTCGCCTGTTCGATGCGGACGAATTGCAGAAGAGCTTCGTCCACGTCGGTGAGGACGATGTGCGCGAGGCGGCGCTGATACTCGAGGGCATTACCTGCGCCGCCTGCGTCTGGCTGAACGAGCGCCACCTGCAACGCCTGCCCGGCGTACTGTCGGTCGACATCAATTACAGCACCCATCGCGCACGGGTGCGCTGGGACAACCGTCAGGTGAAGCTGTCACAGATACTCGAGGCGGTGGGCACGATCGGCTACCGCGCCCACCCATACGACGCCGCCCGCCAGGAAGCGCTGGCCGGCAAGGAGCGCAAGCGCGCGCTCAGCCGCCTGTGGGTGGCGGGGCTGTCGATGATGCAGGTGATGATGTACGCGGTGCCGACCTATATGGCGAAGGACGGTGACATCGACCACAGCAGCCTGTGGCTGCTGCACTGGGCCAACTTGCTGCTGACGCTGCCGGTGATGCTGTATTCGGCGGTGCCGTTCTACCGCGCCACCTGGCGCGACCTGAAACTGCGCAGGGTCGGCATGGACACGCCGGTGACGATCGCGATCATCACCGCCTTCGCCGCCAGCCTGTGGGCGCTGGTCCATAAGGTCGAGCACGGCATCTACTTCGACTCGGTGTCGATGTTCGTATTCCTGCTGCTGGGCGGGCGCTATCTGGAGAGCATCGCGCGACGCAAGGCCGGCGAGGCGACTGAGAGCCTGATCAAGCTGGTGCCTGCGTTCGCGCACCGAGTACAAGGTTGGCCGAGCGGCCGCGACGCACATGAGGCGCCGGTCAGCCAGCTCTCGATCGGCGACGTGCTACTGGTGAAGCCGGGCGAAACGCTGCCGGCCGACGGCGTGGTGCTCGATGGCGACAGCGCTGTCGATGAAGCACTGCTCACCGGCGAGAGCCGGCCTTTGCCCAAGAATGCCGGTGACAATGTGATCGCTGGCAGCGTCAACACCGCCAGTCCGCTCTATATCAAGGTCACCCAGACCGGCCAGGACACCCGCTTGGCCGGCATCGTGCGCCTGTTGGACAAGGCGCTGGCCGAAAAGCCGCGCCTCGCAGTGCTGGCCGACCGTTTTGCCGGCTGGTTCGTACTGATCCTGCTGATCGTCGCCGCGGCCACTTATCTCGGCTGGCACTTCTACGCACCGGAGCGGGCGCTGTGGATCACCGTAGCGGTGCTGGTCGTGTCCTGCCCATGTGCGCTGTCGCTGGCGACGCCGGCGGCACTGACTGCCGCGACCGGTCATCTTGCCGGCATCGGTGTGCTGACCACCCGCGGCCATGCGCTGGAGACGCTCGCCCGCGTCAGCGACGCGGTGTTCGACAAGACCGGCACCCTGACCCACGGCCGACTCACTCTCGCCGCGACTCGTGATCTCGCCAAAGACGATCCACTGTCGGCGCTGGCGCTGGCCTGCGCGCTGGAAGCCAGCTCCGAACATGCGATCGCCCGCGCGTTTACCCTCCCCGCCTGCGCGGCAGCCCCAGCGTTTTCCAGAGTGAAGAACTTCCCCGGCCAGGGCGTCGAAGGTACCCTCGACGGCGTGCGTTGGCGGCTAGGCCGTTTCAGTTTTGTCAGCGAGCTTGCCGGCGTCGTGCCGGACCGACTCAAGGGTTGGCAGCAGGAGACCACTCTGGTCGGCCTGGGGGGAGAGCACGGCTGGCGCGCAGCGTTTTCGCTGGCGGACAGCGCGCGCCTCGATGCGCAGGAGCTGGTCGATACCCTAGCCGGACAGGGAATCCAGGTGCATCTCCTGAGCGGGGACAGCGATGGAGCAGTGCGCTTCCTCGCCGATCAGCTCAATATCGGCAGCTGGCGCGCCCGTGCGACGCCAGAGGCGAAGCTCGCCTACGTGGCGGCGCTGCAGAACGAAGGGCGCCAAGTCCTGATGGTTGGCGACGGCATCAACGACGCTCCGGTGCTGGCGCGTGCCGACGTGTCGGTGGCAATGGGCGGTGGCACCGATGTGGCGCGCGCCAGCGGCGATATGGTGCTGGTAAACGACCAGCTGCCCCGTCTGTCCGACGCAGTGACGCTGTCGCGCAAGACGCTGGCGGTAATCCGCCAGAACCTCTGGTGGGCGGCTGGCTACAACCTGGTGGCGCTACCCTTGGCGATCAGTGGCCATGTCACGCCGTGGATCGCCAGTCTAGGCATGGCGGCAAGCTCGCTGATTGTCGTCACCAATGCTCTACGTTTGATTCGGAAGTAACGCTGATGGAAAGCCTGTACCTGTTGATTCCGATGAGCATCGCACTGGTGTTTTTCTTCGGCGTGCTGTTCTGGTGGTCGACCCGCAACGGTCAGTTCGACGACTTGGAAGGACCGGCTCATCGCATCCTGATGGACGACGACAGCGCCGGCCATGATACGCAACCGGACGACAAGCCGGAGGCTTGATACGGCACTAACCGGGCGACAGGGTCGCCCGATATCTGGCATTTCATCCTGCGGTAAGTGCGACTTCTGCCGACGCGGGATGTATTCGCACTGTCGTCGCGGCAGCTGGATACTGCACAACCGGATCGACGGCACCCAAGCCAAAAATATATGCAGAAACGAGCCTCTACCCTATTCCGGTTGGCGAAAATGAGAAAACGCTAATGATGCCCAGCGACATCTTTCCCTACCGGTTTCGAGTGCGTCGTGCTCGATGACAAAGTCGCGCAGGATGGTACGGTAGCCATTGTTAGAGCGGGCTCGATCGGCCTGACCACTCTTTTGACGGCACAGTGTTATTCACCAGCCCAGATCATCATGGCGGATCTGGACGATCAGCGCATCCACGCCTAGCCGGACAACACAGGCGAACAATGCCCCCCTTTCCTCTGCTCGCCTTCTCGCTTGTCACGCACTCCGAGCAACAGGTTCGACTGGCCCTGTAGCCCCTTTTCGGCCAACAGCTGTTCCCACATCAAGCCCGTTGCACGATGATTTTCTTCCTGCGGAATTTGCTTTAAATCAACAGACTGCCAGAAACACGACCACCCAATATATGCGAGCACTATGTTGGTAAAACTTGCCTCCGGCTGTTGAGAACGTCTTGATTACTCAGCCTTGCGCCGGACAGTCCTCTGGTGACGAACTGCATTTCAGCTGTCGCCCTTAACGATTTGGTACTCGAGGGCGTTGGCGCCGTGATCAATTACGGCGTCAAAGTCGCCTATATCCACACCAGCACGATAGGGGCCGACGATGGCCAAGAGCACTGCATCAAGGCTTGACCCAGCCACTAGCGCCTTCGGGCTGCCCGCCGTTGTCACCATGATCTTCAATACCCTGCTTGCCTGGGCAAAGCATGCCTATGTGCCCAGCTCCGGACGATTACTAACACGCTTTCTGAATAAATCGGGCGGGCGCTTGACAGAGCATTCCTCGATCGGTGGGCGCGACACTAAGGAAGCATGGTCTTCTTCCCTACCATGCCAAGCCGTGGTGCGCCCCACGTCTAGGCCTTGCGAAGAGCACGAATAATTCCTAAGACATGATGTATGCAGCTACGTATGCCGTAAACAACTCCAGCTTGATCCTGAGGGAGGATGTCATGCGTTGGAACCGGATAGTGAGTTGGGTTGTCGGGGCATTCGTGGCGATCATACTGCCTGGTTTGGCACATGCCGTGCCGGCGTTTGCCCGACAGACCGGACAGGCATGCGAGGCCTGCCACGTCAGCTTTCCCGAGCTGACGCCTTACGGGCGGCTGTTCAAACTGTCCGGCTACACACTGGGCACAACCCAATTGTTCCCACTCTCAGCGATGGCCATCGGCTCTGCGACCAAGGTCAACAATACCCAGGGCAATGATGCGGCATTTCCGAGGAATGGCGGTCTGGTCTTCGAGGGTGGCAGCTTGTTCGTTGCGGGCAAATTATCCGATCACTTCGGGCTGTTTTCGCAATGGACCTACAATGACCTCTTCGCCAAACCGCAGCCCGATGGCACCACCCAGTTCGTAGGACATACCACGGTCGACAACAACGATATCCGCGTGGTCGACCATATCGCCAAGCAGGACCTGGATCTGATCTACGGCCTGACGCTCAACAACAACCCGACCGTGCAGGATGTGTGGAACTCGACGCCGGCTTTCTCCTATCCATTCCAGACTTCTCGCATCGCCGGGGTGTGGGGCATCGCCCCACCGGCCACCTTAATCGAGGGCGGGCTGGCGCAGCAGGTGGTGGGTTTGAGCGCCTATGCTTTCCTCAACAAATCATGGTATTTCGAACTTGGTGGCTATCGCAGTGCCGACGGCGCTTTCTCAGTACTTCATCATGGCGTCGATTTCAGCAACCGGCTCAAGGACACCAACCCCTATTGGCGCTTTGCCTATAACCGCGAATGGGGCTCACATTCGTTGTCGGCCGGCACATTCGGTCTGAATGCCAAGGTGAACGTCGACCCGACCGACAGTAGCTCGCCCACGGACCACTTCCGCGATATTGGCATCGACATGCAGTACCAATACCTGTCAGAGCCGCATTCGGCCACGGCCCAAGTGTCGCTGATCCATGAGAGCACTGACTGGGACGCCTCCCATCTCGGGGTGGACCGTCAGAACTCGAGCAGCAACCTCGACTCGTTCCATTTGAAGGGTTCGTACTGGTACCAACGCAAGTATGGCGCGACGCTAGCTTATTTTGATGAATATGGCTCCGACGACAATGTAGCCTTTCCAGTTACCAACAGCCCTGACACCCGCGGCTTTATCGCCGAACTGAACTACATGATCCGGCCATTCTGGCGGCTGGCGCTGCAGTACACCGGCTATTGGAAATATCTGGGGGCCACGACCAACTTCGACGGGAACGGCCGCAATGCCCGCGACAACAACACGACCTATCTCTATACCTGGGTCGCTTTCTAAGGGGGAGTGTCATGCGGATCGCTTGCTTATTGGCGGTGTTCGGCCTCGGGTTGTCGACGGCCCTGGCCGCGGGAAGCCCCGAAGATATCGCCCGGCAATGGTGTGCCAATTGTCACCATGCCGATGGCAACAGTATTTCCCCCTTGTTTCCTCGCCTGGCCGGGCAGCAGCCCGCCTATCTGGAGCAGCAGTTAAGGGCATTTCGGGCCAAAGATCGCAGCGACCGATCCGCCCATGACTATATGTGGGGTATCGCCGGCACACTGGACGATGCCACCATCAGTGGTCTTGCTGCCTACTTCGCCGCGCAAAAACCAAGCCTCAACCCCAATCCCGTAGATAGCTCCCTCGTCAGTGCAGGCCACGAGCTGTATCAGAATGGGCGAGCAGACAGCGGCACCACTGCCTGCGCCACGTGCCACGGAGCCAAGGCAGAAGGGTCGGTGATCGCTCCGCGCTTGGCAGGCCAGCATGCTGCTTATATCGTCAAGCAGCTGCATGTGTTCGAAACCAGCCAGCGTCCCTCGGCAACGGCCATGCAGGCCATTATCAAGACCTTGAGCGAGAGCGACATGCGGGCGCTCGGGGCCTATGTGCAAACCTTGCCGTGATGGCATACAGACTGCATCAAGTCAGGGGAAGATTGCACCCAAGGACCAACAGTGCCTCGTGGTTTGAAACTTTAAAACGCTCACGATCCCGTCACTGGTTTAAAGCCAGGCACGGACACGAGTGTGGTGTGACCGAATCCCTGCCGGTAGTCGAGTGCACTGATGAGCCACGGCTGCAGCCGGATAACGAGCGTTTGGCCTGTCTGGTCCTGCGGCACCATGTCCCATACGTTGGAAAACTTTTGCGCGAGCAAACTGACGGCATGAGCGCATTCGGCGGAGTCGTCCGGCAGGATTTGGGCCGTCGCAGCCATTGACAACGCCCTGAGTTCGGGCCAGGCGTTGTACGGCGTATTGATAGTCAGCGACACTTTTTCGCAGAAGGAGATATTGCGAACCTTGCTGCTGTCTCTGGCGGTGGCGAAATAAATCAGGAAATCATCGTTAGCGTAGCTGACGAGATTCGCCTGCGGGTATCCATCTTCCCGGAGAGTCGCCAACGACATGTCGCGGCTCGTTGCCATGATCTCGAGAATGAAGGTCTTGAGTTGCGTATCCATGTTGAAGCTCCTTGATGGCAATCGCGGCAAACAAGATATGGCAGGAAACCGGTCTGCGTGCTGGCGGCCAAGCACAGATCGGTGGCGAGGCTTCGGTAATTCGATGGGCCTTTATGACCAGCGCGCCTTCTCAGGAAAAACGCGCTTGAAATCCACCAAGTTGTGGCCCGGTCATCGTAAAACCCCGTTTGTTCATTGACCAAGTAAATGGAGCGTAGAGTGTCTGATGGCCGATTGCGAGGCTTAGCGCCATTTGAAGGGCTCATATCGACGTCAAGCTGCCATCTACATGAGGTGCCTCGCACGACTATGGGGGCCCTTGGTTCCAACAGGTCACCAATGCTATCTACGATCGCAATTTAAAGAGTCAGGGCAACCCTCATCACCCCCCTCTCGGCCTGTTTGTGTTGAATCCTGAAGCCAAGCGCCTTGGCGAGCGTTAGCATCCGCTCATTTTCCGTCAGCACCTCACCCACCAGTTCAACAGTACCGCGCCACCTACAATAGTCGATGACCTTTGTCAGCAGGACCCCCCCCAGCCCATGTCCCTGTATGCCCGAGCGCACGGCGATGGCGAATTCGGCGGCGATATTGTCGGGGTCTCCCATTGCCTGCACCGTCCCGAGGATATGCTCCTGGCCGGCTGCATCGTGACCGATCGCAACGAACGCCATTTCCCGGTCGTAATCGATCTGTGTCAGACGCGCGAGTTGCGAATGCGCGAGCTGCCTGACCGTGCCGAAAAAGCGAAAGTGCATGTCCTGCGGGGTGAGTGCCATCAGGAACGCGTTGTATTGCGTCTCATCCTCTGGCCGGATCGGACGCAGCAACACGGGGGCCCCATCCCAGACCACGGTTTCTTCCAGTTCCTGCGGGTAAGGCTTGATCGCCAAGCGATCGTGATCGGTGCCCCCGCCCGGCGCGATGACGATGCGGGCATCCAACGCCACCACACCGTGCTCGTCGGCCAACAGAGGATTGATGTCGACCTCTCTCACTTGGGGAAGGTCGCACACCAGTTGCGAGGTCTGCACCAGTGCCATGTTGATGGCTTCGCGGTTGGCCGGCGGCCGATTGCGGTAGCCGTCCAGCAACCGGGCCACGCGAGTGCGGTACACCAGCTCCTTTGCCAGATTGGGGTTGAGCGGCGGCAGGCCAATTGCACGGTCGGCGATGGCTTCGACCGCCGTGCCGCCATGACCGAAAAGAACGACCGGGCCGAAGACGGGATCTGTGGCGGCACCAACGATCAGCTCAACGGCCCCCGAGGTGAGCGGCACCATCCTTTGCACCGTGAAGCCGCTCAGTCTCGAGCCGGGTTGCAGTGCGCGCAGACGCTGTTCCATCATCTTGGCGGCGAGCCTGACCTCTTCCGCCGCCCCCAGATTCAGCGACACCCCTCCCACGTCCGATTTGTGCGTGATGTCGGGAGAAAGGATCTTCAATGCAACGGGCAGCCCCAGTTCCGTGGCGATCCAGGCGGCCTCGTCCGCCGTGCGCGCAATCCGTGCCTCCACGACGGGGATACCATAGGCTGCGAGGATTATCTTCGATTCGGGCTCGTTCAATATCGTACGCCCCTCCGCCTGAGCGGCTTTGATCACGGCCGCTGCAGTTGCGGTGTCAGGCGTGAAATGCTGTGGCACCGATGGTGGTGTCTCCATCAGCAACTCTTGATTACGACGGTAATCGACCACTTGGAGAAAGGCGCGCACCGCCTGCTCAGGGGTATCGTAGGTAGGAACACCAGCTTCGTGAAACAGGCGGCGCGCCGGTTCGACGCTATCTCCGCCCAGCCAGCTGGTGAACACATTACGCGAGGACTGGCGAACAATAGGCAGCACAGCCGTTGCGATCTCAATACTTGGGACGATGGCAGTGGGAGCGTGGATGAAGAGCACGGCCCCGGTGCCAGGGTCATCCATCAATGCCTGCAAAGCCGTCACATAGCGTTCCACCGGGGCATCACCCACGATGTCGACGGGGTTGTCCAATGACGCAGTAGCGGGAAGGCTTTCACGCAAGCGGGTTATCGTCTGTTCGGACAGTGATGCAAGCTTGCCGCCCCCCTGTATGAGTGCGTCGGTCGCCATCACGCCGGCCCCACCACCATTGGTCATGATGACCAGGTTCTCCCCCATTTCCGGACGGGCGCGCGCAAGCGTTTCGACGGCGTTGAACAACTCATCGGTAGAGGCTACACGCAGCATGCCGGCACGACGGATCGCTGCCTCGTAAACATCATCGGCACCGGCCAGCGCACCGGTATGGGATGCTGCGGCCCGAGCTCCCTCCGCGACACGCCCCGCCTTGACTACCACCACCGGCTTGTTGCGCGCAGCCGCCCGCGCGGCGGACATGAACTTGCGCGCGGAGCGGATCGATTCGATGTATAGCAAGATCGCACTCGTCCCTACATCACTGGCCAGATAATCAATCACGTCGCCGAAGTCCACATCCGCGCCATCTCCCATCGAGATGAAATGGGAAAAGCCGATCCCCTTGGACGTGGCCCAGTCCAGCACCGCCGTTGTCAGCGCTCCGGACTGGGAGACGAAAGCGAGCTTGCCGGGCAACGCATGGGTATGGGCAAAGCTGGCATTCAAACCGATGCCGGGAACCAGTATCCCAACGCAGTTGGGGCCCACAATCCGCAACAGGTAGGGCTTGGCCGCGTCCAGCATTGCCGTTGCGAGAGTGCGGCCTCGTCCGTCCTCTGTTCGTGAGAGCCCTGCGGTCAGGACGATCGCCGCCTTCGTGCCACGCTCACCGAGCTCGGCAATCAGGCGAGGCACTGTCCCTGGCGGTGTGCAGATAACCGCAAGATCGGGAGCCTGAGGCAGCGCTTTCACGCTTGCATAGACCGGGATCCCTTCCAGGGTCTGGTATTTGGGGTTAACCGCCATGACGGCCCCGGTGAAGGGCCCTTTGAGCAGGTTTCTCAGTACTGTCGCACCGACACTATGGGCCTTGGCGGAGGCGCCGATGACGGCAACCGAACTGGGCCGGAACAGATGGTCGAGATTTCGGATGGTCATCGTGACCTCCTTGCAGCCCATCATGGCGACGGGCGTTGTATTGCCGGCTAACTAAGAGCCGCTAACAAAACTCAGCGAAGCGGCAGTGCTCGTCGTGCGGCCGCAAACAGTACAAGTAGTACGGCAAGGCCGCATAACAACGCCAAGGGGATTTGGTTAGCGGCTCTAAGCAGCCACGGACAAAAGTGGTTTCGTGCCCCCTGACTCACCGCCGTTGACTTTCCTATCGCTCGAGGACGTAACGGCCGGGCGCCGGGCCCAAGGGGGAATACTCTTTGTCAGGGGCGCCAAGCGGTGGTGGGGCGGCCCGTCCGCTGGAACATTGCTCCAGCCATTCGGCCCATGCTGGCCACCAAGATCCTGCCATGGCCGTTGTCGAATCTACCCAGGTATCTGGATCGATATATTTTTCGCCTGCCGCTCGACGGGCGATGCGGAAGTGCCGGCCGATATGGCCGGGTTCGTTGACGATGCCGGCATTGTGTCCGCCATTCGTCAGCACAAATGTCACGTCGGTCTCGCCAATGAGATTGATCTTGTAGACCGAGCGCCACGGTGCCACGTGATCGCGTTCGGTAGTCACCACAAAGATCGGGGCACGGATATCGCTCAGGACAACTGGAATCCCATCGACCTTGTAGCGCCCCTCGAACAGATCGTTATTGAGAAACAGGCGACGCAAATACTCGCTGTGCATCTGATACGGCATGCGCGTCGCATCGGCGTTCCACGCCATAAGATCGGTCATCGGCTCACGCCGGCCCATCAGGTATTCGTGCACCACGCGCGACCAGATGAGGTCGTTGGAACGCAGCAGCTGAAAGACCCCCGCCATCTGCCGGGTGTCGAGATAGCCATGCTCCCACATAATGTCTTCGAGATAGCTCAGTTGGCTGTCGTCGATGAATAGCGACAGCTCGCCGGCTTCCGTAAAGTCGGTTTGGGCGGCCAGCAGGGTGACCGAATTGAGCTCTGCGTCCCCCCGCCGAGCAAGGAAAGCGGCTGCGATCGACAGCAAGGTCCCGCCCAGACAATAGCCGACGGCATTCACCTTGTGGCCCGGCACGATCGTGCGGACCGCTTCCACCGCGTCAAGCACACCAAGACGCAAGTAATCATCCATGCCAAGGTCGCGATCCTCGGCTTGCGGGTTGTGCCAAGAGATCATGAACACGGTGTGGCCGCGTTCGACCAGATACTGCACCAGCGAGTTGGTCGGTGACAGATCGAGAATGTAGTACTTCATGATCCAGGCCGGCACGATGAGGATGGGTTCGGCGTACACCTGTTCGGTTTGCGGCGAATATTGAATCAATTCGATCAGGCGGTTGCGATAGACAACGCGACCCGGCGTGACGGCAACTCGCCCGCCAGGGGGAAAAGCCTCGGACCCAACCGGTGGCTTGCCGCCAACGGCTCGTTCCCAATCGGCGATTAAGTTGAAAGCACCGTGCACGAGATTCTGTCCGCCGGAACGGACGGTGGTCTCAAGGACCTCTGGATTCGTTGCAATGAAATTGACGGGAGACACCGTATCGAGCAGTTGCCGTGCCACGAAGGACACCACCTGCTCGTGGTGCCGAGAAATGCCCCCTATGCCGGTCGTCGCGTTGTGCCACCATTGTTGCTGCAGCAGGAAGCCTTGGTAGATCAGGTTGAATGGCCAGTGCTGCCAGGCTGCGCCACGAAAGCGCTGGTCTTGCGACAACGGCTCGATACAGCGCGTGCATGTTGGGTCGATGGCTCCCCGCATGGCGTAGACGGCGAACCGGACTGTCTTGCGGACGGTTTTTTCCATGAGCCGCTGCCACTTCCCGGGCGATACCGCGAGGTGAAATGCCCAGTCCGCATAGGCAAGGCCGAGCGCCGCCGGGGATATGCCCCACGTGAACTGACCCATCGTGGCATGTAGCAGGCGGTCGGCGCTCGACGGAGGGTCAATTTCTTCCCGGACTTCGACCAAGGGTGGCACCGCGCCGCTGCGCTGCCTCTCACCTCGAGTGTCGGGTACGGTCAGGGTGGACTGCAGAAAGCTCTGCCAATAATTGAGCCACTCGGTCATCGGACCATGCCAGTCTGGGAAGACGGCCCCCGAGGAGGGTTGTGTTGTATCACCGTTTTTTCCCTCTCGCCTTTCCAACGGCGATACATCGTCTCGACGAAGCTGGGGGGCTACCGGGAGGACGTTTACTGACGTGCTCTGCATGATGAGTTCCTCTGCTGCTGGATACAAACTCGGATTGCGGAGCAGCCGCGTGACCTTCTAAAAATCACGCAACAGCTTTCACATGGCTTTTCCACGGCAGTCGCATGCTACGTCGATGGCCATGCCTGCCGGGAGGGGAAGGCATTCGCTGTCCGAGACGGCAATACTCCTAATAGATAGCAGACTAGAAACGCAGGAGCGGTGGCATCCCCGCTTGTCTGGCTCTGACACTAACTCTGGGTGTCATGCTGGCCCTGACCTGCTGGCACAGCCGCCAAACAGCCCCGTGGCTGACTATGCACACATGGAGTGAGTACGCCGTTGATCCATATCAACTATCAAATGCGCCAGCCTGTCCATACTGATATTGCGTCACATCGATAACGAGCCAGATGGTGGCGGCTCCCTGGTGGGCGCAGCACCGATGAGTAGCCTTGAGTCACCTGCCTGGCGAGGTAGCGCGATGGGTCTGCACCTACTGTTTCTCGGCGGCACCGGTACAGTCACCGGCTCCAAGTACCTGCTGGAGATAAACGGCAAACGTTTTCTGATCGATTGCGGCCTGTTTCAGGGCTGGAAGCTGCTGCGCCTACGCAACTGGTCCCCCTTCCCCATCGATCCTGCCAGCTTGGACGCGGTCATTCTGACCCATGCACACCTCGATCATTCCGGTTACCTGCCTTTGTTGGTCCGAGAGGGGTTTACCGGCCAGGTGTACTGCACATCGGGAACACGCGACCTGTGCGGCATCTTGCTGCCGGACAGTGGGCATTTGCTCGAAGAGGAGGCCAGCTATGCCAATGCGCGGCACTCTTCCAAGCATGATCCGGCTTTGCCGCTCTATACCGAGTTCGATGCCGTCCGATGCTTGCCGCAGCTGCGGGCCTGCCCGTTCGACAGCGAGATCGAGTTGGGTCAGGGCATCACATTACGTTTTCGGCCAGCGGGCCATATCGTCGGCGCCGCGATGGTCGACATCGGCATTGGAGACCGGCACATCTTGTTTTCCGGCGACCTGGGACGACCTGCCGATCTGGTAATGAAACCGCCTGCCCATGTGACTCGGGCGGATTGGCTGTTGGTCGAGTCCACCTATGGAAACCGACTGCACGAACCAGCAGACCCACGTGACCGACTGGGTCAAATCATTCGTCGTACCGTCACGCATTCAGGCGTGGTACTGATCCCGACCTTTGCTGTGGGGCGTGCGCAAAGCCTGCTGTACCTGATCCATCAGCTGAAGAGTTCTGGTGAGATCCCGGCGGTGCCGATCTACCTGAATAGCCCCATGGCCGTTGATGCCACGGAAATCTTTGTGCGCCACCAGGGCGAGCACCGGCTCAGCCCGGAGCAGTGCGAGGTAATGTGTCGTGCGGCCAAGATCATTCAGTCGGCCGAGGAGTCAATTTGGCTCAATGAACAGAAGGGCCCCATGATCATTCTGGCGGCCAGCGGGATGGCTACCGGCGGGCGCATCTTGCACCATCTGAAAGCCTTTGCCCCTGACCCCAGAAATGCCATTGTATTTACGGGCTTCCAGGCCGGCGGCACCCGCGGTGCCGCTATCGTGGCCGGGGCCGACAGCATACGGATCTATGGCGACGATGTGCCGATCCGCGCCCGTGTGGAAAGCCTGGAGAATTTTTCCGCCCATGCCGATGCCAACGAAATTCTAGCTTGGCTGCATGGTTTTCGGACCGCACCGGAGCAGACCTTTGTGGTGCACGGAGAGCCCGATGCCGCTGATGCGCTCAGAAAGCGCATCGCCACTGAGCTGCACTGGAATGTTTGTGTGCCCGATTACCTGCAGCATGTCGAGCTGCCGCTATGAGCCTGTCGACACCCGCCTCTCTGCGCTTTCGGCCACTCGGCATCGACACTTCGGCCGAATACGTGGTCTACATGCATGCTGGTTGTCACATCTGCCGTGCGGAAGGTTTCGCAGCCCAGACTCGTGTGGCCGTTTCTGCCAACGAGCGCACCGTGATCGCGACGCTCAACATAGTGCGCGGCGACCTGCTGGGTATCGATGAAGCCTCGTTGAGCGTCTCGGCACAGTGTGCGCTGGGTGTGCGGGCCGGTGTAATGCTGCAATTCAGCCATGTGCCGGTACTGGCTTCGGCCAGCCATGTTCGCGCCAAAGTCTTCGGCCAGACGCTCGACCGAGCGGCGATGCAGGCCATCGTGGATGATGCGGTCAGCGGCCGATTGTCTGATTTGCATCTGGCCGCCTTCGTGACTGCTTGTGCCGGGGAACGATTAACCTTCGACGAAACCGTCGAGCTCACCGAAGCCATGGTGGCCGCAGGCATGCGGCTTGATTGGCAGCGCCACCCAGTCGTCGACAAACATTGCGTGGGTGGTCTACCAGGCAACCGGACCACTCCGATTGTGGTGGCCATCGTTACCGCCTGCGGCCTGGTCATGCCAAAGACCTCGTCGCGAGCCATCACCTCCCCGGCGGGCACCGCCGACATGATGGAGGTGCTGGCACCGGTCGACCTCGATGCCGACGCAATCCGCCGTGTGGTCGACCAAACGGGCGGCTGCATTGTCTGGGGGGGCGGCATGCAATTGAGCCCGGCCGACGATGTATTGATCCGCATCGAGCGCCCGCTGGATCTGGATAGCGACGGCCAACTGGTCGCCTCCATCTTGTCCAAGAAACTGTCTGCCGGTTCCGAACGGGTGCTGATCGATCTCCCGGTCGGTCCAACGGCCAAGGTGCGTGACGCGGCCGCCGCCGAGCGGCTGACGAATCGCCTGATCGCTGTAGGCACACGGCTCGGCTTGCGGGTGAAGGTACGGCAGTCCGATGGGCGCCAGCCTGTCGGGCGCGGCATCGGGCCGAGCCTGGAAGCACGTGACGTACTGCAGGTGCTCAACAACGACCCACAGGCGCCACAGGACTTGGTGGAGCGGGCCTTGGCTTTGGCCGGCGATGTGCTAGAGCTGGGCGATGCTGTCGCACTGGGGGGCGGTCTCGTGCTGGCGCGGGACACGTTGGAGAGCGGGCTCGCCTGGAAGCAGTTTCAGGCAATCTGCGCGGCCCAAGGCGGGCTGCGTGCGGTGCCACAGGCGCCGCTTTGCCACCTGGTTGATGCACCGCGTGCCGGCGTGGTCGGGGCGATCGACAACCGCGTCCTTGCCCGCATCGCCAAGCTGGCCGGTGCGCCACAGTCGAAAGCGGCCGGGGTCGACCTACTGGTCAAGCTGGCCGAACCAGTCGAGCGGCAGCAGCCGCTCTACGCCATCCATGCCGAGGCCCCCGGCGAATTACATTACGCACTGAGCTACGCCCTGGCCCACCCAGAGGTGATTCAACTGGAGAATTGAAATGGCTGCAGACACCAATGCTCAAATTGTCCTTCTGACTTTTCCCGGCAATGCAGTGGCCGGTGTGGAGCTGGGCGCCAAGCTGGGCGTTCCTTCGCAGCGCCTCGAGCTGCACGCCTTTCCAGATGGAGAGACCCTGGTCAGGCTGCCAAACGAACTGACTGGACGCTGCGTGCTGCTGCTGTGCTCGCTGGACCATCTTGACGGCAAACTACTGCCCTTACTGTTGACCGCCGATGCCGCCCGCGAGCAAGGAGCCCGCCGAGTGGGTCTGGTGGCGCCCTATCTCGGCTATATGCGCCAGGATAGCCGTTTCCATAGCGGTGAGGCAGTCAGTGCACGCACTGTCGCTGCAGTACTGGAGCGCCATGTCGACTTCCTGATCACCGTCGAGCCACACTTGCATCGCATCCACTCCCTGGCCGAGCTCTATCACATTCCCGCCCATGCGGTGTCGGCAATGCCTGCCATCGTCGATTGGATGCGCCGCGAGGTGCGTCAGCCGCTGCTAATCGGGCCCGATCAGGAAAGTTCACACTGGGTCGCCGCCATCGCAGCCGAACTGGAGGCCCCTTACCTGATCCTCGATAAGGTTCGCCACGGAGACCGTGCCGTCGAGATCTTAATGCCAGAGTTGGCGGGCTGGACTGGCCACACCCCGGTGCTACTGGATGACATCCTAGCCACCGCGCAAACCATGATCACTGCCGTGCGACAGCTGAAGCAACATGGTCTGCCCGACCCGGTCTGCGTCGCGGTGCACCCGATCCTGGTCGGTGATGCCCTGTCCGGCCTGTTGGCGGCCGGAGCTGCCAGGGTGGTCAGCTGCAACACCATCGCCCAGCCGAGCAATGCAATCGATGTCATGCCGTTGATTGCGGAAGCGGTGAAACCATTCTGCCATAAGTAGGAAGAAGGCCATGTCTCATCCGACTTGTCCCGACTCGCCACGTCCTCTGACCTCGGTGGAACGTGATGGGCCGCAGTGGATGAATGAGCAAACGGACCCCGAGGAAGGCGGCAACCGGGTTGCCGCCGTCGGGCTGACGCGTTATGAGCGGCAATTGCCAATCCGGCAGATTTCCTATTATCTGTGCGGCGAAATCCGCGAAGCGTTGGCCTACACCGAGTTGTTCAATACCCTATGGACGGCGGGCGGTGCCGATCAGGTGTACTTGCACCTCAACTCCCCGGGAGGTGACTTCGATACCGGCCTGCAAATCATCAATAATATGGTGGCTTCGGAAGCTAGGGTCGTTACGGTGTTGGAGGCTCGTGCCTATTCAATGGCAGCGATGTTGTTTCTAGCTGGCGATGAACTGATTGTGCACGATAACTGCCAACTGATGTTCCATACTTATTCGGGTAGTTTGGTCGGCAAAGGAAACGAGCAGCAAGCGCAGGTGATCGCGCTGGGAAACTGGTTCGAGAAGGTGATGAAGCGAATCTGCATGCCCTTTCTTAGTTCGGCCGAAGTCGCCAAGGTGCTACAGGGGACCGACATCTGGATGGATTCGGATGAGATTCGCCGTCGCCTTGCCCGCCTCAATCAGACCAGCGCCAAGACCATGCGCTCGACGAAACGGGTCGATACCGCCGATGACAAACATGGGCCATCTTCCCCTGGAGAGTGATCATGTACCAGCGCATCCTTGTGCCGATTGACGGCAGCGAAACCGCACAACGTGGCCTGGAAGAAGCCATTGCCCTGGCTAGCCGTCTGGGCGCCAAAATCAGGCTGTTTCATGTAGTGGACTCGCTGGCGGTCTATGTCGGCATGGCCGATCAGGCCGCCCTGGACGAGGGACGCCTCGAATTGCGTGCCGATGGCCTGAAGCTTTTGCAGGAAGCACGGCAACGGGTTGCCGAAACGGGCGTACAAGTCGATGCTCGCCTCCTCGAATGCGCCGCGCCGAGCATAGGTGAACTCATTCTCGATGAAGTGCGTCTCTGGTCCGCCGATCTGATTGTCATGGGGACACATGGCCACAAGGGAATGCGCCATTTGGTGCTGGGCAGCGATGCCGAATATGTGGTGCGGCGTAGTCCTGTACCTGTGCTGCTGGTACGGGCCACTGGCTGATCAGAATGTCGTCAGCACGGCAGCCCCTTGGACCCGTCCGCATCGCAGGTCGAAAAGTGCATGATTGGCGTGCTCGAGAGGGTAAGGCGTAACGTGCACCTGTAGGGGCACCTGTTCGGCTAGGCGGAGAAAATCGAGCCCATCGTCGCGGGTCAGATTCGCCACGGAGCGGATCTGCCGCTCGCCCCATAGGAGGCGGTAGGGAAACGCGGGGATATCAGTCATATGGATGCCGGCACACACCACTACCCCTCCAGCGACAAGATGAGAAAGGGCTGTGGGCACCAGGCTACCTACCGGGGCGAACAATAAGGCTGCGTCCAGCAGCTTGGGCGGAGCCGTATCGCTGTCCCCTGCCCAACGGGCGCCAATGCTCAAGGCGAATCGTTGGGCCTCCCGGTCCCCGGGTCGAGTGAAGGCATATACCTCGCGCCCTTGGTGACATGCTATTTGCGCCACCAGATGCGCGGCAGTCCCAAATCCATAAATGCCCAGGCAATTGGCTTCTTGAGCAAAACGCAGGGCTCGGTAGCCTATCAGGCCTGCACACAAGAGCGGTGCCGCTTCAACGTCGATATAGCGGTCTGGCAAATGAAAACAATAGCGAGCCTCCGCCACTACGTAGTCCGCATAACCGCCTTGCAGTGTAAACCCATGGAAGCGGGCATTTTCGCAGAGGTTTTCCTGTTTGGTTTCACAGAACCGACAGGTACCACAAGTATGGCCCAGCCATGGTACCCCCACTCGCTCGCCGAGCCTGAAACCGGTCACATCGTCACCCAAGGCGACGATGTGACCAACAATTTCATGACCGGGGATCACGGGAGACAGGGCGCCGGTCAACTCGCCGTCGATCACATGCAAGTCGGTGCGACAAACGCCACACGCATGTACCTGGATGAGCAATTGCCCCCGCTGGGGAGTCGGATCAGGCCATTTCTCCAATAGCAAATCCTGTTTGGGGGCGTAGCAGCACATCACCCGCATGGTGATTACTCCTTGGTCGTACCCAAGCTAGCGCTAAGCCCCACCGCTCATGGGCAGGGCCCGCAAATGGCTTGGTAACCGGCTCGGCTGAACGGCATCTAATGCGACATCAAGACCGGGACCGTCATTGACTCCAGTACGGTCTTAGTAGCCCCGCCGAGCATGATTTCAACCAGACGCGAATGACCGTAGGCACCCATTACCAGAAAATCGGCATCGACATCGGCCGCTGTTGAAAGCAATAAGCCACCAACATCATTCACGCCATTGATGTTGGCCAGCAACTCAACCTCGACCCCATGGCGGGCCAGGAACAGAGAAATGTCACTGCCTGGCAGTTCTCCCTGATGACTCAAAAACTGCTTTGCGTTGAAGGTCTGTAGCGACGTTTTCTGCGCTCGCTTCAGCAGCGGCAGCGCATCGGTCAGTGCGCGGATGGACTCTCTTCCAGCGTCCCAGCCAACCAAGGCACGCTTCCCGAACTCTGTGAAACTCCCCAAATAAGGTACGACCAATACTGGACGGCCTGCGCCCAGCACGACAGCCTGCACAAAATCTCTCGGCAGGTTATCAATATGTTTGTCAGGGTTACGTTGGCCAAGAATGACTAAATCATGGTAACGGGCGTGTAAGCAAAGTGCCTCGATCGGGCTGTCGATGCTCTGGCGCCACTCGATATTGTCAATACCAACAGCATGAATGACCTTATCGAAGGTCGCTTTCGCTTGCTTGGCATATTTCTCGGCATATTTTTCGGCTGCCGCTGTGACGTCGTGTAGCGGGGCCTCTGCCATGCTGGCTTCGAGCGTCGGCAGCCACGTGGTGAAGATGCCTGTCAAATGAGCCCCAAAGCGCTGGGCCAATGATGCAGCAAGCTCCACTCTATTGATACAGTCAGGACTGCTGTCCACATGAACCAAAATACTTTGGTAGCTCATCTTGAGTCTCCATCAGATACGGAGATCGGCCTGCGCTGAAGCCGGTCTCCGTAATGGTTTACTGGATCGCGATCTTTTTACTCTGACTGCTTTCTTTCTTTGGCAAGATCAACTCAAGGACGCCGTCATTGTACGTGGCTTTTACGTTGTCTCCATCAATGCCCTTATCGAGGGAAAAGCGACGGAAGAACTCGCCATGTCGGCGTTCGCTGTGAACGACTCTTTCCCCCTCCTTGCTTTTCTTTTCTTCAGTGATCTCAGCTGCAATTGTGACGACGTTGCCATCGACATCAACTTTGATGTCTTCCTTCTTTACTCCTGGCAGGTCGGCTGCGATGCGATAGCTGGTGTCGCTCTCGGAAAGGTCAACCGCAAACCTCATCGGCGAAAAATTGGATGGCCACCAGTTTGCCGGTAGTTGCCAAGGTTCTTGCGAAAAAAAGTTGCCAAACAACTTATGCAGATCTGTATAAAACTTGAAGGGGTCGTATTCTGTGACTTTGCCTTTTTCTTCAGTGGGCGTTATGTTAGCCATTGCGGACCTCCAATAAATAGAACGATTGTATTGCCATGCCGGGACCAATAAGCAAAATACATCAACAACGTAGCCCAGGCTAAAATTAAATATAAACCCAGTTATTTTTTTATACATCGCTATTTCTTGCGGACAATCCGACATAGCGCATGTTTTGATCTGCATCAAGATGGACGAGATCAGCAGGCTGATTAATAAAATAAAACCATCGAAAATAAATAAGAGCTTCTGGCTATCCCCACTGATTTCAGCAAGCCGCTTGACTTACCGTACATCACCGGCAATGCAATGGCCTGAATGAGGTGCTGCTTACCATGTTGGGCAGCCAGTTCGACCAGGAAATCATCCTGAACGAGTCCACTGAAGGCCGTGGGCCGCTGTCGCTGCAGGTGGCAATGGTCGCCCCCATAGCACTGGCGAACTTCTCGAAGCTTGGTACGGCCGGCACTGCGTGCCTTGTTCGGCGCGGTGTCGGCAGGCTTCATGACTTTGGCCGTTGCCAGCCTGCGGCTGTCGATTTCTGGGTAATGACCAGCGAGACTGTCGTCGGTAAGCGGCTGACAAAAAAGGCGGGAATCGGCTAGCATGCCCTTCCCGCCTCTTTAATTGGATCGCCCGCCGGTGACTGCCGCCTTCTCTTTCTTCGCGACCCGTCGCTTTCTCCCGCTGTTCGGCACCCAGTTTCTCGGGGCGCTGAACGACAATCTGCTGAAGACCGCGATCGTGGTGCTGATCAGCTTCCACGGTCTGACCGCCGCCGGCATGCCGCCGGAGCAGCTGGTGAACCTGGCGGCCGGGCTGTTCATCCTGCCCTATTTTCTGTTTTCGGCGACCGCCGGTAAGGTGTCGGAGAAGTTCGACAAGGCACGGGTCGCGAGGATCATCAAGCTGGTCGAGATCGGCATCATGCTGATTGCTGGCACTGGCTTCTTCATGAAGTCGGCAGTGCTGCTACTGATCGCGCTGTTCATGATGGGGGTGCATTCGACCTTCTTCGGCCCGTTGAAATATTCGGTGCTGCCGCAATACCTCGGCCGGCACGAACTGATCGGTGGCAACGGCCTGATCGAGATGGGCACTTTCCTCGCCATCCTGATCGGCCAAATCATCGGCAGCCTGATCACCGGTGGCGGAGCATGGGCCATGGCCAGTGCGACGCTGGCGGTGGCGCTGCTAGGCTATTTGTCGAGCCGCTTCATGCCCAAGGCGCCGGCGCCGGCGCCGCATATCAGGCTTTCGCCCAACGTGGCAAAGGACTCGGTGACACTGGTGCGCGAAGCTTGGGCAATCCGTGATGTACGTGCCGCCATCCTTGGCATTTCATGGTTTTGGCTGATGGGCGCGGTGTACACGACGCAGCTGCCAACCTTTACCCGCCTGCATCTAGGGGGCGACGCCACCGTTTACACGCTGATGCTGGCATTGTTTTCCATCGGCATCGGCCTGGGTTCGGTGGTGTGCGCCAAGCTGTCGCGTGGAGAGCTGCAACTGGGCCTGGTACTGGTCGGCAGCGCAGGCATGACGGTGTTCGGGCTGGATCTGGCACTATCGTCGTTGCCGCACTACCATGGCAAGCTCTATACCTTGGCTGAATACATGCTGCTGCCGGGCCACTGGCGCGTGATCGTGTCGATCACCATGCTGGGTTTTTTCGGCGGTTTCTTCACCGTGCCGCTCTATACCTGGCTGCAAACGGCCAGCCCCGAAGCGTTCCGCTCGCAGGCGGTGGCGGCCAACAACATCATCAACGGCTTCTACATGGTGGCCGCTGCGATCGCCAGCGCGGTGGCGCTGATGCTGTACGACAGCATCGCGGTGCTGTTCCTTGGTGTGGCAGTGCTGAACATCGTGGCGACGCTGCACCTGTTAAAGGCAGGCCCGGCAATCTGGTCCTCGCGCGGGGGGGGGCGGCCGCGCGCCTGCCGCCCCCATCACCCCCCAAAACAAAAGGCCAACCTTGCAGGGTTGGCCGAACGCTTTTATAGCGACGCTCTACTTAGACCGCCAGCTTCGCCGCCGCATCGCGCAGCGCGGTGCGCAGTCCTTCTTCCACCACCGGGTGGTAGAACGGCATCGCCAGCATCGCGTCGATGCTCAGCTGCGACTGGTAGCTCCACGCCAAGAGGTGGGCGATGTGTTCGGCGCGCGGGCCGATCATCTCGGCTCCGAGGAAGCGGCCGGTCGCCTTGTCGGCGTAGACGTGCAGCAAGCCCCTGTTCTTCAGCATCACGCGGCTGCGGCCCTGGTCCTCGAAACTGACCTCGCCCACCGCGATCTCGTTGGCATTGAGGTCGGCGAAGCGCTGGCCAACCATCATGATCTGCGGGTCGGAGAACACCACCGCGATCGGCGCACGACGGTTGAGCGGCAGCACTTTAGGGTACCGCGCGGCGTTCTCGCCGGCGGCCTTGCCCTCGTCGGCGGCCTCGTGCAGCAGTGGCAGCACATTGTTGGCGTCGCCGGCGATGAAGATCGGCGACTTGCCACACTGCAGCGTGTCCGGGTCGAACAGCGGCACGCCGCGAGCATCACGCGTCAGCGAGGTATTTTCCAGGCCTAGGTTCTGCACGTTCGGGCTGCGACCGGTGGCGGCCAGCACGTAGTCGAACGACTCAGTCACCTCCTCGCCGTTGAGATCCACGAAGCGCAGCACCGCCTTGTTGCCGTCACGACGCATCTCCTTCACGTCGGCATCCGGTGCAAGGTAGAACTCCTGCTGGAACGCAATGCGGGCGTAGTCACGGATGGCCGGGTCGGACAGTGGGCCGACGCCGCCGCGCACACCAAACACCTTCACCCGCACGCCGAGTCGGGATAGCGCCTGACCAAGCTCCAGGCCGATCACGCCCGGGCCGAACACCGCCACACTCTCCGGCAGCGCCTCCCAGCTGAACACGTCGTCGTTGACGATCAGCCGGTCGCCCAGCGCCTTGAACGGACTCGGGATCGCCGGGCTGGAACCGGTGGCAATCACCACGCGGCTGGCGTGCACCCGGGTATCGTCCACTTCCAAGAGGGTGTTGTCGACGAAACGGGCGTAGCCTTCCAGCTTGTCCTCGGCCGGGATACCGTCCACGCCGCGCACCACGAAGCCGACGAAGCGGTCGCGCTCACGGCGCACCCGGTCCATCACCTCGCGGCCGTCGATGCGGATCTCGCCATCAACATGCACGCCGAACGGTGCGGTGTGGCGAAGCTCGTGCGCGGCGTCGGCCGCAGCGATCAAGAGCTTGGACGGCATGCAACCGACCCGGGCGCAGGTGGTGCCATAGGCGCCGCCCTCGATCACGACGGCGGTTTTGCCAGCCGCCTTGGCGGCGCGGTAGGCGGCAAGACCGGCGGTGCCGGCGCCGATCACGGCGATATCGACATGCAACTGCTTCATGGGGTGTCCTTTCTGTGTGGTTCACACGGAGACGGCACGGCTCTTGCCAAAATACGTCTCGTCTCGATGCGGAAAAAAAACGGGCCGGTTACCCGGCCCGGCAATCGGACGGCCCACCGGGGCCGTTCAGCCGGCGACGTCAGGGTAGAAGCCGCCGGAACACGGGATGTTGCTTACGCCTTGAAGTAGGTTTCCAGCTCGTCGGCGCTGCCGATCAGCTGGCCGTTAATAAACACCTGCGGGGCAGTCATCTTGCCGGACACGGCGCCGAGCACCTTGCCACGGATCTTGTTGTCGAGCGGCACATCAACGTAAGCGAGGCCCTTGTCTTCCAGCAGCGCCTTGGCGCGGGCGCAGTGTGGGCAGCCGACCTTACTGAACACCACCACCTGATCCGGCTTTTTCGCGTCCTTGTTGATGTAGTCGAGCATGGTGTCGGCATCGGACACCTTGAATGGGTCGCCCGGCTCTTGTGGCTCGATGAACATTTTCTCAATCACACCGTCCTTCACCAGCATCGAATAGCGCCAGCTGCGGCGGCCGAAGCCTAAGTCCAGCTTGTCGACCAACATGCCCATGCCTTCGGTGAAGTCGCCGTTGCCGTCCGGCACCATGGTGATGTTTTGCGCTTCCTGATCCTTCGCCCATTCGTTCATCACAAAGGTGTCGTTGACCGACACGCACAAGATGCTGTCGACGCCGTTGGCGGCGAAGGTCGGCGCCAGTTCGTTGTAACGCGGCAGGTGGGTGGACGAGCAGGTCGGGGTAAATGCGCCCGGCAGCGAGAACACCACCACGGTCTTGCCTTTGAACAATTCGCCGGTGCTGATGTCTTTCCAATCGTTGCCGACGCGGGTGTGGAAGATGACGTTCGGTACGCGTTGGCCTTCACGGTTCTGCAACATGGTTTGCTCCTTCACGGTAGTGATTTGGGCGACGTTATTCGTCAATCGATGGAGCAATTTTGATAGCAAAAGACAAACAGCTCCAATTGATTGTTCAAACGAAATTGATTGCAATATGCTATTGTCCATTGTGAGCGATAGCCCCCCCACTCCAACCTTTTGTCATTTCGAACGGATTTTTCCCGTCACAAGCCTGCTGGGATCGGCTGGGTTTTTGTATAATTTGAGATAGCCACGGCAACAATGCCGTCCGAGCCAGCGCCACGCCGCTATTCATGCCGCACGCTGGCGAACGCGCCACCGGTCGCCCCTGCGACCTCCCCTCGGCCCGTGAATGCACGGCCGACCAGATGCTGTCAGACGTGCATGAATGCACGTGATGACTTACCGATACGGATACTGTGATGTCGACGTTTTTCCGAATGCAATTTCTTCCCGCATTGATGGCAGTGACTTTGGCCGCACCGGCGTTTGCCGCGGTAGACGACCAGGTGATCGCCGCTCGCGATGCTTGGCGCCGCAACGACATCGCCACCCTAAACAGCATTGCCGCTACCATTACGCCGGGCCAGACGCTGTCCGCTTACCCTGCCTACTGGGCCGCGCTGAAGGCGGTTGACAGTGACGACGACGTGCAGCCGCAGGCCTTCCTGAACAGCCAGCCGGATAGTGCGATGACCGAGCGGGTGCGCAACGAGTGGCTGAAAAAACTCGGCAAACGAGAGGATTGGGTCACTTTCAGCCGTGAGTGGCCCAAGCTCGCTCCCGAGGGTAGTGACGAGGAAAGCCGTTGCTACAACGACCTCTATGCGCTGCGCCAAGGCAGGTCCACTGCTAACTACGACGCCTTCCTTGCCAGTCGTCAGATCCCGGATGGCTGTACCACTCTGATCGTTGCCGCCGCCAACAAGGGTGTGCTTAGCCAGGACTGGGTGCTGCGCCGGGTGCGCCTGCTCCTGGCCGCCAACTATCTCACCGCAGCCCGCCAGTTGGCCGCTATGACGCTGCTGCCGGTGGATCTGACCCAGCTGTCGCGCAGCTATACCGACCTGTCGACCAGTGGTGGTCAGGAAGCGGTGCTGTACGATATTGTCAGCCGCGCGCGAGGAGGCAACATCGATGGCGCGGCCAGCCAACTGTTGAGCGTGCAGAATCAACTGAGCAAGGAGCGTACCGCCTTTGCCTGGGGGCAGTTGGCGCTGTTCTCTGCCAAGAAGCTGGAAATGGGCCAGGCTCTGCAATGGTTCGACAGGGCCGACCCCAATCAGCTGACCGATGAACAATGGGAATGGTGGGGCCGCGCCGCGTTGCGTACCCAGCAGTGGCCGACCCTCGACCGGGTGATCGCCCAGATGCCCGACCGATTGTCTAGCAGCAACACCTGGCAATACTGGAAGGCCCGCTCGTTGAAGGCCCAGGGGCGTGAAAACGAAGCCCGTCCGTTATTCGCCAAGGTGAGCAACTCGGGGCGCAACTTCTATGCCTTGCTGTCGCTCGACGAGCTGGGCACCTCGATGGCTTCGGATAGCCGCACAGAGAAGGCCTCCGGCAAGGAGGTCGCCGCGGTGGCCGCCGAGCCGGCCGTTCAGCGTTCGCTCGCTCTGTTCAACCTGTCCGAGAACTATCGCAAGCCAGAGCTGCGCGAGGACGCGCGCCGAGAATGGCGCTGGGCGATGCGCGGCAAGTCCGACCAGCAGCTACTGGCAGCGGCGGAGCTAGCCAAGCAGCAGAGCTTCCTCGACATGGCGATCTACAGTGCCGACCGCACCGTCAATGTGCACGACTACTCCCTACGCTACCTGACCCCGTATCGCGACATCACCCATCGCTACGCCAACCTGATCGGTGTGGATGAGGCTTGGGTGTATGGTCTGATTCGCCAGGAAAGCCGCTTTGTTTCGGTGGCGCGCTCCGGCGTTGGAGCGTCGGGCCTGATGCAGCTGATGCCCTCCACCGCCAAGTGGGTAGCCGGCAAAATCGGCCTGGGCAGTTATGCGGTGAACAACATCGACACTAATATCCAGATGGGCACGTGGTACCTCAGCTATGTGCTCGACAAGCTCGGGCAGGAAGTGCTTGCCACCGCCGCCTACAACGCTGGCCCGAGCCGAGCCAAGGCTTGGCAGGCCGATGTGCCGATGGAGGGGGCGGTCTACGCCGAGACCATCCCATTCACCGAGACGCGCGAGTACGTGCAGAAGGTGATGACCAATGCAGCCTACTACGCCAGCGGCTTCGGTGAAGGCCCGCAGTCGCTCAAGCGCCGCATCGGCATCATTCCAGCCAAGTAAGCCGCCATGTAACGAGGAGACTCAATGAGACGACAACGCATCGCCGTGATCGGCGGCAGCGGCTTCATCGGCACTTACGTCGCCGAGCATCTGGTTCGCAAAGACGTCGAGCTAACCATAGCCACTCGTTGGCGCGAGGCAGGCAAGGCGCGACTCGCTCTACTACCCAAGGTTGAGCTCACCCCGGTCGACACCACCAACCAGGCCGCGCTGACCGCGCTGTTGACCGGGCATGATGCAGTGGTCAGCATGGTCGGCATCCTGCACGGTAGCCGGCGTGATTTCGAGAGCGCCCATGTTGAACTGGTCGATCGCATCGTCACCGCTTGCCGGACCAACGGCATCAGCCGCCTGGTGCACATTAGCGCGCTCGGCTCCGATCCAGAGGGGCCATCGCTCTACCAGCAGAGCAAAGGACACGGCGAGCAGGTGATCATGGCGAGTAACCTTGACTGGACCATTTTGCGCCCCTCGGTCGTGTTCGGCCGCGGCGATAGCTTCCTGACCATGTTCGCGCGTCTGGCCAAGCAGTTGCCTGTGCTGCCGCTTGCCGGCGCCAGTACCCGCTTCCAGCCGGTATGGGTCGACGACGTTGCGCGCGCGGTGGTTGCCTGTCTCGAGCGGGACGCCACAATAGGCCAGAAGCTTGAGCTGGCCGGGCCGAAGGTCTACACATTGGCCGAGCTGGTCGACTATATCGCTCACCTCACCGGCCATCCGCGCCCGATCATCGGCCTACCCGCTCCACTCGCTTATCTGCAGGCGGCGCTGATGGAGCTTGCACCGGGCAAGCCGCTGATGAGTCGCGATAATGTGCGCTCACTCTCAGTCGACAACGTCAGCAGCTCGCCCTTTCCAAGCGAGCTGCTCGGTTTTGTGCCGACCGCGCTCGAAGCGGTGGTACCGGGCTACCTGGCCGGTGACGAGTTCAACGCGACGCTAGCCCGCTACCGCGAGAAGGCGGGGATACGATGAAGGCTTACATCGTCGGCGGCGCCGTACGCGACCGACTGCTCGGCCTGCCGGTGCGTGACCACGACTGGGTGGTAGTCGGCACCACACCCAAGGAGATGCTCGACGCAGGCTTCCTGCCGGTCGGCAAGGATTTCCCGGTGTTCCTGCACCCGAAGACGCAGGAGGAATACGCGCTGGCGCGCACCGAGCGCAAGACCGCCCCCGGCTATCACGGTTTCAGCTTTCATGCGGCGCCGGACGTGACGCTAAATGACGACTTGGCGCGCCGCGATCTGACGATCAACGCGATGGCCGAGGACGAGCATGGCAATGTGATCGACCCGTATCACGGCCAGGCAGACCTCGAGGCACGTGTGCTCCGCCATGTCAGCCCGGCGTTTGCCGAAGATCCGGTGCGCATCCTGCGCCTAGCTCGCTTTGCGGCACGCTTCGGCTTCGAGACCGCGCCGGAGACGCAGGCGTTGATGCGACAGATGGTCGAGGCCGGCGAAGTCGACGCGCTAGTGGCCGAGCGGGTTTGGCAGGAACTGGGCAAGGGCCTGATGGAGGACAACCCATCGCGGATGTTCCGTGTGCTGCGCGATTGCGGTGCGCTAGCGCGGCTGATCCCGGAGCTCGACGCGCTGGCCGGCGTGCCGCAACGCGCCGACTATCATCCCGAGATCGATACCTTCGAACACGTGATGCTGGTGCTCGACACCGCCGCCAGACTCAACGCGCCGCTGCCGGTGCGTTTTGCTGCGCTGTGTCATGATTTCGGCAAGGCCTTGACGCCGGCCGACATCCTGCCGCGCCATCACGGCCACGACGCGCGAGGCGAGAAGCCGGTACTGGCGCTGTGTGAGCGCCTGCGCGTGCCGACCGACTGTCGCGACTTGGCACGCCTTGTCACGCTATATCACATCATCATCCATCAGGCCGGTCAGTTGCGCCCGGCGACGGTGCTAAAGCTGTTCAAGGAGACCGACGCGCTGCGCCGCCCCGAACGCTTCGGCCAATTGCTGTTGGCTTGCGTTGCCGACGTGCGCGGCCGCCTGCACCGCGAAAACGCCGACTACCCCCAGGCCGACTGGCTTACGGCCATGCTGACCGCCGCCCGCGCGGTCGATGCCGGCGCTATCGCGCTGGCGCAGCAAGACAAGCGGCAGATTCCGGCGGCGGTCGATGCCGTCCGCGTCGCCGCCATCGCTGCCTGCAAGGACAGCCTCGATCTCACCTGTGATGCCCACTGAATGACTTCCCTCTTCCAACTGAAATCGACGCTGATGCGTGGCGGCACCAGCAAGGGCCTGTTCTTCGCCAGCCATCAGCTACCCGACGACCCTGCTTTGCTCGAGCGTCTTTTCATCCGCGCGCTGGGCAGCCCCGACCCCTACGGCAAGCAGATCGACGGCGTTGGCACCGGCATCTCCACCACCAGCAAGGTGGCTATCATCGGCCCGTCCGCCCGGCCCGACTGCGACATCGACTACCTGTTCGGCCATGTTGCAATCGGCGAGGCCCGTGTCGACTGGTCGGGCAGCTGCGGCAACCTGACCGCCGCGGTGCCGCTGTTTGCACTGATGGAGCGGATTATCCCTGTGAAGAACGGCCTGGCTGAGGTGCGTATCTGGCAGGCCAATATCGGAAAGAAGATCATTGCGACGCTCGAGGTTCGCGACGGTGAGCCGCTGTGGGTTGGCGAATATCACATCGACGGTGTCGCCTTCCCCGGCGCACCGGTGACGCTACGTTTCATCGACCCGGCCGGTGGCGCGTCGGGCAAGCTGTTTCCGACCGGCCGGGTATGCGAAGAGCTGACGCTGCCAGACGGCGAACACCTCTCCGCAACCTTGATCGATGCGGGCAACCCAACCGTGTTCGTGCGCGCGACCGATCTGGGCCTTTCTGGTTTCGAAACGGCCGAGCAGTTGTCGTCCGAAATGCTGACGCGTCTCGAAGCGCTACGTGCCGCTGGTGCGTTGGCGATGGGCTTGGTCGACTCGCTGGAGGCCGCAGCGGCGCAGCCCGCCACACCTAAGATCAGCTTCGTCGGCGAGGCCAGCGATGAGGGTTGTGCGCTCAACGGTCGCATCCTGTCGATGGGCAGGCTGCATCACGCCTACACCGGCACCGGCGCCATCGCGCTGGCCGCCGCCGCAGCTATCAAGGGTACGGTGGTCGCCGAGACGATCGGCCAGCCGTGGCGCGGCAAGCCGCTGACCTTCAGCCACGCCAGCGGCCGGCAGACGCTGGAGGCACTGGTATCGCGCCAAGGGCGCGGCTGGCGCATCGACGAGGTGGTCATGACCCGCACCGCGCGACCGCTGATGCGTGGTGAGGTGTTCATTCCGCTCGATTGAAAACCTCGCGTTGCCAGGATCAGCCTCGCTGGCTTCTGTTGACGGCGCCGGGGGTAAAACGAAATCGGCCAACCTCAAGGTTGGCCGATTCGCTCATGCGGGTTTCATCACCCGACAAGCGGACAGGTTCAAGCTGCAAGCAATTGCAGGCGCTCGCCAAGGCGCGCTGCGTCGGTTTCCGTCTTGATCATCGCGAAGGTCTGTTCCGCCTCCGCATAAGTGCGCTTCATCAGGCCCAGCCACTGCTTCAATCGCGCCACCGGGTACTTGTTGTCCGGCGCCTTGGCGTAGCACTGCCGGTAGAAGTCGACAACCCACGGCATCAGCTCCGCCCAGCTCATTGGCGCGACCGGCTCGCCGAGGTTGGCGGCACGAATCTGCCGGCCGAGGTCGGGCATCGCGACGAGCCCCCGGCCTATCATCACCGTGTCGCAACCGCTCACGTCCCGAATGCCGTGGTAGTCGGCCAGCGACCACACCTCACCGTTGGCGGTCAACGGCAGGCTCACCGTCTCGCGTATGCGTGCCAGCCAGTCCCAGTGTGCCGGCGGGCGGTAGCCCTCTACCTTGGTGCGCGCGTGGACGGTGAGCTCGGCGGCGCCGGCTGCTTCGATTGCGCGCGCGCAGTCGAACGCCGGTGACTTGTCGCTGTAGCCAAGCCGCATCTTGGCCGTGACCGGGATGCGCCGGGGCACCGCAGCGCGTACCGCAGCGACGATGGCATGGATCAGCTCCGGTTCGTCGAGTAGCACCGCACCGCCGCGGTGACGGTTGACGGTCGGCGCCGGGCAACCGAAGTTCAGGTCGATCGCCGGTGCGCCCAGCTCGGCAGCGCGCGCGGCGTTGTCGGCCATGCAGGCCGGGTCGGAGCCCAACAGCTGCACGCGCACCGGCGTGCCCGCGTGGGTTTGCGCTCCCTGCTCGAGTTCGGGCACCATGCGCCGGAACATCTTGACCGGCAGCAGCGTGCTGGTGACGCGGATGAATTCGGACACGCAAAGATCGACCCCGCCCAGGCGGGTGAGGATGTCTCGCATCACGTCGTCGACCAGCCCCTCCATTGGGGCAAGCACTACCTTCATAAAAATGGTTCGCTGTACGGCACAAAGGGCCGCATTGTACCGAAGCTAGCGTGGTAGCGCTTGCCACGGCGATGCAAGGAGCGGCCGACCATACTTAATTCAAGGGGGCTGTGGTAATGACTTACCGCCAGGATTTCATACTCGATACCGACCCGGGGCTGGACGATGCGGTCGCGATCCTGTTCGCGCTCGGCGCGAGCGAGCGACTGAACCTGCTGGCACTGACCACGGTGGCTGGCAACGTGCCGCTGTCGCTGACCACACGCAACGCGCGGGTGATCTGTGACTGGGCCGAGCGATACGACGTGCCAGTGTTCGCCGGCTGCGATCGCCCGCTGGTACGTCCGCTGGTCACCGCCGAAGAGGTGCACGGCAAGACCGGCCTCGACGGCCTCGAGATCCATGATCCACAGACGCCACAACAGGGGGGTCATGCGGTCGATTTCATCATCGACACGCTGCGCGCCGCCAAGCCGGCGAGCGTGACACTGGGCCCACTCGGCCCGCTGACCAATATCGCGCTGGCGCTGGTAAAGGCGCCGGATATCTCCACCGCCATCAAAGAGATCGTGCTGATGGGTGGCACCTACTTCGAGGCAGGCAATATCACGCCGGCGGCCGAGTTCAATATCTATGTCGATCCGCATGCCGCTGCAATTGTGCTCGGCTCGGGCGTGCCGATCACAATGATGCCGCTCGACGTCACTCACAAGGCTTGCATCACCGGCAAGCGCATCGACAAACTGCGCAGCCTGCCCAACCGCGCCGGCAAGCGGGTCGCCGATATCCTAACCAGCTACGCTCGTTTCGATACGCAAAAGTTTGGCCTCGAGGATGGCCCGCTGCACGACCCGTGCGTGATCGCCTACCTGCTCGAGCCTGGTCTGTTCGGTGGTCGCAGAGTGAACGTCCAGGTAGAAACAATGAGCCCGCTGACGCTGGGTGCCACCGTGGTCGACTGGTGGGGCACGACGACCGGGCCAGCCAACGTCAACTGGATCACCGAGATCGACGCCGAGGGCTTTTTCGCGCTGTTGACCCGAACTTTGGCCCCCCTGCCCTAATCTCATTTTTGGCAGCCAATGGGGCTGCCAACGGAGTTAATTCATGAATGCAAATCTGCCTGCCGGCATCTATCGCCACTACAAGGGAGCACTCTACGAAGTGCTGGGGGTTGCCCACCACAGCGAGACCGAGGAGCCACTGGTAGTGTATCGCGCACTCTATGGTGAATTCGGCCTGTGGACCCGGCCGCTGGCGATGTTCACCGAGAACGTCACCATCGACAGCGCACCAATTCCGCGCTTTGCGTTGGTAAAGGCATTCTGAGCCGGCAATGGACATCTATCGCACCGATCGCTTCGTGCTGCCGCTGCCGGACGGCCATCGCTTTCCGGCGGGAAAGTATGCCTTGTTGGCCGAGCGGGTCAGCGAATTCGCGGCAGATGTGCTGATCGAGCCGGAAGCCGCCACCGAGTCGGAGCTTGCTCTGGCGCATACGCCCGATTACGTCGCGCGGGTGCTCGGTGGCACCTTGTCTGCGGCCGAGCAGCGCGAGATCGGCTTGCCTTGGTCGCCACAATTGGCCGAACGTTCGCGCCGTTCCGTCGGCGGCACCATCGCGGCCGCCCGCAGCGCATTACACGATGGACTGTCAGTTCACCTGGCCGGCGGCACACATCACGCCTACGCTGACAGGGGTAGTGGTTTTTGTGTGTTCAATGACGTGGCGGTGGCGACGAGGCTGATGTTGGCCGAAGGCCGGGTGCGACGGGTATTGGTGATTGACCTCGACGTGCATCAGGGCAACGGCACCGCGGCGATCTTTGCCAATGACGAGCGGGTGTTTACCTTCTCGATGCACGGCGAAAAAAATTTCCCGTTCCGCAAGGTGGCAAGCAGCCGCGACGTGGAGTTGCCGGACGGCTGCGATGATGCGCACTATCTTGCCGCGCTCGACGCCGAACTGCCTGCGTTGTTCGCAGCGCATCGCCCCGACTTGGTGTTCTATCTCGCTGGCGCAGATGCCTACCGTGGCGACCGACTGGGCCGTTTGTCGCTGAGCATGGAAGGGCTGTGGGCGCGCGATGCGCGGGTGTTCGATGCCTGCGCCCGTGCCCATGCAGCGCTGGCCGTGACGATGGCTGGTGGCTATGCGCAGCCGATCGCCGATACGGTCACGATTCACGCTGGCACGGTGCGCGAAGCGTGGCGCCGCGCCTCGTCTAACCCTGTTGTAACCGATTCGCTCTGAAAGGAGGTTCGTCATGACTGCCATTGCCACTTTCGCCGGCGGTTGTTTCTGGTGCATCGAGACGGTGTTTGCCAAGCTACGCGGGGTGGATAGCGTCATCTCCGGCTATACCGGCGGCACGCTGGCCGACCCGACCTACCATGAAGTCTGCAGCGGCCGTACCGGCCATGCCGAAGCGGTCGAGATCCGCTTTGACCCGGCGGTGGTCAGCTACCGCCAGTTGCTTGAGGTGTTCTTCGCCATCCACGATCCGACCACGCTCAACCGACAGGGCAACGATGTCGGCACCCAGTATCGTTCGGCGATCTTCTACCACGATGAGGCACAACTGGCCGAAGCGCGGGCGATCATTAACACGCTGGAGGATCAACATGGTTGCCGCATTGTGACCGAGCTGGTGCCGGCGGCTATCTTCTACACGGCAGAAACCGGTCACCAAGGCTATTACGATGCCAATCCCGGTCAGCCCTATTGTCAGATCGTGATCGCGCCGAAGGTGCGCAAACTGATGACGCATTTTGCTGAGCTAACGCGCTGAGCTTGCCTTTGAACTGAGGAGGGATAGGCCTGACATGCTGCGATCACCATGACATAATCCGTTCGGGGGGAGGCCCCCGTTCGTTTCAACTACTACAGGCTGTGCCAGCTCCCACGCACGACATGCTTTTTGGTCAAACTCTCCGGCTGGCTGCGCTTCGCCAATGGTCATTGCTACAGTGCGCGCCGCGCAGCGGACGTCTGGTTAGTCTATTGCTTGGCCTACTGGTCGGCGTCACCGTCTGTGCATCGCTCACCTATATCTCGCTTGAGCGTCAGCGCGCCTCGTTCAGCCGGGCGGCCGAGACCGTGCGCGACCAAGTGGAGACCCGGCTGAAGGTGGCCGATACATTGACCAGCGCATTGGCCGAAGTGGCTGCGCTGCCCGACGGGGCTAGCCGCTGGCCGCGCTTTGCGGTCGGCATGGCCGGCGTCTACCCGTTCGTTACTTGGCTTGGAGTGCAGCACCGCAGCGCCGTGGTGGTGGAGGATATCGCGGAGCGTCCGGCAATCGGCTCGATGCAGGCGCTACTGGCACCGTTGCCCTCGCTTGATATGTTCAATGACCCCTTGCTGTCGTCGGCGATCAAACGCAGCTTGCGCAGCCGCCGGGCCGAGCCGACTGAGCCATTCACACTCAATAGCGGCCAACAGGTACTGGCCTTCGTCCAGGCGGTGGGCAATGGTCCGTATCATGAGGTTCGCCAGGTGGCATTGGCGCTGATCGACGTTCGCACCTTGCTACCGGACGGGCCGCAGACTCCCGGAGCCCCCACCGTCAAACTGTTGCTGGCCGGCCAACCCGACTCCGTCCAGCCCGCCCCGTGGTACCAGCACCTACTCCATCTGTTTTCCTCAGAGGCATCGACCCGCGTATCGATCTCGATGTCGAACTACCCCTACGATCTGGTCTATCGGCAACGGCTGGGCTGGACAAGCTTCCCCGGCGTCATCGTAACCCTCAGCATGCTGCTCGGCGGTTGTGCCAGCTACCTGAGCTGGGTGTTGTATGCGCTGCGTTCGCGTTACCAGCAACAGCGCCAGATCGCGGCTGCCCACCTGCGTCGCGAGCGTGACCAGGCCGCATCCATCCTCGAGTCGATCAACGACGGGGTGATCACCGTCGATACCCAGTGGAGGATCCGCTATCTCAACCCGATGGCCGAGCGACTGATCGGCGTGCGTCACTCGCGTGCAACCGGCCGCCCGGTGCTGGAATGCCTGGAATTGCATTACGACTTCGCGCGCCAAGTGCCCATCAATCCGTTCCATGCCTGCCTGACTCGCCAGACCCCCTACCCACTGGCCGAAAACTGCTTCCTGGTCCAGCCTGACGGTCAGCAGCTGATGATCGAGGGCGTGGTCTCGCCGCTGTTCGACCAGAACGGCAAGCAGGTCGGTGCGGTGATGGCCTTTCGCGACACCGCGCCGCTACGGCGGCGCATCACCGAGGCGCTGGCACAGAAAGAGCAGCGGCTGAAACAGCGCGAGGCCGAGCTAGCTCGCGTGGCGCGCATCAACACCATGGGCGAGATGGCTTCAGGTATCGCCCATGAGCTGACCCAGCCGCTTTCGGCAATTGTCAGCTATTGCCATGCCTGCCAGACGCTGGTCGACGAGGACGAACTCGACCAGGCCCTGTTGCGGCGGGCGCTGTCCGGGGCGATGACCCAGGCCGAGCGAGCCGGCAGCATCTTGCACCGGCTGCGCGAATTCATGAGCGAGAAGCGGCTGGATCCGACGCCGGTCGACCTCAATCAGGCGGTACAGAACGTGCTGTCGCTGGCCGAGTTTGAGCTGGGTGCACAGCAGGTGCATGTGTCGACCCGCCTGACCAAGCCGCTGCCGCTCATCTACGCCGACCCGATCCAGATCGAGCAGGTGCTGCTCAACCTCGTAAAAAACGCGCTCGATGCGCTCGACGGCGTACACCCCTGGGGGCGGCTTGAACTAATCAGCGGTTTTGACGCCACCCATGTGCATATCGACGTGGTCGACAACGGTTGCGGGATCAGTCCCGATGCGCTGCTGCAGCTGTTCGATCCGTTTTTCAGCACCAAGATCCAAGGCATGGGCTTGGGGCTGACCATCTGCCAGACTATCGTCGAATCGTTCGGTGGCAAGCTGAGCGCCAGTTCGCCGCCCAACGGGGGTGCAGCGTTCCGGATGGCGCTCCCGATCTTCAATACGACCGGCCAAGACAGCAAATAACAAATAACAAATAACAATGAGATAAGCGATGAACACTACGACGCCAACGATCTTCATCGTCGACGACGACCCCGCGGTACGCGATTCGCTGGCGCTCCTGCTGAGCGCGCAAGGGCTGCGTACCGTCACCTACCCCAACGCCCACGCCTTCCTCGACGAGTACCGTCCGGGCGAAATCGGCTGCCTGGTGCTCGACATCCGCATGCCGCAGCTGTCGGGTCTGGGCCTGCAGGAGTTGCTCAACGAGCAGCCCGTTCCCATCCCGACCGTGTTCATCACCGGGCATGGCGATGTCGAGCAATGCAGCCGGGCATTTCGCAATGGCGCAATCGACTTTCTGACCAAGCCGGTCGATCCGGTCCGGTTGATCGACTGCCTGCGCCGCGGCGTGAAGATGTCGATCCAGCAGCACGCCAAGGAGGCCGAAACGCAGGAGGTTCTGCAGCGCTTGGGGCGGATCAGCAACCGCGAGCGCGAGGTGCTCGACCTAGTGGTCGACGGTCTGACCAGCAAGGAAATCGCCCGCGCCCTGGATCTGTCGGCACGTACCGTCGAGGTGCACCGCTCCAACCTGTTTCTCAAGCTCGGCGTCGATTCTCTGGCCGATCTGATCCGTTTCTACCTGCGTGCCATCGAAACCGGCGCAAGTCAGCGGGTGGAGTGAAGTTTTGAGCCTAAGGGTCGCCACGACTACAATGAGCGCCATGGATTGCCTATTCAAGAAAATCGGGCTGGTCGCCCGCCACAGCAAACCCAACATCGTCGACTCGCTGCGCGAACTAGCCGACCATCTGGAAAGTCGCGGCGTCACAGCGCTGATCGACCGTGACAGCGCCACCCAGGAAGAAGCCGGGCAGCATACGCTGATCGACCGTGCAGACCTCGGCAAAGTCGCGGATCTGGTCATCGTGCTCGGCGGCGACGGCACCATGCTGTCGATCGCCCGTCTGCTGGCGCCGTACCGGGTACCCCTGGTTGGCATTAACCAGGGCCGGTTAGGCTTCATGACCGACATTCCGCTGCATGAGATGCTCACCGCGATCGACGCAATTCTCATCGGCGAGTTCGTGCCTGAAGAACGCATCCTCCTGTCCGCGTCGGTAATGCGCGAAGAGGCCGAGGTGGCCAGCGCACTGGCGCTAAACGATGTGGTGTTCAGTCGTGGCGGCATGGGCTCGATGATCGAATTCGAGATCTTCATCGACAACCAGTTCGTCTACACGCAGCGCTCGGACGGTTTGATCGTGTCGACCCCGACCGGTTCCACCGCCTATGCGCTGGCCTCCGGCGGCCCGATCCTACACCCTACCCTGCCGGCGATCACGCTGGTGCCGATCTGCCCGCAGTCGATGAGCAACCGCCCGATCGCGGTCAACGACTCCTGCGTCGTCGAATTCATGCTGACCCGCGGCCTCGACACCCGCGTACACTTCGACGGCCAATCGCACTGCGACCTGATGGAGATGGATAGGGTGATTATTCGCCGCCATCGCAATCCGCTGCGTCTGTTGCACCCTCTCGGGTACAACTACTACGACATGCTGCGCCAGAAGCTTCACTGGGGCGAGCGCCTATTCTGATCCGGCCACGATACCTCTATGCTGCTTTCGCTGACTGTTAACGACTTCGTCATCGTCGACGAACTCGCACTCGAGTTCGGCTCGGGCTTCACCGTGCTTACCGGTGAGACCGGTGCCGGTAAATCGATCATCCTCGACGCGCTGTCTCTACTCTTGGGCGACCGAGCGGACGGCTCACTGGTGCGCGAGAGCGCCGAGCGCGCCGAGCTGGCTGCCCACTTTGACATCGGCCGCCTGCCCGACCTGTCCGCCTGGCTTGCCGACAACGAGCTAGCAGGCGATGACGGCGAGCTATTGGTGCGCCGCCTGATCGATAAGAGCGGCCGTTCGCGTAACTTCATCAACGGCCAGGCAGCGACCTTGGCTCAGCTTAAGACTGTTGGCGAGTACCTGGTCGACATCCATGGCCAGCACGCCCACCAGTCGCTGATGCGCGCCGACTCACAGCGTAACCTGCTCGATGCTTACGCCGGCAGTCAGGCGTTGGCGCACGATGTACGCGACGCTTATTTGTCTTGGCAGAACGCTCGCCGTGCCCGTAATGACGCGGAAAAAATGGCGCGCGAATCGGAGATCGAACGCGAGCGCCTGACCTGGCAGATCAACGAACTGGCCGAGCTCAACCTCGAACAGGACGAGTGGAACACGCTCAACCAGACGCATTCGCGCCTCGCCAATGCGGTCGAGCTGGTACAGTCCGCCGAACTAGCCGTCGATGCGCTATCCGAGATGGACGGCAACTGCCTGTCGATACTGGCCCAGGTGCAGTCGCGTCTCGCCAAGTTGTCCGGCTTCGACTCGAGGCTGGCCGAAACGCTGGCACTACTCGACTCGGTTGATGCCGAATTGCGCGAAGTGGTGTATAGCCTGCGCGACTACGCCGGCGACATCGACGACGACCCACAGACGCTCGCCAACGTCGAGGCGCGCATCGACACACTGATGAGCACTGCGCGCAAGTACCGGGTACAGCCGCCCGAGTTGCTGGAAAAACTGGCCGACTGGCAGCAGCAACTGGCGCAGCTCGAAGCATCGAGTGACCTGGATGCTCTGGCAGTCGCCGAGACGGCCTGCCTGGCCCGCTATCGCTCGCTGGCCGAAGCCCTGTCGGGCAAGCGCCGTCAGGCAGCCGCCGAGCTATCCAAGCGCATCAGCGGCGAAATGCAACATCTGGCAATGGGCGGCGCCCGCTTCGCGATCGAGCTGGCAGCGCTGAGCGAGCCGAGCGCCCACGGTCTGGAGTCGATCGAATACCTGGTGGCGGCCAATGCCGGCACCAGCCTTCGCCCGCTCGCCAAGGTGGCCTCGGGCGGCGAGCTGTCGCGGATCAGTCTGGCGATGCAGGTGGTGATCAGTCAGGTAGCAAGCGTGCCGACATTGATTTTCGACGAGGTCGACGTCGGCATCGGCGGCCGTGTCGCCGAAGTGGTGGGTAAGCTGCTGAAGGATCTAGGAGCTCGCTATCAGGTGCTGTCAATTACCCACCTACCCCAAGTCGCCTCGTGCGGCGATGCGCACTGGCAGGTGAGCAAGAGCGAGCACAAGGGGCGCGTCACCAGTAGCATCACCCCATTGTCGACCGAGGAACGCGTACTGGAAATCGCCCGAATGCTCGGCGGTATGGAAATCACCGAGACGACCCGCCAGCATGCTGCCGAGATGCTGTCGGCCAATGCCTGAAAATTGTCAGTAGCGATTTGGACTAGCCAGGCGCTCGATTTATCGGTATATTCGCCGCTCCATCCGCTGACGGATGGCATCAGGAAGCGTGGCAGAGTGGTTTAATGCACCGGTCTTGAAAACCGACGAGGGTTTACGCCCTCCGTGAGTTCGAATCTCACCGCTTCCGCCAATTATTCAATCAAGACGGGCCCTCGCGGCCCGTTTTGCATTTCTACCCATCCGTTTACCCATCCCTCGATCTAGTACGTTTTGGAGCCTGGTGAGGCTAGTTGCAGCAGATCCTGTGTGCAGATCACACATAATGTTCAAGCGTCTGCGCCAGCCTCGCCGACTGACAGCGACACCATTTGGCGACGACTGATCACTGCGGCCCAGTAGCGGTAGGGGCTTCAGCAAAACTTCAGTAGCCATAACGGTTTCAGGACGATAAGGCCCGTTCCATCCGAATCCATTCATCATGATGCTCACGATCAAACCGCGAGCGCCATTAGCTCGCTCGCTTGGGCAACCGACTTGGCAAGAATCGTTCCCAACACAACCGTAAAAGAAGGGAACTTTACTCACTTCCTGATAGATACAGATTTTTACCTGCCGAACCTGTACTCAGGTCTTATCACAGTCATCAGCACAAACTAAACAACATATTCGACAAAGCCATCCTTACGACAAAAACTTACCAATGACACGCCTGCCATTCTTGCAATTTCGATCGCCAAGGAAGTTGGAGCCGATATTGTTGCCAGCATCGGGATATTCATGCGAGCCACCTTCCTGACCAGCTCGTAGCTCGCGCGGCTGGACATGAAGACGAAACCGTTACGCATCTCCACTCCTTGCAACGCCAAGAAGCCAATCAGCTTATCCAGACCATTGTGCCTGCCGACATCTTCAAAAACCTTGATGATCTCGCCCTCAGCTGAGCACCAAGCCGCGGCGTGTACCCCACCTGTCACATGCATCAACGATTGAAAGCCCGGCAAGCTGTGGCTAGCGCGCTCGATTACCGATGCGGACGGCATGACTTTTTCCGGATATGCGGCAATCTTCCCGGGGCATAGGTCCAACAACTCAAGGCTTTCTATGCCACAAACACCGCAGCCGGTTCGGCCTGCCAGTGCCCTGCGCTTCGCCTTAAGCTCAAAGAAAGACTTCTGGGAGATGGTCATCCGCACCTCGATGCCTGCGCATCCTTCCATCACCTCCAGCTCGAAAATCTCGGATGGTTTTTGAACAATCCCTTCGGTCAAGGAAAACCCAACTGCAAACTCCCTTAGATCCTTTGGCGTTGCCATCATGACCGCATGAGAGATGTCATTGAATACCAGTGCGACAGGGCACTCCTCCGCCACATAGTCAGAGTCGGCACGCTGCGATTCTCCGCGATGACGGACTATTTTCTGACTGATAAACCCCAGCCGATTTCCCGAATCGTTATCAAGCACGACTATCTCCTTGCGTAAAACTTCCACTTTCCGCCACTTCGTCAAGTGGTTAACCAGAGCAACCTCTCTGAACTTAGACCAGTTCGAACTTTTTGTTCGGCCTTATCGGGTCGGGAATGGCCTGCCCGTTCAGCTCGCGCACATTGCGTTCTATCGTTCTAGAAATCGAACTGAGTGGCAGGCCATTCTGATTTCGGCTGAACGGATCGGCGATATCACTGGCTATGGCCTCTAATGCAAGCAAGGTGTACGAAATAAACACGGAAATGATTGGTGTTGCCGCCCCGATAGAATCCACCAGCCCAAATGGGAGAAGCAAGCAGTACCCGTAGACAGTTCGGTGCAACAGGACGCTATACGCAAATGGAATTGGTGTGGAAAAGATGCGTTCACATCCCCCCGACATTTCTGACAATTGGCTCAGCTGATTATCGATAAGCCAAACTTGGGTATCACTCGCGCCACCCTGATTGTGTAACGAGAACAGGGACTTTCTCAGCCTATCCAAAATCGCCATGGGCTTGTTATTGATCGCGCGCAGCCCCTTCTCTTCCTCTTCGCCCAGCAGCATCACCAAATCATTGGAAGCATCCGTGTTGCGTAGCATGTGCTTTAAAGCATAAGGGAAGGCAATAATGCGATTCAGGAACAAGTCCTTCTCGTCCTCACCAACATCGCTACAGCTAAGCCGCAGTGATGCCAGGTTTCGCGTCGACACCAGAATGTGCCCCCACAGCTTTCGGCCCTCCCAATAGCGGTCGTAGCTGGCATTGTTACGGAAGGCCAAAAAGATTGCCAGCGCTACGCCGGCCAAGGTGAAAGGGATGGTATTCAGGGGGACTTTTTCCCCGAATATTCTCCCATCGGTCATCAAGGCAACGATGCCAACGGCGAACATAAAGATGAGTTGCGGAACAATCAGCCTGAGGACGGACCCATTCCAGACAAACAGCAGCTTCAGCCAGTTTTTTTCTGAACGAATAATCATATTTGATGGAGTATTGCCAATAAAAATATCGTCATGTCGAAAATTATTCAGCCCTTGGCGAACCACAGCTCTGAGCTTCCACACCGTTCGGTAAAGCAGAATGAACCTCGACTTGGATCCGAAACGCCCCCTAACACCCTACGTACCGTATCGATAGAGCACCAAGCTTGTGCCAGAGATTAATTTCTTTTGTGCTCGATCAGGGGGTACAGAATTGATAACAGACAAGGAACACAGTGCAGCTCGTCCATCCACATGCCGTCAATCTATGGCTAAGTCATATTTTTTGCTTATTTTATTCAATTGGCATTTTTCTCACAACAAACGAAGTCATTTTCATGCAGGAAAGGAGAGGAAGAGCGACAGATTCTGTCAAACTATCGCAACAACTGTACTCTTCTATATTGATGAAAACTGTGCTCTTTCCACCGCAACGACCCCAGTAAGCTCATTCGCCATAAAGGGGCGAGATCCTGATCTATGCCAGTTTGGCATTGATTAGAATCAATGGATACGCTGATGAGCAGAATGAAAGTACAGATATGAATCTCTATGAGAAGCTGGCGGATGAAATCGAGGACTTAGTCCGTAGCGGCGTACTCTTACCTGGAGAGCGGGTACCCTCGGTTCGTCAAATGAGTCAACACCGTAAAATCAGCATTACCACGGTGATCCGAGCTTATGTCCTACTCGAAAGCAGAGGCGTTCTGGAAAGCCGCCCTCAGTCTGGTTATTTTGTTCGACAAAAGCCATCTCAGGAAAACAAAGCAAGATCGGCACCGCAGCCTCCCCTGCAAAAAACCCATCCGCTTCCCGTATCAACGCAAGTCGACATGAGCCGACTCGTCCTGTCGACGCTGCGCTCAATCAATAGCCACGAGGCCGTGCCATTAGGTTCGCCGTATCCGGATGCCAGTCCGTTTCCTTTGCAGCGAATCAGCAAGTACGCAAACATCATCGTCAGGCGACACCACCACTGGAGCGTACTCGACGATCTGCCACCGGGTAATCCGCACCTGATTCGCCAGATTGCCCGTCGCTATATGGAAAACGGTCAATCCGCCGACCCCGGCGAGATCATCATCACTGTTGGGGCCACGGAAGCCCTGAACCTGTGCCTGCAAGCCGTAGCCAAACCTGGCGACACGATCGCTGTCGAATCGCCGACCTACTACGCTTTTCTTCATGCCATTGAAAGACTGGGTATGCGCGCACTTGAGGTGCCGACTCACCCGCGCGATGGAATCGATATCGAAGCGCTGGCCGCAATCATGGACTCTCAACCGATTGCCGCCTGCATGGTGATGCCCAACTTCCAGAACCCCTTGGGCTTTCAGATGCCTGAACACCGGAAGATCGAGCTTGTCCGCGTCTTGACCGAACGGCAAATACCGGTCATCGAGAATGCCATTTACAACGAGCTCTATTACGGGGAGTCGCACCCCACCTCGTTGAAGAGCTACGATTCCACCGGAATGGTGCTGCATTGCTCGTCTTTCTCGAAAACCCTTTCCTCCGCTTACCGGGTAGGCTGGGCAATGCCGGGAAAATATAGAGACTTGGTCGAGAAATACAAATTCCTCAACACATTGACGACATCGTCGATTCCACAACTGGCGATCGCCGAATACCTGATCCAAGACGGCTACGACCATCACCTGCGGCGGATCAGAAAATCCTACGCGCAGCAGGCAAGCATCATGACGGCGATGGTGCAACGCTTCTTCCCGTCGGGCACCATCACCTCCCAGCCGATGGGAGGGTACGTTTTGTGGGTTGAACTACCGGAGTGGATTGATTCGATGAAGCTTTATCATCTTGCCTTGGAGCGGAAGATCACCATAGGCCCCGGCTACATGTTCTCCACGACCGATGCTTATCGTAGCTGTATCCGCTTGAATTACAGCTACCCATGGAGTACCGAGATTGAAGCCGCGCTGATCACCGTTGGGCAGTTGGCCGCAAGCTGCGAGCGATCCTGAGTTCGCCGGCCGGCACCTGAATTCCAGTGCCGGCGGCGGCGGGGAAAATCAGCCACCGACCAGCGACATCCGCACGGTCGGGTAGACCTTTTTGGCGGGGTCTTTGTAGCGTTCGTCGCGGAGTTCCGAATAGTGATCTCCGCGCTTTCTCCAGGCGGCACGGATGGTGTCGGCTAATACCTCGGGGGCGGTGTTCTCCCCGAGCAAGGGGCGCAAGTCCAGCGACTCGGTGGCGAACAGGCACATGAACAACTTGCCATCCGCCGACACCCTCGCCCTGGTGCAGTCACCGCAGAAAGGTTCCGACACACTGGAGATGAAGCCGACCTCGCCGGCGGCGCCATCCGCATAACGGTAGCAATGTGCCGTATCACTGGCGCGCTCCTGAGCTACGGCAATTAGGCGATGCTCCTGCTCGATCCTGGCCCGGACCAGGTCCGAGGTCATCACCCCCGAGTTGCTCCAGTAGTTGGCACCGCCGACATCCATGTACTCGATGAAGCGGACCGTCACGCCAGAATGCCGGAAGTGATTCACGATCGGCATGATTTGGCTGTCGTTCACGCCCTTCTGCACCACCGTATTGACTTTCACGGGCGACAGGCCGGCCCGCTGTGCGGCCTCAATGCCTTTCAGCACGACACTCACGGGGACGCCCACATCGTTCATTCTCATGAAGATGTCGTTATCCAGGCTATCCAGGCTGACCGTGACCCTTTCCAGGCCGGCATCTTTGAGCGCCTGCGCCTTCGACGCCAGCAGCGTGCCGTTGGTTGTCATCGAAATGGAGACGGGCTTGCCACTTGGGGTGGTCAGCCTAGCCAGCGACTCGATCAAATGCTCGATGTTCTTTCTCAGCAAAGGCTCGCCACCGGTAATACGGATTTTCTCCGCGCCCAGGGCGACAAAACCTCGAGCCAGTTTGAGCATTTCATCGAATGACATCAATTGAGAATGTTTCAGAAACGGATAGTCTTTGGTAAACACATCCTTCGGCATGCAATAGGAACAGCGGAAATTGCACTTGTCGATCACAGAAAGCCGCAGATCTTTCAATGGGCGCTGCAGCGAATCAAGCGTCTCCACATAATGTGGATAGGTTGCTTCATCTTTTGTCAGCCACATCGATCTCTCCCGGCATTTGACTGAATCAGAAAACGGCCGCTTTCAGGAACCGCAATGGAATACATCACCATTAGGCCAACCGTTGCACCCACTATAGTCGCGCTACGCACATGGCAGCCATTACAGTCAATCGCATTCACCAAGAATACAGTTCGGCAAAGTGCCAGTAAGTCACGGACGCCTCATCTGCGATTTATCAGTTAGCGCATCATCCCTAGCGGCCACGTAGTCATTTGGCATGCCGCTTTAAATAATGCACTCACTCCAAACGTGGCGGCTCATTAGCGTACAAGCCGAAAAGGTCGCGACACAACATCGCCCCGCTCTCGGTCAGGCATGCCGAGCCCACCTCGGGGATGTCCACCGATGCCAGGCCTTCGTCTTCCAGCAGGGTCAGGTAGCGCCGCAGCGAGCTCATCCGGACATTCGCCTGCTTGCAGAGGCGGGCCAGCGACCAAGGCCGATCCTTGCCTTCGGCTCTTGCCCGCCAAAGCTGGGCCAGAATAGCGATCATGACCTGATCCAATTCGTCGGTCGCGTAAAGCTGTTCCTGATTACTGTCCATCATCCGATTCCTTTAGCCATTTCCCAAAACCCGCATGCCTCAGCCCAATAGGGCTAGACGGTATAGTTCGACAGCGCTTCCAATTGTTTGCTTGCTAACTCGTCAAGCTGCCCGGCGCTTTGCGCGGTCTTTTTCGCTGCCTCGCTCGCCTCTTCGGCCATCTGCGCGATGCGTTCTATTTCGTGGGCAATATTGTTGCTCGCCACGCCCTACTCTCGAATTGACTGCGTTATTTCGCTGACCATCAGCGTGGCGTTGGATGAAGCCGAACCGATCTGCTGAATGGCCTCGTTGGCGTTGTCCGCCCGGCCCACGCCATGCGTGACCATTTTCTCCGCCGAGCGCATCCGCTCCGTCGCCTCGGTCGAGTGTCGGTGCATCGCCTCAATGGTGGTTACAATGACCTGCGTCGATGAGGTGGTGCGTTCGGCCAACTTCCGCACCTCGTCGGCCACCACGGCAAATCCCCGGCCCTGCTCGCCGGCCCTAGCCGCCTCGATCGCCGCGTTGAGCGCCAGCAGATTGGTCTGCTCGGCCACCTCCTTGATCACCGAGACGATGCTGCCGACCTGCGCACTCTGGCTTTCCAGCTGTCGGATGCTCTCTGCCGCCGAACGCACTTCATTGGAGATCTCATAGATATCCTGGATGGTCTGCCCGATCGTGGCCGAACCGGTACTGGCCAGCGCGCCGGAGTTCTCCGCCAAGCCATGCGCCTCGTCGGCGCGATCGGCAACGTGGGCGATGCTGACGCTCATCTGCTCCACCGTGGCCGCCACGTTGGACGATGCCTGACTCTGGACATGGGCGATACCAGCCACCTGTTGCGATGTCCCGGTCAGCAATGCCGCCGAGCCCGCGACATCGTGGGCGCTCTGACGTAGCTCCTGCAGGCTGCTCTGCAGGTGCGCGAGCAGATTGTTGAATGCGGTGGCGGCCAGGCCGATTTCGTCGTGTCTTTTCACGGTGGCTCGGTGAGTGAAGTCGAGCGACTGGTTGACGGTCTCCAGCGTCTTGCGCATCTCATTCAGCGAGCCGCGGATATTGCTGATCAGCAGCCCACCCAGGGTTGCGACCAGCGCCAGGGCCACGCCTATCGTGCCGACACAGAGCCAGAGCGCACTTTGGTAAGCGGCTTTATTGACGTTATTGAGGCTCTCCACCTGCTGGGTCTTGTACGCAAAGTGCGCATTGATCGCCTGGTAGGCCGTGCGGCCCTTGATGATCAGATCCGGCAGCACTTGCTTTGCATAGTCTTGCCCGCGTGTGGCCAGCAGCGAGACGGCTTGTTCTCGCGAGGTGCTGTAGGCATTCAGTGCCAAACGATCCGCCTGCAGCAGTTCCCGATCCGGGCCATCCGCCGCGAAATTCTCCTCGTAGCGATCGAGCAATGCCTGATTCTTTCGGCTCAGCGCTTCCAGCTCTTTCTGGTAGCTGGCGGTCGACGTCGTATTCAGCAGCGCCTGATACACCGAAATGCGTTGAAGCGAGAAATTGTCCTTGATGTCGTTCAGGGTGCTGAGCCCTGGCATCACATTGCGATGGACGTAATCAAACCGCTGTTGCGCCTGCTGCAAGCTCCACACCCCGATGGCGCCCACAACCGCCATGGCCAGCAAAGCCAGCGACAAGGTGATAGTCAGTCGTTTTGTCAGCGTCATGTTTTGCTCTTGTCCAATCTCGTCTCAGTAAAAATGATGCGACAGGTGAAATATTGTTTGAAGTCTTGCCCGACCGTTGCTGGCTTTGGCGCTACAGATAAAAAAAAGGCGGCATTGAGCCGCCGGGGTGATTCGGGGTGTTCACCAAATGATGAGTGCACGAGAAAAATCATCTGAGGGAATGATTTTTCATGGAGTTACCCGGTAAGCAATTCCTTTCAAAAAAGTGATTGTTTTTGACTGGGGGTCTTGCAGACAGGCGAGTAAAGATTATCAAATCCTCCGATCACGGAAGAGCACAGTTCTTCTTGTTGTCGTGCAGTACAGCTGCTCTTGCAAATCCAGGTCTTGTTCGTCACCCCAAAATGGCATGATGGATCACTTCAGCAAAATGACCCGCGTGCTGCGAGCTTGAATGAAACGCCAATTAGCCACACATTATGACGACATCGCCGCGTCTATTTTCCTTACCAGGCAAGAAGCGCGCTTCGCGGAATACTGTTGCTGATAATTTTCCCAACGCTGAAGCTATGGTTAATGCGGCAGTTTGGCCGAACGCAGCCATGTCGGCCGGACAATAAAACGCGTCAGACCGCAGCAGCCGAACCGATTGTCGCCAGCCGAGGTGGGCACCAAGCCCACCCCTTGCCTTCCAAAGCGACGACCGGTTTCGGCTGCTGCGGCCTGACGTGTTTGACGGTACTAACTCAGCTTGATTGGATCAGTGCTTGACCGGCACCACCTTGCCTCTGAACAGGTGGTACTGATACAGGTTATAACCCAGCATGATCGGCAGCACGGTGCCGATGCCGAACAGCATGAACGTCAGCGTCGCACTGTCGGAGGCCGCCTCGGCCACCGTCAACTTGCCCGGCACGATCCACGGGTACAGGCTGATCACCAGGCCGGCGAAAGAGACGATGAACAGGATCGTCGAGCCGATGAACGGGCCGTGTTCGCCGCGCATGAGAATCGAGTAGAGGATGTAGGCGAATGCCAGTGCCGCCAACACGCCCAGTGCGATCAGGACATGGAAGATCCCGCTATCCTGCCATTGCGAAAGGCCAATCGGGCTAAAGTGCAGCGTGCCCAGCGACACCACGATGGCGGCCAGCACGGTGGTGCAGACCGAGACGATCGCATCGCGACGCGCCGTGCTCTCGATGCGCCCGGTGGTTTTTTTCACCAGCCAGGTCGCGCCGAGCAGGCTGTAGCCGGAGACAACGCCGATGGCGGTCACGGCGATGAAGCCCAGGCTGTCGGCACCCGGAATGAAGCCGGTGATCACCTTGCCCAGCACGATCCCCTGCGAGATGGCGGCCAGCAGACTGCCCAGGCCGAAGATGCGGTCCCAGAACGTCTTGCTCGTATGGGCGGCATGGCGGAACTCGATGGACGCGCCACGCATGATAAAGCTGGCGATCAGCACCATGACTGGGACGTAAAGGTCCGACAGGATCATGGCGTACGCGGCCGGGAAAGCGCCGAACAGTGCCCCGCCGAGCGCGACGAGCCAGGTTTCGTTTGCGTCCCAGACATGGCCGATCGACTGGATCATCAGATCCCGGTCCTCTTCACGCGAGCGGAACAGCGATAGAATGCCAACGCCAAGGTCGAAACCGTCCGTGACGACGTAAAGCAGGAGCATGAGACCGATCAGGCCAAACCAAGCGTGGCTGAGCAGGTCCTGTGTTGAGGTAGGAGTCATTTTAGGGTGCCTGAACGTGGATGAAGTGAGAGCCCATAAGGCGGGAATCAGTAGTCGACTGCATGCGCATTGCTCACGCGAGCCGGTTCAGCCGGCGGCAGCATGGTCAGATCCGGGCCTTTCTTCAGCCAACGGCGGGCGAAGACGAAGAACGACGAGATCAACACTACGAAGAAGCCGGTAAACATCACCATGCTGCCGGTGATGGCGCCCGACGAGATCGCCGAGGCCGCGTGCTCGGTGCGCAGCAAGCCGTACACGACCCAGGGCTGACGGCCCACCTCGCGCACGATCCAGCCACATTCCACCGCGATGTAGGGCAGCGGAATCGCCAGCACCCAGGCCAGCAGCAGCTTGCGTTGCGCCAGCAGCGCATCGATGCGGCCGCGTGCCTTGCGGATGGCGTGGACGGTCCAGAACGCCAGCACCATGAACAGGAAGCCAATGCCGGCCATGGCGCGGAAGGCGTAGTACAGCATCGGGATCATCGGCGGTTGATCGGCCACCGGGATATCGCGCAGCCCCTTAACCTGGCCGTGCAGCGAGTGGGTACCCAGAATACTCAGCATGCCCGACACCTCCAGCGACCAGTCATTGGCCTGCTTCTCAGCATTCGGCCAAGCGATGAGCGACCAGCTCGCCCCCGTGCCCGGCGCATTCGTCTCCCAGTGCCCCTCGATGGCAGCACCCTTGGCCGGCTGGGTCTCAAACACATCGACGCCGCTGGAGTCGCCCAGCCAGATCTGGATCGGCGCAACGATGGCCAGGATCAGCAGGGCCAGCTTGAAGGAACGGACAAAGAACTCCGGGTTGCGGCGCTTGAGCAGGTAGTAGGCGGAAATGCCGGCTACCACGACCAGGCCCGTTTCCAGCGCGGCGAACCACATATGCGAGACGCCCCAGAACATGTCCGGGTTGAAGATGGCTTTCACATAGTCGGTCACCACCAGCTTGCCGTTGACCACGGCCACGCCCGCCGGGGTCTGCAGCCACGAATTCGCCACCATGATCCAGAAGGCGGACAGCGACGAGCCGAGCGCAACCATCGAGGTGGCGAACAGGTGCACGCCCTTGGGCACACGGCCCCAGCCGAGCATCATGATGCCGACAAAACCGGCCTCAAGCATGAAGGCCATGGCCCCCTCGAAGCCCAGGATGTTGCCGAAGAATTGACCTGTGTACTGCGAGAACGGCCCCCAGTTGGTGCCGAACTGGAACTCCATCGGGATGCCACTGACCACGCCGACGGCAAAGTTCAGCAGCAGCAGCTTGCTCCAGAAGCGCGCATGACGGTACCAGGCCACATCGCTGGTCTTGACCCAGAGCGTTTCGACCACCATCAGGAAGGCCGACAGGCTGATGGTGAGGATCGGCCACAATATGTGGAAGATGGCGGTCAAGGCAAACTGACCGCGGGCGAGATTAAGGGATTCGATAGGCATATCAATCACCAGGTAAATCGCGGCAGCCGCCCCATCGAGGGAAACCACCGCGTGATAAGAAATGCGTTCTAGAAGGCCGGCATGGCAACCGGCTGCGAGGAGCGGTGCAGCAGCACCGGAATCGACTTCGACGTCGGGGTGTTGCAGACATCGCCCACGCTACCCAGCGGCACCAGCGGGTTCGTCTCCGGGTAGTAGGCCCCGATGCAGCCGCGCGGAATGTCGTACTCCACCAGGCGGAAGTAATTGGCGCGCCGCTCGATGCCATCCTCCCAGACCGTTGACATGTCGACCCAGTCGCCATTCTTGAAGCCGAGCATCGCGATGTCCGCCGGGTTGATAAACACCACCCGACGCTGGCCGAACACGCCGCGGTAGCGGTCGTCCAGCGCATAGATCGTGGTGTTGTACTGGTCGTGGGAGCGGGTCGTCATCAGGGTCATCAGGCGCTCGCCATGGCGTTGCTTCGCACGCACGATCGGTGTGTCGGTCTGCACGGCGTGAACGATGAAGTTCGCCTTGCCGGTGTCGGTTTCCCACTCGCGCTCACGCGACGCCACACGCAGGTGAAAGCCGCCCGGGTGCTTGATGCGCTCGTTGTACTGCTCGAAGCCGGGAAGCACCTGCTCGATGGCATCGCGGATCTTCGCGTAGTCGCTGGCGTAGTCGAGCCAGCGGACCTTGTCGTCGCCCAGCGTGGCGTGGGCGATGTTGGCGAGGATGGCGGTCTCGGACATCAGGTTCTTGGATGCCGGCTTATTCATCCCGTAGGAGATGTGCACCATGCTCATCGAGTCCTCCACGGTGATCCCCTGGGCGACGCCCGCCTGGACATCGATCTCGGTGCGACCGAGAGTCGGCAGAATCAACGCTTCCTTGCCATGTACCAAGTGGCTGCGGTTGAGCTTGGTGGTGATGTGCACGGTCAGGTCGCAAGAGCGCAAACCGTCGAAGGTGCGCAGCGTGTCGGGCGTGGCCATGGCGAAGTTGCCTCCCAGGCCGAGGAACACCTTCACGTGGCCTTCGATCATGTGCTCGACGGTTTCCACCACATCCAGGCCATGCTCGCGCGGTGGGGCAAAGTCGAATACCTCGCCCAGACGATCGAGGAAGGCCTCGCTCGGCTTCTCCTCGATCCCCACCGTGCGGTTGCCCTGCACGTTCGAGTGACCGCGCACCGGGCACAGGCCGGCCCCGTCGCGGCCGATGTTGCCGCGCATCATCAGCAGGTTCGACAGCAGGTGCACGGTCTGCACGGAATGTTTGTGCTGGGTGATGCCCATCCCCCAGGTCGCGATGACCCGCTTGCCGTTCGCGTAGATGCGGCCGAGGTTTTCAATTTCTTCGCGCGGAACGCCCGACTCCGACTCGAGCAGCGCCCAGCTCTCCTGGCGCAGATCGTCGGCAAACGCCTCGAAGCCCAGGGTGTGCTCGCGGATGAACGCCACATCCAGCACCCGCTCGGTACCGTTTGCCACCGCCTCGTCGTCGAGTTCGACGATGTACTTGGCCACGCCCTTGATCAGCGCGAAGTCGCCACCGAGCTTGGGCTGGATGAAGGTCGAGGCGATTTTGGTACTGCCCATGGTGATCATCTCGAGCGGGTGTTGTGGGCTGGTGAAGCGTTCCAGGCCACGCTCGCGCAGCGGGTTGACCGACACGATGGTGGCACCGCGACGCGACGCCTCGCGCAGTTCGCCCAGCATGCGCGGGTGGTTCGTGGCCGGGTTCTGCCCGAAGATGATGATCGTGTCCGCTATTTCGAAGTCGTCGAGCGTGACGGTGCCCTTGCCGATGCCAACCGTCTTTGGCAAACCGCGGCTGGTCGCCTCGTGGCACATGTTCGAGCAATCGGGAAAGTTGTTCGTGCCGAACATGCGCACGAACAGCTGGTACAGGAACGCCGCTTCGTTGCTGGCGCGACCCGAGGTGTAGAAAGCGGCTTGGTTAGGTGACGGCAGCTTGTTCAGGTGCTGGGCGATCAGCGCGAAGGCCTGGTCCCAATCGATCGGCCGGTACTTGTCGGTCAGCGGGTCGTAGACCATCGGGTCCGTCAGACGGCCGTGCTGCTCCAGTTCGTAATCGGTCTGTGCCATCAACTCGTCGACGGTGTGCTCGGCGAAGAACTCCGGCGTCACCCGCTTGGTGGTCGCCTCAGCTGCTACGGCCTTGACGCCGTTTTCGCAGAATTCGAACGTGGAGGCGTGCTGGCGATCCGGCCAGGCACAACCGGGACAGTCAAACCCATCGGGCTGGTTCTGCTTGAATAGCGTGCGGTAACTGCCACCCGCAACACGTTCCTTGATCAGATTGATCGCAACATACTTCAGGGCCCCCCAGCCTGCGGCTGGGTGATGGTACGGCTCAATTTTGCCGGGGGCGTTCGACTTGTCCATGACCTTGCTTCCATGATCTGCGCGTCTGCAAGCACCCGGGAATCGGGCTCTGCTCTGCGGCGTTTTGGGTTAGCAAGAGGTTAAAAGCAAAGGAAAAGCTGAGGAGTGCACAAAAATCGACGCCGATGCAGAGTACAGTTTGACCTTCGTCAAGAGTTAATCCGAACGGAGTTCCACATCAGCAGAACAAACATAGGCAGTACCACCACCGCAGTGTCTGTACAGTCGGAACGCTCCTGAAGCCGTTCCGACTAGCCTATCTGTGCTGGCACGATTCCATGTGGCTTCGTGCCGCACAGGTATGAGAGCGTGTATCTGAAGATGTTACCGACGACCGAGACCCCGTCATGGCTTATACTTCGCAGGTCGTGAGAAGCGGCTTTCAGTCAGCGCTATTGGGGCGCTGGGTATAGAGGGCCGTTGGGCCGTCCCAACTTCGATAGGTGTCCTACCCTAGGATTGAACCGCCCTAGAACCACTGGCGGTCCGAACAGGCGTGTTGCAAAACACTGAAGCAAGGCGAGCTTCCCCGGTCCCCGGACGGATTTAGAGCCACTAACGAAACTCAGCGAAGCGGTCTTGGCTAGGCGTGCGGCCGCAGACAGTCAAGTAGTACGGCAAGGCCGCATAACAACGCCAAGGGGGTATTGTTAACCGCTCTTATGCCACGCGCACCGTCGTCGGCGTTCCAAGCATGGTGGGGCAGAGCTGGATCGCGGCATCGCTGAAAGACCTCGGTCGGCCCGGTTTGCCCTTGGTCTGACCCTGCCCCTTGTCCAACCAGATCATCAATGAGGCTCGGCACTTGAGCACGTCGTTGTAGCTCTTCCAGTTGGTCGGGCGGTACTTGGTGGACTGCAGCTTATTCATCCGGCCAGCCTACAGGAGGCTGCATCGAGTTGCCGAGCGGAGGCGTTCTGCACAGAACCCGTCACAATGTGAAGTTGAGAGCAACTCCGTCACAGCGCCCTCTTGCAACTCAATCACAGTGGCCACCACTTCCCCAAGCAATCTAATGCAGACGGGCCTTTAAGCCCGTTTTGCATTTCCATCTATTCCTCTCACTCACCCATCTCATGGCCGGTAATGCACAGCCACACCTGCGGATGGTACAACCGGCGGACATACCCCTCCCTGCAGGCCTCAGTACAGACTGGAGGGCAGGCTCAGACCTCCGGGGCGGAACCAACGTGTCAGGTTGTTGAAGTCGCGCTGTTCTCCCGCATTTAGCCGGCCATAACCATCATGCACCCGCTGTTCCAGCGTCGCATCAACTTGGCGGCGCGCCATGCTGCGGAACAACAGCATGAAAGGAGCCAACGCAGTCCGATAGACATGCAGCTCACGCCCCAGCAGCGCAACAGACTGCTGCAGCTCTGTCTGGCTGAATGCTGCGCGTAGCGAATTGAGGAAGTCGACAGTGAACAGCTCGGACTGCATTTCGATGCGGTCGTGGGCAAAGAAATGTTGGGTGGCCCGGCGCTTGAGCCGGCCAAAATCGGCCAGATAGACTCCGCCATCCTCGCGCAGCACGCGGCGGATCTGCCGCATGGCCAGCCCCAGCATGTCGGTATCCGGCAGATGATGCAGTGACATGGTGCACAGCACGCAGTCGATGGAGGCATCGGCAAAGCCAGCGAGACGGCTTATATCGCCCAGCTGCAGACTGACATTGGGCAAGCCGGCCTCTGCCAGGTTTTCTCGAGCCAGTGCCAGCATGGCGGTCGAGGCATCCACCCCGATAAAGTGGGCATCCGGATGCAACCGGGCAATCTGTAGCAATTGGCTGGCCGGGCCGCAGGCCAGATCCAGCACCACGTCGCCAGGTCGGATCACCGGCAGCGACATGACGGCGTGGAAGAAATGGATGTAGTTAAGAACGCCGTTGCTGCGGCTACTCAGCATGAAGGCACGGGTCTGTTCGGCATCCTCCATCAGCGCTTGAGGTTCCGGTACGCGTGCCAACATGGAAGAAGACAGCCGCTCCAGCAGCAGATGGAACATCATGACAGGGGCGGACATCGATCAGGCCGCTCTTCCCGACTGCACAAGTGCCCGCAGGCTTCCGGCTCCGGTAGCCATCTGTTTCGAACCATCGTTGCTGCAGTCTATGAGCGCCCACGGCTGACTCCATTGCGCACGAGTCGCGCGTACCATGCCCAAAACCTTGGGGCTGTAGCTGGGAGTGAGCACTCCGTGTGTCGTAGAAGGGATAGGCATGGCGGACTTAACTGAACTGAATATTCACCCCGGTGAGGGATGCTGTTTGATTTTTGCAGAACTTAGCCGATAGCCAGCCTGACGGTCAAGAATGCACGGTAATGGCAACCGCCTCAATCAGCGCTAGGGGCAGCCTAATTGACGCTTCGCAGAACTGCTGCAAACTCATGCGATCTCAACGCCCTGCCCATGGGCCCAGAATTCCTTGCCGGGCATGGCCCGGTCAGTCAACGGAAATACTAAAGGACGCCATGCCGAATCGTTCCGACAGGCCAGATTTCGGGATAGTTACAGGAGAGTGTTGAGGCTTGTCATTGCGGCGCGGGCTCGCTGTCATAACGCTTGCGGAATCGGGGTGCGGACAATGCATACACCATATTTTTACTATACAATTATGAGTTTTTGGTGCGCGCCACGTTTTGGATTGAACGCTCATGCTTGAACAAATCATCAAAAACTACCTCGTCAACACCAAGGGCACGGATCCCGCCCTGTTTGAAGATCCGGCGCTGCAAGTATCCGCTCTGAACCTCGACTCGCTGGATATGGTAGAGATGCTATTCGAGATCGAGGACCGCTGCGGTTTCCAACTGCAGGACCCTACCCGCTACCCGAAGATGAGCTTCCGGGAAATGCTGGCCGACATCGAAGCTGCCATTCAAGAGCACAACAACGGCGAATTGCCGGAATTCAGCCTCGAAAAGAGCAAATAAATTGGCCAAAGTCCTGATTACTGGCATGGGCGCGATCAGCCCGCTTGGAGCCGACCTGCCCGCCAGCTTCGCCCAGGCACTGGCCGGGCATTGCGCTGCTGGCGCCGCGACGCCCGATATCGCCAAATGGCTGCCCAATGTGCTACTGGCTCAGGCCGCCGCCGACCCGGCCAGCCTGCTGGGAGGCAAGCACGCCGGCCTGGACCGCGCCAGTCAGTTTGCCCTAGTGGCAGCTAATGAGGCGATGGCTGCCGCTAATCTTGCGCCCGCCCCTGCCGACTCTCGCCGCTTCGGCGTTTACGTCGGCATCGGCTTCGGCGGCGCCCATACCGTGGACGGCTTGTACGAGCGCTTCCAATCCGCCGTGCAAAGCGATGGCAAGCGCAACCCCGTCGTGGTGCACCCGCTGTCTGTGCCACGGATGATGGCCAACGCGCCAGCGGCCGCCATTTCCATGGGTTATGGTCTGCACGGCCCTAGCCAGACCTATTCTGTCGCTTGTGCCTCTTCGGCCATCGCCATCGGCGAAGCCTTCCGCGCCATCCGAGATGGCTACCTGGATGCCGCTGTGGTGGTAGGTTGCGAAGCCATGCTGACCCCAGGCGCCCTGATGGCTTGGAATGCGCTGCGCGTGATGGCCAAGCCGCATGCTGCGGACCCGTCGCGCAGCTGCCGCCCTTTCTCGCAGGACCGCAGCGGTTTCGTGCTGGGCGAAGGCGGTGCCGCCATCGTGCTGGAAAGCGAGACCCGTGCTGTCGCTCGCGGCCAGAGCGCACTGGCCGAGCTGTGCGGCTATGGCAGCAGCAGTGATGCCGCCCACCTGACTGCTCCTTCAAGTGCCGAGCAGATCAACGCCATGCAGCAGGCGCTGGACGATGCTGGGTTGCGTGCGGAGGACATCCAGTACCTGAACGCCCACGGCACGGCGACCGATGCTGGCGATGTCACCGAAACCGAGTCCATCCGCGGCGTGTTTGGCGCGGCAGCCGGCCGGTTGGCCATCAGCTCCACCAAGGCGATGCACGGCCACCTGATCGGCGCCAGCGGCATCCTTGAGTTCGCGCTCAGCGTGATGGCGATGAACAGCGGCTCACTGCCCCCCACCGCTACCCTGGAACAGGCCGATCCACGCTGCGATCTGGATTTCATCCCGCAGACTGCGCGCCACGGCTGCGACGTCCGCGCCATCATGTCCAACTCCTTTGCCTTCGGCGGCAGCAACGTTTCGCTGGTGGCACGGCGGTACCCCGCATGAGCGACAACGGCTACCAGTACCCGATCCAGCTGCAGCGCAGTGATATCGAGCAGGTATTGCCGCACCGTGGGGCCATCTTTGTCTGCCGGCAGCTCACCATCGAGGGGCCGCATCGGTTTCATGGCCTAGCGAGTTGGCCGCGTGATAATGCAGTGATCCAGGGCCACTTCCCCGGCATGCCCATCGTGCCGGGGGTGATGCTGATCGAGTCGATGGCACAGCTTGCCGGCGCCGGCCTGTTGGTCGGCGACCCTTATGTCAAAACGCTGCCGCAGGATTCTGTCGGCATGCTGGCGGCGGTGCGCAATTGTTGGTTCAAGCAGCCGGTGTTGCCGGACCAAGATGTAGAATTCTTCATCCAGTGCCGCCAGATGGCGCCATTGCTGGTGCAGATCAATGCCCAGGTGAAGATAGCGGATCTGGAAGTGGCCAAGCTGGAAATCGCGCTGGCCTATGCGCCGCGCACGCAGTTGCAGGTCGCCAGCTTGGCTGGTTAAGCCCGAGCTGGCCGGAACTGGCCTGACCGGCGCAGCAGGCAATCCGCCTGCTGCGCCGGTTGCCTGTACTCAAGAATGGTGTGCGCGGGGATGAATCCTCGCCATCATCGCGGAAAACACCAGTGCCAGCAAAGCGCCGATCGCCACGGTGCTGCCGATGAAGGACAACACCGGCACGCTGGACGTCCCCAGCAGACCAAAGCTGGTGACCGTCGCCAGGTTGGCCACCACCAGCGACACCTCCACCTGGCGCTGCTCCGCCTCGCTGCCCAGTTGCTGCTTGTTGGCAAAAAACAGCGCGTAGTTGGAGCCTATAGCCACCACCAACAGCAGCCCTACCAAGTGCAATATGGTCAGCTGGATGCCGCAGGCATCGAAAATGGCCACTACGCACAGCACGGCGCAGCCCAGCGGAATGGTGACTCGCACCGCCTGCATCCAGCCGCAGGTAAAACCCAGCAGCAACAGGATGGCCAGACTGCCCAGCGAAGAGAACACCAGTGCCTCGTGGGTATAGCTGTCGAAGATGGCTGTGGTTTCCTCTAGCAGGTCGATTACCGTTACCTGCCCCAGCTGCTGCCGCTCCAGCGTCGCCCTCACCTTGTCCAACGCGATCTCGCCGCCCTTCGCCCCCTCGCCGATGGGTTGTAGTGGCATCAGCACCAGATAGCCATTGGGGCGCTTGATCAGCATGGAATCCAGCAGCACGTTGGCCGCACTGCCCTGCAGGCTTTGCCGGCTCAACAGCGGCTGAGCGCGGCTGCGCACGACATCTGCCAGGAAATCCTCCAAGCGGTCCGCCTGCAGCGGCATGCCATCCAACGCCTGAACCAAGCGCTGCCTCGCCTCGACTACAGTCGGCAGCGCAGCCTGACGCGCACGCTGGCTCGCTTGGCTGGGCAGCAGCTCGTCCGGAGTGTGGAAGCCACCGATCACGCGCTGGCGGACCAGATCCTGCAACACGCGGCGGCTCCGTTCGGCCAGCTGCAGCGCGCTTTCCTGATCCGGCGCACTGAAGCTGGCGACATAGCGCATGTCATTGCCGCCTAGGTCTCCCCGCAGCTCGGCATCCAGCTTGTTCTGCCCCTTGGAAATGGAGCTGAGCGCATTCAGCTGGCGACTCCAGATGTCCTGCTGATGGAACACCAGTACCGCCACCGCTGCCAGCAGAACTACAGCCATCACCCAGCGCATGCGGGTAAGGAAGTCCAAGCCCTTTTGCAGCATCAGGCCGGGGCCGCTCAAATCGCGCAGGTTGAGCCGTGCCGGCATCAGCCCCGGCAGGATGTAGCGGGTCACCAGCGCTGCCGTGACCAGGCCGCTGATGGAATACAGCCCCAGCTGGGACAGGCCGGGGAAGCTGGAGCACATCAGCGCGGCAAAGCCCGTGATCGAGGTGAGCACCCCCAGCCGGATGGTGCGCCAGAAATGACCGGGTTCGTTACCCCCAGCCCGCTGGATGAACAGATAGATCGAATAGTCGACCGCCTCGCCGATCAGCGTGGTGCCGAAGCCCAGCGTCAGGCCGTGCACATGGCCGAAGCCCAGGCTGACGCTGGCGATGCCAACCAAGGCGCCGGACACCACCGGAATCAGTCCGAGCAGCAACAACGGCAGCGAGCGGTAGACCAAGAGTAGCAGCGCCACCACCAGCACGGTGCCGAGCGTAGCCAGCCGTTCCACCTCGCTCTTGATGGTATCGCGCGACGCCACCGACATCACGCTGGTGCCGCTCATCACCAGCCGGGTATCGGCATGCCGTTGCGGCAGGCTGGCAAAGGCCTGGCGCACATCGTCCAGCGCCGTCGCCTGGGCGTCGGTGTTCAGGCCCGACTCGGCCAACTGCAGCAGTAGCACGGCGCGCTTGCCGTCGCGCGACACCCAGATGTCATTGCTGCTGCGCGGCTGGCTCTCGCCGATGAACTGGTCGACGATCTGCAGGGTTTCGCCGGTCGGATCGCGCGGCAGGATCTTCTTCACGACCAGGCCGACGTCGCCGGACATCGCGTCCAGCGTGTCTTGGATGGCGGTGCGCAGACCAGCGACGCTGAAGCGCTCCGGCGTGACCGCCGGGCTCAGCAGGTAACGGTTGTTGAAGAAATACAGCTGGTCGCGCTGCTGCGTCTTACTATCGCCGTTCTGCACCGAAGTGAAACGCGGATTGTGCGCCAGCCGGCTCACCAGCAGGCGCGACAGCCGGCCACGCTCGGCCTCGTCGCCGCCTTCGATGCCCACCAGCACGATGCGGGCGATGGCACCGTCGCGTAGCTGGTCGATCAGCATCTGCTGGCGCGCGCTCGGCACCTTGGGCATGAAGGCCGACAGATCGGCGACAAAGCGGGTCTGAGCGATCACCAGCACCGAGGCCAGCATGACCGCCAGCCAGACAAACAGTGCCAGCTTGTTGTGGCGTGACTTCATTTGGCGCTGGTACTGGTAATGACCATTTCCGAACGGTCACCATCGGCCTGCTGGAATTCGATGGTCCGGACCTGGGCCTGACTGCCGGCGATGCGGATCTGGCTGACCACCTTCTGCATGCGCGGCTGGATCGGCGTCAGGTTCATCTGCCACTTCTCAGCGGCACCACTCAGGGCCACGGTATAGAAGCGCTCCAGAGCGCCACGATCACCGGAGAGGGTGGCGCGGATGCTTTCGACAAAGGCCGCCACTTCGGGACGGTCGGACAGAGCCACTGTCATTCTTCGGCCATCGCTGCGCTCCAGCATCAACTTGCTGCCCTCCAGCACTACCGACTCCGGCTTGGGCTTGAGCGTGCGCTTTTCCAGGCGGTCGGGTGCGGTGAAGGCCAGCTCACCGGAAGACTCCAGCGGCTGCTTCAGCATGGCGATGTATTTTTTCTCGACAAAGGTGGCCGTGCCGGATTTTTTCTGGCCCAGCATCTGCATCAGATCCGCCACACTCAATTCCGCCGCCTGGCAAAGGCCGGCAGCCAGTAACACGGCCAGACCGGCCAACGTCTTGCTTATGATAGGTGCACGCATGATCTGTCTAGCTTTCATCCCAAAAATCGTAAAAATTGAACCAGTTGAACGGATGGGCACGGCAATGACGCTCCAGTGCCACCACATATTTATCGAGCAGCGCGGCCATCGCCTGCTCCCGGCCCTGCCGGGAGGTGGCGGAAAAATCCTCCAGCAGTTCGAAATGCACGCGGTAGCGATTGCCGCCTAGGTAGATGCCGGCCATGAAGTACACCGGATGCTTCAGCATGGCCGCCATTCGGAACGGGCCACTGGGAAAGCGCGCCGGCGCGCCCAGCAAGGGGCGGCTCAGATACTGGTCCGGCCCGGAGGCGCGGTCGGCCAGGACGCCGACCAGCGCCCCCTCCTCCAGTCGGCGATGTACGGTCAACATGGCATCCATCGTCCCCAACGCGATGATGTCCTGCCGGACCTGGGGGTTGATGGCCTGCAAGGCTTCGTTGATCTGACGGGCATTTTCCGGGTACATCGCCATGCTCATCTGCAAACCCGGGCGGTTGCGCGCCATTGCGCGCAATACCTCGAAACTGCCGAGGTGAGCGCCGAACAGCAATAGCCCCTGACCGCTGTCGTAATGGAGATGCAACGCCTCGGCACCGGACAGGTCGATGCGAAAATCGTCGAAACGGTCTCGCAGTAGGTAGACCCGGTCGTGAATGGTGGAGGCAAAGCTCAGCACATGTCGGTATCGCTCGCGCCAGCGTGGCGGACGACCCAGACAGCGGGCCAGATAGTCGCGCGACGCGGTGCGTGCCCTGCCGCCGAACAACAGGAAATAGACGGCAATGCCGTACAGCACCAGCCGGGCACAACGTCGCCCCAGCAGGCAGGACAACGTGGTCATGATGCGTAGCCAGAAGCGGTTGCCGCGTTCCTTCTGCTGCATCCAAACCGGTATTTCTGCAACCGGTTCTCTCACGCTGCCTGCTCCTTGGCTATGGCAAATTTGCCATCCGCCACCTTGTCCTGTTGATGGAAGATGGCAAAGGTCACGCCAAATTGATCGTGCCGAAACTCCAGCCGTAGCGCCTGCCCCAGGCCAACCGGGCGATGAAACTTGGCTGGCAGCAAATCATCCAGCCTCAGCCGGCAGGCATCCTCGATGGCCAGTGCGGCGTGGTCAAGCAGCACTACCTCAGGCAGGACCGGGCTGCTCGGGAAATGCCCGAGATAGGCGGAGTGGTCGGCGGCGACAGGGAGAGGCAACTGCTGCATGTTTAGTTCCGCTGAAGAATGTGTTGCGCGACCAGCTCCTGCAGGGTGCGGGCCAGCAGTTTGCCATTGCCGTCGCGCGGCAGCGCCTCGACGAACACCACGTGGCGCGGCAGAAACACCGCGTCCACGTGCTGGCGCAAGCCGGCTAGAATTTGCGCGCGCTCCAGCCCCGGTGCGACCACGAAGGCAGCCAGGCGTTCCACCTCGCCGTTGCCGTTGCGCTCCGGCACGCAGAATACGCCGTCCACCACGCCGGGCAGGCTGGTCAGCGTGGCATTAAGGAAGGACAGCGAGCTGCGCTTGCCAGCGACGTTGATTATGTTGGCCTTGCGATCGACCAGGCGGAACACCTGTGGGCTGAACAGCTCGATGGTGTCGTTAAGCATCTGCGGCGTTTCGTACACCTCTCCCACCGCCCAAAGCTCCTGGCCTCGCTCTTCCAGCGTGATACCAGGCAAGGTCAGCCAATTGCTTTCCTTGTCCGTCTCGCGGGTAGCAACCTGTCCGGTTTCGGTGGAGCCGTAGATTTCCACTACCGGGCAGCCCAACTGCTGCCGGGCCTGCACGGCCAGTTCTGCCGATAGCGGTGCGGTCGCCGACAGGATGACGGCGATGTCCGGCAAGGCGATGTCCGCCTCCAGCAACTTGCGCAGGTGGAAGGGCGTGATCACCAGCAGACGCGGGGCGGGCATCCCCGCCAGGCTGGCTGCAATGTCCGCCGGGAAGAAGGGAATCTGCGTAGACATACGGCCGCCGCCGAAAATGGGCAGCAGCACACTGGCTTCCAGTCCGTACATATGACGGATCGGCACCGTGCCCACCACCGAGCATGGTGCTCCGGCCGCCGCCCACACCCGTCCCGCCCCGGCCAGGACGGCCTGCCGTAGGCGACCGAAGGTCTTGAAATGCGGCATCGGCGTGCCAGTGGAGCCGGAGGTGTACATACAGGCAATGCGCTGATCGAACGCAACCAGCGGCATGTTAGCCACCGTTGATGGCCCCTCCGGTGGCAGGGCATCGACCCGGAAATACGGCAAGCCTTCTACCGGACAGGACGCCTGATCGCCCAGCACCAGCAGGCCCGGCTGCTCGGCCGCCACCATGGCGATATGCTCGGGGGCGGCCGAGCTGGGCAATACGGTCAGCATGCCGCGGGCAATGGCGGCAAACAGCGCCACCGCAAACCAGTAGCGGTCAGCGCACAGATTCATCACCCGCTGCCCTTCCGGCAGCGTGGCAGCCAGCGTCATTACCTGGGCGTGAAAAGTCTCCCGATCGATCGCCTTGCCATGACGAAAGGCAAAAGGGGCATGGCGGTCGGCGTCGGGAAGCAGCGGTATCAGGGTCATGGAACGGCGTGAATCAAGATCGGTGGCCTGGGGCTATTCGGCGGCATCCCGGGACTGTGTGTATTGGCGATAGGCCCGAATGGTCTGGGCGATGCTGAAGTGCGGCTGGCCCGGCAGCGCACGTAGGCGGATCAGGTATTCGCCGCCGAACATCAGCCCCAATGACACCGGGGTGAGCAGGGAGGCAAACAGTGCCCACCAGGCTAACGGGGCGAAAGCAAACAGCAGTAGCGACACGAGAGCACTGGCGGCGAAGTAGAGAGTCCACGCCAGCGTGACCTTCCAGGTGTAGTGCAGATAGTGCGCATCCAGCGGCTCAGCAACGGCAGTGCGGGCAATGCGCGAGCACAGTGCGCCCTCGTGACTCCCCAGCGTACTGCCGAACATGATGCCTAGGCCGATCATGATGCCGACGTACTGGAAGAAATACAGCCAGGCGGCATGCGTCAGCAGCCGGTCGAAATTCAGCGCAATCGCCACCAGCCCCCCCAGACACAGCAGCATGGCGGGCCAGCGAAAGGACGAATTCCAGCAGGCGGCGACCACCCCGGTAGTCAGGGGAATGGCACCGATCAGCACTGCGTAGACCGGTGGCTGACTGGAAGAAGACGCCATATAGTCCAGGATCAGATACCCCGCCCCCACCGCCACCAGCAAAACCAAGCGCAATTTGCTCCAGAGTCCAGTCATTTGCTTCGATGCCCGGCGACGTCAAGATTCAGCGTGGCGCCAATCGATCCGGCAACTTCACGCTTCAGTGCCAGATCCAGCTCGATATGTGCAGGTTTTTGTCGCTCCATGACTTGCAATAGCGGGGGGCTTAAATTGAAGGGAATAGCAGGCAATCGACAATGCCATACAGTTTTTGTATCATCGCCATGCAAATCGAATGGTTGCCGAACGATATATTCACGCCCCTGGCTTGACGTGGATATAGTCAATACATCAGGGCAAAAAAATGATATCGGAGTATAACAGTCTGCATGCCGGCATGCCAACGCGCCAAGCCTGGCATAGCTGAGGAGTCGTTTTGAACGAGGGTGTGACAAGCAACCACCCGGTGAGCCAAACCGGAATCTTGAACATCGTACTGACCCATTTCTGGTTCAAAATGTTCGGCACCATGGGTTTTACCATGGCGTTTTTTGTCGCTTATGTCTATCTGCTCCGACACCCCGCCTCCCAGGTCACCATCATTCCCGTCACGCGACTGGACGAGCTGGTCGGATTCCAGCCGTGGGCACTGCCGATTTACCTGTCGTTGTGGTGCTATGTTTCGCTGCCGGCGGTATTGATGCAGACCCGACGGGAAATTGTCGATTACGGTTTTCGGGTTGCCCTGCCCTGCTTGATCGGGCTAGCGATTTTCTATTTCTGGCCCAATGCCATCGCGCCAGCCGATATAGACTGGAAGCAATACCCAGGCGTGGCCTTTCTGAAAAACGTCGATACCGCAGGCAATGCCTTTCCTTCTCTGCATGTGGCAACCGCGGTATTTTCCTCGCTGTGGCTGCACTGGCGCATCCGGGCACTGCAATTTGGCCATAGCATCGAATGGGCCAACATCGTCTGGTGTGTGGCCATCGCCTACTCCACCATGGCGGTCAAACAGCATGTCGCACTGGACGTGCTGGCCGGCACCCTGCTTGGGCTGAGCTCGGCTTGGCTGACCGGCCTGAAAGCCCATGCCCGCGGCGGCAGCCTGTCACTCTGACAAGAGATCACTCCCCGTATCGTTACTCCACCGCCGAAACATCCGCACCTTGTTAAGATACTTGGCCCCAGATTTTGATGGCGCATACTTTCCCACCAAAGGGAAGGAAGCACTATGGGGCAGATTCTTCACAGCCGCACCACTACGACAGAAGCAGTTCGTCGAGCAATACCAAATAGTCAAGAGAGCCTGAGGGTTCTGGCCAAGCACTACGGGATTAATCAGAAGACTGTCGCCAAGTGGAAGCAGCGTCTGCCCACCACCGATCATCGGACCAGCTCAAGACAACCGGAATCGACCATTCTGCCCCCCCCCCGAAAAGAGGCGCACATCGTAGCCTTTCGCAGACACACATGCCCGACTACCTGTATGCGCTGCAGCCTTCTATTGCCCATCCGACGCGCCCATCACTGCACCGGTGCTTGTAGAGGTATGGAATCAGCCGGCTGCCGCAGGTCGAGGGCGCTAAACCGGCTCGCAAGGCGTTCAAACGTTACCCAATTGACTACTTTCACATCGACATCTCCGAGGCGCATACGGCGCAGGGCAAGCCTTATCCTTTCGTGACCATCGATCGCACGTCTAAGTTCGCCTTCGTGCACCTGAAAGAACGCGCCACGGTCGCGATAGCCACCGCGCTCCTGAAGGCACTGATCTGCGCAGTACCCTACAAGATCCACACGGTACTGACCGACAACGGAATCCAGTTCGGTGATCTTCCCTCGCGCAGGAAGGGTCCAACTGCCAGATTGCGCATGCACCTGTTCACTCGCTCCTGCATGCGCAACGGTATCGAGCATCGGACGACCCAACCCAATCATCCCTAGACGAATGGGCAGGTCGAGCGCATGAACCGCACCATCAAGGAAGCCATTGCCAGGCACCACCACCACGACAGCCACGATCAACTCCGAGAGCACTTGCAGGACTTCATTGACGCCTACAACTTTGCCCGCCACCTGAAAACGCTCAAGGGGCTGACACCCTATGAGTACCTCTGCAAATGCGGACTCAGTGCCTGACCGATTCAGCATCGATCCGGCCCATCAAATGCCGGGACTAAACATCTCTTTGGGGAGCCTCGCCCTACCTATCCCGGCATTGGAAAAGAGAGGCCCTTTGCGTTATCCAAATACTGACGAAATGGGCAGACAGCACCGAGAATCCACCAACCCAAAAAGACTAAGCATCAAGACTGCGATACATCTCCATTACCATTGTTTGGGTTTCCTCACCATGCTGCTCGTCTAGCTTGGCGCATTCTTCACTGATCTTGCCGGCCAGTTCGACCACCCGTCGAGCGATCACCGCCGGATCAAGCTCGTGCGAACCGATCTGCGCGGCAATGATGTGTGATGCCGCGATCACATGGGCATTGTTCATGGCGCATCTTCCACAAAGTGCACTAGACCTAAGCCTAGACTGCGCCACGGCGAAATAGCCAATCAACGCATATCGCAACCCTCACGACGCGGGGCCACTTTTTCTACCCGTATGGCACTTGGCCACCACTACTGTTAAAGCTTACTTAATGAACGTGGTGACCAATCACACCACCGACAGCAGCCCCACCGACCGTGCCGATCGCATCACCGCCAGTCAACACGTTCCCGATAACAGCCCCGGCACCCGCGCCGACCACCGTGTTTCTATCCTGTCGAGACATCCCCGCACAGCCGGTCATCAACGCGACCAACGACATTGCTAATGCAAGACTTTTCATCGAGCCACTCATGATTAACCTCCTTAGCCTAAACAACACTAAGCCTTACTTTAAGTCTATCTTGGCAACCCGACACAGCCAGAAAACACCAAAAAATATCGTTAACAATCATTAAGTTGCAAAAACACGCAATCAACAAAGAGCACATCCGACTATCTTGCGGGCGGCCGAAAAACAAGGTCCTGGACGCAAAAGCGCCCCGACTACCGAGGTGTTCTCGATAGTCGGGGCGCCATATGGGTCCATCCACCCCTAGCCGAAAATTTAACCTCGGGAGAGGTGAATAGTGCTGACTACATTCCGGACTTAAGCACTTTCTTCCTTGAAGCGACCATAGCTCATCAAGCGCTCCATGCGTTGCTTCAGCAATTCGTCAATCGACTTGCCGGCCATCTCTTTCAGCTCTTCTTGCAGCACGCGCTTTAGCGCCACCATCATCTGGCCGTGATCGCGATGAGCGCCACCCAAGGGCTCGTTGACCACACGGTCGACCAAGCCCAGCGTCTTCAACCGGCTTGCGGTGATTCCTAGCGCCTCGGCCGCGTCGGATGCACGTTCGGCCGTCTTCCACAGAATCGAAGCGCAACCTTCCGGCGAGATCACCGAATAGGTCGAATACTGCAGCATATTCAGCACGTCGCCGACAGCGATCGCCAGCGCGCCGCCGGAACCGCCCTCGCCGATCACGGTGCAGATCACCGGCACGCGCAGGCGGGTCATCTCATACAGATTGCGACCGATCGCCTCCGACTGACCACGCTCCTCGGCGCCGATACCGGGGTAGGCCCCCGGGGTGTCGATGAAGGTGATCACCGGCACGCCGAATTTTTCGGCCAACTTCATCAGCCGCAGCGCCTTGCGGTAGCCCTCGGGACGCGGCATGCCGAAGTTACGGCGAATCTTTTCCTTGGTATCGCGCGCCTTCTGATGGCCGATCACCATCACACTCTGGCCGTTAAAGCGCGCCAGACCGCCAACGATCGCAGCGTCATCCGCGAACGCGCGGTCACCATGCAGCTCTTCAAAGTCGGTGAAGAGGTTCGCGATGTAGTCGAGCGTATAAGGTCGTTGCGGGTGACGAGACACCTGCGAGATCTGCGACGGCGTTAGCTTGCTATACACCGCCTTGGTCAATTCCTGGCTTTTTTTCTGCAGACGAGCGATCTCTTCGGAGATATCGAGTACCGAATCATCCTGTACAAATCGCAGCTCTTCTATTTTGTTCTCGAGCTCGGCAATCGGCTGCTCAAAATCGAGAAAAGTCGGCTTCATTGGTTACATCATCCGCGTGAGAAAATCGGTCAATCATACATGAGTGAAACCGGGGGCGTCACGCCTGTCCGACAAGACGCTCTGCCATGACATAGAAGCCGAAACAGACGATCGTTTATTTTTTTTGGAAAAACGCTTGCACGCCCGTCAGGGTTATGTTTTAATCCGCTTCCTCGCTGAAACGCAACACGAAAACAGCGAGAAACACAGCAGTTGCAGGGCGTTTAGCTCAGTTGGTAGAGCGTCTGCCTTACAAGCAGAATGTCGGCGGTTCGACTCCGTCAACGCCCACCAAAGTTTGTGTGGAGTGGTAGTTCAGTTGGTTAGAATACCGGCCTGTCACGCCGGGGGTCGCGGGTTCGAGTCCCGTCCACTCCGCCAACATATAATGTAGTGTCCAAGAGCATCTGGGCGGTTAGTCTCAGTTGGTAGAGCACTGCCTTCACACGGCAGGGGTCGCTGGTTCGAGTCCAGTACCGCCCACCAGTTGCTGGAGTGGTAGTTCAGTTGGTTAGAATACCGGCCTGTCACGCCGGGGGTCGCGGGTTCGAGTCCCGTCCACTCCGCCAACACCAAAAAGCACCCGAAAGGGTGCTTTTTGCATTTCCCCCTCCTTCCCTACCGGCCACGACACTAGAAAGGCCCGCCACACCACGGAGCACCTACACCATCAAGTCCCGCACAAGATCCAATGGACCGATCGGTCAGATAACCGTACCCCCCCATTCCAGCACAAGCTCACCCGAGCGCAGCAAAACGCGAGACTCACAGAATCACCATCAAAACCATCTGAAAAGGCTCGCCCCCCCGCGCGCGCCCCCCCCCCGCCCCTCCAGCCGCCATCCGAAGCCCGGCAAAAAGCGCCCGGGGGCGCTTGATTAAATATCGGACAGCAGGCGAGAACCGTCGATCAACGACGCCGGGACGCGACGAGCCCCCAGGTGAACACGATCACACCGATGAAGAACACTCCACTCCAGAACGGCATCGACTGACCGAGGAAGGTCCAGTCCACCCTCGCGCATTCACCACTACCGTGAAACACCTTGGCCAGCACGTCGGCCATCGGCATCGTCTCGAGCATATAGTCGAGACCCGGGCCACAGGCCGGCACCTGGTCAGCGGGCAGGTGCTGTAACCACACCTGGCGAGCCGCCACACCACCACCGGTCAACGCGGCCAGCGTAACCAACAACGCCGAGAACTTTATCCCCCAATCCTTCGGATTGACCAATGCCGCGATCAATGCGAGCAGGCCTACGACGATCACCGCCACTCGCTGCATGATGCACATCGGACACGGCTCTAACCCCATCTGATACTGCGCATACAGCGCAAACCCCATCGCGGCAGCACAGCCGAGTGCAATCAGGAAAAATCCCGTCCGCGGACGCGATAACAACATAACACCCCCTGTTTTGATACTGTTTTTGTATGCCAGATAGAAAGCCGACTGGTCGGCTCGTCGCGGTAGAGTCACAACGACGGCGATTAGTTCACACCATCGTTAATAATTCACCTCAACCGGATCGAGATAACACCACAGAAACCAACTGGCCACGCTGCGCCACGGCCGCCAACGCTCGCCGAGTTCCCGACATTCGGCCAGGCTCGGCCTAGCCCCATGGAAATACAATTCTGCCAGCGCCCGCTGCACACCGATGTCGTCAACCGGCCAGATATCTGCCCGGCTGAGATTGAAGATCAGACACATTTCCGCAGTCCAACGGCCGATGCCGCGCACCGCAGTCAATGCCGCCAGCACCTCTTCATCGCCAGCAGCCGCCAGCCGCTCGACCGTGAGCCGGCCGTCGTGAAAATGCGCGGCTAGATCGCGCGCATAGCCGACCTTGCGGGCAGACAAGCCCACCCCTCGCAAAGCCGTCTCATCGGCAGCCAGCACCGCAGCCGGCGAATGATCATTGAGCAAGGCGGTTAGTCGCCCCCAGATCGTCTCCGCGGCTCGCATCGAGATCTGCTGACCGACGATGGCACGTAACAAGGTTTCAAAGGGCTCGCCGCGTGTTTTGAGCACCGAGCCACCGAAACGCTCGATCAATCCGGCCATCACTGCATCCCTACTGGCCAGCTCGGCACAGGCCTGCTGCCAGTAGGGTGGCGCGCTCATGCGTCGCCCGCTACCGTCATGCCATCGATCAAGATCGAACCGACTTTTTTCGACCCACGCATGATTGCGTCGTTAGCCACGGCACTGATGGAGGCAAACATTTCTCGCAGATTGCCGGCGATAGTGATTTCCTCGACCGGGTAGACGATTTGACCGTTCTCCACCCAGAAGCCGGCAGCACCGCGCGAGTAGTCGCCGGTTACCAGGTTGATCCCCTGCCCCATCAGCTCGGTGACGATCAGGCCAGTCCCCATCTGTCTTACCAGCTCATCGAAGCTTTCGCCTGTACTGTGCAGCACCAAATTGTGCGGCCCGCCAGCATTGCCAGTGGTGCTCATACCAAGTTTTCGTGCCGAGTAGCTGCTGAGGAAATAGCCCTCCAGCACACCGTGGTCTACGACGCGGCGCGAGCAGGTTGCCACCCCCTCGTTGTCGAACGCACTGCTGCCGAAGCCACGAAGCAGGAAGGGGTCCTCGTCGAGGGTGACATTGGCCGAAAACACCGGCTTGCCCAGCGCATCGAGCAGGAAACTCGATTTGCGATACAGGCTGCCGCCGCTCACCGCCGAGACGAAGTGGCCGATCAGCGACGAAGCCGCCGGCGACTCGAACAGCACCGGATAGCGGCCGGTCTTGACGCGACGGCCGCCGAGACGTCGCACTGTGCGCTCGCCGGCGATGCGCCCCACTTGCTCGACCGGCTCCAGATCGTCCGGATGCCGGGCCAGGCTGTACCAGTAGTCGCGCTGCATCGCTCCATTGGCCTCGGCAATCACCGCTGCCGAGATGCTATGCCGCGAGCTCGGGAAACCCGCCATAAAACCGTGGCTGTTAGCGTAGATGAACTGGCTATCCTGACTGGAGACGGTCGCACCTTCGGAATTGCGGATGCGCGCATCGACGGCGCGGGCCGCCGCTTCGCACTGGCGCGCCAGCTCGATCGAGCGCTCGACACCGACATCCCACGGGTAAAACAGATTGAGCGCCGGGAATTCGGTAGCCAAGAGGCCGCGGTCCGCGAGGCCCGCACAATCGTCTGCCGCGGTGTAGCGGGCGATGTTGACTGCGGCGGCCACGGTGTCGGCCAGCGCCTCGGCAGAAAAGTCGGCGGTACTGGCATGGCCCTTCTGCTGGCCGATGTAGACGGTGACGCCGACACCCTTGTCCTGGTTGTATTCGATGGTTTCCACCTCACCCAGGCGCACCGTCACGGTCTGTCCACGCCCTTCGGAAACATCCACCTCGCAGGAGGTCGCCCCCTGCCGAGTTGCCAGATCGAGCACCTGGGCGGCAATCCCTTCCAGGGCATCGCGGGAATAGCTGAAAACGTTGGCTGTCATGGTTTCCTTGCGCAATAAGCGGCCCGACGGCTCGGGCCTTTTTCGGTATCATACCAGTCTTGATATATAAGGCAGCGAACGATGACCGACTCCTATCAGAATAGTCCAGGCGATGAATGGGTCAGCAAGACCCAGCGCAAGAAAGACATGAGCGACCTGCAAGCGCTCGGCGCCGAGCTGACGGCGCTGTCCAGCGACACGCTGAAGAAAATGAAACTGCCTGAGGATCTGCTCGCCGCCCTGCTCGACTACAAGCGCTTCACCGCTCATGGGGCACTCAAGCGCCAGGAACAATACATCGGCAAGCTGATGCGCGACGTCGACCCCGAGCCGATCCGCCAGTTTCTGGCAATCCTTCGTGGCGAATCGAATGAACACAATGCCTGGCTGCACCGCGTGGAACGCTGGCGCGAACGCCTGATGGCCGAAGACGCCACGCTGCAGCAATTTCTCGGCGAGCACCCGGATGCTGACGTGCAGCAGTTGCGCACACTGATCCGTAATGCCCGCAAGGAACTACATGAGAACAAGCCGCCGAAGAACTTCCGCGCGCTGTTCCAGGAAATCAAGCGCCTGATTCCAGAACCGGGCAAGCCGCGTAATGAAGAAGCCTACGGCGAGGACGAGGAATGAACACGCTGAAGATCGGCTTGGTGTCGATTTCCGATCGCGCCAGCAGCGGTGTCTATCAAGACCAGGGCATCCCGGCGCTGCAGGACTGGTTCAACGCTACACTGACCAGCCCCTTCGTCACCATTACCCGCCTGATCCCGGATGAACAACCGGTGATCGAGGAAACGCTGCGACAGCTGGTCGACATCGAAGGCTGCCATCTGGTGCTGACCACCGGTGGCACAGGGCCGGCACCGCGCGACGTCACTCCCGAGGCGACGCTCGCGGTCGCCGACCGCGAAATGCCAGGCTTTGGCGAGCAGATGCGCCAGATCAGCCTGCGTTTCGTACCGACCGCAATCCTGTCGCGCCAGGTTGGCGTCATCCGCAAGCATTCGCTGATCCTGAACCTGCCTGGCCAGCCGAAGGCGATCAAGGAAACGCTCGAAGGCCTGAAGGACGCCGACGGCAAGGTGCTGGCCTCCGGCATCTTCGCCGCTGTGCCGTACTGCATCGATCTGATCGGTGGCCCATATATCGAAACCGACGAGTCCGTCGTCAAGGCGTTCCGCCCGAAATCGGCGATCAAACCGCGGGCATGAACCCGTACCGCGCCCCGCGCTGGCTGAAAGGCGGCAACGCCCAGACCATCTGGCCGGCGCTCTCGCTGAAATTACCCACGCCGACGTATCGCCGCGAGTTGTGGCCGACGGCAGACGGCGGCATGATCGCGCTCGACTTCATCGACGGGCAGCTCGGTGCACCACTGGTGGTGCTGTTTCACGGCCTGGAAGGCAGCAGCCAGAGCCATTACGCCAAGGCGCTGATGCACGAGGTGAAACGCCGCAGCTGGCACGGCGTGGTATCGCATTTTCGCGGCTGCGGCGGGGTGGAGAACACACAGCGTCGCGCCTACCATGCTGGCGATTCGGCCGAGGTTGCCTGGATATTGCAGAAGTTGGCCGAACGCCATGCGACGCTGTACGCCGCCGGGGTGTCGCTGGGCGGCAATATGCTAGCCAAGTATTTGGGCGAACAGCGCGCCTCTGCACGCTGCCAGGCGGCGGCGGTGATTTCGGCGCCTCTTGACCTTCACGCTGCCAGCACCCGGCTTGATCGTGGCCTCGGACGCCTGCTCTACACCCGAATGTTCCTCAACACGCTAAAGCCCAAGGCTTTCAGCCAGTTGCGACGCCACCCCGACCTGTTCGACGGCCAGCGCCTGCGGCGCGCCCACTCATTCCGGGAGTTCGACGACCTAGTCACCGCCCCCTTGCACGGTTATCGCGACTGCCACGACTACTGGTATCGCGCCAGCAGCAAACCGTTGCTGACGTCGATCACGGTGCCGACACTGATTCTGAACGCACGCAACGACCCCTTTCTGCCGCCGTCGGCGTTGCCGACCCGGGCCGAAGTGAGCAGCTGCGTCACCCTCGAACAACCCGAAGAAGGCGGCCATGTCGGCTTCGTCACCGGCAGCTTCCCCGGCCGTATCGACTGGTTGCCGCAACGTCTGTTAGCCTTCTTCGATTCGGCCGCTGCCGCCTAGCGCTGGCCTACCATAACAACATAGAGAAACCAAACTATGTCCGACATTCTCAACCGCATACTGGCGACCAAGCAGCAGGAAGTCGCCGCTGCCCTGGCCAGCCGACCTCTTGCCGAAGTGCGCGCCGCCGCCGAAGACCGTCTCGACCGGCGTGACTTCATCGCCGCCCTACGCGCCAAACACGCACTGGGCCAGGCCGGCGTCATCGCCGAGATCAAGAAAGCCAGCCCGAGCAAGGGCGTGATCCGTGAAAACTTTCAACCGGCAGAGATCGCCAAGAGCTACGCTGCCCACGGTGCCGCCTGCCTGTCTGTCCTAACCGACCGCGACTACTTCCAGGGGGCACCCGAATACCTGCAGGCCGCTCGTGCAGCCTGCCACCTGCCGGTGCTGCGCAAGGACTTCATGGTCGACCCGTACCAGATTTACGAAGCGCGCGCGATGGGCGCCGACTGCATCCTGCTGATTGCTGCCGCACTGTCGGGCGACACGATGCGCGAGTTCGAAGCTCTGGCGCACGAACTGGGCATGGCGGTACTAGTCGAGGTGCACAATGCCGAGGAACTGGAGACAGCGCTGACGCTGTCCACCCCGCTGATCGGCATCAACAACCGCAACTTGCGCACCTTCGAGGTCAGCCTGGCCACCACGCTGAAGCTGCTGCCGAAGATCGGCGCCGAGCGCATCGTGGTGACCGAGAGCGGCATCGCCACTGCCGACGACGTTCGTCTGATGCGCACCAGCAACGTACACACCTTCCTGGTAGGCGAAGCGTTCATGCGCGAGGCCGAGCCGGGCGTGGCGCTGGAGCGCCTGTTCGCCTGACAAAACATTGACCACGAAACAACAACGCCCCGGCATCCCGGGGCGTTTTGCATGACATTTGGCCGAATGACTCAATAGTCGACACCGAGATACATATAGCCAGTGAGCCTGCCGCCCTTGGCATAGCCCATGCCAAGGAAGAACGGCCCCAACAAGGTATCGGCACCGAGGAACAGCGTTCCTCCTGGCAGCCAACTGGTGTTCTGCGCTGTCCACAGCTCGTTCCAAACCTTGCCAGATTCGAGCGACATCCCAGCATACACCCCGCTACCGATCGCCGACGGCAGTGTCGACACCCGCCAATACCCCATCAGGCGTGCCAGCGCGACCTTGTCACCGATCAACTCGTCCTGCTGATAACCGGACAGATTCAGGAAGCCGCCGAGCATCTGCGGCTGACTCTGGAAACGGGGACCGGCAAGATTGCCGCGATATTTGCCGGTAAGCCGGAACGTGACGTCGCCGAAAGTCTTCACATATTCTGCGGTGGACAATACCGTCCGGCTCTGAGCCTGGTTATCGCTGTAGTAGGACGCATCGACTTCACTGTTGAGATAGTAGCCCGCCCGCGGCCAGCGCGGGTTGTCGAACTGATCGACGACCAGACTGGCCCTGATACCGGACTCGGTGTAAGCGCTACCTGGCAGCTCCACCGGTACACTACCAATCAGTACCTGGTCAGAACCGACCTTGACCTTCAGCCAGTCGTGCGAACGGTAAACCCCCAGGCGCGCCTCGCCATAACGCCCTAACGCCAAGCCGACATCCCCCTCGAAGCGCGACTTGTCATACTCCAGATCAGCCACATGCTGATGCCCCGGCATGAACAGCGGCAATACCTGCGAGTCGTACCGGTAGGAGCCGGCCACAAACACCGGGCTACCCGCCCAGAGCGGCTGATAAAGCTCGCTTTTAAACAGCGTCGACTGGCCAAACTCGACGTTATTGCGCCAGGTCGCACCGGCCGAATTGAGCCAAGTCAATTCATGCGATCCGAGGACACCAAAGCTGGCATCGCCCGGCTGGCTAGACTGCAAGGTCAGCCCAAAACGGAAATAGTTAGGCCCGATCGATCGCTCCAGTGGCATCAGCGCCATCACGCTGCGCCCATCGTGATTGCCCAGGCTGTACGACAACTGATCGTAATCCCCGGTAGCAAACAGATCAGTCAGCTTTTGCTGGACCTGATCGACCGTCTGCGGCTGCCCATTCTCGCTATTCAGAATCTTGGTTAGACCCTTGGTGTTGCCATAGCGCGTACCGGCACCAGCCGCCACCTTAACCTCATCGACCTCGGGAACCGGCGCCTGCAGGAGGCGAGCGTGCCAGCGCGCATACTCCGCATCGGACACTGACAACGCGCGCAGACGGCTCTCGAACGGTTTCACCGCCGCCTTCCCGCGCGCGATGATCGCCTGGTTATTGGCGAAATCGGATGCCGACACGTCGTTCAGATCGGGGCGGATCACGATGTCGCTCGGCCTGAGCAGGGTCATTTGCTCTTGGACGTTACGGTTGACCGCGATATTGGTGGTCTGCGAGATCACGTCAAGCAGCGAATTAATCTCGTTGGCCTTCAGCATCGGCGTGCCAACGTCGACCACAATGATCCTGTCGGCACAGGTAGTGACATCCTGTATCGGCACATTGCGTGCAAGCATGCCGTCGACCAGCAACCGGCCATGATCTTCCACCAAGTCGAAAACACCCGGCACCGCCATGCTGGAGCGCATGGCCATTGCCAAACTGCCGCGGTCGAACACCACGGCGTCGCCGGTCACCAGATCGGTAGCGACAGCACGGAACGGGATGGGCAACTTATCGAACGAATCGACGGTGCGATCCCGCACCAAGTTGCGGATATAGAGGTCTATTTCCTGCGAATTGATCGCGCTGCGAGGCAAGCGGAACTGTCCGTCACGCATGCCGAAGGTCAGGTCGAAATAGTTCTTGTAGTCGTCGCGCTTGCGATCGTAGGGTACATCGGCGCGCGCCGGCTTGCCGGATAGCATGCCATCCCAGTCGGCGACCTTGAGTTTGGCCGACAGCTCATCCAGCGACATCCCACTAGCGTAGGCCCCGCCGATCAGTGCGCCGGCACTGGTACCGGCAATACAGGAAATCGGGACTTTCAGCCTCTCCAGCTCCTGCAGCACACCCAAGTGCGCGAAGCCACGCGCCCCGCCACCACCGAGCACCACGCCAATGCGTGGGGGCTGAGGGCTGTCACCCGCACCCCATGCTGACATGCCACTGCCCAAGCCCAGTAGCATCAGGCAGAATGTCAGGAACGGCTTTTGCAAATAATTGCTCACTCAGAACGTCTTTGTCATAAACTGTCGGCAATCCGTTTATTTTACCGGCTCGGCCGTGTTCGCAATATCCTGTTTTGCTTCTAGAAGGCACGCCCAACGGTATGTTCGACTTCAAATCGTTTATCGGCACCCTGCTTAGCAATGCGCCGTCTCGCTCGAACACCGCTCAATCGGCGACTCAACTGCTGCGCGATCTGCCGGGGACCGATTATTTCGATGCCCTGACCGAAATCACCAAGGCCATCGTCAGAATCAACGCGGACACGCAGATTCCACTCAAGGAACGAATCCGTACCCTGCTCTACGTCGACGCTCGCGCCTATCCGTTGTACTGCATGCTTTGCCGAGAATACCTCACCGACGAATGCCGCAACAAAATCCAGCTGCCGACCATCCTCGCCTACCTGCACGAAATCGCGAACGCTTATCAGATCTGTCTGCGCCTCTATCAGGCAGCGCCAACGGCCCATCTGGAGGATCGCATCCAACAGGCCGCCTTGCATGGCCTGTACCACCAGGCGCGCCTGGTATTCTGGAATGCCCAACGCTACGTCAAGACTGACAGCATGGTCTGGCAGCAGGCCTACCGGTTCTATGCTTTCCTTGAGGAGAGTGGCATTGCACGCCTGCCACTGAGACTCTACCAAGGCGACACTGAATCGGTCAGTGCCGAGCAACTGTTGCTCAACGCCAGCATGCTGGCACTCGCCTATCCGGACAATATGCAGAGCGTCGAGATCCAGGCAGTCGATCGCTTGCTGCGGCTTCTGGTGACGTCACTGACCCTCAGCCGCCAACCTGAACTCAATGAGCCAGTCTACGCCCTCGATCTCGACACCCCTGATGCTCCCCAGCTGTGGCACCACGGTACAGCCAGCAAGGCGGGACGCTACTGGTCGGCACAGCCTTTGTCGGTCGCGCTCGCAGACATCATGTTTAGCCTGGACCAAGGCCTGCCGCCGGTCCTCGCTGATATCGGCTTGGGCCTCACTGCTGACGCTTGGCGCCAGTTGGCCGACAAGCTCGGCGTGCGCTGGTCGCACGATGGCGGTGTCTCGTTGCGCAAGGCGGTACGCGAACTGCGCAGCGAAGACGTAGCGGTGACCATCGGCTTTGCCCCGAGCGCGCTTCTGGTCAAGCTGCAGGACGCCGACTACCATAACCACCCCGAGCGTGGACTCTGGAAACTGACCGACAGCAGCTCAAGCGGCATGGGCCTGCTCTACCTAGGCCGAGCACTGGAGCGGTTGCGGATCGGATTCTTGGTGGTCGTGCTGCAAAACGACAAGCCTGCTGTTCTGGCCGTGGTGCGGCGTCTGCAACGCCAACCGGAAGGAGGTACACGGGTCGGCATCGAAACGCTCGGCCATTCCCCACTCGGCGTCACACTCTGCTCCATCGACCGCACAGCCGATCCCGTGGGTGCCCTCTATATCACTCAGCCCAACTCGCACACCGGCCAGCACTGGCTGTTGCTACCGGAGAACCACGCCGTTGAGGGACGAACCCTGATCATGCTGGTTCAAGATGAGACGTACCAGATCCGGCTGCACGCCCCTAGCCGCCGCTTCGGCGACTGCGTGCATTGCGAGTTCGACACCCTGTCGCGACTCGACCCGGCAACCACTTAAGCTAGGCGTATCCAATAAAAAGACGCCAACGAACTGTTGGCGTCTTTACGTTGTAACCGACAAGGTTGGCCAAGCCCTGTGCATTGACCAACCTTACGGACCTTAGAGCACTTCCAGAATACCCGCAGCGCCCATGCCGGTGCCGATGCACATCGTCACCATGCCGTAGCCCTTCTGGTCGCGGTTGCGCATACCGTGGATCAGCGTCGCGGCACGGATTGCGCCGGTCGCGCCCAGCGGATGGCCCAGGGCGATCGCGCCGCCGTGCGGGTTGATCACGCTGGCATCCAGGTCCAGATCGCGGATCACCGCCAGCGCCTGCGCGGCAAACGCTTCGTTCAGCTCGATCCACTTCAGGTCGTTCTGCGCCAGACCCGCCTGTTTCAACGCGGCCGGAATCGCTTCCTTCGGACCGATACCCATGATTTCCGGCGGCACGCCCTTGACCGAGAAGGTCACGTAGCGCGCCAGCGGCACCAGGTTGAACTGCTTCAGGATCTTTTCCGACACGATGATCACCGCGCCGGCACCATCCGACATCTGCGAGCTGTTGCCGGCGGTCACCGAACCCTTGGCGTCGAACACGGTCTTCAACTTGGCGAGACCCTCCAGGGTGGTATCGCGACGCGGACCCTCGTCGGTGTCCAGCGTCTTGTTGACCAGCTTCACTTCGCCGGTTTCCAGGTTCGGAATGCGATAGGTCACATCGAGCGGCGTGATCTCCGACTTGAACGCGCCGCTCTCGATCGCGGTGAGCGCACGGCGATGCGACTCCACCGCGAACGCATCCTGGTCTTCACGCGACACGTTCCACTGCTGCGCCACCCTCTCGGCGGTCAGGCCCATGCCGTAGGCGATGCCATAGTTCTCGTCCTTGGCGAAGATTTCCGGGTTCAACGCCACCTTGTTGCCCATCATCGGCACCAGCGACATCGACTCGGAACCGGCCGCGATCACCACGTCGGCTTCACCCAGGCGGATGCGGTCGGCAGCCATCTGCACCGCGTTGATGCCGCTCGAGCAGTAACGGTTGATGGTCACGCCGCCGACGGTGTTCGGCAGGCCGGCCAGCAGCACACCAATACGCGCCATGTTCAGGCCCTGTTCCGCTTCCGGGAAGGCACAACCCACGATGCAGTCGGCAATCAGGTTCGGATCCAGCGTCGGAACCTGGGCCAGCGCACCGGTGATCACGTGGGCGAGCATGTCGTCCGGGCGCACGTGGCGCATCATGCCGCGCGGCGCCTTGCCGACCGGCGTGCGGGTCGCCGCAACGATGTAAGCTTCCTGTACTTGCTTGGTCATTTCTATTCTCCATCAATCACGGCAGGCGGCCCCTCAGCGCGTCTGCCGTCATCTGTATTCGCTATCGATCAGTTGCGCAGTGGCTTGCCGGTGGTCAGCATGTTGGCGATGCGGTCCTGGGTCTTGCTGTTCTGCAGCAGGGTCATGAAGGCCTTGCGTTCCAGATCCAGGATCCACTGCTCGTTGACCTCGGTGCCGGCCTCGACATCTCCGCCGGTCATCACGTCGGCGATCAGGCCGGCGATGAAGAAGTCATGCTGGCTGATGAAGTGGCCTTCCAGCATGTTGACCAGTTGGCCCTTGATCGATGCGGCACCGGTGCGGCCGGCGACCGGGAAGCTCTTCACCTTCAGCGGCGGACGGTAGCCGGATTCGGCCATCGCCAGTGCCTGCTGCTTGGCGACGTACAGCAGCTCGTAGGCGTTGAACACCACCACGTCGGTCTTGCGGAAGTAGCCGATCTCCTGCGCCTCGACCGCACTGGTGGCGACCTTGGCGGTGGCGATGGCCATGAAGTAGTCCTTCAGCGCGGCCAACAGGTCTCCCTTCTGTTCCTGCGAGGCACGCAGCGCGAACTCCTTGCAGCCGCCGCCGCCCGGCAGCAGGCCGACGCCCACTTCCACCAGACCGACATACGACTCCAGCGCGCCGACCACGCGGTCCACGTGCATCGCGAACTCGCAGCCGCCACCGAACACATAGCCCTGTGTTGCGGCCACGGTCGGGATCTGGCTGTAGCGCAGGCGCATCGAGGTGGCCTGGAAGCGACGGATCATGTTCTCGATCGAGTCCCAGTCGCCCATCATGAACGCCGGCATCATCGAGGACAGGTCGGCCCCCACTGAGAACGGTTCCTCGGTCTGCCAGATCACCAGGCCCTTGAAGCGTTCTTCAGCGATGTCGATCGCCTTGTTCAGGCCTTCAAGCACATCCGGGCCGATTGCATGGGCCTTGGACTTGAACGACACCACCAGCACCTCGTCACCGGTGGTGAAGACGCGCACGCCGTCGTTCTCGAACACGGTTTCGCCCAGCGACGCGGTGGCTTCGCCCAGCACCTTGGCCGGGGCCAGTTGGCGGGTGTACACGTCTAGCGTCGAGCGACCGATGCGCTTGCCTGTGGCGGCGTCGAAGGAACCGTCGGCGAAATGCACGCCGGTGCGGTCCGCTTCCAGCACCCAGGCCGGCAGTTCGGCCGACGTCAGGGCCTTACCGGCCTTCACATCTTCCTCGACCCACTTGGCCACTTGCTGCCAACCGGCACTTTGCCAGGTCTCGAATGGACCGACGCTCCAACCGAAGCCCCAGCGGATCGCGAAGTCGACGTCACGTGCCGAATTGGCGATGTCGGCCAGATGGAAGCCGATGTAGTGGAATACGTCGCGGAAGCATGCCCACAGGAATTGCGCCTGCGGGTGGCTGCTTTCACGCAGTTTCTTGAATTTTTGCGCCGGATCGGCGATTTTCAGGATTTCCTTGATCGCATCGTCACCTTTCTCGCCCGAGCCGACGTAGTCGCCGGTCTTCGGATCGAGCACGAACATCTGCTTGCCGTCTTTCTTGTAGATGCCGACGCGGGTCTTGGCACCCAGCGCACCGGCGGCGATCAGCTTCTGCAGCCATTCCGGCGACTTGAACAGCGAGTGCCATGGGTCGTTCGGCAGGGTGTCCTGCATGGTCTTCACCACGTGGGCGAAGGTGTCGAGGCCCACCACGTCGGCGGTACGGAAGGTCGCCGACTTCGGACGCCCCAGACGCGGGCCGGTCAGGTCGTCGACCACGTCGAAACGGATGCCGAACTTCTCGGCGTTGGAGATCGCCGCCAGCATCGAGAACACGCCGATGCGGTTGGCGACGAAGTTCGGGGTGTCCTTGGCTCGCACCACCCCCTTGCCCAGGGTGGTCACCAGGAAGCGCTCGAGATTGTCGAGCATGCCCGCCTCGGAGCCCTTGCACGGGATGATCTCGACCAGGTGCATGTAGCGCGGCGGGTTGAAGAAGTGCACGCCGCAGAAGCGCGGCTTCAGTGCGTCGGGCAGGCTGTCGGCCAGACCGTTGATCGACAGGCCCGAGGTATTGGTAGCGAAGATCGAGTATTCGCCGATAAACGGGGCAACCTTGGCGTACAGGTCGGTTTTCCAGTCCGTCCGCTCGGCAATCGCCTCGATTACCAGATCACACTCCTTGAGCAGATGCAGGTGGTCTTCGTAGTTGGCGGGCGTGATGTACTTCACCACGTCCTTGCTGGCCAGCGGCGACGGCTTCAGCTTCTTCAGGCCGTCGATGGCCTTCAGGGCGATGCCGTTCTTGTCGCCCTCTTTGGCCGGCAGATCGAACAAAATGGTCGGGACTTTGGCGTTGACGAGATGAGCGGCGATCTGCGCACCCATCACACCGGCGCCGAGTACGGCGACCTTACGCACGATGAACTTGGTATGAGACATGGTTTCCTCGTGTTATCGAATGAACACTTGTATTAAGACAGCCCCCTCTAAGCCGTCTTTCCGTAATGCGGGCGGCGCCTGCGCCCCGCCCCTTCACCACGCCTCTATCCGTTACCGGGATTAGAAGCGGTAGTTGTACTGCACACCCACCAGATGCAGGTAGGTCTTGTAAGTGCCTCGCGTCGTTTCGCCGTTGCCGGTGCAAGCCTGGCCGGTCGACGGTGAAACACCGATTGGAGAGCAAGTATCGTGATAGTTGGTATTGGCGTCCTTGAAGTCAATGAAACTGTACGCCAAATCGATAGAACTGTTTTTGTTGATCGCGTAGTTCGCACCCAGCGACAGCCAGATACGGTCGCTATCCGGGATTGCCGGGTGGCGCAGATCGTCCGAACGCACCGGCGACTGCTCCCAGGCCACGCCAGTGCGGAACAGCCAGCTGTCGCTGTAGCGGTAGTTGGCACCCAACGACACACGATAGGTGTCCTTCCAGTTCTGGTTGATTACCAAGTCGCCTTGGGCAACACCGCCAACGGTGTCCTGCTTGATCCGAATCTCCTGCAGCTTGGAAGTCTCATTCCAGGTCACATCCCCCATCACGGCCCAACGCGGGTCAAGTTGATGGAAGAAGTTGACCGATGCCGACGCCGGCGTCGTGACGTCCACCGAGCCCGAGGCGTTGGGGTGCTTGAGCTTCGCAATCACTCCCGCCGGCGTATTCTGTGCCGGCAAGCCAAGGGCACCAGCGACAGCGGCAGGGATGGTGCCGTGGACACCGTCGAAGGTCCAGGTTGTCGAGCCGGTCAACGTCTGCTTCACGGTGGAGCGATATGCCAGACCAAACCGGGTGTTGTCGTCAAGCTGGAACATATAGCCGACGTTCCAGCCAAAGCCCCAGTCGTTACCGGAAATCTTGCCGACGCCATCGCCGGTAATGCCGAGCCCCGCAACGGCAGCCTTGCCCTGGGTCAGAGAAGCGCCCGTCTTTGCCGCATAGGCTTGCGCCAGACCGGTCGTTGAGTCAGCAGCCATCTGCAATTCGGCGTCCATGTATTGGGCCGAAACGCCGAAGCCAACCGAGTTGTGCTCGTCAAACTTGAACGAGATCGACGGGTTGAAGTTGATGGTCTTCAGATCGATGCTCTCGAGCGAGTAACGCCCGGCCCATTCATTGCCGTAATCCAGCTTGGCAGCATAGGGCACGAATACGCCAAGGCCGACATTGATCTTGTCGTTGACCTTCGTGGTCATATAAAGCGACGGTGCCGCAACCACGCTCGGCGCATAGTTTCCGCCATTACCTCCCCCAGTCGACTGCCCCGCCAAGTTGGTCGAACCATGGTCGGTATAGCTCGAGTGCGGCACAACCAGGGACAGACCACCGGAAATCTGGGTGCCGTCCAGCCGCGACATGCCGGCCGGGTTGTTAAAGATCGTGGTCGGATCATTGGCTTCCGCGCCGTTGGCATGGGCATTACCCTGGCCTGAGACACTCTGCGAACCGAACTGATAGCCAGCAGCCAGCGCCTGGCTCGACAACACAGCTACCGCGCCCCCCATCAACATAACCGCCAAGCTGAGATGCTTCATTTTCATAGTTATTCCCTCTCTCTCCGTGTCATTGCTCTTCGCTTAAAAGCCGAACTGCATAGATCGACTCGCAAACGATAGTACCAAAGAATTTGAGCATGTCCATCAGATTAAGAGCGTTTGTTCTAAACGAGCGTTTAGTTGTTTATTAAGGCGCAATTCTGTGCAGAATATTAAGCACTTCAGCGACTTAGCCAGCCCACTACAACCCCAGAAAAAACACCTCAACTACCGCAACGCAGCAATATCCAATCCCTTGCCAACACAGGAAATGAGACGCATCACACTGCCTGAATGGAGCACACGCAGCAAACATGCGCTCTATTCAGGCAGCCTCCCCGCCCTACGGAAAGCTGCCATCCCCGACTTAGAACACGTAGCGTTCCAGCAGCGTTTCGTCGTGGTGTCTGAGCGACTTGTCAAAGTCGTCGACCATGATCACGTCTCGCTTGAGCTTGCGCGCTCTGGTGACCGCGTCGAACTCGACCTGATTGATCTGCCCGTCGTCCAATGCTTCGGCCAACCTTTCGGCATTGGTCAGCGCACAGAGCTTGCCCTCGCGGGTGAGCTTGCGCAGCTTCTGCTCGACCGGCTCGGTCTCCAGCACCGCATGCAGCGCCGGTCCCAGCACGCCGACCGGGTCCTGCTCGTCTTTCGACACGAACATGCCTCGGGTCAGACGGTCACGGGTACCCCCCGGCTGCATCAGCGAGCGCGCCACCAGGGTGCCGATGCGATCGCTTGGCGCCTTCAGCGTCAAACCCCACGGGAAAATCACCCTGCGCAGCATGAAGGCCAGCGCTCGGTTCGGCAGGTTGGCTAGAAAGCCGTCCATCGCCGTCTGGATGTCGTGCAGATTCGATTCGACCGCCCACTTGAGTACAGCCAGGTCTTCCTTCGGCGCCCCGTCACGCTCGAAGCGCTTCAGGCAGGCGGTGGCGATATACAGGTTCGACAGCATGTCACCGAGGCGTGCTGACAGCTTCTCACGGAACTTCAGCGAACCGCCCAAGCTGAACATGGCCATATCGGAGAGCAGAGCGAAGGCGCTGGAGAAGCGGGTGACCTGCTTGTAATAGCGGGCAGTCTCGCCACCGCGCGGCGCACCCGCCAGCTTGGCGCCGGTCAGGCCCAGCCACAGCGATCGGAACACATTACTGACCACGAAGCCGATGTGCCCGGTAATGGCATCGTCGAATTCCTTCGCATCGCTGGCCATCGCCGCCTTCATTTCACGCAGCACAAATGGATGGCAGCGGATCGCGCCCTGACCGTAAATGATCATCGAACGGGTCAGGATGTTGGCCCCCTCCACGGTGATCGCGATCGGGATCGCCTGGTAGGCGCGAGCCAGGTAATTGCGCGGCCCCAGCACCACGGTGCGACCGCCGTGTACGTCCATCGCGTCGTTCAGCGTCTTACGCATGCGCTCGGTGTTGTGGTACTTGATCACCGCCGACAGCACCGACGGTTTCTCTCCCATATCGAGGCCGGTCAGTGCCAGATCCTGCGCAGCTTCCATCTGGTAGGTGTAGCCACCGATACGCGCCATCGCCTCGTCGACCCCTTCGAACTTGCCGATTGGCAGGCCGAACTGGTCGCGGATACGTGCGTAGGCACCGGTGGTATAGGATGCCACCTTGCCTGAGGCCACCGACATGGCCGGCAGCGAAATGCAGCGACCGACCGACAAGCACTCAACCAGCATGCGCCAGCCTTGGCCGGCGTATTCCTTGCCACCGATGATCCAATCCAGCGGAATGAACACATCCTTGCCCCAGGTCGGACCGTTCATGAAGGCTGCACCGCCCGGGAAATGACGACGACCAATCTGCACACCCTCGTGCTCGGTAGGTACCAAGGCGCAGGTGATGCCGATGTCTTCCTTGCTACCCAAGAGGTGATCCGGGTCGTACATCTTGAAGGCGAGGCCGAGAATGGTGGCCACCGGCGCCAGCGTTATCCAGCGTTTCTCCCAGCTAACGCGCACGCCCAGGACATTTTCATGGCGTTCGCCGCTACGCGGATCGGTGTAGGAGCCTCGGCAGACATAGCCATAGTCTGGGATGGCACCTGCGTCCGAGCCAGCATACGGGCTGGTCAGGGCAAAGCACGGAATCTCCAGCCCCTTGGCCAAGCGCGGCAGGTAGTAGTCCTTCTGTGCTTCGGTACCGTAGTGTTGCAGCAACTCGCCCGGACCGAGCGAGTTCGGCACCATCACCGTCACCGCGGCCGAACCGCCGCGGGTCGCGATCTTGGTCACCACCTTGGCGTGCGCGTAGTTGGAAAACTCCACGCCGCCGTACTTCTTCTTGATGATCATGCCGAGGAAGCCGTTGGACTTGATGAAGCTCCACACTTCCTCAGGCAGGTCCATCTGTTCGTGCGTGATCTTCCAGTCGTCGACCAACTTGCACAGCTCTTCGGTCGGGCCGTCGAGAAAAGCCTGCTCCTCCGGGGTCAGCTTCGGATCCGGGAAGGACAAAAGCTTGTTCCAGTCTGGCTTGCCGGAGAACAGATCGCTATCCCACCACACCGTCCCGGCGTTGATTGCCTCCTGCTCCGTCTGCGACATGGCCGGGGTGATCTTCTTGAACACGCCGAATACTGGACCGGTGAACACCGCGCGACGCAACGGCGGCAAGTTCAGCACAACAGCGATCACGACGAACACGCCCCAGACAATGGGCGAGACAGTGATGCTGACGCCGAACTGCAGCGCGGCGAGCCAAGCGGCGAAGCCGATGGTCCAGGCCAGAATCGGCGCCCGCCAATAGGCGAGCGCGCCGATCAGGACGATGAGAAGGATGGCGAATATCATTGTTGTAGTTCCTCGTGTTGACCCTTTGTTGCTACTCCTGTACGGGCGAGGTCAGACCGGCAATGACGAAAGGCACCAAGTGCTTGACGATCATTTCCGGATCGCGGGCGGTGACAATCTGGCTGCGCATAAAGATCTTCAGCACATCGTTGCCGGCAAAGGCATTGAACATCACGCTGAAAGCGAGATGCATGCGCCAAGACAGGGTTTCCAGCGACAATTCCGGCAACGCTTGCTGGAAAGCCACGCCGTAACGCTGTGCAAACTCGCTGTACTGCTGCGACAGCGACTCACGCAGCAGCCGGTGATTTTCCACTAGTGTGCGCGACAGCAGTCGCACGAACAGTGCACCGCCGCGGGCCGGGTCCTTGGATAGTGCAAGGCAGGGTCGGATAAAGGTCATCACCAGCCCCTCAGCGGTGGGCCCATCCTTTTCCCCTTCCAATGCATCCAGCTCGGCCAGGCAGGCCTCGATCAACGGCCCCAGCCGGCGAGTAAACACCGCCTCGAACAACGCATCCTTCGAACCGAAGTGATAGTTGACCGCGGCGAGGTTCACCTCAGCCTGTTGGGTGATCATGCGAAGCGAGGTGGCCTCGAAGCCATGCTCGACGAAGAGTCGCTCTGAAACATCCAAAATGCGAGTGACTGTATCGGGGCGGTTCGCTTCCATTTCTCCTGTACCTCTGATGTTGCCGCCGGCGTTTCTGACCCGTCGAACAGAAATTCGAACAATTGTTTGAAACTTACGTTTTAACCTGACTGATGTCAAGACTTCGGCAGCGGGGTTGTATACACAAAATGAATAAACAAAAACGGCAGTCCTGATTCTAGACTGCCGTTCGAATGAAACGCACGTTCAAATTTAGTGAGACAAGCCGTTTTCCAGGTCGCGCATCAGGTCGTCGACATGTTCGAGACCCACCGACACCCGCAGCAGCCCCTCGACGATGCCGGCGCGCTCGCGCGCCTCGGCCGTTACTCGGGCATGGGTAGTTGAGGCCGGGTGGGTGATGGTGCTCTTCACATCCCCCAGGTTAGCGGTCTTCGAGATGATCTGTACGCCGTCGACCACCTTCCAAGCAGCTTCGCGCCCCCCCTTCACCACGAAGGACAGCACGGCACCGCCGGCCTTCTGCTGGCGGCTCGCCAATTCGTACTGCGGATGGCTCGCCAGCCCTGGGAAATAGACCCGCTCAATCTTCGGGTGCTTTTCCAGCCATTCGGCCAATTTCTGCGCATTCTGGCACTGTTTCTCCATGCGGATGAACAGCGTTTCCAGACCCGACAGCAGCACCCAGGCGTTGAACGCCGACAGCGTCGGACCGGCGGTGCGCACATGCAGGTAGACCTGCTCGACCAGCTCGTTAGATCCAACCACTGCCCCGCCGAGCACCCGACCATGGCCGTCGAGCGACTTGGTCGCCGAGTGCACCACCAAGTCGGCCCCCAGCTTGAGCGGCTGCTGCAATACTGGCGAGCAGAAGCAGTTATCGACCACGAGCAAGGCGCCGTGGGCATGAGCCAGCTCGGCAAGTGCCGCGATGTCGGCCAGCTCGGTCAGAGGATTGGATGGCGTCTCCAGGAACAGCAGTCGGGTCTCCGGGCGGATCGCCGCGCGCCATGCATCCAGATCGGACGGTGCAACATAGGTGGTTTCGACACCGAACTTGGCCAGGACGGTGTTGAACAGACTGATCGTCGAGCCGAACAGGCTCTGCGATGCGACGATATGGTCGCCGGCCTTCAGCAGCGTCAGCATCGTCGCCTGGATTGCTGCCATGCCACTGGCGGTGGCGATGCAGCGCTCGCCACCTTCAAGCGCCGCAAGACGCTGCTGGAAGGCGTTGACGGTCGGGTTGGTGAAGCGCGAATAGGTGTAGCCTTCTTGCTGCCCGAGGAAGAGCGCCGCAGCCTCTTCGGCGCTCGGATAAGTGAAGCTGGAAGTCAGGAACAGGCCCTGGCTGTGCTCGCCGTACTGACTGGTTTCGCGACCGGCACGGATTGCCAGCGTTTCAGGGTGCAGCCCAAGGCTGTCGTCGTGATTATCGTTGCTCATCATCTGCCTCTAATGTCCCGGTCGCCGCCCACCATGCGAACGAGCGCTGACAAAAGCATCCGATCCGTACTACTGGGGTCAGACGGTTTGTCAGCGGCCGTTCGGGCCGGCCACGACCCAAAAAAATGCGCCCCTAGGGGGCGCATTCATTTTGCTCACATCAGATTCTGTTCGGCAACATTCAAATTGAGATCGATCATCTGCGAAGAGCCGCCCTCATCCTTGCCGCCCGGCTTGCCGCGGCGCTGCTCGACCGCCTGCAAGTAGGCTTCGTCGATGTCACCGGTCAGATACTCGCCATTGAAGCACGAGGTATCGAAGCGCTCTAGCGCGCTATTGGCACCCTGCACCGCTTCGATCAGCGCGTCCAGATCCTGATAGATCACCGCATCGGCACCGATCTCAGCCGCAATCTGTTGTTCGTCACGACCCGTAGCCAGCAGTTCCGCACGGGTAGGCATGTCGATGCCGTACACGTTCGGGAAGCGCACCGCCGGGGCTGCCGAGGCGAAGTACACCTTGTTGGCGCCCGCGTCGCGCGCCATCTGCACGATTTCCTTCGAGGTAGTACCGCGCACGATCGAGTCATCGACCAGCAGCACGTTACGGCCCTTGAACTCGCAGGCAACCGGGTTGAGCTTCTGACGCACCGACTTCTTGCGCACCCCCTGGCCCGGCATGATGAAGGTACGGCCAATGTAGCGATTCTTGATGAAGCCCTCGCGGTACGGCAGGCCCAGATGATTGGCCAGCTGCAAGGCGCTGGCGCGACTGGTATCCGGAATCGGCATCACCACGTCGATATCGATCTGCGGCAGCGCACGGCGTACCTTTTCGGCCAATGTCACCCCCATGTTCAGACGCGCCTGATACACCGAGGCACCGTCGATCACCGAATCCGGACGGGCGAAGTAGACGAATTCGAACAGGCACGGCGCCAGCACCGGCTGCGCAGCGCACTGTCGCGATTCGAAGTCGCCGTTCATCGATACGAACACGCACTCACCCGGCGCAACATCGCGCAGCAGCGAGAAGCCGGAACAGTCGAGCGCGACCGACTCGGATGAGAACATGTACTCGGTCTTGCCTTCAACATCGGCAGTGCCGACCACCAGCGGGCGGATGCCGTTCGGATCACGGAACGCCACCAAGCCGTAACCGGCGATCAGTGCGACCACTGCGTAGGCGCCGCGCACGCGGCGATGCACAGCCTCGACCGCGCCGAACACCGCGTCGACGTTGAGTTCGTAGCCCTTCACCCGACTGGCCAGCTCGTGCGCAAACACGTTGAGCAGCACTTCCGAGTCGGAATTGGTATTGATGTGCCGGCGGTCGTGCCGGAACATGTCGTCCTTCAACTCGTCGGCGTTGGTAAGGTTACCGTTGTGCGCCAGCACAATGCCGAACGGCGAGTTAACGTAAAACGGTTGCGCCTCCGCCAGGTTCGAGGCCGAACCGGCGGTCGGGTAGCGCACGTGCGCAATACCGGCGTTCCCTACCAGCGAACGCATATTGCGGGTGCGGAACACATCCCGCACCATGCCACTACCCTTGTGCATGTGGAAGCTATCGCCGTTGGCGGTGACAATGCCAGCGGCGTCTTGTCCCCGGTGCTGTAGGAGCTGCAAGCCATCATAGAGCAGTTGGTTGACCGGCGAATTGCTGACCACACCCAAAATACCGCACATCTCTATTTACCCCATTACCTGGTTACAAAAAAACAAAGCGGTCCGCCCGTGACCCTGTGGGCGAACCGCTTGATGGATTCTTCATGAATAGTGCAAATTGTTCGCGAGCATGGCCGGCAACCACGGCCTGAGCGACAGCGCCACCTGCTCGAACGGCCGCGACAGCAGCGCGTTTTGCCACATCGGCTGCTTCGGCAACCCGGAGAAACCGCCGACCAGCACCAGCGCCGTCACCAGCACCAGGCCTCGCGCCAGACCGAAGATCACGCCAAAGAAGCGGTTGACCCCACCCAGACCCGCCGTGTCCATCAGGCCGGTCAGCACCACCCGCAACAAGGCGGTCGCAAGCCAGGTGAGGAAGAACAGCAGCACGAACGACGCCACCAACCGGAAGCCCTCCCCGGACAGCTCCCCCGGCATGAAGCTCGAAATCGCCGGCGAGAATTCCTTCGCGCACCAGAACGCGATCACCCACGAGGTGAGCGACAGCACTTCGGCCAACAGGCCACGTACCAAAGCCACGACGATAGAGCCGGCAACGATGGCCAAGGCGATGTAGTCGAATACTGTCATCGATCAGTGACTCACGACGATGCCGGTGATGCCAGCCTTGGCGAGTCGCGACAGGACAGATTGCGCCTCGCTGGCATTGGAGAACGGTCCGACCCGCACGCGGGTCACCTCGCCCTTGCTGGTCTGCACCTTGCTAAAATGCGCCGACATGCCGGCTATGCCGTCAAGTTTGCTGCGCAGCGCCTCGACCTTATCCGGGTCGGACAGCGCGGCAAGCTGGATCATTACCTTGCCATTGCTCGGCTTGACCGACTCGTCGGTTTTCTTTTCAGCCTTCGGCTTGGGCGCCTCTTCCGAGCCCATCCGGCCTTCCAGAATGGCGGCCGGATCGGCCTTCTTGGCTTTCGGTTTGTCTTCAGCCCGCGCCTTGGGCTTTGGTGTCTCAGCCTGCTTGACCGATTCGGGCTGCTTCACTTCCAGCTTAGCCGAAGGGGCCACCGGCTCGGGCTTGGTGGCAACAGGCGACACGACCGGGGCTGCCGGTGCGGCGGCCTGCTTGGACTCTTCCGGCAGCGCAGCAGGCAAGTCGGTCTGCGCTACACCGGTCGCGGCAGCAACGGCACCGACTGCGGCAGCAGCCTGAGAGGCCGCCTTGGCGGACTGTTCGGCGACGGGTGCCGATGAATTCAGTTCGACGATATTGATCGACTGGGGTTTGAGCTTCTGATCAGGAACGTGGCCCACCACGTTCCACAGCACGGTGGTGGCAACCAGGACCAGTGCGATCGCACCGACCAGACGCCGCCGGGCGCGCTTGCGCAGCTGGATCAGCTGCTCGTGAGAGGAAAGACCTGGGGGCATGGGCGCCTCAAGCATTGTGCTGTCGTGCCTCTAGCACGGCAGCCACAGTATGGAAGGATCCGAAGACAGCGATTCTATCATTCTCGCCGGCACTCGATAAGGCAGCTTGCCAAGCGGCATCGACGCTATCGAACACCTTGACGTTGGCCACTTGGTGCTCGGCCAGCTTGGCACCGATCGCCTCCCCGCTCTGACCGCGTAGCATGTCGAGTCCGCCGACATACCAAGTGTCGAACGCCCCCTTGGCAAGTTCGATTACCGTGTCGATGTCCTTGTCGGCCAGCATCGAAAACACCGCGATGCGATTCTCGGCGAACGGCAGCACGGTCAGGCTCGCCACCATTGCCTTCACCGCATGCGGATTGTGTCCAACGTCGAGCACCACCAATGGCCTACCTGGCAGCACCTGGAAGCGCCCGGGCCACTCCACCTCGACCAGTCCCTGCTTGATCGCGCCGATACCGACCGGCAGGCGCTCTCGCAGGCATTCGAGCACTGCGAGCGCCGCCGAGGCGTTGACCAGCTGATAGCCACCGCGCAGAGCCGGGAGCGGCAGCGCATGCCGGCGCGCCTCGCCCATGTGGAACGACCATTGGTTGTCGAGCTTGGTATAGCCGAAATCAGGGCCGTAGCAGATCAACTTGGTACCGATCTTCTCGGCCTGCTCGATCAGGCTGGCCGGCGGATTCGGATCGGCGCAGATGGCCGGACGGCCGGCTCGAAAGATGCCGGCTTTCTCGAAACCGACCAGCTCGCGGGTGTCGCCGAGGTATTCCTGGTGATCGAGATCCACGCTGACCACCACCGCCACGTCGGCATCAAAAATGTTGACCGCGTCGAGCCGGCCGCCGAGCCCCACCTCGAGCACAGCGACGTCGACCTTCTGATCGATGAACGTATGCATCGCCGCCAACGTGCCGAACTCGAAATAGCTCAGCGAAATGTCACCACGAGCCGCCTCGATCGCGGCGAAGCTCTTGACGATCTGCGCGTCGCTGGCCGGTTGCATGTTCAGCGCGATGCGCTCGTTGTAGCGCAAGAGGTGTGGCGAAGTGTAAGTGCCGACTTTGAAACCGGCACGCGCCAGCATAGTCGACAGCATCGCGCTTACCGAGCCCTTGCCGTTGGTGCCGCCGACAATGATCACCGGAAAATCCGGCACCAGATGCATGGCATCGCGCACCGCACTGACCCGGGCCAAGCCCATGTCGATAGTGGCGGTGTGCAATTGTTCTTGGTAGTGCAGCCAGTCGGCCAGGGAGTCAGAAGCAAACACGATAAGTCAGATTTCCACAACGGGGGCCGATTTGTCGGCCGCCTGAAACCACAATGAATAGACGCGCAGTGCACGATGAAACTCGGCAGACACCGAGTCGGGCCACACCATCACGCTGTGCCGACGCCCTTCGACGCGCAGGTTAAGCACGATCAGCCACGTAGAAATGAAGCTGTCGTCGAGCAGTTCTGCCGGGCTTTCGGCACCATTCGACCAAGGCGAGCGTTCAAACGCCACCAGCAGACGGCCACGTGGATCGACCGTCAGCCGCACCACCCGGCGTTGCCCTGGCAACCACCCCTCCGGCGCCAAAGCCAGCCACAGCGTCAGCGGTACGGCCAACAGCAGCCCCCACCATGCGGGCAGGTAGGCCAACAGCACCAGGGCCAATACGCCGTGCATCGACAGCACCAACGTCAGCCAGCGGCGCGAGCGATGAAGGTTGGCCGAAAACGGCGTCAGCGTCGCCGCCATCGGCTCGCCTTATTGCAGGGCCGGGCTGTTGGTCAGGTCGTCGTCGACGCTGTCGATCACGGTCGAGTGGATTTCCACATCGAACCACTCCCAGAACGCCTTCAGCGACAGGTCGGTCGGCCAGAGCGCGTCGTCTTCGTACCAGCTGGCCAACTCCATCTTGAACAACTGCTCGTAGATCTCATCGATGTACGCCACGCCTTCTTCCGGCTCGTTGAATTCCGGCAGCAGGATCACGGTGCAGTCGGAGCGCAGCGCCTCCAGGCTCAAATCGACCATATCGTTGTCAGGCACCTTGTTCAGCCAGTCGAGGAACGGGGCTTTGGGCTTGATCACGGCGACGGAACGATCAACAAAGTACATGGCGCTTCCTTTCAGGTCGCGGAACCGGAGGAGCCGGCCCCTGGCGGGCAATTGGCCGGCATTGTATACCAGGCCGCTGCGTGGCGCATGCTAGAATCGGCTACATTTCCAGCCTGCTTTATAGAGTCTTTCCATGGCATTGATTACCGTCGACAACGCTTCTCTCGCCTTCGGCCACTGGCCGCTTCTGGACCGGGTAAACTTCGCGCTCGAGCCGGGCGAGGTAGTCGGGCTGATCGGCCGCAACGGCGCCGGCAAGTCATCGCTACTCAAGGCCATTGCCGGCACCACTCGGCTGGACGACGGCCGCATCACCGCGCGCAGCGACATCAAGGTGGCCTATGTCCCACAGGAACCCGTGTTCGACCTCGACCACAGTGTGTTCGATGCCGTCGCCGAGGGACTTGGCGAACTCAAGGCTCTGCTTTCCGACTACCACAAGGCCACCGCACAACTGGCCGACCCTTCGGCCAACCACGAGCAAGCCCTCGAAGCCATGCAGCACATCCAGCATGAGCTGGAGGCCCGCGATGGCTGGCAGTTCGATGCATTGATCTCGACCACCCTCTCGCACTTGAACCTCAACCCGGACACCCGCATTGGCGACCTGTCCGGCGGCTGGAAGAAACGCGTAGCACTGGCACGCGCGCTTGCCGCCAAGCCCGACGTGCTGCTGCTCGACGAACCGACCAACCACCTGGACGTGTCCGCCATCGAATGGCTGGAGGGTCTGCTGAAGAACTTCGCCGGCAGCGTGCTCCTGATCACTCACGATAGACGCTTCCTCGACAATGTTGCCAGCCGCATCATCGAATTGGACCGTGGCATCCTGCGCAGCTACCCAGGCAACTTTACCGCCTACCAGACCAAGAAGGCCGAGGAACTGGCGGTCGAGGAAGAACAGAACCGCCTGTTCGACAAGTTTCATGCCCAGGAAGAAGTCTGGATCCGCAGGGGCATCGAGGCGCGCCGCACCCGCAACGAGGGCCGGGTACGCCGTCTGGAGCAGATTCGCCGAGAACGTGCCTCGCGCCGCGAGCGGGTCGGCCAAGTCAACTTCCAGCTCGACCCGGGCGAGCGCTCCGGCAAACTGGTCGCCGAGCTCGAACACGTCAGCAAGGGCTTTGACGGCAAGACGCTGATTCGTGACTTCACCAGCCGCATCCTGCGTGGCGACAAGATCGGCCTGATCGGCCCGAACGGCGCGGGCAAGACCACGCTATTGAAACTAATCCTCGGCGAGCTGGAGCCTGACAGCGGCAGCGTCAAGCGCGGCACCAAGCTCGAGATCGCCTATTTCGACCAGTTCCGCGAGCAGCTCGACGAAGAAATGAGTGTCGCCGACGTGATCAGCCAGGGCAACGACTTCGTCGAGATCGCCGGGCAGAAAAAGCACGTGATGAGCTATCTGGAGGACTTCCTGTTCTCACCGGAGCGCGCACGCAGCCCCGTGCGTTCGCTGTCCGGCGGCGAGCGCAATCGCCTGCTGCTGGCGCGGCTGTTCACCCGCCCTGCCAACGTGCTGGTGCTCGATGAGCCGACCAACGACCTCGACATCGACACGCTGGAACTTCTCGAGGAAGTGATCGACCAGTACAGCGGAACCGTGTTCCTGGTCAGCCACGACCGCGCCTTCCTCGACAACGTCGTCACCCAGGTGATCGCCTTCGAAGGCAACGGCAAGCTGGAAGAATATCCGGGCGGCTACCAAGACTGGATCGACACCCGCGCCCGTATGGCCGCGATGAAACCTGCCGAAAAGAAGAAAGACGCCGTGCCGGCAGCCGAAGCAGCCAAGCCGGTGCGAGAGAAACCACGCAGCAACAAGCTATCGTTCAACGAGAAACGCGAGCTGGAGCGCCTGCCGGACGAGATCGCCGAGCTCGAAGCCGAACAGGCCACACTGAACGAAAAGCTGCTCGACCCGAACGTTTACCGAGACACCCCGCGCGAGGCGCACGGCTGGCAGACCCGTATCGAGGAAATCGAGCTGTTGCTGCTGGATAAACTGTCCCGCTGGGAAGAACTCGAGGCCAAGAACGCATGAACCGTCGCCACGCCCTGTCCGCCCTTGCCGTACTGACACTCGCCGCCTGCTCCAGTGCGCCGCCGAGAAAGACTGCATCGCTCAAGCCGCGCACCCCGCGCCGGCCGATCGAGCTGTCCAGTCTGCAGGCGGATGGCGCCGGTAGTGAGATACTGATCTACACTATGGGCCTCCTGGATGTGGACTACCAGTTCGGCGGCAACAACCCTGAGGCCGGTCTCGACTGCAGTGGCATGGTTGCCTACATCTACCAGAACGCGGTCGGCGTGAGACTGCCACACAATGCCGCCGCGATCGCCGGGCTGGCCCGCCCAATCCCTGACAACCAACTGCGCGTCGGGGATCTGGTGTTCTTCAACACGCTGGGCCGACCGTTTTCGCACATGGGCCTCTACATCGGCGAGAACAAGTTCGTGCACGCACCACGTACCAATAGCCCGATCCGCACCGACCTGCTGTCCAACAGCTACTTCGCCGCCCGCTACGAAGGCGGCCGCACACTGTTCGCCTGATGGCAGACGACAACTGGCGGCAAAGATTGGCCGAAGGCTGGCAACAGCTTTCGGCCAGGCTGCCGATCCCGCACCGAGATGGAGTGTCACTGCCACAGACTCTGTTGCTTTCCTCGCTCCAGAAGCGCCTTGACCCTGAACTGGCCCGCTGCGAAGCGTTGACCCTCGACACTGAGCACTTACAGCTACAACTAGCCGTTACCCAGCCGATCCACGCCCGCCTGTTTCTTTCTCTTCGCCCCGCAAGCATCGACTGGCCATCGCGCACCCTCGCCCTCGACTATCGACTGCAAGGCATGTCGACCTCGCCGTCGCGCCTACGTCGTGCAGTGAGCCGCTCCCTGCTTGAGCGCCTCGATAGCCGGATCGGCCGGCAACTGCTGGGACAGCTACTTAAAGACCTGCCATGGCTGCGACTGGAGGGCGAACGACTGATCATGGCTCTAGACCGTATCGATACTCTGAACCGTTGGCTGGAGAGCCCGCTATTCGGCAAAAACCTGGCCGACCGCTTTGCTCTGGCCGAATTGCGCACAGAGAACGGAGCACTACGGCTGGTGGTTCGACGACTACGCGACGACGAGGAGTAGAGTTAGCCGGAGCGGCACCCGAGGCTACCGCCTTGTTGCCAACCTGAAACTTGCCGGCCCGCTGACCTACTACCCCCCTTTACAGACTGAAAGCAGCAGGTTTCTACCCCCCCAGTAAGCCGTCACACAATCCGCCGCGAGCAAACCAGCAAACCAGCAAACCAGCATACACCCCTACACATTAACCGTTGTGTCTTGTACATTTTGTAACTAAAGTTACTTTACAGTAGGTTACTATAATCCCACCTAAACGACACTCGACTTTCAGTCGGAGAACGACCCCATGAACACATTGAACGACAATCTGGCATCCCTATTGGCCAGCAAAAGCACCAAGAACGTCGCAAGCATCGACCACGCCGAGATACCCCTCCTGCTATCCCAACTCCTGGGAAGCCAAGAGCTGGTCGTATTAAGCCTGACTTATCCGGACGTGGACGACCGCAATCACAAGAGCCTGCTGACGCTCGTTCAACAACTCGCCAGTCACGGCATGAAGGATTCCGCGACCTACGTGGACGCACAGTCGCCCTACTTGCTGTTCAACGACTTACGCAAAGCACTGGTGGTGTACCATGAAATCCAAAAGGACTCGGTTGCCATTGGCGTCAGCCTGTACTATGCAGGACTGACCGGCGCCGCAGCCGAACAAGCCATCAAGCAACACCTGCCTCACGAGCCGGCACACCCGGGCTGGACAAGCCAACCAACCGCTCGGTAAGTGTCACCGAGTCGTCCACCTGCCAGATACCCCTACCCGCCACTCCCTGCGTTCTCTTCAGAATGCAGGGTTTATTCATTTGATTTGCAGCCTAATCAGTGCAGTCAGCGCCATCAGCCGAACATTTCTGAGAACCCCGCGATACGGTATCCAAATAGACCGCCCGAAAGCCTATATAGGCTAGCGGGCTTCATTTGGGTTGGACCGCAAATCAACGGGACATTGGTCAGCTGCTACATAATGTCAGGCACCGGCAACAAAAAACCCCGCCGCAGCGGGGTTTTCATCCAGCACGAACGGGGACTTAGCCTTTCACCACCTGCGCGATCGACTCGGCCACGTAGCCGATGTTGCCGCTGTTGAGTGCAGCCAGGCAGATGCGACCGGTCGACACGGCGTAGATGCCGAAGTCGTTCTTCAGGGTTTCCACCTGAGCAGCCGACAGACCGGTGTACGAGAACATACCGCGCTGCGCGGCCACGAACGAGAAGTCCTGAGCCACGCCCTTGGCCTTCAGCTGCTCAACCAGACCGGTACGCATTGCACGGATGCGATCGCGCATGCCGGCCAGTTCGTCTTCCCACAGCTGACGCAGCTCCGGGTTCGACAGCACAGCGGCGACAACGGCGCCACCGTGGATCGGCGGGTTGGAGTAGTTAGTACGGATCACGCGCTTGAGCTGCGACAGCACGCGGGCCGACTCTTCCTTCGAGGCGGTCACCACCGACAGCGCGCCGACGCGCTCGCCATACAGCGAGAAGCTCTTCGAGAACGAGCTGGACACAAAGAACTGCAGACCAGACGTCGAGAACAGGCGCACAGCCACCGCGTCGGCATCGATGCCGTCGGCAAAGCCCTGGTAGGCCATGTCGAGGAACGGCACCAAGCCCTTCTCACGACATACCTCGACCACTTCAACCCACTGTGCGTCAGACAGGTCGGCACCAGTCGGGTTGTGGCAGCAAGCGTGCAACACGATGATCGAGCCGGCCGGAAGGCCCTGCAGGAACGACTTCATACCAGCAAAGTTCACGCCGCGGGTTTCGGCATCGTAGTACGGGTAGTTTTCCACTTCGAAACCAGCCGACTCGAACAGCGCGCGGTGGTTCTCCCAGCTCGGGTCGCTGATATAGACCTTGGCAGCCGGGTTCAGGCGCTTCAGGAAGTCGGCGCCGATCTTCAGCGCACCGGTGCCACCCAGGGCCTGCGCGGTCACCACGCGGCCGGCAGCCAGCAGTTCGCTGTCGGCGCCGAACAGCAGCTTCTGCACCGCTTGGTCGTAAGCGGCCGGGCCTTCGATCGGCTGGTAGCCGCGCGGCGGCATGGTTTCCAGGCGGGTACGCTCGGCGGTCTTCACGGCGGCCAAGAGCGGGATCTTGCCGTTGTCGTCGTAGTAGACGCCCACGCCCAGGTTCACCTTGGTAGCACGGGTGTCGGCGTTGTACGCCTCGTTCAGGCCAAGAATCGGGTCGCGCGGCGCCATTTCCACGGCGGCGAAGATCGAAGAAGTCATGCGGGGCTCCATTTGCTTTGCAGAATAGGCGGCGCGGCGGGACACCCTGCCCGGCCACCGCCCAAGAAAATTGGCGTGCACTTAGTCTACCATGAGCATCACGTCACGCACGGCCCAGACGGCGCCAATTCGTGGCCTACGTCGATAAAACAACAGGCGCCGCAAATGCGACGCCTGTCGGGTCCTATCCATATAATCCGTGGCGATTTAGAACACACCCAAACCCTTCAACATCACCACCAAGATCAGTAACGGCGACACCCAACGCGTCACCAGGAACAAGACCGACAGCACTGGCTGATTGGCCAGCTTACCGTTATTCGACAGCGCTTCGCGAAAGCGCTGCGGCCCCCACACCCAGCCGGTGAACAGGCACAGCATAATACCGCCGATCGGCATCAGCACATTCGACGTCACATAGTCGAACAGATCGAACATCGTCATGCCGAACAGCTTGAAACCGGAGAGCACGCTGTTCGATAGCGCGGCCGTCGCGCCGATCGCCATCAACGCCAGCAAGGTCAACACAGTGGCCTTGGCGCGACTCCAGCCAAAGCGTTCGCTCAGCACCGATACCGGCACCTCCAGAATCGACAGCATTGCACCCGTGGCGGCGATCGCGCTCAACACGAAGAACACCACCATGAACAGGTGACCCAGCGGCATATTGGCAAACACCGCCGGGATGGTGATGAACAACAGCGACGGGCCGGCCTCAGGCTTGAAGCCGAAGGCGAACACCGCCGGAAAGATGGCGATGCCGGCCAGCATCGACACGAACAGGTCGGCGGTCATCACCCGCAGCGTGGTCGCCGGAATGTTCTGGTCGTCGCGGAAGTAGCTGCCGTAGGTCAGCATGGTGCCCATGCCGATCGACAGCTTGAAGAAGGCCAGCCCCATCGCCGTTAGCACCACGCTAGCGGAAATCTTGGAGAAGTCCGGCTCGAACAGGAAACGCAGCCCCTCCCCTGCACCGGGCAGCAGCAGACTGCGCACACCGACCACCACCAAAAGGATGAACAGCAAGGGCATCAGTTTCTTGGTAACCGCCTCGATACCCTTCGACACGCCCATCAGCAGAATGCCGCCGATCAGCACCAACACCGCCCACTGCCACAACAGCGACTGGATCGGATCGTGGATCAGTTGGCTGAACGCCGCAGAGGTATGCGCTGGATCGCTCGACAAGGCACTACCTGCAATAGCCTTGAACACATAGGCCAGCACCCAGGCGGCCACCTCGGAATAGAACGCCATGATCAGGAAGGCAGCGATCACACCGAAGCCGCCGATCAGCCACCACGGTGTGCCCGGGGCCAGCTTTTTGAAGGTGCCGACCGAATCGGTCTTGGCCCGGCGGCCCAGCATGATCTCGGCGATCATCACCGGCAGACCAACCAGCAGCGTCGCCAGCACATAGACCAGCAAAAATCCAGCACCGCCATTGGCGCCAGTCAGATAAGGAAATTTCCAGATATTACCGAGGCCGACTGCGGAGCCGAGCGTGGCAGCGAGTACACCGAAACTGGAGGAAAAACTGTCGCGCTTGGCAACAGCAAGAGAAGAGTCGAGCTTGCTCATCAGGGATGTCCTAAAGCAACGCAGCACTTACCGACCACGATCAGCGCCCGGCGACTGCCCCAAGACCCGCGGGTGCGGGCCAGAAGGGCGAGGATTCTGCAACCATTTGCGCGCCGAGCCAAGTATTTTTTGCGGCCGACTCACACCCCCGCAGACCCAGCCCCTCCCGATTATCTCAGCGCCTTCACCTCCTCATGACAGGCCGACCTGGCTTGCCAAGCACATCAAACAAGCCGGCCGTTACCCTTGTTGGCAATTCAGTGGCCAGGCCGACTCAGGCGGTCCAGCAAGTGGAGCATCCATGCAAAGCACGCCTGAAGCTGGGCGATCTCGACATACTCGTCCGGACGATGCGCCTCGCGGATCGAACCAGGTCCGCACACCACCGCCGGGATGCCGGCCTGCTGAAACACCCCGGCCTCGGTCGAATAGGCCACACCACTTCCCTTGGCGTGATCGCACAATGCATCCACGTGGCAACGCACTTCGCTGGCTGCATCGGCCTCGAAGGCAGGACAATGGACGACATTTTCGACTGTGATTGACGCCTCCGGCGCCACCTTACGCATTTCTATCAACAGCCGCTCGGCTTCCCCTTGCAGCGCCTCGATGAAACGTTCATGCCGCTCTCCTGGCAGCCATCGACACTCGATCAGAAACTCGCAGTCGCGCGGCACGATATTGCCGGCAATACCGCCGTGCACCAGCCCCGTTTGCAAGGTGGTATATGGCACATCATAGAGCGCCACCTGTCGGCCACCACTCGCTTCGCGATCGGCCAGCTCGCGCACAAACGTAATCAAGCGCGCGGCGTACTCGATCGCGTTTACCCCTAACGGTGTCAACGACGAATGGGCCTCGCGCCCGGTCACGCACACCTTATAGTGAGCGATGCCCTTATGGGCGACCACCGGCTGCATCGAGGTCGGCTCGCCGACGATGCAGCCGGCAACTTTCTCCCCACGTCTCTTCAGGTCAGCCACCAGCGTGTGCACACCGAGGCAGCCAACCTCTTCGTCATAGCTCAAGGCCAGCGCCAGTGGCACGACCAGCTCTCCTCGCTCTGCCCGAGCCACCGCCTCGGGCAACAGTGCCAGCGCGCAGGCGATGAACCCCTTCATATCCGCTGTGCCGCGACCGTACAGCCGACCGTCCCGCTCGACCACGTGAAACGGCTCGCTGCTCCACGCCTGCCCGTCTACCGGCACCACATCGGTATGGCCTGACAACACGATCGCGGGCACGTCGACCGAGCCGACCCGCGCGAACAGATTGGCCTTCTGACCGTCCTCGCTGTAACTCAACTGCGCAGCAACGCCTAACGTCGCCAGGTAATCGACCACCCAGTCGATCAACTCCCGATTGGAGAGACGACTGGTAGTATCGAAGCCCACCAGGCGGCTGAGCAGTTGGCGGATTTCCATGTTCGGCACCTTGCAACTCCTGCTGATGATTGAGATTAGAGGTTAGGTCCAGTCTAACACCCTCCAGTCCGCGACATCCCGCCCCCTCTACACTAGTAACAAGAGCCACTAGCAACGCCCTCCCGGCGTTGTTGCACTGCCTTGACGCACTCCAGCCACCTACAGCAGCCGCCTGGCTTCGCTGCGCTGCGTTTTGTTAGCAGCGCCAACCTCGGCCAAGCATCGCAAGCCCCCCCCCCCCAGCGAAGCGCCCCAGCCGTGGCACAGAACAACAGAACGCCGAAATCGCTTTCCTTTCCAGAAGCCATTATTCCGCTTGGCAAAGCGGCCCGAATCCGTTAGTATCCCGTTCTCTATGGCGGGTCTCCCCGCATTGCGACGCGGTCAACCTGGTCAGGTCCGGAAGGAAGCAGCCACAGCCGCTCAGCGCAAGTGCCGGGGGTCGGGCTCGCCACCCCAATTTCAAACTAAAGCCGCCTTGGGCCTTACCAAGGCGGCTTTAGTTTTGTGACTTTACGATCCATTTGTGATATTTTGCGACACAATCCAGTTATTCCCTTGTCTTTATCAATAAGAACAGTCTAATATTTACAAGGCAAAGAATAATGCGGGAACTTTCTGTGCCCTCATGCACTCTAGGTAATCCCAAATGGATTATTTGCTATATTAAGAACGTCAATACGACGCATAAAATCAATTAACACCTTTAATAGATCGAGAGGAAATTATGAAACTCTTTGAAAAGATCGCGAACCCACGCGAAATCCGACGCAAACTCGGCCTGAACCAGCAAGAATTCTGGAGCCGCATTGGCGTGACCCAATCGGGCGGCTCCCGCTATGAAAGCGGTCGCAATATGCCCAAACCGGTGCGCGAATTGCTGCGCCTTGTGCACGTTGAACAGATCGATCTGAGCAAGGTAAAACGCGAAGATTTTGAAATCGTCGAGTACCTGAAAGAGACCCATCCGGACCTGTACAAGAGCTTGCGCAAAGCAGTACGCGCCAAGCTTGAAACGGAAGAAGGCAGCATGGGCGAGACAGCCGGCAATTTGTAATCGCTGCTTCCACCAAAGGGCGTTGTTCACCGACAGGCTTCTTGCCCGGTACACAACGCCCTTTTTGCATCTATTGATCCACTAAAGTCATCATGCCCGCCTGGGTGAGCCCCCCCCCACACACACCTAGAGCCGCTAACAAAACCCAGCGAAGCGCAAAGCGGTCCCGACCAGGCGCGCGCTACCGCAGACAGTACGGGCAGTATGGCAAGGCCGCGCAACAACGCCGGAAGGGTTTTGTTAGCGGCCCTTAATTTTCTCGAACAACACGATCTCAACTTTCCTCAGGATTGCGAATCAACAACACCGGCACGGTGGCCTTCTTCAGCAGCCCCTCGGCGACACTCCCCATCAGTAGGTGCATCAAACCGCTCCAGCCATGCGTCCCCATTACGACCAGATCAGCCTTCCAATCGCGTGCGTCGTCAAGCAACACCGTCGCGATCTTGTCGCCCCAACTTTCCAATATCTTGGTTTCCGGCACCAGCCCCTGCATCCGAGCCCGCTCTTCAGCCTGACTCAGCACCTGCTCACCTGCGTGTTTGATCGACTTTTGTAACTCGGAAGCATCAAGAAACTCAGTCCCACCCCAGCCAAACTGCGCCAGATCCACCACATGCACCAGCCGTACCGATGCCCCTACCTCCTTCGCCAGCTTGCACGCCTCGGCCAACGCCAGATTCGAGGTTTCACTATCGTCTACCGGAACAAAAATTCGCTGGTACATACTGACCCTCCCTTCCCATGGATTTGAATCCGACAATTTCAGTCTATCAAATGCCTGCATCACGTGGTTGATGCACATTAAGACTGTGATTAGACTGCATGACATTCATGAACGGAGGCCGCATGGCACGCGTCGAGATCACACTGCCGGATCACTGGCTGTTCCATACCGAGCTGTCGGTACGAGTCGGCGACCTGAATTACGGCGGCCACCTTGGCAACGATGCCCTGCTGCGCCTGGCCCACGAGGCCCGGGTGCGCTTCCTTCAATCTTACGGTTACAGTGAACTCGATGTGGAAGGCCTCGGCTTGATCATGGCCGACGCAGCAGTGATATACCGAGCCGAAGCATTTCAGGGCGACCACCTGTGCTTTGCCCTTGCATTGGGAGAAATCAGTCGCTCCAGCTTCGAATTGCTTTACCATGTGACTCGGACCTCAGACGATCGCGAGGTCGCCCGCCTGAAGACCGGAATGGTGTTTTTTGATTACGCCGCACGACAGATCTGCCGCACCCCACCGGCCTTTGTCGCGCGCCTGGCGCCAGCTCACGAAGGAATGGCAACATGAAAAACTACCCGCCCAATAGCCCGGAAGCCTTGGCACGCCTGCTCGCCATGTTCATGATCGCCGACGGCAATATGGACCCGCGCGAAATTGAAAGCCTGGATCTTCTGCACGTCTACGACGTACTCGGCATCAGCCGCAAGAAATTCATGCAGGTGCTCGTCGACTACTGCAACGACATCAGTGACGAGGCCGACCCAGAGAGCGGCACCATTCATCTCATCAACCGCGAGCGCATCGACACCCTTCTCGAAGACGTCACCGACCGTCATAAGCGCATCCTCACCTGCGCACTGGCAATTGACCTGTGCAAGTCGCACGAAGACATCAGTGAGCAGGAAATGGCCATACTGCGCTATATGATGGAGCGCTGGCTGATCTCGCTGGACGACCTGGAAAACGAGTTCGTCAAACCGTAAGCACCCGCTTGCCACATCAGCCGTCCGCGCACCCGCCCGGGCGGCTTTTTGCTGTTACAACCGATGACAAAAACAGACTGACACGATGACCACCCGCTTCCACGGCACCGACCGCTACGTCGCCAGCGATGACCTGATGCTCGCTGTCAACGCCGCCATAACGCTTGAGCGCCCACTACTCGTCAAAGGCGAGCCCGGTACCGGCAAGACCATGCTGGCCGAAGAAATCGCCCGAGCACTCGACCGCGAGCTGATCGTCTGGCCGATCAAGTCGACCACCAAGGCACAGCACGGTCTGTACGAATACGATGCGGTATCGCGGCTGCGCGACTCGCAACTAGGCGATGCTCGCGTGCACGATATTCGCAACTACATCGTCAAAGGCAAGCTGTGGCAGGCGTTCGAAATGGACGTGGCGCCGGTGTTGCTGATCGACGAGATCGACAAGGCCGACATCGAGTTCCCCAACGACCTCTTGCACGAACTCGATCAGATGGAATTTTTCGTGCATGAAACACAAGAATTCATTCGCGCCCGGGTTAGGCCGATCATCCTGATCACGTCGAACAACGAAAAGGAGCTACCGGACGCCTTCTTGCGCCGCTGCTTCTTCCATTACATCCGCTTCCCCGACCGCGACACGCTGCAGGACATCATCGACCTGCACTACCCGCAATTGGAGAGCGCGTTGACACGAGAAGCGCTGGAGGTATTCCTCGGTCTGCGCGAGCTTAATGGCCTGAAAAAACGTCCGACCACCTCGGAACTGCTCGACTGGCTGAAGCTCCTGACCCGCGAGGCAATCAGCCCGGCAACGTTAGCCGAAGGCCGCAACAAAGGCGAGCTGCCACCACTGGCAGGTGCCCTACTGAAGAACGAACAGGACATTCAGCTATTCGAACGACTGATGCAGATGGCACGAGGCCGCCGCTGATGGACTGGGATACGGCGCTCACCACCTTCGACAGCGCCTTGGTGCTGCTCGGCCGCAGCGACGCCACCCGAGCCGCCTACCGGCGTGACATCGTGCGACTAGCCGAAGTAACCAGTGAACGCCCCCCAACTTCACTGAGCAATCGAGACATCCGTCATGCGCTGGCGCGGCTACACGCTGGCGGCCTTGATGGGCGCAGCCTGTCCCGCATGCTGTCGGCGTGGCGTGGACTATATGACTGCCTGATTGATCGTGGCCTGGCCTCGGCCAACCCCTGCACCGGCGTACACCCTCCCAAGAGCGGCCACCGCCTGCCCAAGGCCTTGCCGGTCGATGCAGCCCAACAACTGCTCGATGCAGAACTCGCCGAAGAAACCACGCTGACTTGTCGTGACCGTGCGATGTTCGAGCTGCTCTACTCGTCCGGCTTGCGTTTGACCGAACTAACCCGACTCGACGTCGAAGACGTCGATCTCGCAGAGCAACTGGTACGAGTCAGCGGCAAGGGTAACAAGGAGCGCCTAGTGCCGCTCGGCAAGCAGGCCGCAACTGCGCTGCAGCGCTGGCTGGCCGAACGGCAGGCCGTACAGGGGGAAGTAGCACTGTTCACCAACCGCAACGGCACGCGGCTGGGCGGCCGCCAGATCGAGAAACGACTGGCACGCTGGTCTATCGTCACCGGTAGCGAGCGCCACGTGTCGCCACACATGCTACGCCACAGCTTCGCCAGCCACCTGCTGCAGTCGTCGAGCGATCTACGCGCGGTCCAGGAACTGCTCGGTCACGCCAACCTGTCCACTACCCAGATCTATACCAGCCTGGACTTCCAGCATTTGGCACAGGTGTACGACACTGCCCACCCCCGTGCGCGCAAGTCGGCGAAAGCCAGAACGGACGACGACCAATCGTCGTAATAAACAAGGGCGACCGATGGTCGCCCTTGTTATATTCGCCATGAGATCACGCCATCAGCGGCATCGCATCGATTTCAGCCAGCAAGGCCAACAATGCCGCCTCGACCGTTTGGCGCCGCACTGCGGCGCGGTCACCGTTGAAATGGCGCTCGAACGCACGTGTCAGCCCGGCAGGACCGGCAATACCGAACCAGACCAGCCCAACAGGCTTCTCGGCACTACCGCCCCCCGGCCCGGCAACGCCCGACACCGCAACCGCCCAGTCAGCCCGTGCAGCGCGCAGCGCCCCGGCCGCCATCTCGCGTACCGTCGCTTCACTAACCGCTCCATGCTCGGCCAAAGTTACGGCCTCGACACCGAGCAGTTGCTGCTTGGCAGCATTGCTGTAACTGACAAAACCCATGTCGAACCAGTTGGAGCTACCGGCCACGTCGGTGATCGCCCCGGCAATCAACCCGCCGGTGCATGATTCGGCCGCAGTGACGCGCTCACCACGAGCCAAGAGCTTTGCGCCTAATTGCTCAGCCAAGCTGCTCATAGCAACTCCGGAAGTGGGCGATCAGCCCATTGGTCGAGGCGTCGTGCGACAGCGCCTGCTCATTGGTCAGCTGCGGCAAGATCTTCGCTGCCAGCTGCTTGCCATACTCGACACCCCACTGGTCGAAGGAATTGATACCCCAGATCACACCCTGAACAAACACCTTGTGTTCGTAGAGCGCCAGCAACTTGCCGAGCGATCGTGGCGTCAGCTTGTCGACCGCCAGCGTGTTCGACGGCTGGTTGCCTGGAAACAGCTTCTGCGGAAGCAGCATGTCGATCTGCTCGCCGCTCAAGTTAAGCGTCGCCAGTTCGGCCAGCGCCTCCGCCTCGTTCTTGCCGCGCATCAACGCCTCGGTCTGGGCAAAGCCGTTGGCAACCAATACCGCATGCTGGTGATCGACCGGGTAATGGCTGTTCATCGGAACGATGAAGTCGCTCGGCACGAGGCGGGTACCCTGGTGCAGCAACTGGAAGAATGCATGCTGGCTGTTCACCCCTTCCTCGCCCCAGATCACCGGACCGGTATCGAAATCGAGCTTCTCGCCGAAACGACCGACCTGCTTGCCGTTCGACTCCATGTCGAGCTGCTGAATATGGGCCGGCAAGCGGCGCAGGCCGTGGTCGTACGGCATGATCGCATGGGTGTGCGCACCGTAGAAGGTGTTGTACCAGACACCGATCAACGCCATCAGCACCGGCATGTTGACCGAAAACGGCGCACTGAAGAAGTGCTCGTCCATCGCCCGGCCGCCGTCCAGAAACTCGGCGAAACACTTCGGCCCGATCGCCAACATCACCGGCAAGCCGATCGCCGACCAGGTCGAATAGCGCCCACCCACCCAGTCCCAGAACGGGAACATGTTTGCCGGGTCGATGCCGAATGTTGTCACCGCCTCGCGGTTGGTCGATACCGCGACGAAATGCTTGGCGATATCGGCGACGCCGGCGTACTGCAGGAACCAGCTACGCGCCGCCTCGGCATTGAGCCTCGTCTCCGGCGTAGTAAACGACTTCGACGCGACGATGAACAGCGTGGTCGCCGGGTCGAGTTGCTGCAGTGTCCTGGCGATGTGCGCACCGTCGACGTTGGAGACGAAGTGCACCCTCAACGCTGGATGCCAATAAGGCGCCAGCGCCTCGTGCACCATCAGAGGCCCCAAATCCGACCCGCCGATGCCCAGGTTCACCACATCGGTAATGCGCTGGCCGGTGTAACCGAGCCAGCGACCGTCGCGCACCGCGTCGGCAAACGCGTAGGCCCTCTCGAGCACCTCGTGCACCTGCCGCACCACATCGACGCCGTCGACCTCCAGGCTGGCCGAGCGCGGCAACCGCAATGCGGTATGCAGCACCGCCCGATCCTCGCTGACGTTGATCCTTTCGCCACCCTTCATCCGCTGCATCCAGCCGGCAAGGTCGGCCGTTTCAGCCAACTCGATCAGCAGCTCCAGCGTGCGCTCGGTTAGGCGGTTCTTCGAATAATCGAGCAGCAGACCATCGAGCTGCACGTTCATCCGGTCGAAACGATCTGGCTCCTGCGCGAACAGATCGCGCATATGCAGGTGCCGGGTAGCGCGCTGGTGCTGATGCAGCTTGGCCCACACCGGGGTGGTATTGATGTCGTTGTAGCGAATCGCGGCCATCGGGGTGTTGCGGTGTCCTGATTAAAGATAGGTGATATTAGTCTACTCGCACCGCATCGTCATAACAGTGGCGCGAGCAGCCCGGCTCACAGCTTGAGGAAGTTATCCCGGTAGTGCTTCATTTCCTCGATCGACTCGAGAATGTCGGCCAGCGCCTCGTGCTTGCCCTTCTTCACCACCCCCTTGGCCACTTCAGGCTTCCAGCGCTTGGCCAACTCCTTCAGCGTCGATACGTCGAGGTTGCGATAATGGAAATACGCTTCCAGCTTCGGCATCCAGCGCGCCATGAATCGGCGGTCCTGATGGATGGTGTTGCCGCACATCGGCGTGGTACGCGACGGCACATACTGCTCCATAAACGCTAGCAACTGCTGCTCGGCATCGGCCTCATTCACCGTCGAGGCCTTGACCTTATCGATCAGACCGGACTTTCCGTGGGTGTTCTTGTTCCAGTCGTCCATCGCATCGAGCACCGCATCTGCCTGATGGATCACCAGTACCGGCGACTCGGCTACCACGTTGAGATGGCTGTCGGTGACGATCATCGCCACTTCGATGATGCGGTCGCTGTCAGGGTTCAGCCCGGTCATTTCCATGTCGAGCCAGATGAGGTTGTTTTGATCTTGTGCCATACTTGCCGTTCTCTGCTAAATGCCGCTATTTTCCGTGAATGAAGCCCTGGCGGCAAACGCTCTGCCCATCTTCCCCTCTTTATGGCCACTACCCTGACCCTGTTGTTCCTGATTGCCCTGGCCGTCACGCTGGCGCTGCGCCTGTGGCTCGCCAGCCGCCAGATCGCCCATGTCCGCGCCCATCGCAACGCGGTACCCGTCGAGTTTTCCGGCGAAATCCCACTTTCTGACCATCAGAAGGCCGCCGACTATACCGTCGCCAAGACCCGGCTCGGCATGCTCAACGCCGCGACCGATACCGCGATGATCCTGCTGTTTACGCTGGGCGGCGGCCTCGAATGGCTCTGGCAGCTTTCGTCCCACTTGTTCAACGGCGACATCGCCCGCGGTCTGGCACTGGTTTGTGGCGTTACCATCATCAGTAGCCTGGTGTCGCTGCCGTTCACCATCGTCACCACATTCGGCATCGAGGCGCGTTATGGCTTCAACAAGATAACCCCAAAGCTGTTCATCGCCGACCTTCTGCGTGGCATCCTGCTATCGGCTGCACTGGGCCTGCCAATCCTTGCACTGGTGCTGTGGCTGATGGCCAAAATGGGCAGCGCCTGGTGGCTGTGGGTGTGGCTTGCTTGGACCGGCATCAGCCTGTTGATGCTGGTGCTCTACCCGACATTGATCGCCCCACTGTTCAACAAGTTCAGCCCACTTGATGACGCCTCGCTCAAAGAGCGCATCGAGGCGCTATTAACCCGCACCGGCTTCGCCTCGCGCGGCGTGTACGTAATGGACGGTTCGAAGCGCTCCAGTCACGGCAACGCGTACTTCACCGGCTTTGGCGCAGCCAAGCGCATCGTGTTCTTCGACACCCTACTCAAGCAGTTGACCCCTGCCGAAATCGAGGCGGTGCTGGCGCACGAGCTTGGCCACTTCAAGCTCAAACACATCACGCAACGGATGGTGCTGACCTTCGCACTGTCGCTCGGCTTCCTGTTCGTACTGGGACTGCTGATCGATGCACCGTGGTTCTATCAGGGCCTCGGCGTCGCCACGCCGTCGACCGCGATGGCACTGGTGCTGTTCTTTATGGCGGTGCCGGCATTCACCTTCCCGCTGACACCGCTATCCAGCCTACTGTCGCGTCGTCACGAGTACCAAGCCGACGACTTCGCCGCCAAGGAAACCGACTCGGGCGAGCTGATCCACGCCCTAACCAAGCTCTATCGCGACAATGCCGCAACGCTGACGCCCGACCCGCTGCATTCGGCGTTCTACGATTCGCACCCGCCCGCTGCGCTGCGCATCGCCCACCTCAAAGGAGCCCGACCATGAATCTGACTTCGCTGCGCTGTTCCACCGAGCACATGCGCGCCCCACTGGCCGACGCCACCCGTCTACAGCTGCTCGCCACCCTGCCCGACTGGCAGGTCGAAGGCATCGAACTGGTGAAGACGTTCAAGTTCGCCAATTACCATGAAGTAATGGCGTTCGTGAACGCGCTGGCCTGGATCGCCCACCAGGAAGACCACCACCCCGACCTGTCGGTGCACTATAACCGCGTGGTCGTGCGCTTCTCCAGCCACGACGCCGGCGCGCTGACGCTGAATGACTTCATTTGCGCCGCCAAGGCCGAAGCGCTGACCCAGCGCACCACCGCATGAAGAAACACGGTCAGATCGTCAAAAGCTACGGCCGCCGCTTCATCGTCGAGGCGGACGGCGACAGTTACGATTGCACCACCCGTGGCAAGCGGGTCGACTACGCCTGCGGCGACTTCGTCGACATTCTGGTTCAGAACCGTGAACAGGCGGTGATCGAGGGCTACCACGACCGTCACAGCCTGCTGTACCGGCAGGACGAGTGGCGCACCAAGCTGATCGCAGCCAACGTCAGTCGCATCCTGTTCGTCACCGCTGCAGTGCCGACCCCAAGCGAGGAGCTGCTCAATCGCGGACTGGTCGCCGCAGAGGCCGCCGATATCGACCCTGTGATCGTCGTCAACAAGACCGACCTGCCCGAAACCGCACTCTGGCTCGACCGGCTCGAAGCCTATAGGACGCTTGGCTACACGGTGATCACCCTGTCGGCCAAGCAGGATATTACCCCGCTCAAGCCCCTCCTCGAAGGCCAGACCAGTGTTTTCGTCGGCCAATCCGGCATGGGCAAGTCGACGCTAACCAACGCGCTACTACCTGACGCCAACGCCCGGGTTGGCGATATTTCCGAAGCGCTCGATTCTGGCCGGCACACCACCACCCATGCCGCGCTCTATCATCTGGACGATAACAGCCACCTGATCGATTCGCCCGGCCTGCAGGAGTTCGGGTTGAAACACCTGAAGGCGACCGACCTGGTGCATTACCTGCCGGACATGCGCCCCTATATCGGCCAGTGTCGCTTTCACAATTGCAGCCACCGCCAGGAGCCTGGCTGCGCGATCAAGGCAGCTGCCGAGAAAGGCGAGATCCGGCAATCTCGCCTCGAGTTTCTGCAGCGGCTGACCAATGAACTGTCAGGCTGATCCCACGCCATTTTCCCTTTCACGGCCGGCCCTTACGTCGGCCGCTTTTTATTGAAATTCTTGATACAAATCAAATTATTGAAACAGTTATATTTAAATTCCTTTGGAATATTTACAAAAACATCGTCCAGACATATTCTTGTAAGAAAACCATAACAGGCTAACGCTACGCTAAACAACGCTGACCACAAGAAACCTTAGGAGACACAGCATGACCAAACGTATTGCTCTGGTAACTGGCGGGATGGGCGGCATCGGCACTGCCATTTGCCGTGCACTGGCTGAAACCGGCCACACCGTCGTGACTACCTACAGCAAGCCCGGCAAGGATCAGGCATGGCTGTCGGACATGAAGGGCCTCGACCTCGACGTACACGCCTACCAACTGGACGTGACCGACTATGACGCCTGCCAAACCGTCATCGCCCAGATCCAGCAGGAAGTCGGCCCGATCGACGTTCTGGTCAACAACGCTGGCATCACCCGTGACGCCAGCTTCAAGAAGCTCGACAAGGCGGCCTGGGACGCAGTGATCAACACCAACCTGAACTCGGTGTTCAATATCACCAAGCCAGTGGTGGACAGCATGCTTGAGCGCGGCTTCGGCCGGGTGATCAACATTTCGTCGATCAACGGCCAGAAAGGCCAGTTCGGCCAGACCAACTACTCCGCCGCCAAAGCCGGCATGCACGGCTTCACCATGGCGCTGGCGCAGGAAGTGGCCAAGAAGGGTGTAACCGTCAACACCATCTCGCCGGGCTACATCGGCACCGAAATGGTGATGGCCGTGCCGGAAGACGTACGCAATAAGATCGTGGCTCAGATCCCGGTCGGCCGCCTCGGCAAGCCGGAAGAAATCGCCGGGCTGGTCAACTACCTGGCCTCGGACATCGCCGCCTTCATCACTGGCGCCGACTTCGCGATCAACGGTGGTCAGCACATGATGTAAGCAAGGCTGGCGAGCGACTTGCCTCCTTGAAAAAGCCCGGTCGACAGCCGGGCTTTTTTCATTCCTGCAGGCCCGCCCTCCTTACCGTCACCAACAATCGTCGCAAACGAAAACCGGCACAACACCAAGACCTCCGCCGAGTCAGATGGAAAATAACGCGGTAGATTTTTGTGGGCGCCCCCGAAGGCCGTAGAATGGGCCATCTGCCAACCAGCCCCACCCTAATCATGAGCCGCTTCTGGAGCCCCGTCGTCCACAACCTGACCCCGTACGTCCCCGGCGAGCAGCCCAAGCTCACCAATCTGATCAAGCTCAACACCAACGAAAACCCCTACGGCCCGTCGCCAAAGGTACAGGCCGCGATGCAGGCCGAGATCGCCGACACGCTACGCCTGTACCCGGACCCTAACGCCGACAAGCTCAAGGCCGCCATCGCCACCTACCACGGCGTAAGTCCGGCCGAAGTGTTTGTCGGCAACGGCTCGGACGAGGTGCTTGCCCACGCCTTCCAAGCCCTGCTCAAGCACGACGCGCCGCTGCTGTTCCCGGACATTACCTATAGCTTTTACCCGGTGTACTGCGGCCTCTACGGCATCGACTACCGCACGGTAGCACTGAGCGACACACTGGAAATCAGCACCGACGATTACCGCCAGGACTGCGGCGCGATCATCTTTCCCAACCCGAACGCCCCAACCGGCCGCCTTCTGGCCCGCGATGCGATCGAAACGCTACTAAACGAGCACCCTAACCAAGTGGTCGTGGTCGACGAAGCGTATATCGACTTCGGCGGCGACAGCGCCATCCCGCTAGTGTCGCGCTACCCGAACCTGCTGGTGGTGCAGACGCTATCCAAGTCGCGATCGCTCGCCGGCCTGCGCGTTGGTTTTGCGATCGGCCATCCTGCATTGATCGAGGCGCTGGAGCGGGTGAAGAACAGCTTCAACTCCTACCCGCTCGACCGCCTTGCCATCGCAGGCGCCGCCGCCTCGTTCGAGGATGAAGCGTACTTCCGCCAGACCTGCCAGGCAGTGATCAACAGCCGCGAAACACTGGTCGGCGAGCTGACCCACCTCGGCTTCGAGGTCTTGCCATCTGCTGCCAACTTCGTCTTTGCCCGCCACCCCCTGCGCGATGCCGCGACGCTCGCCGCCGCGCTGCGCGAGCGCGCCATCATCGTGCGCCACTTCCGCCAACCAAGGATCGAGCAGTTCCTGCGCATCAGCATCGGCACCGACGCCGAGTGCGGCGCACTTGTGAAAGCGCTAGAGGAATTGCTTTCGGCCTGAGCAATGCAACCTGACCCGGTTTCCGCCGAATACAGAGCGGCCCGCAACAAGCGGGCCGTTTTTTATCAGCTTCACGATAAGCAGAGCCCCTTCACCATTGCGCCCCTTCCCAGACAAACCTTGCCGACATCTGGCCGGCACAGCCGCTATAACGCAAGCAGTCTGGAGAACCCGTCATGCCAAGAACTCACTGGCGGCTATTGACGCTGTTGCTCGGCCTCCCCTGGGGGCAGGCTGCGCCAACTGAACGACACAACTGGTTTAACGAGCCTATCGTGCAGCTGTCATCCGAGCTACCCGACTGCCCCGCCCCCGACGGCCCCCTGCTGACCGAGGAACAGATGCGCGCGCAGGCGCACGACCGCATCGAGCGTGGCACCACTTGCTATCTCGCCCACGAATGCCGCTACGCCAACGCTTATTCCTATGATCCGGAAATCGCCGAGGCAGCAAGACAACGCTTGCAGGACAAACCGCTACTACGCGGCAGCACGCTATGGCTGACCGTACAGCGCCGCTTCGTTCGCATCGAAGGCTGCGCCACCTCGCAGCGGCAGCTCGACTACGTGGCCCGCACCCTGCGGGGACTGCCGGACGTGCAGCAAGTCGAAATCTACGCTCGGGTTCGCCTCCGCTAGAAGCCCCCTGAAACGACCCCATTACTGCCGCACTGACGGCATGAGCAGTCCGCCTGCACCACTTCGCCGAATCTGACCACCCAGCCATATTTGAAGGCGGCGCGCTCCACGGTTGACTCTGGCCGCCAGCTTGTTAGGCTGTGCGCTTTATCGAACCAGAAAGCATGAATAATGGCTGAATCGTTGATCGTAGACGGTGGCAATAAGGAAGAACGCTACCAAACGCTGCTGCCACAAGCAGAAGCGCTGATCGCCGGCGAGACCGACCTGATCGCAGCCCTTGCCAATCTGTCGGCGGCGCTCGCGACCACCTTCGACTGGTTGTGGACCGGTTTTTACCTCGTCAAAGGCGAGCAACTGGTGCTCGGCCCGTTCCAGGGACCAATCGCCTGCACCCGTATTCCGCACGGCCGTGGCGTTTGCGGCAGCGCCTGGGCGCGCAATGAGACGCTGGTCGTGCCTGATGTCGACGCCTTCCCGGGCCATATCGCCTGCTCGTCGGCAGCACGCTCCGAGATCGTCGTACCGATCCACGACACTACCGGCCGCGTGGTTGCCGTGCTCGATGTCGATTCGACCGAGCAGGCGAGCTTCGACGCTGTCGATGCCCGCCACCTGGAAGCGCTCGTCGCTAAACTTAGCCCGCTGTTTCCGGTAGCTGACTGAGCGCCTCGTCGAGCAAGGCACCGAGGCGACGCGAGCGCTCGCTCTCGTCCGCCCCCTCAAGGCTGACCGACAGCGCACTGGTAAGCACCGTGCGCAGCCGGTCGGCGAGCCCCTGCCGGCCTGCGCGCAGTGCACCTAATTGCTCGCTCGCCTGCAGCAGGCGGTCGCCGGTACGCTCGGCATCCTGACGCGCCGCATCGAGCGACGCCTGCAGCTCGAGCACCCGGGCGTCGAGCGCCTCGACCTTGGCGCCGAGCCGGCCATTTTCGCGTTCGCGCTCAACCAGTCGTTCGCGCCAAACCGTATCGATCTTGGCGCTGTCACGGCGTTGCTGCGCGAGCTCGTCCTCCAGCTTCTTGACCGACTGCTTCATCGCCTGGCGCTCGTCCTCGATCTGTTCATAGAGTCGCACACGCAAGCCCTCCAGGCGCTCATAGGCCAGCGCTTCGCGCTTGTCCGCCGCCTGCTTTTCCGCCTGCACCCGCTCCTCGGCCCGCGCCTCGATATCGCCGACCCGAGCATCGGCCTCACGCTGCACCTCACCGAGCTGCTTGCGCGACGCTTCGAGGCTGGCCGCCAACGCGGCCAGGTTCTCGTCCTGCGCCGTTCGGCGCGCCTCCTCTGCCGCCAAGCGTTGCTCAAGCTCGGCAATACGACCGACCTTCAACTCCAGCTCGCGACCGAGCGAGACCAGCGTCGCGTCACTCTCGGCCAACCTCTGCGTCAACTGCTCGCTCTCTTCCCGTAGCACCGCCACCTCGGCCTGCGCTTCGCTACGCACCGTCGCCAGCTCAGCATCAGCCGCATCACAGGCCTTCTGCCAAATTTCTTCGAATGCCTCGGCCAGACCGCTCGGCCAATCGGGCCGGCGTGACGACAGCGCCATCCGCGACAGGAAGTCCTGCCGCCAGGACTTCAGCGTGTTGTTTATCGTGGTGTTCGAGCCGGTGCCCAGGCGGTTGCGCACCTCAACCACTGTCGGCCAGATGCCTTCGCCGACCAGTTCATAGGCCGCCTGGCGAATCCGAGTGTAGATATCCGTCGTCATCTTGCTATCCGTAAGGCGCGGACGCGCCACTATTGCGATCTGCGGGAGTTCGGTGACCGTTCTACCACCAGGATTCCGGCCACCTCCCTAATGAGCGGCAGCATACCACAAGCCGCCCATTACGGATAAATCATATATTACGTAATACATTATATATTTACAAAACACTTCATAATTTTTCCGATAACTATACTTATCGGAAGTTTTTGGGCGATACTGCGCAAAACACATGCATCGATATGCACCTGAATTCAGCCGAACACCCATGAACCCGCCCTTCTCGCCCCCGGACACCCCAGGCCCTGTCAAATCTACCGAGCCCCACCTCATCGAACCTCGCCCGCTCATCGCCGCACGCAGCGACGAGGAACAGATCCTGACCTGGCTTGCCGAGCACACTGACAGCCCACGCACCCAGGCCAGCTACCGCAAGGAAGCCGAGCGCCTTATGCTGTGGCTATACCCCCGGCAACTCAGCCTCGCTCAGCTTAGCCGCGAGGACGTGCTGGCCTATGAACGCTTCTTGCAGAATCCGCCGGCCGAATGGGTCGGCCCGGCACGGCCTCGCCACCACCCCGATTGGAGACCACTGACCGGCCCGCTGTCGCCCAATAGCATTCGCCATGCGATGACGGTGCTCGGCGCTCTGTACGGCTACCTGATCGACGCTGGCGTCCTGCGCGGCAACCCGTTTCGCCTAGTGAAAAAACGCCGCTCCAACGGCACTGCCAAACATCTAGGCGTGGAGCGCTTTCTCGACAATGCGAGCTGGCAACGGGTGCTGGACGAAATCGACCAACTCCCCAGAGACACGCCGCGCCAACAAGAACACGCCACCCGCGCCGAATGGCTGTTCACCCTGCTTTACCTGACCGGCGCCCGACGCAGCGAAATTGCACAGGCGAGGATGGGGGACTGCTTCGAGCGGCGTGGCCGCTGGTGGTGGCGCGTCTACGGCAAGGGCGGCAGCGTCGCCGACGTGCCGGTTGGCGAAGAACTGTTATTGGCGCTGACGCGATACCGGCGGCAGCTTGGCCTGCCGGAACACCCCCACCCTGGCGAAGAGAGCCCGCTGGTGGGGCGCCTCACCGGGGACAGCGAGAAGCGCCTAGAGCCGCTGTCGGACAAAGCCATCTACCTGGTCGTGCGCGAGGTACTTCGCCGCACAGCCACACGCAGCGACGACCCAGCCATCCGACAGGTACTCGAATCGGCCAGCACCCACTGGCTGCGCCATACCGCAGCCAGCCACCAGCTCGACGCCGGCGTGCCACTACTGATGGTCAGCCAAAACCTACGGCACGCCAGCATCCAGACCACACGACGCTATCTGCACAGCGAGGACGACGCCCGCCACGCGGAGACCGGTCGACACAGCATGACGCGACGCAACAAGCCGGATTCGTTATGATGCCAGCCACATAGACCACTGCATCAACACCATGCCATTGCTGAAACAAGAAAAAAGCCTGTTGTTCGCCGCGCTGATCGCCGGCGCCGGATTTGCCCTGGAACATTCTCTACTGGAAGGTGGCCGACTACTGGCTGGCGCCTGCGCCCTCGCCCTCTTGGCGGTGATCATCGGCGTTGCACTACGCGTGGCTCACCATGCCGAAATGCTGGCCGAAAAACTCGGCGAGCCGTACGGCACAATGATTCTGACGCTGGCTGCCGTGGCGGTCGAAGTGGTGATTCTGGCAATCATGATGCTGGCCGGTGGTAGTCCGACACTGGCACGCGACACGGTATACTCGGCGCTGATGCTGGATATCAACGGCATTCTCGGCATCGCCGCGATCATCGGTGGCCTGAAACATGGGGAGCAGCCGTACAACCTGGATTCGGGCAACAGCTATGTATCGATGCTGCTGGTCGCGGTTGGTGTATCGATGTTCGTTCCCGAATTTGTGCCGCACGACAAATGGCAGGCGTTCTCTGCATTCAACATCGTGGCGATGCTGGTGCTATATGGACTGTTCCTGAAGATGCAGACCGGCCGTCACAGCTATTTCTTCAGCTACAGCCAGCCCAACAAGGCGCATGACGAGGGCGAGCACGACGCAGCCACAATCCGCACCGGCCGCCACGCCGGCCTGCTGTTGGCGAGCATCGTACTGATCGGCGTACTGTCCGAACTGATGGCCGCCTTCCTCGGCAAGGGTCTGGAAGGCAGCGGCCTGCCGGCCATCATCCCGGCCATCGTCGTCGCGCTGATCTCGGCCAGCCCGGAGATCCTCACCGCAATGCGCGCTGCGCTCGATAATCGGATGCAGGCGGTGCTGAACATCGCGCTCGGCGCCTCGCTCGCCACCGTGGTGCTAACCATCCCGGTGATCGAGGGCATCGCGCTTTACACCGGTCAGCCGATCGAGATGGGCATGACGCCAATCCAGACCACGCTGATGCTGCTGACCCTGCTGGTCGCCTCGATCAATCTGAACGACGGCGAGACCAACGCAATCGAAGGCTATACGCACGCAGCCCTGTTCGCGACCTTCCTGTTTCTATCCGGCATCGGACTGTAGCGCCCGCCCCGGCAGACAACCAAAGACAAAGGGCACCCTATGGGTGTAATGCCGTTCACTTAAGCCGTTCAGTCCGGATTTTAGCTTCGAAGAACGCTTGGAAGTAACAAAAAAGCACCGTTTTTCCACCTTGGTGGGCGGTGCTTTTTCCTTAAGTGAACGGCATTAACCCTATGGGTGCCCTTTTCTATCTGAAACGCCACACGGCAAACCGGTTCAGAACAGCTCGCCGGTGCGCCCCGTCTGTGATTTGCACGCGATCACCAGCGCACGGTTAATCGCTTCCTTCTTGCTGACACCCCACCACTCGATCATCTTTTCGAGCGATTTCTGCGCCTCGCGCGACAACTCGACCGTCAGCGACAACTCCTGTAGGCGCGCTCGACGCAACGCCCGGCTACGCCGCTTACGCTCGGCCACCGTCATCGCCTGCTCGCCCAGCGGCTTGCGACCGGGCTTTTTCTTGACACCGCCAATCAGGTCGAAAGTGTAATGGTCGCAGGGGTCTCGCATGGGATAGGTGACGGGTCACGACAGGGGGCGCAAGAATAGCACAAATCTTGGGCAAAAGGTTGATCGAACGTGCCGCTTGGCCACCCCACTACCTCCATTCAAACAGCGATCTCTCGCAGCCACGCAGACCTCAGGCGCAGCAACACCCGCACCTTCACATGGCTTGGCGACTGTAGTCAATAATCGTTTCACCCAGCATTACCGTGTAGAATCCGCCCTTTTTTTCTTACCAGACGGACGCCATGCAAGAACAAGCTGTCGCGCTACGCGACAATTCAGCGCCCTCCGGCGCGTCGGAACCAACACTGCATCGCAGCCTGAAAGCCCGGCACCTGTCGATGATCGCCATCGGCGGCTCGATCGGCACCGGCCTGTTCGTCGCCTCTGGCGCCACTGTCGCCAGCGCCGGACCGGGCGGCGCGATCGCCGCCTACCTGCTGATCGGCATCATGGTCTACTTCCTGATGACCAGCCTTGGGGAACTGGCCGCCCACATGCCTGTGTCCGGCTCGTTCGCCACCTACGGCGCCCGCTTCGTCGATCCGGCGTTCGGCTTCGCCCTCGGCTGGAACTACTGGTACAACTGGGCCGTGACGATCGCCGTAGAACTCGCAGCCGCCCAACTGGTGATGAACTACTGGTTCCCCGACGTACCCGGCATCTATTGGAGCGCCAGCTTCCTCGGATTGATGTTCCTGCTCAACTACGTGTCGGTGAAAGGCTTCGGCGAGGCCGAGTACTGGTTTGCGCTGATCAAGGTGGTAACCGTAATCGTGTTCATCGCGACTGGTCTCCTGATGATCGTCGGCATCCTGCACGGCGGCGCACCGGCTACTCTCGCCAACTTCACCACCGGCGACGCCCCCTTCGTCGGCGGCCTCCCGGCGATGATCGGCGTGGCGATGATCGCCGGCTTCTCCTTCCAGGGCACCGAACTGATCGGCGTCGCGGCCGGCGAATCCGAAGATCCGCGCCGCAACATCCCGCGCGCGATCCGCAGCGTGTTCTGGCGTATCCTGCTGTTCTACGTGCTCGCGATCTTCATCATCGGCGCGCTGGTCCCGTACACCGATCCGAGCCTGCTGAAGACCGACGTGAAGGACATCGGCGTCAGCCCGTTCACCCTGGTCTTCAAGCATGCGGGCCTCGTGTTCGCCGCCGGGCTGATGAACGCGGTGATTCTGACTGCGGTGCTGTCGGCCGGCAACTCCGGCATGTACGCTTCCACCCGAATGCTGTACGTGATGGCGATCGAGGGCATGGCGCCGAAACTGTTCGGCAAGCTGTCAGAGAACGGCGTGCCGCGCAATGCGCTATACGCCACTACAGCGGTCGGCGCTTTGTGCTTCCTCACCTCGCTGTTCGGCGACAAGACCGTCTACCTGTGGCTGCTTAACACTTCGGGCATGACTGGCTTCATCGCCTGGCTCGGCATCGCGATCAGCCATTACCGCTTCCGCAAGGGCATGCAGGCCCAGGGCCGCTCGGTTGAGGACCTACCATACCGCGCCAAGCTCTTCCCCTTCGGCCCGACCTTCGCATTTGCACTGTGCATGATCATCGCACTCGGCCAGGACTACCAGGCGTTCAGCAAGGCCACAGTCGACTGGGCCGGCGTTGCGGCGACCTATGTCGGCATCCCGCTGTTCCTGGCGATCTGGTGGGGCTACCGAATCAAGCACAAGACCCGCCTTGTCAGCTACCGGGACATGGACCTGGACGGTCACCACGTCCACCCCTGATCTCAACTGGCCACGAGCATCTTCACATGATGAGCGCGGCCACCCCCGCTAGCCACTGCCATGGTAGGGGCACGCCTCTTCAGCCACGAACCCCACGAAAAAACACGAACGTTCCAGCTTTATTTCGTGTTTTTTCGTGGGGTTCGTGCTGAAAAGCCTTTTGCTTTTCTACATTGGCGGCAGCAGCCGCATTACGATCGCTGCCATTACCGCGGCCAACACATCGTCGACCATAACACCGAAGCCGCCGTGCACCTTAGAGTCGACCCAGCGGATCGGCCATGGTTTCGCAATATCAAACAAGCGGAACAGCAAGAACGCCACCAACCAGCCGAGTGCAGTCGGCGGCGCCAACGCGAGCACCGCCAGCATTGCGACAATCTCATCGAACACGATACCGCCGTAGTCGTGCACGCCCAACGCCCTGCCAGTGACTCCACACACCCAGCAGCCGAGCACAAACAGCGGCATGCAGGCGGCCAGCAACAGGTTGGCAGAGAGCCCCGCCCCCATCCATAGCGCTGCCAATGGCAGCGCTACCAGCGTACCCCAAGTACCCGGCGCCTTGCGCGCCAGACCTGAGCCGAAGCCGAAGGCAATGAAATGCGCCGGGTGGCGACGCAAAAAAGCCCAGTCTGGCTTAAGCGAAGTGGTCATAACCCATCCTGGTCAAGGTCAGCGGCTGGCCCGCCGCATCGGTGACGCGCAGACCGGCCTCGGCATCGATGCGGCCGATACGGGTCAGTCGCACGCCCAGTTGATTCGCCAGCGCGGCGATCGCGTCGTGCTGCCCCGGGTCGGCGGTAAACAGCAGCTCGTAATCGTCGCCACCTGCGGCGATACAGTCTGCCAGCTCCCGACGCCGCTCGGCCAGCCATGGCGCGGTCGGCAGCTCATCAAAATTCAGCGTCGCACCGACGTTGGAGCGTTCGAGGATGTGCTGCAGGTCGCCAGCAAGACCGTCCGACACATCGAGGCAGGCGCGCGCCAGCGGCAGCAGCGCCTGCCCGAGTTCGACGCGCGGGGTCGGCCAGTCGAGCCGCTGCTGCGCGGCGGCCAGTACCTCGGCCGGTGGTTCCACATCGCCCTTCAGGCGCCGGCGCACCGCCAGCGCGGCGAGGCCCAGTTCGCCGCTGACCCAGATATCGTCGCCGACCTGAGCGGCATCGCGGCGCAGCGCCTGGCCATGTGGCGTCTCGCCGAACACCGTCACCGACAGCGTCAGCGGGCCGCGCGTGGTATCGCCGCCGATCACCGCCACGCCATAGCGTTCGGCCAGACCGAAGAAGCCATCGGCAAACGCCGCGACCCACGACTCGTCCATCGTTGGCAGCGCCACCGACAGCACCACCCAGCGTGGCACCGCGCCCATTGCTGCCATATCGGACAAATTGACCGCCAACGTCTTGTGGCCAAGCGCACGCGGGTCGACATCGGCGAAAAAGTGTCGCCCTTCCACCAGCATATCGACCGACACATGCAGGTCGCAGCCGGGCGACGGGCGGACGATCGCAGCGTCATCACCAACACCGAGTACCGCATTGGGTGCGCTGCGGGTGAAATAGCGGCGAATCAGATCAAATTCGTTCATCGTTTTACCGGTTCAGACAGCAAAACACCCGCCAGCGGCGGGTGTTGCAGGCAGTGCGACAGCACTCAGGCATCGCGACGCTTGGCGCGCTGCGCAGCCACTTCGTCGGCTCGCACATCGGCGGCCAGCTTATCGAGCACACCGTTCACAAACTTGTGACCATCGGTGCCACCGAAGGTTTTGGCGATCTCGATCGCCTCGTTGATGATCACCGGGTACGGCGTCTCGACGTGGTTGATCAGCTCGTGCGCGGCCATCAGCAAGATGGCGCGTTCAACCGGGCTGACCTCGTCGGCCGGGCGCTCGTAGTACGGAGCAAGACGTGCGGACAAGGTATTCGGATCGTTCAGCACGCCGAACAGGATGGCGCGGAACAGCGCCTCATCGGCCTTAGAGAAGTAATCGTTCTCGCGCAGGTGCCGTTCGATGATCGAAGCCGGACGGTCGGAGTTAAGTTGCCATTCGTAGATGCCCTGAACGGCAAACTCGCGGGCACGGCGTCGTGCGGTTTTCATGAGACTTCCTTTAAAGATCGGGGCGGGCAAGACGGGCCAAATGGCCCGCCTTACGCGCGCAAGGCGGATTGCAGGTTGGCCATTTCCACCGCGACGCGGGCGGCGTCGGCCCCCTTCTCCAGCATGCGCACTTCGGCCTGCTCGTCGTTCTCGGTGGTGAGGATCGCATTTGCAATCGGAATACCGGCGTCGAGACCGACACGGGTAACGCCCGCGCCAGACTCGTTAGACACCAGTTCGAAGTGATAGGTCTCGCCGCGAATCACCGCACCCAGCGCCACCAGCGCATCGAAACGGCCGCTCTTGGCCATGCTCTGAAGCACCAGCGGCACTTCGAGCGCGCCAGGCACGGTCGCGAGCGTCACGTTTTCGGCCTTCACGCCCAAGCGGCTCAGCTCGGTGAGGCAAGCGTCGCGCAAGCCGTGGCAGATGTTCTCGGAAAAACGAGCCTGCACGATACCGATGCGCAGGGCTTGGCCGTCGAGGTTGGGTTCCAAGCGTTTGATAGCGTCAAGCATGGTGTTCTCGCAGCGAAATGTCAGAAAGGGCGCGATTTTAACCGATTTCGATGTGGACGTGTTCCGGCTGGATGAAGCCGGTCACTTCCAGGCCGAAGCCGGTCAGGCTAGGCAGGCTGGATTTGCTTGCCATCAGCTTCATCTTGCCGACGCCGAGCGAGGAGAGCATCTGCGCGCCGATGCCAAAGGCCTTGCTGTCCCACTTCGGCGCCTTCGGTGCATCAGCCGACGGCAGCGCCCGCTCCAGCAGCAGGTCGCCGGTCTCGGTACCGTGCAGCAGCACCACTACGCCACAGCCGGCCTCCTCGATCTGTTCCAGCGCGTTCGGAATGGTCCAGCTGTGCGCACGGCCGAGCGGATCGATCAGGTCCATCACCGACAGTGGCTCGTGCACGCGCACCAGCGTTTCCACGCCCGGCTGCGGCTTGCCCTTCACCAGCGCCAGGTGGGTGGCGCGGGTCAGCGCATCGCGGAAGGCGAACAGCTCGAAGTTGCCCCACGGGGTGTCGACCTGTCGCGAGCCGACCTTTTCAATCAGGCATTCGGTCTGGCTGCGGTAGTGGATCAGGTCGGCGATGGTGCCGATCTTCAGGTCGTGTTCCTTGGCGAATTCGATCAGGTCCGGCAGGCGCGCCATGGTGCCGTCGTCGTTCATGATCTCGCAGATCACGCCGGCCGGCTCCAGGCCTGCCAACTGCGACAGGTCGCAGCCAGCCTCGGTATGGCCGGCGCGCACCAGCACGCCGCCCGGCTGCGCCTTGAGCGGGAATATGTGGCCCGGCTGCACCAGGTCGGACGGCTTGGCGTCCTTCTTCACCGCGGCGAGCACGGTGCGCGCGCGGTCGGCAGCGGAGATGCCGGTGGTCACGCCCTCGGCGGCTTCGATCGACACGGTGAAGTTGGTGCTGTAGACCGTGCCGTTGTTGCTAACCATCAGCGGCAGGTCGAGCTGGCGACAGCGCTCGGCCGACAGCGTCAGGCAGATCAGGCCGCGGCCGTACTTGGCCATGAAGTTGATCGCCTCCGGGGTGATGTGCTCGGCGGCCATCACCAGGTCACCTTCGTTCTCGCGGTCTTCGGCGTCCACCAGCACGACCATTTTGCCGGCCTTGATGTCGGCGATGATGTCCTGAATCGGGGAAATGCTCATTTCACTCTGCCTTTGTAAGCGGGCCTGCGACCGGGGCCGGGCACCCGCAATGTTGAATGCTTGACGCGTCAGGTGGGTGTGGCCAGCCCAAATTCAAGCATGGCGTAGCCATCCTGATGGTGTCGGGCCATTTCGACCAACGGCAAGGGGTGGCCGAACAAGGGGCCATCCACCACCAGCGTGTGGAACTCCCCAGCCTCGCCGCACGGGTCGATGCCGTCGGCGACCATCTTCTCGATCAGCGCCACGTCGAGCGTAGCGCCCAAATAACCGTCGGACGGCATCAGCTGTTCATTGACCACCACAATCACCGCCTTGAATCCGGCGGCGACGAATTCGTTAACCAGGTCGATGCGCTGCTCCTGCCACAGCGGCAGGTTAGCTTCGAGCCCGGCGCGCGCGCAGACCTTTTCCTCCCACTCGCGGTGGGCATCGAGATCGATATCGCCGAACACAGCGAACTGAGTGCCGTCGGCGCGAAAACGCTGCATCGACTCGAAGAAGACTTCCTCGTAGCTCTGCCAACTGGCGTTGGCGGTGACAAGCGGCAGGCCGAGCGCCGCCGCCTGCGCCTGCATTACTTCGGGACGCACGCCGTGCGAGCGGCTGCGCGCGCCGACCTCGTCGAACATATTGAAGAGCGCCAGCGGCTGCCCACCAACCTTAAGCGTGCGATACAGCGCCAGGCAGGAATCCTTGCCACCGCTCCAAGATGCCACAAAGCGCCGGCCGGCCACTGTCATCAGCCCTGGCCCCGCTGCGCCATCACCCGCTCGACGGTGTCGACGATGGCTTGGGTCTGCGGATCGATCTCGATATTGATTGCGTCGCCAGCCTTGCGCCACGCCAGGTTGGTACGCTGCAGGGTTTCCGGGATCAGGTGGACGCAGAAAGCGTCACCCTTCACCTCGCCGATGGTCAGGCTGCAGCCGTCGATGCCAATGTAGCCCTTGGTAAACACATAGCGAGCGTACTCAGCCGGCAGACGGAACCACACGGTGCGATTGTTCGGGGTATCAATCACCTCCAGCACCTCGGCCAGGGCGATGATGTGGCCGGACATCGAGTGGCCGCCGATCTCGTCGCCGAACCTGGCGGCGCGCTCAACGTTAACGCGGTCACCCACCTTGAGCTGGCCCAGGTTGGTAACGCGCAGCGTCTCCTGCATCAGGTCGAACGACACCAAGTCGCCGTCGACGCGGGTCACTGTCAGGCAACAGCCATTGTGAGCGATGGACGCGCCCAACTCGATGCCGGGCAGCAACTCGGCCGACAGGCGCAGGATGTGGGTGCGGAAATTCTGTTTTTCTTCGATGGCGACGACTTCGGCCGTGCCCTGGACGATACCGGTGAACATGCTAGGCCTCATGGAGACAAGACCGGCCGCCGGGAGGCGGCCGGCCAAAGTCTCATGATAGCCGAAACCACCCTCCCCGCCGAGCTGGCCGAACAATCGTTTGAGCCCTTGCCGCGGCTTTGGTCCTGCCGCCACACCTGCACATTGAGGAGGCTGGAGCCGGAGCCACCGCGTGCAACACGGCGACGCGAAACGCAAATCCCCCATCGCAGCAGGTTCTTAAGGTAAAATCACCTGTTTTGTTTTACGCAGCCCGAATCGCCATGTCCGCCGAACTTGCCCGTATTTCCGATGAAGTCGCCCGTCGCCGCACCTTCGCCATCATCTCCCACCCCGACGCGGGTAAGACCACGCTGACCGAGAAGCTGCTGCTGTTCTCGGGCGCGATCCAGATGGCCGGTACGGTGAAAGGCAAGAAAACCGGCAAGTTCGCCACCTCCGACTGGATGGAAATCGAGAAGCAGCGGGGCATTTCGGTCGCATCGTCGGTGATGCAGTTCGACTACCGCGACCACACCGTGAACCTGCTCGACACCCCGGGCCACCAGGACTTCTCGGAAGACACCTACCGCGTGCTCACCGCGGTGGACAGCGCACTGATGGTGATCGACGCCGCCAAAGGCGTGGAGGAGCAGACCATCAAGCTGCTCAACGTCTGCCGCCTGCGCAACACCCCGATCGTCACCTTCATGAACAAGTACGACCGTGAGGTGCGCGATTCGCTGGAGCTGCTCGACGAGGTCGAGAACGTGCTGAAGATCCGCTGCGCGCCGGTGACCTGGCCGATCGGCATGGGCAAGACCTTCCGCGGCGTCTACCACATGCTGCGTGACGAAGTGCTGCTGTTCGAAGCCGGCGCCGAGAAGGTCTCGCTTGACCTGGAAGTGATCAAGGGCATCGACAATCCGCGCCTGGACGAACTGTTCCCGCTCGAAATGGAACAGCTGCGCATGGAGATCGAACTGGTTAAGGGCGCGTCGAACGAGTTCAACCTGGAAGAATTCCTGGCCGGCGAACTGACCCCGGTGTTCTTCGGCTCGGCGATCAATAACTTCGGCGTGCGCGAAATCCTGAACGCGCTGATCGACTGGGCGCCGATGCCGGCCCCGCGTGACGCTACCTTGCGCGACGTGGCGCCGACCGAAGAGCCGTTCTCCGGCTTCGTGTTCAAGATCCAGGCGAACATGGACCCGAAACACCGCGACCGCATCGCCTTCCTGCGCGTGTGCTCGGGCAAGTTCGAGCGTGGCATGAAGATGAAGCACCTACGCCTGAACCGCGACATCGCAGCGTCCAGCGTGGTGACCTTCATGTCGCACGACCGTGAGATCGTCGAGGAAGCGTTCGCCGGCGACATCATCGGCATCCCGAACCACGGCAACATCCAGATCGGCGACAGCTTCTCCGAGGGCGAGCAACTCGCCTTCACCGGTATCCCGTTCTTCGCGCCGGAGCTGTTCCGCTCGGTGCGCATCAAGAACCCGCTGAAGCTCAAACAGTTGCAGAAGGGTCTGCAGCAGCTGGGCGAAGAAGGTGCGGTGCAGGTGTTCAAGCCGCACAGCGGCGGCGACCTGATCCTCGGTGCGGTCGGCGTACTGCAGTTCGAAGTGGTGGCCTCGCGCCTGGCAGCCGAATACGGCGTCGACGCGGTGTTCGATTCGGCCAGCATCTGGTCGGCGCGCTGGGTATCCTGCGACGACCGCAAGAAGCTCGACGAATTCGAGAAGGCCAACCTGCACAACCTGTCGATCGACGCCGGCGGCAACCTCGCCTACCTCGCGCCGAACCGCGTCAATATGCAGCTGACGCAGGAGCGCTGGCCTGACATCGTGTTCCACGAAACCCGCGAACACGCGGTGAAGCTCAACGACTGATGGCGATCGCCGACTGGTTCAACCACCTCGAGCACGGCTACATCGTCGATCTAACTCGGTCGGTCGGGTTGATCGTGCTCCTGGTCATCGGCCGGGCGGTGATCCTGCGCTCGCTGTCGGCCAACCCGCACATCCCGATCGAGGCGCGGCGGCGCTGGTCGGTGAATCTGCGCAACGCCGGTTTCCTGCTCGGCGTGTTCGGACTGTTGACGATCTGGGCACGCGAGCTGGAAGCGTTCGCGCTGTCGATGGTGGCGTTTGCCGCCGCGATGGTGGTCGCGACCAAGGAGCTGATCATGTGCATCGGCGGCGCGTTCCTGCGCACGATGAGCAACAGCTACACGCTCGGCGACCATATCGAGGTTGGCCAGCACCGCGGGCGGGTGGTCGACATCACGGTGTTCTCCACCACGATCATGGAGATCGGCCCGAGCCACGCGGCGCACCAACTGACCGGGCGGGCGATCAGCCTGCCCAACAGCCTGCTCTTGACCAACGCGGTGATCCGCGAGAACTACATGGGCGATTTCGTCGTGCACGTGATCACCGTGCCGGCGTCGTACTCGCTCGATCCGGCCAGCACCGAAGCGATGCTGCTCGACACCGCGCGCAGCATCTGCGACCCCTTCCTCGCCGACGCACGCCGCCACATGAACCACATCGAAGCGCGTTACCTGATCGACATCCCGTCGGTCGAGCCGCGAGTGGCGATCCAGCCGGTCGATGAAAAGCAGTACCGACTGATCCTGCGCATCGCGATCCCGGCCAAGGAACGGCACCGCGTAGAGCAGGCGATCCTGCATCGTTTCATGTTCCAAACCTATGGCAAGCCCGCACCGGAAGCAACCGCTCCGTGAATTAGAGCAATTGCTTCAAACATGTGATATGCTTGCGTTTTACGTGACCGAATCACCCCTCCCGTTGCCATGAGCAAGACGCGCATCAAGACCTACGACCGCATCGTTCAGGAGAGCCTGAAGCTCTTCAACGAGCAGGGCGAGCGCAGCATCACCACCAATCACATCGCCGCTCACCTGGGCATCAGCCCGGGCAATCTGTACTACCACTTCCGCAACAAGGAAGAGATCGTCTACCAGATCTTCCTGCAGTATCGCGACTTCATCAACGCACGGTTGTCGGTGCCGACCGACCGCCAGATGACGACAGACGATCTGGTGAACTACCTCGATACTGCCTTCCTGGCGATGTGGCAGTTCCGCTTCATGTTCTACGACCTGCCAGGTCTCTTGGCGCGCAATCCGCAGATGCAGTCGGATTACAACCAGTTCGTGCACACAGAATTGAAGGATATCCTCGCTGGCTTCTTCCGCGAGTTCATCAAGCTGGGGCTGCTGAAGATGGACGAGGCCGACATCGAGCCGATCACGCTCAATATCTGGCTGGTGGTCAAGTTCTGGTTTGCGTTCGAGCAAACCGCTTGGCCCGACGCGCCGATTACCGAAGCATCGAGCCGCCGTGGCGTACGTCAGGTGTTGTCGCTGCTCAAGCCCTACGTCCAAGCCGATTTCATGCCGGTGTTCAACCTGTTGGCAGCCCGTTACGCGGGCTGAAGACCCCACGAATCAAAATGGCCTGTGCAGCGTGATGCCGCACAGGCCATTTTCTTGTTGCGAAGCGGCCTAAAGCGTTTCGAACACCTTTGCCGGCAAACGGCGCAGCCGCAGCGCCACCGCGAGGCTCAATAGCACGATCGCCGCCAACGCCAGGCACACCCCGGTCCACTGGTCGTGCGCCCAGAACAGCCCGGACAGCGAACCGACCAGACTGGAACCCAGGTAGTAGCAGCTCAGGTACAGCGAGGCGGCCAGCGCCTTGGCACTGCCGGCGCGACGCCCCACCCAACTGCTCGCCACCGTGTGCCCGCCGAAAAAGGCAAAGGTGAACAGGCCGATGCCGACGATGACGAGCGGCAGCCAGTTGGCCAGCGTCAGCAGTAGGCCTGTCAGCATCAGCGCCTTCATCCCCCACAGCACATGGCGGCGGCCGATACGGTCGGCGAGCCGGCCCGACCAGGTCGATGCAAAAGTGCCGACCAGATACAGCGTAAAGATCGCGCCGATGGTGCTGTCACGCAGGCCGAACGGTGCGGCCTCCAGTCTGAAACCGATGTAGTTGTACAGGCTGACAAAGCAACCCATCAGCAAGAAACCCACCACAAACAGCCACGGCAAGCCGGCATCGCCGAATTGGTCGCGCACCGACTGCCACAGCGACTGGCGGCCACTGGCCGACAGCGGCAGCTCGCGCGACACGAAATGGCGCGACGCCGGCAGATTGCGCCAGAACACCAGGGCCGCCAGCAAACCGACTGAGCCGACCAACGTCCCTGCAACGCGCCAGGATGTCAGGTCGGCCACCAGCGACGTCACCAGCCGGCCGCTCATGCCACCCAAGGCCGTGCCGGCGATATAGAGCCCCATCGACGAGCCCAGCGACTCCGGATCGATCTCTTCGGCAAGGTACGCCATCGCCACCGCCGGCAAGCCGGCCAGCACGATACCGGACAACGTCCGCAGCACCAGGAGGCTGGCAAAGCTCGGCGCCTCGGCAGTCAGTACGGTCAGCACCGCCGCCAGCAACATCGCTACGCACATCACCGGCTTGCGCCCGAAGCGATCGGACAGGAAGCTCGCCGGCAGCAGCGCCAGCGCCATACCACCGGTCGACGCCGATAACGCGACACTGCTGGCGGCCGGACTCAGCCCGAACACACGGGCAAACAACGGCAACAGCGGCTGCACCCAGTACAGCAGCCAGAAGGTGGAAAAGCCGCCGAGAAACAAGGCGATATTGGTACGACGGTATTCGGGGGTCCCGGCACGGATGCGGCCGGACACAAGCGGGGCGTTCATGGTTTTAACAGGCAAACGACTTCGATGAACCCATCATACGAATTGGCCAAACTGACAGTCCAATATATATTTCTAGCTGTATTGATCGCTTAAACATATGAATGGAACTGCGACACCTGCGCTATTTCATCGCGGTGGCTGAGGAGCTTAACTTCACCCGTGCCGCCGAGAAACTGCACATCGGCCAGCCACCGCTCAGCCAGCAGATCCAGGCACTGGAGGCCGAGCTGGGCGTGATGCTGTTCAACCGCACCCGCCGCCGTGTCGAGCTGACCAGCGCCGGGGAGCGCTTCCTGCCCCGCGCCATCGCCATCCTGCAAGACACCGCCAGCGCCGCCGAGGATGCCCGCCGCGCAGAGCTGGGCGAAGTTGGCGAGCTGAGCATCGGTTTCACTCCGTCGCTGCCGTTCACGAGCTTTCTCCCAAGGCTGATCCACCGTTATCGCCAGCGTTACCCGGACGTGACGCTGGCCCTACGCGAGATGATGACGCAGAACCAGCTGGCCGCCATAGCCTCTAGCGAGCTCGACATCGGCATCGTGCGCCTGCCCGATGTCGACGTGCCGCAGGAAGTGGCGCTGCGCCAGCTGCTGGTCGACCCGCTGGTCGTGGTGACGCGCGACGACCATCCGCTGGCCGCGCAGAGCACCGTCAGCCTGGCGCAGCTGCGCGACGAGCCGTTTGTGATGTATCCCGCCGCGGCCGGCACGGGGCTGTACCGCCACCTGATGCACCTGTGCGACGAACTGGGTTTTCGCCCGCAAGTGGTGCAGGAAGCACGCGAAGGCACCACGCTGATCGGCTTGGTCGCGGCAGGCCTCGGCGTCAGCATCCTGCCGGGGCCGCTGTCGTGCATCCAGGTGGAGGGCGTGTGTTATCGACCGCTGAGCGATGCAGGCGCGGTGAGCATCGCCTCGCTAGCGACACGCGTGAACGACACCTCACCGCTGGTGGCGCATTTCATCGAGCTGCTCGGGGAGATGGATGCCTCCCGCTCTACAACCCCGCCCTCTTAGCCCCCCGCCATCCGCTTTTGCAAGGCATCGGCGGCCCGCAAAGCGAACGCGTACACCGACAACTGCGGGTTGGCGCCAATGCTGGTCGGGAACACCGAGCCGTCGATCACCGTCAGGTTTTTCACCTGCCAATGTTGGCCGAACGCATTGACCACCCCGCTCTGCTCATCCGGCCCCATTGCCGCGCCGCCCATCACGTGCGCGCTGACCACCCGCGCTAGCACCGGCTTGAGCGGCAGGTTGTTGATCTGCCGCTTCGCCTCGGCCCAGCTTTTCACCGGACGGGCCAGCTCGTGCATCGTCAGCACGCTCTGCGCACCGGCGGCAAACTGCACCTCAGCCATTGTCAGCCAGGCGCGGCGGATGCCATCCCACAGCGTGTCGCTGATCGGGTAGTCGAGCACCGGCGTGCCGTCATCGCGCAACACCACCTTGCCGCCCATGCTGCCTGGGTTGAAGCCGTCGCGCAGCAGTGCCAGCGTCACCTGCATATTCGGCAGCGTCTGCATCAGCTCGGCGTGCCGTTGCCCGAAACCGCACAAGGTCACCGCGGCCAACATCGGATGCACCGGCGGCACCTCCAGCTTGTAGCCGACCGCGCCGTCGATCGCGTCGACGCGCAGGAAGTGGTCGGAATACACCGTCTGCGGCGCGCCATTGAACGGTTCGACCCGTTCGGCGAACTGCGCGCCGGACAGACAGACCGGGTGCAGAAAGGTACGCGTGCCAGTCAGCCGCAGCGGGTCCTTCAGCTGGCTGCGCAGTAGGATCGCCGGCGTGCCGATCGCACCGGCTGACAGCACGATTTCCTTGGCACGTAGCGTCACCATCCGGCCTGTCGGCCGGATTCCGGTGGCGTCGAGCGCCACGGCACCTACCAGCTCGACGCGCGAGCCGTCCTCGCTGGTCAACAGCCGCTCCACTCGCACCCGGGTCAGCAAGCGGGCGCTGGCGTCGAGCGCGTCCGGAATCGTCGTCACCAGCATCGACTGTTTGGCGTTGGTCGGACACCCCATGCCGCAGTAGCCGAGGTTCCAGCACCCCTTCACATTGCGTCGCACCCGGCCGTGACTGATGCCGAGCGCCTCGCAGCCCTTGCCGAGCAGGCTGTTGTTCGGGTTCGGCTCGATCTGCCAGTCCGACACGCTCAGCCGCTGTTCGGCCAACTCGAACCACGGCGCGAGCGCCGCATCGGTCAGATCCTTCAGCCCCAGCCAGTCGCGCCAGTAGGCCAACGTCTCTGGCGGCGTGCGGAACGAACTGGTCCAGTTGACCACGGTGGAACCGCCGACGGTGCGCCCCTGCAGGATGGTGATACCCTTGTCGGCGGTCTGGCGGTTGGCGGCCTCCTGGTACAACTCGGGGTAAGCCTTTGCCTCGTCGAGCCGGAAGTCGCGCGAGCTTCTCAGCGCTCCCTCCTCGACCAGGATTACCGACAGCCCGGCCTTCGCAAGCCGTTCGGCCGTCATGCCGCCACCGGCGCCGCTGCCGACGATCACCACGTCGGCCGAAAGGCTCAGATCCCCGGTCAGCGTGGCGCCGTCGGTGACTTTCCAGCCACGAGCCAGCCCTTCTGCGATCGGGTCGACGATACTCATGGCAGCACCTCCATCACCCGGGCCGGCTGCTGGTAGCCGATGCCGGCCCAGCTCTTCGGATTGCCGTACCACGCCGCATTGATGAGTTTGTGCAACGCCTGGTAGCCGGTGCGCAACAGCACGAACGCGCCGTCCTGCCAGCGCGCCAGAAATGCCGCCGCCTCGTCGGGCCGCACGTCGGCCCACGGCGAATGCACTCCCGCCAGCCAGCGTCGCAGCCAGCGGTTCTGTAGCAGGTCGAACAGCTCGCGCACCTCCTGCTGTACCGCTATTGGCAGCGCGAGGATCGCCTTGTCGACGCCGGCGACCAGCTCGTCGAGCGATGGGTTGGCGCCGCCGGGCGCAAGGCCTAGCATCGCCGGCGCGATCGCCCGCACGATGGGCATGTCATGAGAGGTGAGAAAGCCCAGCGGCTGGGCACCCAGCACGGTGCGCTCCTCGGCCGGGCCGGCGAGATAGGCGGCAGCGACCAGCGCCACCGCGCCGACGGCGCCGGTCTTGATCAATTGTCGACGGGTCAACATCGTTGAGGGATTCCCTTGTGTAGGGCGCCAACCGGCGCCAAGGCAGTAGCAGGATGAGTTTGTTCCGCGGCTCTTATTTTTTACCAGCGCGGCCGAGCATGCGCTTGAGCAACCACTCGACCTTGGCGCCGTACGGCGGCCGCACCATCCACATGCCGTTCAGGCGCGGCTGGCGGAACACCGGCTTCATCTTGGAGAAGGTCACGAAGCCTTCGTGACCATGATAGTGTCCCATGCCGGACGGGCCGACGCCGCCGAACGGCAGCTCGTGCTGGCCGACATGTAGCACTGTGTCGTTGATCGTCACGCCGCCTGACACAGTGCTCTGCAGCACGTGGCGGGTGCGTAGCAGGTCGGTGTCGAACAGATAGAGCGCCAGCGGACGCGGCCGTTGGTTGACGTAGGCGAGCGCCTCCTCGAAATGCTGGTAGCTGACCACCGGCAAGATGGGGCCAAAGATCTCCTCCTGCATCAGCAGGCAGTGCTCCGGCGCGTCGAACACCAGGGTCAGCGGGAATACCCGTCCTTCGCCCAGGTCTTCGCTCGCTGGGTTGATTGTGACGATCTGTGCACCGGCCTGCCGCGCCTCTTCGAGCCAGCCGTGCAACCGCGCCATGTGGCGAGCGTTGACGATGTAGCTGTAATCGGGGTTGTCGGCAAGCTTCGGATAAAGCCTCGCGGCCTGTTTGCCGATCGCGTCGACCAGCTCGGCGCGGTCGTCAGCGCTGACCAGGAGGTAGTCCGGCGCGACACAGGTCTGGCCGGCGTTCATCATCTTGCCGATCACGATGCGCTCGGCAGCGCGCTGAGGGTCGAAGCCCGGCGCGACGATCACTGGCGACTTGCCGCCCAGTTCAAGCGTCACCGGCGTCAGGTTGGCGGCAGCTGCGCGCATCACCTGACGTCCGACCGCGGTCGAGCCGGTAAACAGCAGGTGGTCGAACGGCAGCGCCGAGAATGCCTGCGCAACCTCTGGCCCGCCGTTGACCACAGTGACTAGATCCTCGCCGAAATAGCGTTCGGCCAACCTGGCGAACAGCTCGCCGCAGGCCGGTGTGAACTCGGACATCTTCACCATCGCCCGGTTGCCGGCGGCGAGAGCGGCGTTGAGAGGACCGAGCGCGAGGAAGATCGGGTAGTTCCACGGCACCACGATGCCGACCACGCCCAAGGGTTGCGGCATTACCTCGGCAGTAGCTGGCTGGAACCACAACGACACGCCGCGCCGCTGCGACTGCATCCAACGCTTCAGTTCGCGGCGCGCCTGACGCACCCCCTCAATGGTCGGAAACAACTCGATTAGTCGTGTTTCCACCTTACTGCGCCGGCCGAAATCGGCATTCACGGCCGCGGCCCACTCGTCCTGATGCTCGAGCACCAGCTGCTCCAGAGCAGCCAACTGGCGCTGGCGCTCCTCCAGGGATGGAAACGGTGTACGACGGCTGACCGCCTGCAGCCGCTCGAAGGCAGCCTGTAGGTCGACCATGCCGCCGGGCTGTTGCGGAACGTTCATATGCTATCCTCGTGTCGTGCGGCCGATTCAGCCAAACAATCGCTTAGAGTTTAAACTCTAAAAAGACTAGCACGCCAACCAGCCCCTGTCATCCGTCACATGCTGCTCGATTTTTTCTGCGCGCTGCGCGCCGCCGGCCTGCCGGTGTCGTTGAAGGAATTCCTCACCCTGCTCGAGGCGCTCGACGCGCGTCTGGCCTTCGGCAGCCTCGACGACTTCTACGTGCTGTCGCGCGCCGCGCTGATCAAGGACGAGAAGCACTTCGACCGCTTCGACCAGGCATTCGGCGCGTTCTTCAACGGCGCGGACGGGCTGCCGCAGGATCTGACCACGGCAATCCCTGAGGACTGGCTCAAAAAGCAGGTCGAGAAATTCCTCACTGGCAAAGAGAAGCAGCAGCTCGAGGCACTCGGCTACGACGAGCTAATGAAAAGGCTGGCCGAACGGCTGCGCGAACAGCACGAACGCCACCAAGGCGGCAACAAGTGGATAGGCACCGGCGGCACCAGTCCATTCGGCGCCTACGGCTACAACCCGGCCGGCGTGCGCATCGGCCAGCAGGAATCGCGCCACCGCAAGGCGGTCAAGGTGTGGGACCAGCGCGAGTTCCGCAACTACGACGACTCGGTCGAGCTCGGTACTCGCAGCATCAAGCTGGCGCTGCGCCGCCTGCGCGAATTCGCCCGCCAGGGCTCCGCCGAACAGCTCGACCTCGACGGCACCATCCATGCCACCGCCGCGCGCGGCGGCCTGCTCGACATCAAGATGGCACCGGAGCTGCACAATGCGGTAAAGGTGCTGGTGCTATTCGACGTCGGCGGCTCGATGGACGACCACGTGCGGCTGTGCGAGGAACTGTTTTCGGCAGTGAAGACCGAGTTCAAGCACCTCGACTACTTCTACTTCCACAACTGCGTGTACGAGCGGGTGTGGAAGGACAACGCACGCCGCCAGAGCAACACCATCCCGACCTGGGACCTGATCCACACTTTCGGCCGCGACTACAAGCTGATCTTCGTCGGCGACGCCGCGATGAGCCCCTATGAGATCGTCTACCCCGGCGCCAGCGTCGAGCACAACAACCCCGAGGCCGGCGAAGTCTGGCTCAAGCGCCTGACCGACCACTTCCGCCACGTCGCCTGGCTCAACCCCGAGCCCGAGGCGCACTGGGCCTATAGCCACTCTACCGAAATCATCCGCGAGCGGATCGGCGACCGGATGTTCCCGCTGACACTGGCTGGCCTCGACGCGGCGATGCGCAGCCTGCGCGGCGGCGCCGGCACATGACAAGCCTGCGGCCACGCAGTACCATCAAGCCCTAAAATTCGGAATTGCTTTCCATTTCACCGCTCAACAAAGACGCCATGCGGGTGGCCGAATTGGCAGGCATAAAGATCAAGAACAGGGACAATCATGGAAAAAATCGGCTTCATCGGCCTGGGGTTGATGGGCACCCAAATGACCAAGCGGCTCCTCAACGTCGGTTTCGATGTCACCGTCTGGAACCGCTCCGTCGACAAGTGCGCGCCGCTGGCTGCGGCCGGCGCCAAGGTGGCGGCCAGCGTCGCCGAGCTAGTCAATAGCGTCGACGTGGTGATGCTGTGCGTGTCGGACACCGCCGCGGTCGAAACGCTACTGTTCGCCGAGGACGGCATTGTCACTCATGCTCGTGCCGGCCAGCTGGTGATCGACTTCTCCAGCATCGAACCGAGCGCCACCCGCGACTTCGCCACTCGGATTGAGGCCAAATGCGGTGCGCACTGGGTCGATGCCCCGGTATCCGGCGGTGTGCCCGGTGCCGAGGCCGGCACACTAGTGATCATGGCCGGGGGCCGCGCCGAGGACGTCGAGCGCATCGCCCCGCTGGTGCTGCCGTTGTCTCAGCGTCTCACCCGCATGGGCGAGGTCGGCGCTGGCCAAGTCACCAAGGTGTGCAACCAGCTGATCGTCGCCGCCAATGCCATGCTGATCGCCGAGGCGGTGTCGCTGGCCGAACGCAACGGCGTTGACGCCGCCCTGCTCGCCCCGGCGCTCGCCGGCGGCTTCGCCGACTCCAAGCCGTTCCAGATGTTGGTGCCGCGCATGGCCACCGGCCAGCACGAACCGGTGCAGTGGAAGGTCGCCACCCTGCTCAAGGACCTCGACACCGCGGTCAAGGTGGCCCGCGAATGCGGCGCCGGCACACCGCTAGCGGCATTGGCCGATCAGCTGATGCGAGTGTTCGCCGAGCGCGACAACGCCCAGCGCGACCTGTCTAGCATCATCGAGCTATATCGCTGATTTGCTTCATACAGAGACACTCACCGAGGCCGGCCAAACCGGCCTCGAGTGCTGCAATGCAAAAAGTTCTTGCCAAACAGTCACTTTGTTCGCTATAGTCCGCCCTCTTGTGAGGACAGCGTCCTCCACGACTGTTTCATCGTCCCTGACCTCGCTTTTCGCCCCGTCTCTAGCCGGCTTTAGTTTCCGGCCCTTCTTCGCGGCTCTTTCAGTTCAGGTTGGTGCCGATGAGTGTTGGCCGCCAAAGATGCGGCCCGTTACCCGGCTCCAATCACGGATACTGCCCACCGATTGCCAGGCTCTGCCTACGCTATCGGCGCGCTAGTGTGTGTCCGCCGGGTACAACCCCAGGACTGACTACATGACTATCAAATTCTCCGATATCGGTTTGGCTCCGGCCCTCACCCAAGCTCTGGAAGCTGCCGGCTATGAAAGCCCGACGGGCGTTCAAGCCGAAGCGATTCCGGCGGCCTTGGCTGGCCGCGACCTGCTGGTATCGGCACAGACCGGTAGCGGCAAGACGGCCGCCTTCCTGCTGCCGTCGATGCACAAGCTGAGCAACCGTTCCGAAAAATCGGGCAAAGGCCCGCGCGTTCTGGTGCTGACCCCGACCCGCGAACTGGCCCAGCAAGTTGAAAAGAACGCCCAGACCTACGGCGAAAACATGCGCTGGATGCGCACCGCCTGCCTGGTGGGTGGCGCTTCCTTCGGTTTCCAGACCCGCGCGCTCTCGCGTCCGGTCGACATCGTTGTTGCCACCCCGGGCCGCCTGATGGACCACATGCGCCAGGGCCGCATCGACTTCTCGCGTCTGGAAGTGCTGATCCTCGACGAAGCCGACCGCATGCTGGACATGGGCTTCGTTGACGACATCGAAGAAATCGTCAAGGCCACCCCGGCAGATCGCCAGACCCTGCTGTTCTCGGCAACGCTGGACGGCGTGGTCGGCCGCATGGCCGAGCGCATGACCCGTGACCCGCAGCGCATCGAGATCGCCCGCGTCGACGATGGCGGCAAGATCGACGAACACCTGATGTACTGCGACGACGTGCGCCACAAGGATCGCCTGATGGACGTGATCCTGAAAGAAGCCGGCTTCGACCAGTGCGTGATCTTCACCGCCACCAAAGTGGGCTCGGAAGAGCTGGCCGACAAGCTGTCCGACCAAGGTTACCAGGCCGCCTGCCTGCACGGCGACATGCCGCAAAGCTGGCGTAACCGCACCCTGAACGACCTGCGTCGCGGTCGTATCAAGGTGCTGGTTGCCACCGACGTGGCCGCCCGCGGCATCGACGTGCCGACCATCACCCACGTGGTCAACTACGACCTACCGAAGCAGGCCGAGGACTACGTGCACCGCATCGGCCGTACCGGTCGCGCCGGTCGTGACGGCACCGCCATCACCCTTGCCGAAGTGCGCGAACACCACCGCGTGCGCCGCATCGAGCAATACCTGAAGCGCACCCTGCCGGAAGGCGTGATCGACGGCATGGAGCCGACCCGTCGCGTGCCGAAGGGCGGCAGCAATGGTCCGCGCCGCAATGGCGGCGGCGGCTACGGTCGCAACGGCAAGCCGGGCGGCTACGGTCGTGGCACTGGCGGCAACGGTGGCGGCAAGCCGGGCAACGGCGGCAGCTACGCTGGTCGCAAGCCGAGCGGCAGCGGCAGCGGCAGCGGCTACGGCAACCGCGAAGGCGGTTACGGCGGTCGTGACGGCGGCAGCCGTGATCGTCGCGACGGTGGCCGTCGCTTCGACTAAGCCAAGCATCTCCAGCAAAAATGGCACCCTCGGGTGCCATTTTTTGTTTTCGTGCCTGCGGACGACTCAGGTGCAGGCGACGCTGTCTTCCAGCTCGCGGATCGCCTCGCGCGTCACCCGCACCGGCACCACCACCCGCCGCACCGGAGACTCCCCTCCCGTTTCGACTTCCTCGAAACACAGCAGGTTCTGCGCGTTGGCGTTTTCCTCTTCCTGCACGATGCCCATTCGGTCCAGGTGCAGCGAGGCACGATGCATGCCCAGCAACTGCTCGGGCGCACCGATCAGCTCGGCCACCGCGTTCAAGCGATTGGGTAACTCCGCCGCGGTCTTCAGCGACGCCAGCTCGCTCTCCACCGCAGCCAACTTCGCCGTCATGCTGTCCAGATCGCCCTCCTCCTCACTGCCATCGCGCGTACCGTCGATCACGATACATTGCCCTTGGCGACGCGCGGCCTCCACGCGCAGCATCAGACGTTGGCGATCGGCCTCCAACTGCTGGCGCCGTCTATCCTGTGTGGCCAACTTGGCTGCCACCACCTGAGTCAACAATTGCACACTGCGGTTGCGCAGCGCGGCGGCGAACGCCTCCGGCGTCGGCTCGGCCAAGGTCAGCCGGTGTGCATTGAAGCTCACAACCTTCTGCAGCACGTCAGCGCGCAGCGTTCCATTTTCATTGCCCATGCCGAAGCGCGACTTCTCGCTGCGCTGCATCACCAGCAGCGCATAGGCCTCGTCCCCGAGATGTGGCTGAGCGAAGAATTCGGACAGCGCCGCACTGCTGTCGATCGTCTCGAGCAGGCTGACCGGCGAGGCAAAGAACATGCCGATCCGCGGATCCATAGTGAATTTGCGCAGCGACAGATCCAGCGGCTCGGGAATGCGCGTTGAGAAACCGTTGGCGTAATCGAGCAGACGCGACATCGGCTGTTCCAGAACCTTGCGATAGTTGGACAGCAACGCCAGCTTGGGGGCGACCGCCTGAACGAAAGGATCGATAGCCTCCCGAACCTCGGCAGAGATCTTGGGCGAGGAACCAAACAGGCCCAAGCGGCGTAAGAAAGAAACAGACATGACTGGCACCAATAGCTTGACATCGCAAGACATCTCAACAATGGCATGATACGACCCGAACCGGCCACTGTGAAGGAATGACACCCGCCCACCACCATTGAAAACAAAGATTTAGTGAGCGACTTGACCTGGATCACCCGCTGGTAGATTGATGCTGGCAACTGGCCGTTTCACTGCTATCGGCTCACTCAGACTGCTCAGGTGACGTGCCACCATGCCGAGCCTCGCGGTGGTGGTCGGCAGCCAGGAACATATACATGGCCGGCACCACAAACAGCGTAAACAGCGTACCGATAGACAGGCCGGTAAAAATGACGAGCCCCATCGAGCGCCGTCCCGCAGCCCCAGCCCCTGAGGCGACCACCAGCGGCGCCACCCCGAGCACCATCGCCGCAGTGGTCATCAGAATCGGCCGCAGACGCACGATGGCCGCCTGCTCCAACGCTGCTCGCTTGGGGAGCCCCGCTCTCTGCAGCTCGTTGGCGAACTGCACAATGAGAATGCCGTGCTTACTGATCAGCCCCATCAGCGTCACCAGCCCCACCTGCGTGTAAATGTTCAGCGTGGAGAACCCGAGGTTAATAAACAGCAGCGCCCCGAACAGTGCCATCGGCACCGACACGAGAATCACCACTGGGTCACGGAAGCTTTCGAATTGCGCAGCCAACACCAGCAGCACGATGATCATGGCAAACAGCAGCGTGGGGACGAAGCCGCCCGACTCCTGCACAAACTGGCGCGACAAACCAGAGTAATCAATCGAGTAACCGCTTGGCGCCACCTCGTTGGTGATGGTGCGCAGATAATCCAGCACTTCCCCTTGCGAGACCCCCGCCACCGGAACCCCCGAGATGATCGCCGAGTTGAGCTGCTGGAAATGGTTGATCGTCTCCGGCACTACGCTTGACTCGAAACGGGCCACCGTCGAGGCCGGAAATACACTCCCATCAGGCGCGTGCAGGTAATAATCGAGGATCTGCGACGGGTTGAGGCGGTCGACCTGTTCCACCTGCGGAATCACCTTGTAAGAGCGGCCAGAGATCGAGAAGTAATTCACGTAATTCCCCCCCAGTGCCGCACTGAGCGTCGCGCCCACATCCGATTGGTTAAGCCCCAGCGACGCCACCTTGTCGCGATCGACGACGAGCGTGCTCTGCGGCTTGTCGATCTTGAGGTCGCTATCGACAAAAAAGAACATGCCGCTGGCCCGTGCCCTATCCAGCACAGCTTGCGCCACCTCGTTCAGGTTCTGGAATGGCTCGGTGGTGTTGATAGCGAATTGCACCGGCAGTCCTCGCGCACCGGGCAACGCTGGAAACTGGAATGCTGCCACGCGCGCGCCGGCGATGTGATCCCATTTCTGCTGCAACTCCTGCTGTAGCGTCAGCGCGTCCTTCTCCCGCTGATCCCACGGTTTGAGCAATACACCGCCAATCCCCTGATTGATGGCGGGCACACCGGTCAACTGGAACATCTGCGCATATTCGGGCATATCGCGTGAATACTGGAAAACCTGGTCTGCATACGTCTGCATCTGCTGCAGCGTCGCGTTCGGCGGTCCTTGCAACTGCGCCAGTACGATGCCCTGATCTTCCTGCGGCGCCAGCTCGGACTTCGAGGTCATGAACAGGTAGACCACCGCCCCCAGCAGCAGCGCCCCCATGATGACCAGCACCACCCACGTTTCCATCAAGCTGTGCAGCAGTCGCTGATAGCCGTGATGCACGCGCTCGAACTGCCGGTCGACGAAGCGGACGAAACGCCCCGACTCCTGTTCGGTTCGAAAAAAGCGCGCGCACATCATCGGCGACAGGGTCAGCGCGACGACGCCCGATACCGTCACCGCTCCGGCCAGCGTAAAGGCGAACTCGGTAAACAGCGCCCCAGTCAGCCCCCCCTGAAAGCCAATCGGCACATACACGGCCACCAGCACGACGGTCATCGCCAGGATGGGGCCACCCAACTCGCGCGCGGCCATCAAGGCGGCGTCAAGCGGTGGTCGGCCTTCCTGCTTCATGTGCCGATCGACGTTCTCCACCACGATGATCGCGTCGTCAACTACCAGCCCGATCGCGAGCACCAGCGCCAACAGTGTCAGCAAATTGATCGAATAGCCAAGCGCCAGCATCGCGAAGAACGTGCCGATCAGCGACAGCGGCATCGCAATCACCGGGATGATCACTGCGCGCAGACTGCCAAGGAACAGGAAAATCACGGCCATCACAATCAACAGCGCCTCGACGAGTGTCTTGATCACCTCCTTGATCGAAGTGTTAACGAATTGGGTGGCGTCATACACGATTTTGCCGGTCAAGCCGGTTGGCAGCTGAGCCTGGATAGTGGGGAACACGCTGCGCACGCGCCTGGCCACATCGAGTACGTTGGCGTCCGGCGCAGTCTTGATACCGATAAACACTGAGCGTTTGCCGCTGAACGCGACGCTGAAATCGTAGTTGTCGGCGCCGAGCACGACGTTGGCAACGTCCTCCAGGCGCACCAGCGCACCGTTCTTCGACTTGACCACCAGCTGCTTGAATTCGTCGACGCTATGCAGATCGGTACTGGCAGTGACATCGACGCTGACCATCTGCCCTTTGGTGGTACCGAGCGTCGCCAAGTAATTGTTGTTTCCCAGTGCGGTATACACATCGGCAGCAGTCACACCGTGCGCAGCCATGCGCTGCGGGTCGAGCCATGCACGCAATGCAAACTGCCGGCCGCCAAGGATTTCGGCGGTCTGCACCCCCTCCACCGCATCCAGCTTCGGCTGCACCACGCGCAGCAGATAGTCGGTCACACTATTGCCGGGCATGACATCACTGTAAAAGCCCATGTACATGGTGTCAGTGGTCTGCCCGATCTGCACGGTGATGACCGGCTGCTGGGCCTGCGGCGGCAATTGGTTGCGCACCGAATTGATCTGTGTGGAGATTTCAATCAGCGCCCGGTTCGAGTCGTAGTTGAGGCGCAGCGTCGCGGTAATGGTCGACACACCCGTCGTGCTGGTTGACGATAGATAATCGATGCCCTGAGCCTGAGCGATCGCCGCCTCCAAGGGCTGCGTGATGAAGCCAGCCACGGTATCAGCGTTGGCACCATAGTAGGCTGTAGTGATCGTCACCACCGCGTTCTCGGTGCGCGGATACTGCCTGACCGTCAGGCTCGTCAGCGAGCGCACGCCGAGCACCAGAATGAGCAGGCTGACCACCGTCGCCAGCACGGGCCGCCGGATGAAGATATCGGTGAAGTTCATCGCCGCCCCCTCACTGTTCCTGCGGCATCGGGTTCGGCGAGGCCGCCGGCTGCACCTGATTGTTGATCACCAGCGGAGTGCCGTTCTTGAGCTTGAGCTGGCCACTGGTGACCACTTGCATGCCCGCCGTCAGACCTCGCTCGATGGCCACTTGGTCGCCTCGCGTAGCACCGGGTGTGACGAAGACCTGCTGCGCCTCGGGCAGCACCTTGCCCTGCGCGTTTGGCTTGGAACCCGGCTTGACGATAAAGACCGTCGCACCGTACGGATTGTAGGTGATGGCCGTTTGCGGCAAAGTCAGGTGTTGCCGCGACGAGCCGACATCGATCTTCACGTTGGCATACATGCCGGGCAACAGTCTGCCCTCACGGTTGTCTATGCTGGCTTCCACCTGCACATTGCGTGTCGCGGTATCGACCTTGGGGTTGATCGAGGTGATCTTGCCGGTAAAGACCCTGCCACTGAACGAACTGCTCTCCACCATCACCGCCAGACCTACGGCAAGCTGGCCGATCTGTTGTTGCGGCAGATAGAAATCAACATAGACAGGGTTGATGGCCTGCAAGGTCACGATCGCATCGCCGGGGTTCAAATACTGGCCGGGATTGACCGTGGTGATGCCCAGCTGTCCGGCGAACGGCGCCCGAATGGCTTTTTTCGCGACGATGGCGGCCTGTTGAGCCACCAGGGCATCCTTGCTTTTCAAGTCGGCGGCATCGGCATCGAGCTGGGCCTTGGCAATGGCCTGAATCTCATACTGGGCCTTGTCGCGCATATAGACGGTACGAGCCAGCTCTGCAGCGGCCTGCGAGGCGTGCAACTGAGCGATATCCGAATCGGCGTTAAGCTGCACCAGCAATTGACCGGCCTTGGCTGCATCCCCCGACTTGAAGCGAACCTCGCGTACCAGGCCGGCAATCTCGGTGGTCACATCGACGCCGCGCACGGCACGCAAGCTGCCTACCGCCATCAGTTGCGGCTGCCAGACCTGGTAAGAAACCGTGACCGCGCTGACAGTGGCAGGCGGTGCGGCATTGCTCGCCATGAATTTCTTCATCATCTGCGCCTTGAACGCATTGAAGCCGACCAACAACGCCAGCAGTACCCCGACACAGACCAGCATGATCACCATGCGTTTTTTCATCACGGACTCCCCATCGGCGCCTCGGGCTTACCGGCCTTTGCCTCGGGCGACTGAGGAGCAGTCCACCACCCCCCTCCGAGTGCCTGGAACAGTGCCGCCGTATCGGCATAACGTGCCGCCTGTGCCTGCACTAGATTGACGGTGCTCTGTTGGTATTGGCGCTGCGCATCGAGTAGTGCGAGATAGCTCAGTGCACCAAGACGGTATTGCTGTTGACTGAGCGCCAGCGTATCCCGCGCAGACAACCATGCATCCGATTGCGCAGTCAGTGCATGGGCATCGGCATCGAGCGCGCGCAAGGTATCGGCCACGTTCTGGAAAGCCAGCAACACGGTCTCGCGGTACTGGGCCGCAGCCTGGTCATACGCGGCCACGGCAGCCCGTTTCTGCGCACTCAACTGACCGCCGTGAAAAAGCGGTTGCAACAGGTTGGTGCCGAGACTCCAGATCGAGCTGGCCGGCTTGAACACACCAGCAGGTGTCAACGCCTCGCCGCCGTAACTACCTGTCAGCGTCAATTGCGGGTACATGGCGGCAGTGGCCACGCCGACCTTGGCGCTGGCTTGGTGCAACAATGCATCGGCCGCCAGGATATCGGGACGCTGCCGCACCAGCGTGGATGGCAGGCTAACCGGCAACGTTCGCGGCAGCGAAAAGTCCGACAGCTTGAATTGCGGCAAGGACGCATCGCTGGGCGGCTTACCCGCCAACACAGCCATCTGGTGACGCACCTGGTCCAGCGATTGGCGCAATGCCGGCAGACTGGCCCGCGTCTGAGCCAGTAGCGAGCGTTGTGCCAGCACCGCAGGGCGACTCGCGCCGCCTAGCTCGAACTGACGCATTACCAGATCCAACTGGGCTTGCTGGTAGCTGGCGACCTGTTCGGTGGCTTCGATCTGGGCACGCAGCGATGCCTCCCTGACACTTGCGGTGACAAGATTGGCCGTCAGCGCCAAGTAAACCGCCTCCAATTGGAAGCGCTGATAGTCAACCTGGGCGCGCAGCGCCTCAAGTTCACGTCGGGCTCCGCCGAACAGGTCGAACGAGTACGAAACGCTGACGGAAGCGTTGTAGAGAGTGAGCGGGCTCAAATCCTCCTGCCCGAAGGCAAGCCCCGCGGCTTTCGAGCGGCTCACCCCGAGGTTGGCATCAACATGGGGATAGAGCGCATTGCCCACCTCGGCATTGACGTCCTCTTTAGCCTGTCGCAACGCCGCCCATGCAGCAGCAAGGTTGGGACTATTGGCCAGTGCGTCGCGCATCAGCGCGTTGAGAGGGGCGCAATGAAAGAGCGACCACCATTCGCCGGGAATATCCTGACCCAGGACAAAATGCTGGGCCGCGCCCGCGTCGCCCGGTGAGACAGCGGTTTCACTTGGCATGGGCGCGGAAGTAAAACGGTCGCCGGCCGGCGGTGCAGGTGGGTGGTAATCCGGGCCGACGGCACAGCCCGTCAGCATCGAGACGATGAGCATCAGGGCAGTGAGGTTTATCACACCCGGCGATCGTGGCCAGCATGCTCTGAGAATGACATGCCGCAAGTCGTCGACCATTGTCCGCCTCCTCGTCACACGCGTGGTTGAGGTCGGTTACCGTGTCGTTACGCCATCCAGTAATGCCTACGCATGGCATGATGAGTGAGCGATCTCATCAGGCATCCATGCGTATGTGAAGCCTATTCCAATTTCGCGGGACTGACCAATGACCCTGTTGTGCGCAGAGACGGCCCCCTAGGCACTGGGCACAACATCACCAAGGGTGGAGCGAAGCCAGTACCACCCTATAACGGCGACACCATCAGGGACTCACGCATGACTTGAGCAGCACGAGCTGAGAATCTATTTGACTCGTAGGGCAATGATTGCAGCCTTCAAAGACATCAAAGACCGCCACCCGCTCTACTGGCGGGACTGGGCGTCTCTGGAGCTGGGACATGACAGACGATCTGCAGTTGATGGACAACTTCATGGGCTTAGGAAATGACAACTGCCAGCGGCGAACGATCTGCTGGCTGCACTGTCCGGCGGGCGCTGGGCACACAGGTCAATTCCTTTCACCGCCAAGGAACCCAGCATCACGTAGCAACACCGGCAATCGTAGAGCCTCGCACCACCAATCGACCAGACAAAACTATCTTGCGAGGAAGCAGCTCCGGGCTCTCTAAGCGCGCCATCAGCATTGCCATGGCTGTTCTTCCAATCTCATAGACCGGCTGCTCCAGCACCGTCATCCCCGACCCAATGATGTCAGTCCAGTCATCGTTGTCAAAACCAGCGAGCAATAGGTCTCGAGGGACTTCAATTTTGGCCTGCCGAGCAGCCTTCAGCGCCCCCATCAGCAACAACCCATTGCTTGCAATAAGCGCCTCCGGCCTGTCAGGCTCAACAAGCCATTGTCGTATTGCACTTTCAGCGGCATCGAGACTTGGAGCGATGAAGCGGGCTGGAGCCGGCAATCCCCGCCTTTCAAGAGCCGCAACAAAACCGGCATGACGCTCTACCCCTGTGGTACTCGTGTTGCCGAATACACCACCGATATGCCGACACCCCTGAGATAGCAAATGCTCAACCAAAATTTCCGATGCTTGGGCGTTGTCCAGGACTACAGCATCATTGCGACCGGGAGGGCCGGCTCGGTCAATAAGGACAACGGGAAAGCCTAGCTTGTTCGAGTCCAGTGTCTCAGCCGTCTCCCTTGTAGGAGCAAAGATCAAACCCGTGACCCTCTCCTCCTGCATCAGGCTCAGATACATAGCCTCCTTGCCAGCGTCCTCATCCGTATTGCACAGAATCACCCGCATCCCTGCTTTATAAGCCGCATCCTCCACTGCGCGACTGACCGCAGTGAAGAAGGGGTTGCGGATATCTGACACGACCAGGCCAATGGTTTGCGAGTGCTGCGAGCGTAGCCGTCGGGCCGCCAGGTTGGGGCGATAACCCGTTGCTTTAATCGCAGCCTCAACCTTCTTCCTTACCTCCGCACTGACCGGCCCATTCCCGAGCACTCTCGATACAGTTGACGGGGATACCCCTGCAACTCTGGCCACATCCTTAATTTGAATCGTCATCCTGCAATCGTTCCCATACTTCCACATCACAATCGTGTACTACACACAGCAAGGTTACAAGCATTTTTCCCATCCCTTCTACTACCCTTCAATCACCATTGATCCGATGGTTTGTTGACATTCGTTGTGGTATCGATTTCAATGGAATTGCAAGCAAGCATCAGTATGCCGTGCAAAACACAAGCAAAGGCCAAGCTGACAAAGAAGAAATCGATACCAATCGAGGAGACCGCCGCACCATGACCCAAGACCTGATCCGCCCCGAACTGATCCGCCTGCAAAGCCGTGCAGCAGACAAGGACAGCGCGATCCGTGAAGCCGGCGAATTGCTCGTCGCCGCCGGCTGTATCGAGCCCGGCTATGTCGACAGCCTGCTGCGGCGCGAGTCGCTCGCGAATACCTTCCTCGGACACGGCGTGGCGATCCCGCACGGCATGGCGGCCGACCGCCACCTGATCCACCAGACCGGCATTGCCGTGGTACAGATTCCCGCCGGTTTGGAGTGGAACCCGGGGCAGGAGACCCGGCTGGTGTTCGCGATCGCCGCGCAGTCGGACGAGCACATCGTGCTGCTGCGCCGTCTGACTCGACTACTGCAGGACGAGGTGAGGCTCACCAGCCTGTTCGCGACCGACCACGCTGGCGAACTGATCGCCGCGCTAACCGACGGCGCGGCCTCTGCAGTGGTCGACGGCATGTCCCGTGACGACTACGCGGAGCGTTTCGAGTGGATGCTCGACTACCCGAACGGTCTGCACGCCCGCCCGGCTACGCAATGGGTCGAGACCGCCCGACAGTTCGCTGCGCATATCCAGCTACGCCACGGCAGCGAAACGGCCGACGCGAAGAACCTGATTTCTCTCCTGCAGCTGGGCCTCGTACATGGCGACATGCTGACCGTGTCGGCCGAAGGTGGTGACGCAACAGCGGCGCTCGCCAAGCTGCAGGATGTGATGCGCCGGCTGTCGGCGCAGGAACAGACCGAGGCGGCGCTGGCCGCGCAGAAGGCGCAGGCGCACGCCGCCCAACAGGGCTGGGTGCCGCCCGGTCAGCCACTGGCGCTCGCCGGCATCGCGGCGAGCCCGGGCCTGACGATCGGCCGCGTGCATGTGCTGAGTCAGGGCGAGGTCAACGTATCCGACCATCCACAGACACTCAGTGAGGGCGGCGACCGCCTCGACGCGGCACTGGCTGCGACCCGCGCCGAACTGAGGACGTTGGCTGACGACACCGCACGACGGCTCAGCAAAACCGAGGCGGCGATCTTTAAGGCTCATGCGGAACTGCTCAACGACACCGACCTACTGACTTTGACCTGCCAGTTGATGGTCGAGGGGCACGGTGTAGCCTGGTCGTGGCACCAAGCGGTGGGTCGTCTCGCCGACCGGCTGGCGGCGCTGGGCAACCCGCTCCTGGCGGCCCGTGCCGCCGACCTGCGCGATGTTGGCCGGCGCGTACTCGGCCAGATAGAGCCAACATTGCGCTTCACTTCGCTGAACGAACTGCCAAGTGACAACTGCATTCTGATCGCGACCGACCTGTCCCCGTCCGACACCGCCGCGCTCGACACCTCGAAAGTCATCGGCCTGGCCACCGCACAGGGCGGGCCGACCTCGCACACCGCCATTCTGGCCCGCACGCTGGGCCTGCCGGCGATGGTAGCCGGCGGGGCCGCATTGCTCGACATCGCCGACGGTACTCCGGCCATCCTGGATGGCCAGACCGGACGGCTGTACCTCAACCCGTCCGAGGCCGACATCGGCGCGGCGCGCGACTGGGTAGCGACGCAGAACCACCGCAAGGAGCGTGAGGCGGCTGAGCGCGCGCTGCCGGCGCAGACCCGCGACGGCCACGTGATCGAGATCGCCGCCAACGTCAACCGCCCGGACCAGGTAGCAGCCGCGCTTGCCGACGGCGCCGAGGGCGTCGGGCTGATGCGCACCGAGTTCTTGTTCCTCGAGCGCGACCACGCGCCGGATGAGGAGGAGCAGTTCGAGGTTTACCAAGGCATGCTAGAGGCGTTGGGCGGCCGACCGCTAATCGTGCGCACGCTCGACATCGGCGGCGACAAACAGGTGCCGCACCTGAACCTGCCGCATGAGGAGAACCCCTTCCTCGGTGTGCGTGGCGCGCGGCTGCTCTTGCGCCGTCCAGACCTGTTGGAGCCGCAGTTGCGCGCGCTGTACCGCGCGGCCAAATCGGGCCACCCGCTGTCGATCATGTTCCCGATGATCACCTCTCTGAAGGAGGTGATCACACTGCGCGCGATCTGTGAACGGATCCGTGCCGAGCTCGATGCGCCGTCGGTGGCGCTGGGCATCATGGTCGAGGTGCCGGCGGTCGCAGCGCTGGCCGACAGGCTGGCCGAACATGTTGACTTCTTCTCGATCGGCACCAACGACCTGACCCAATACGTGCTGGCAATCGACCGCCAGCACCCGGAACTGGCCGCCGAAGCGGACAGCTTGCACCCAGCAGTGCTGCGGCTGATCCAGCAGACTGTCAACGGCGCGGCGCTGCACCAGCGCTGGGTCGGCGTGTGCGGCGGCTTGGCCGGTGACCCGTTCGGCGCTGCCTTGCTGGTGGGCCTGGGCGTGTCCGAGCTGTCGATGAGCCCGCGCGATGTCGCGGCGGTGAAGGCGCGGTTACGCTCGAGCAGCCAGAGCTCGCTCGTCGATCTGGCCGCCCGCGCACTCGACTGCGATAGCGCCGAAGCAGTGCGTGCGCTGGAAGGAGAGCTGGCATGAGCGGCCCGGTCATCACCGTCACGCTGAACCCCGCGATCGACCAGACCGTCACGCTGGACGGCCTGTATCCGGGCAGCGTCAACCTGGCGAAGTCGGTCACCAGCAACGCTGGCGGCAAGGGCGTGAACGTTGCCAGTTGCCTCGCCGACTGGGGCACGCCGGTGCTCGCGACAGGCTTGCTAGGAAAGAGCAACAGCGAGCCGTTCGAGACGCTGTTTGAAGCCAAGGGCATTCTCGACCGCTTCCTGCGCGTGCCTGGTAGTACCCGCGTCAACATCAAGATCGCCGATACCTGCCGCAACGAGACAACCGACATCAACCTGCCTGGACTCGATGTCGACGAGGAGGATCTGGACCGGCTGATGGAGCGGCTAGGCGACTTGACCGAACTCGGCCGCGACGTGGTGCTGGCCGGCAGCCTGCCGGCCGGCCTGCCGGCCGACAGCCACGCCCGCGTGATCGCGCGGCTGAACCAGTTCGGCGCAAGGGTACTGCTCGATACTAGCGGCGCACCGCTGGTCGCCGCGCTTGCCGCTCCGCGCGAGGCGCTGCCGGCGTGCATCAAGCCGAACCGTCACGAGCTGGAACAGTGGGCCGGCCGGCCACTACCGACGCTCGACGACGTCGTGTCGGCAGCGTTCGAATTGCAACAGCGTGGCATCGAAAAGGTGGCGGTCTCGCTCGGCGAGGATGGAGCGCTGTTCGTCGACGGCAAGAGTGCGCTGCTCGCCAGCTTGCCGGTGATCAACGCGGTCAGCACGGTCGGTGCCGGCGACGCACTGGTCGCCGGCCTGATCAGCGCCTGGCGTTCCGGTGCCGACGCCGAGGGCATCGCCCGACGCGCGGTGGCGTTTGCCGCGGCCAAACTCGGTCGCATCGGCCCGCACCTGCCGGACGCAACCGAGGTGATCAATCTGGGCGAAACGGTAACGATCCAGAAACTCTAAATAACAAGGCCGCCTTCCATACGAACGGCACCGACATAGCAAGGAGGAGACTCATGGCAAACCTATTGGCCGTGATCGCCGCGGGCGATCGCAACACCCAATCGATGCTGGCCGGCGAAGCGCTGCGCCAGAGTGCGGCGCGGCTCAGCCACCGCCTGGAGCTGGAAATTCACACTGCCGAAGGCGTGCAGAAACCACTACCCCCCACGAGCATCGCCGATGCCGACGCAGTGCTCCTGGTCGGCAGCGCTAAGGCCGACGAACGCTTCACCGGTCGCACCCATTTGGAGGTCACGCTCGACGCGGTGCTGCGCGATGCGGAAGCAGTGATCCGCCACGCGCTCGACGCACTGGCAGGGAGCGCGGCACCGGTTGGCAAGGCAGACGACAAAGCGCTCAGCATCGTCGCGATCACCTCATGCCCGACCGGCATCGCCCACACCTTCATGGCGGCCGAAGGACTGACCCAGGCAGCCAATGCGCTCGGGCACAGCATCCGCGTCGAGACCCAGGGCTCGGTCGGCGCGCAGGACACACTGACCGCCGACGAGATCGCCAGCGCCGACCTGGTGGTGATCGCTGCCGACACCCAGGTGGATCTGACGCGCTTCGTCGGCAAACGGCTCTACAAGAGCGGCACCAAGGCGGCGATCAACGATGGTGAGGGCCTGCTGCACCGCGCAGCCGCCGAGGCTCAGCCACATGCGACCGCTTCGACCGATGTCAAGGCCGCTTCCGAACCCGCCGAATCGAGCAGCAAGCGTACTGGGCCATACCAGCACCTGATGACCGGCGTGTCGTTCATGCTGCCCTTCGTCACTGCCGGCGGCATCCTGATCGCACTGGCATTTGCGCTGGGCGGCATCTACGCGTTCGACGACGCACACAAGGGCACGCTCGCCTGGTCGCTGTTCCAGATCGGCGCCAAGTCGGCGTTCGCACTGATGGTGCCGATCCTGGCCGGCTACATCTCGTACTCGGTCGCCAACCGCCCCGGCATCGCGCCGGGCATGGTCGGCGGCATGCTGGCGGCGAGCCTGGGTTCGGGCTTCCTTGGCGGCATCGCCGCGGGCTTCATCGCCGGTTATGGCACCGACTGGCTGAACCGCCACATCAAGCTCGGCCGCAACCTCGACGGTCTCAAGCCGGTGCTGATCCTGCCGGTATTGGGTTCCTTGCTGGTTGGCTTGCTGATGATCTATGTGGTCGGCTCACCGGTGGCGGCGGTGCTGGCCGCATTGACCGAGTGGCTCAAGAGCATGCAGGGCAGCAGCGCGCTGGTGCTCGGCGCCTTGCTCGGTGCGATGATGGCGTTCGACATGGGTGGCCCGGTCAACAAGGCGGCGTATGCATTCAGTACCGGCCTGATCGCGAGCCAGGTCTATACCCCGATGGCCGCAACAATGGCCGCCGGGATGGTTCCGCCGCTGGGCATCGCGCTCGCGACCAAACTGTTCGCCGACCGATTCACCTTCGACGAACGCGAGGCTGGCAACGCCGCCGCGGTACTGGGCCTGTCTTTCATCAGTGAAGGCGCGATCCCATTCGCCGCACGTGACCCGTTCCGGGTGATCCCGGCATTGGTAGCCGGTGCCGCGCTGACCGGCGCGATCTCGATGGTGATTGGCGCCGAGTTGAAGGTGCCGCACGGCGGCGTGTTCGTACTGCCGATCCCGAATGCGGTCACACATCTCACCGGCTACGTCGGCGCGCTGGTGGCCGGCACGGTTCTGACGGCGCTGCTGCTGCGGGTGCTGAAGAAGCCTGCGCAGAACTGATATCCCTTTTTCCCCACGGCGCCCACAGGCGCCGTGGTTCTTTCTGAGGACTCCCATGTACGCTGCGATCGCCTCCGACCTGGACGGTACCCTGCTCGATACCAGGCACTCCATCAACCCGTTCACCGCCGATACGCTACGCGCGGCTGCGGAGCGTAACATCCACCTGATCATCGCCACCGGCCGCCACCAGCTCGACGTGTACCGACTGACTGCCGGGCTCGACCTGCCATTCCACCTGATCACATCGAATGGCGCGCGCGTGCATGCGCACGACGGCACGCTGCTTTATGCGGCCGACGTACCGGCACCGCTGGTACGCTCACTGATCCAACCCGAATTTGCGCAGGGCACGCTGCTCAGCCTCTATCTGGACAGCGGGGCACTGCGCTGCATAAACCAGGGCTACGATCATCCGCGTCGGGTGGCGGAATTAGGGGAAGTGGACGAGCACCTGTCGCGGCACCACGGCGAAGGAGTGGCTAAGATCATGTATACCGCACCGCCGGCCCGATTGACCGAAATCGAGCACGCCATCGCCGAGCGCTTTGCCGGACAAGTGTCATTGACCTATTCGCAACCCGACTATCTGGAAGTGATGGCGCTTGGTGTGAGCAAGGGGCAGGCGCTGCGCCGGCTCGCGGAGGCGCTCGGCATTGCGCTCGAAGACTGCGCGGCATTCGGGGACGGACTCAACGACTATGAAATGCTGCAGGCCGTTGGTCATCCGTACCGGATGGCCAACGCCAGCCCGCGCCTTACCGCCTTGTTGCCGGATACGGCAGAAGCCGGGTATCACGGCGACGCCGGCGTGGCGTGGCAGGTCCGGCAAGCGCTTGGCCTAACCGAACCACCGCCGGCTCGTCATCTATCAGCCGAGTAAAACGAAAACCCCTGCCTGGGGCAAGCCTGGGCGGGGATCGGAGCAGGAAAGAGAAAGTCTGCCCCCCAAAGCGACCCATCAAGAATACAGGGACCTCAGCCTAGCCTGTCGATCCGAATCACTGCCAGTCGGTCAATACCGAGGTTGGCCGGCTAGGCTGTGCAAGCGCTTCGCAAAATCCAGTGGGCCGCTCATAAGTTACATGGGCAATATGAAAACAGCCTATCGCGGCGACCTGCCCTACTACTAATAAGCCTCAGCCAAATTCATCTCCTGACACGATAATTAACCCGTGAGTCTTTGTGCGTCGCAAGCTCAATCTACAAAGATGGAGATATGACGTATGGCCATCATCGCGGCATTCATTTCTCTTGTCTTTCTCTACAGCCTAGTCTCACGACGGCTGGAGCGAACAGTGGTGACCGCCCCCATCCTCTTCACCTCGGCTGGCGCTGCGCTCATGGCAATTTCAACGGAAGCCCTGAACGAACTGGCGCTCGACCTAAAAAGCTTGCTGCTGATTGCCGAACTGGGGCTCGTCATGACACTTTTTACCGACGCATCCCGCGTTAGTCCTAATTTGTTGAAAGGCCACGCCAATCTACCCATTCGCCTGTTGAGCACGGGCATGCTTCTCACCATCCTACTTGGCACCCTGTGTGCCATGCTGGTTTTCGGAGAGCTCACTTGGCAGGAAGCGGGCATCCTGTCCTCGATTCTGGCCCCAACCGACGCGGGGCTCGGCCAGGTGATCGTGAGCAGTCCGCATGTGCCACAGCGAATCCGTCAGGCGTTGAATGTTGAGGCTGGACTAAACGACGGGCTCTCGGTGCCTTTTCTCATGTTCTTCATCGCATTGGCAGTTGCCAGCGAAGAAAGATCGGGCGGCGCAGTGCTCTCAGGCTTTCTCATCGAGCAGCTTGGTTATGGAGTGCTGATTGGGCTCGGCATCGGGATTGCGGGAGGCTGGCTGCTCGGCCTTGCAGCCAGCAAGGAGTGGATGGCAGAACCCCTTGGACAACTCGGCGTGGTAGCGCTGGCACTCGCTTGTGAGCTGGCTTCAAAAGTAAGCGGCGCAAGCATGTTCATCGCCGCATTTGTCGCAGGGCTTTCAATACAAGTGGGGTTCAGGGATGTTGCCAAACACAGCATCGAGTTTACCGAGGAGTGGGGACAACTATTTAACTTCTTCGTCTTCTTTCTCTTTGGCATGCTTGTCGCCCGGGCTTGGACGCAATTCAGTTTTGTCATCGTGGCCTATGGCGTATTGAGTCTGACGTTGGTTCGGATCATCCCGGTGGCAATTGCATTACGAGGCACTCGACTCAGCCGACCAACTGTACTGTTCATGGGCTGGTTCGGTCCGAGGGGGCTGGCTTCCATCGTTCTTGGCCTTGTCTATCTCGAAGAGGAGGCACACTTGTCCCAAGAATCAACCATCAAACTCGCCACCATGGCGACAGTGCTACTCAGCATTTTCGCTCACGGGCTTACCGCGCTCCCTGGGATCAACCGTTACGCCAAAGCCATCTCGCCATTGGACAACAGTGCGCCAGAGCATGAAGCGACAAGTCCCGACGTAGAAGAGACCAAAAGGGTTTGAGCCGCAATGCCTAATAATTGCACCTCGGCACGAGAATCGGGAATGTCCCTGGCTCTAGAGACAGTCCACTTACTGATTCACCGCCCTCGCCCATCCCGCTCTTCAAGCTCCCCATTCGGTCTCCCGAGTTGACCCAATACACTCAGGATGCTTCGGCCGCCCCCGTCAGCTATAGGCCACCCCATCCTTGCCCGACTGCTTGGCCCGATACATCGCCATGTCCGCTCGCGACAGGACCGAGTCGGGACTCTCGTCCGGCGATGAACCGAAGACGGCAATGCCAATGCTGGTGGACATGCGCACATTCTGCTGGGCGATCAGCACCGGCCGGGAAAGGTTGTCGATGACTTTGCGGGCCACCTCCCGTGCATCCGTGGAAGGATCGGCGAGCCCTTCAAGGATGATGGTGAATTCATCCCCCCCAAGGCGCGCAACACTGTCGATCTTGCGCACGGATTCCTGCAGCCGCAGAGCAAACTGCCGCAACACCTGGTCACCGGCTTCGTGGCCGAATGCATCATTGATCTGCTTGAAACCATCCATATCCATGTACAACACCGCCCCAGACTGCTGGCTACGTTGTGCTCGCAAAATGGCCTGCTGCAGGCAATCCATGAAATAGCGACGGTTGGGTAGCTCAGTCAGGGCGTCGTAGAAGGCTTGGCGCCGAAGCTTGCCTTCCAAAGCCTTTCTTTCGGAAATGTCCCGGAAGACAATGACGGCCCCCTCACTCTGCCCACCCCGGACAATCGGGCTGGCACAGACCTCTACCGGCAGCGAACGGCCGTCCTGCCGCCAGAACACCTCCTCGCCCCGATAAACCTGCTGGGTCCACAACACAGACATCATCGCGCAGGCATCGGCGGACAGCTGCGCGCTGTCCGCCCGCCGGTGGTGGAACAAGGCGTGTGCATCACTGTTCTGCAGCTCCCGCTCACTCCAACCCAGTAAGCGATGCGCCTCCGGATTAGAAAACACGATTCGACCATGCCGATCGATGACATACACCCCTTCACCCAACGCCGCAGTGATTTCGCGCACGCGGGCCTCGCTCTCGCGCAATTCGGCCGTACGCTGTTCAACCTTCAATTCCACGCGCGCCGTGTGGCCGGTCCCCAGCATCAGCAACGCACCGAGCAAGCCGGTGCCAAGGGTGCCCGCAGCCAGCACCACCCAGCTTTGCCAGCCTGAGTGACGAGCCCGATAGGCAGGACTCGGCGCGGTTTCGAGCCGGTAGTGGCGCCCTCCCAGTTCGAGCATCTGACTGAGCAACACAGGTGGCTTGGTCGCCGGAAAACTGTCATACACCGTCTGCCGAGCGCCGATGTCCACCATCCGCACGAACAATTGATCCATATTGGCCGTCAGCAGTTTCGCCATGAAACTGTTTACCTTGATGACGCTGAGCACCAACCCCTGCTGACCGCTACGGGTCGTGACGCTCTGTAGGAGCAGAAAGCCGGACTGCTCGCCTACTCCCCCCTGGACCAACCGCACCGGCGCTGACGCCAAGATGCTGCCCTTTCGCTCCGTTTCGACAATGGCGGTGCGGCGCGACAGTGAAGAAGCCAGGTCGAACCCAGCAGCCTGTCGGTTACCCGTCAAAGGCTCCAGGTAGCTGACTGGATAGTAATAGTCACGCTCTCCAGCTCGCTGCAGGCCACCCTGTGCATCGCGCTCACGGATCTGGTAGCCGGGAATGCGCCGACGCTGCGCGGTCTCGAAAGCGTTACGCTCCGCCGCAGTGATACGTGGCGCCCACTCGATCGCCTGGACCATTGGAAAACGCTGCAGGGCTTTCCGGGTGAAATGGTAGAAAGTGTCGGGAGAAACATCGTCTTCATTCGCGAACAGACGCTCAATCTGTTCTAGCAGCGCCTCCTGTTCGTCCAGTCGAGACTGGACATTGTCCGCGAGCCGTTGGGACTGCAGCCTGAATTCGACCAGGGAGTCGTTATGCTCCCATCGGCTGATATTGACGTACAGCACCACCAGTAGCGAGAACGCCAGGGCCATCGGCATAGCCAGGGTGATGGCGCGCCGGCGCCACAGGGCCCGCGGCTCGCCAGCCACCACCAGCGTCAGGGGAAGGATAACGAGCACTCCGAGCGTGTCGCCGACCCACCATATGAGCCAGTGCATGCCAAACCGGGGCGGCGCAATGATGCCAAGAGCGGTTAGGCTGGCGACCGACAGCGTGGCGCTGATCAAGCAGATAAACGGCGACAACAGCTGGAAGCGCGCAACATCGCGAATATTGTCGAACGCCGCCGGATAGGTAATGGCTTTGCGCAGGGCCCATCCCCCCGCGGCGGCCTGGACAGTGGACGACAGTGCGATCAACAGGGCGGCCAGCAGACCAGTGACATCGTGATGCCCCCCTTCGGCGTAGCTGACCCAAAGATTGAGCAGCGTCGAACCGAGGAACACCCCCGGGTAGGCCCGCCATCCTATGATGAATGCCGCACCGACTGCAACGCCAGCAGGCGGAAAGATCGCCGAGGCATAGCCGGGAGAGATCGCCAGCAACAGGCACAACTTGCCCGTTCCGGCATAAGCGACAATGAGCACTAATGTGACCAACCACATCGGCCACACCGAACTGGCGCCGAACGCTTGCCTTGCTGGCAAAGTGAAACGGTCGATGACCCGCTCTGCTAATGACTGCATCTGGCTTAATCTAGGCTCGAATCAAAATGACGGATGGGAGCGCAATGTGCAGTTACGGAAGCAGTTTGTCAAAAACGACTGTTCGCTTCGTGCCTCCACACTGGAATGATCAAGCCAAGCCTAACACAGCACCCACGCCGCATGACATAGTCCTGCCCACCTTTATGACACAGCGCAAGTAACCGACGTAAGAGCCTGTCCATGCGGACGACAGCGGCGGAGTGAAATCGTCAAAAAGGAGCCACGGCGCAACAACCGTGTGCAGTCATCACCGTGAGTGGAGTCCGTTGGTCAAGGGCTTCAGGATGCTGGAGAGTAAGGCGGTGGTTTCCTTCGGTTTTTCCACCGGCAGGTTATGGCCGGCCCCCGGCACCACTCGTACGGGCGCTCCGATCGCCTCTCCCAACCGCAGGCCAATCGGCAATGGGAAAATCTGGTCGTGATCGCCCCAGATCAGCTCGGTACGCGGCCAACTGGCACCGCTCATCCGCGCCTGGTAATACTCACGTCCGTCGATCAGATCACGCATCAAGAGGCGCAACGCATCTTCGCGCCCAACGTAATACTGATTGCGCATCTCCTCTAGCACCGACGTCGGTATGGGAATTGGTGGCTGTTCGGCTAACGTCATGCGTAGCAAGCGGGCGATATCGGTCGGCTGCTCGGGGATGAACAGCGCTTCGGCGGAGCTAACGCTGGCGCGGGCCAGCAGACTGTCGAGGTCGGACTGTCGATAGACGGTGCCTGGCGAATTGATGATCACCATCGAACTGACCCGTTGCGCCAGGCGATGCGCCAGCTCCATGGCAACGAAACCACCGTACGACACACCCACCAGCGCTACGCTGCCGATATCGAGATGGTCGATCAAACTCTCCATCGCATCGGTCTGCGCCGACAGTGTCGGCGCACGCTGCGACTGGCTCTCGCCGAACCAGAGCAGATCGGGCACGATCACCCTGTGTGTCTTGGCCAGCCTGGTCATTTGCGCGCGCCAGCTGACCACGCCGTTGGCACCGAAGCCATGGATCAACAGCACCGCAGGGCCGCGCCCAGCCTGACGGTAACTGAGCTGGCCATCCGGCAATTCCAACGTCTTCGACGCAAAACCGGCAGCCCGCACCAGCAGCTCGGTCCACCAGGTGTACGCTGTAACCGGGGCAAAAGCCGCCGCCCCCCCACCGGCCACCAGAGCGGTCGCGACCAGGGCGCTGACATATTTGACCGTGGTTTTCATTGACCGCCCCCTCCGCATTGCAATCAGGCTAACTCAATCTTAGCGGGGTTTCATCGGGGCCGACAGCAGCGTGAAAAGCATAACGGCCCGCAATGGGGCCGTCGCTCTAGAGGGAATGTAATGTTGTTTAGAAGCGTTCGTTCGGCTTCAGGTAGCGCCACTTGCCTTGCGGCAAGTCGCCCAGCATCACCTTGCCGATACGGACGCGCTTGAGACCCACCACTTTCAGGCCGACCAATTCGCACATGCGGCGGATCTGGCGCTTCTTGCCCTCGCGCAGGATAAAGCGCAGCTGATCTTCGTTCTGCCACCATACCTTTGCCGGCAACAGCGGTTGACCATCAAGCTCCAGACCGTGATTGAGCAGCTTCAATCCAGCGTCGCTCAGGCTGCCACTCACCCGCACCAGATACTCCTTTTCCACCTCTGAGTTCTCGCCGATGATGGTCTTGGCGACGCGGCCATCCTGAGTCAGCACCAACAGGCCCACCGAGTCGATATCGAGCCGCCCGGCCGGCGCCAACCCCTTCAGGTGCTCGGGCGAAAAGCGGGTTCGGCTATCATCGCCTCGCCATTGATTCTGCGGTGTAACCAACACCGCTGCAGGCTGATAGCCCTTTTCCGCCTGGCCAGAGACATAGCCGACCGGCTTGTTGATCAGGATGGTAACCCGTTCGGACTGACTGCGTTTTGCACGGCTGTCCAGTTCGATGCGCTGCCCCGGCACCACCTTCTGCCCGAGCACCGCCACTTGGCCGTCTACAGTAACCCAGCCCTTCTCGATGTACGCGTCCGCTTCACGGCGCGAACACAGGCCGAGCTCGGCAAGGCGTTTAGACAGGCGGACTGGTTCCATACTGCGGTGCTCCCAAATGGCAAGGGGCGGCACAAGCCGCCCCAGGCTGCAATGTTTCTTGAATCAGGCGAGGCAGCAACCGACTAGCAGCGCCTCTTCTCGCCATTTTAACGCAAGCCACGTCGTTGCGTCGCGCCGGGAGCAGACAAAAAAAGACGGCTAGCCGGAGGAGCTAGCCGCGAATTAGATCGAGAGGATGCCAAACAGTCGAGATCGCACCGAAGTGCGATAAACAGGAAAACGACGAAATCTCAACATATCAGGGCCCACTCCCTAAGGTGGACCACCCCTGTTAGAGGGCGCGCACTAATCCTAGCCCAAGTGCCATTGGCGTTATATACGTACTAACACTTATAAATTGTCATATTTTGTCGGGCACCCCGCAAAACCGACCATTTGCGGGTCAAATACGAATTTCCAGATAAAACTAAATATTTTCAAGCAAAAACAGTTCAGCGAATCAAGGTGCTTCAAGAGCGTATCATCCTATGCGCTTGTCGAAGCCTCACGGCTCGAACCTGGTTTGCCGATTAGCTGGACCATCGTCATGACCATGATGAGCCGCTCTGGACGGCGCCTAATGTAAGCAGAAGTCAGAAACGATTCGAGCAATTGCGCAGCGCACTAACGCTTCGTGTTCTGGAAATCCCTCCCTTCACGGACCAAAATCTAATGTCTGTTGAACCATCTGCTGGCTACCCTGAAAAAGGAATATTGGTATCGGCGTGATCCGACGTTGAGCTGACTCCCCGAATCGAGGCCTTACCGTGACTGAAGAACCCCGCCCAGCCAGTGAAGTCGCGAAGACCGCGCCGGTCACCGGTTGGCGCGCCATCTTTCCTCCCGTGCAATGGCTAGCTACGTACCAGCTCCGCTGGCTTAGACACGATGTGATCGCCGGCGTGACCCTCGCAGCCTATGGCATACCGGTGTCGCTGGCCTACGCAACGCTCGCAGGGCTGCCGCCGCAATATGGCATCTATTGCTATTTGGCCGGCGGTTTGGCTTACGCTTTGTTTGGTTCTTCGCGCCAGCTCGCAATCGGCCCCACGTCGGCCATCTCGATGCTTGTCGGCGTGACAGTCGCCGACATGGCCGGCGGCGACCTGGCACATTTTGCCGCGATCGCGGCCCTGACCGCGATGCTCATCGCGGGCATGTGCGTGGTGGCCTGGATTCTGCGCCTGAGTTCGCTTGTCAACTTCATCAGCGAAACTATCCTGCTCGGCTTCAAGGCGGGTGCCGCGCTCACGATTGCCCTCACACAACTACCCAAGCTGTTCGGCACCAAGGGAGGTGGCGAACAGTTCTTCGAGCGCGTCGTCGTCCTCGCCGGCCAGCTTCCTGATACCCATTACGCGGTGCTCGCTTTTGGACTTACCGCACTGGTGCTCCTGCTGCTAGGGGAAAAGCTCCTGCCAGGAAGGCCGGTCGCGCTACTGGTAGTGGTGGTGTCGATCATCCTGCTGTCCTTCACACCGTTGCGCGACATGGGTTTCAAGGTCGTCGGCAATTTGCCACGCGGGCTGCCCGAGTTTCATTTGCCGGGTCTGCGTCCGCGAGACGTCGACGGCGTCATCCCGCTCGCATTTGCCTGTCTGCTGCTGTCCTATGTCGAAAGCGTGTCAGCCGCGCGCGCGATTGCACGGGCGAACGGCTATGAAATCGATTCACGTCAGGAGCTGCTCGGGCTGGGCGCCGCCAATCTTGCAGCCAGCCTATTCCAGGCCTACCCCGTAGCGGGTGGTCTCTCGCAGTCCTCCGTTAACGACAAGGCGGGGGCGAAGACGCCGCTTTCCCTGGTGTTCGCGTCGATCACGATCGGTCTGTGCCTGATGTTCCTGACTGATCTGCTGAGCAATCTGCCGAGCGTGGTACTCGCTGCGATCGTGCTGGTCGCCGTGAAGGGGCTGATCGACGTTCGTGAATTGCACCACGTATGGCAAGTCAGCCGCTATGAGTTCTTCGTCTCCATGGTGGCGTTTGCTGGTGTGCTGCTACTTGGCATCCTGAAAGGCGTGATCCTCGCGATGATCGTCTCAATGTTGCTGCTGATCACGCGTGCGGCCCGCCCGCACGTCGCCATTCTTGGACGTATTCCCGGCACGCGTCGGTTCTCGGACATCGAACGCAACCCCGACAACGAAGTCACTCCAGGCGTTCTGATGTTCCGCGTGGAGGCGTCGCTGCTCTACTTCAACACCGAACACGTGCACGCCACGGTATGGGAGAAGATCCGTGCGAACCCGGAAACGCTCAAGCTCGTGATCTGCGATCTGTCGACCTCGCCCATCGTCGATCTGGCCGGAACCCGCATGCTCGCGACGCTGCATGCGGAGCTAAAGGCAATAGCCATCAGCTTGCGAGTCGTCGACGCCCATGCGGCCGTGCGGGACATCCTGCGGGCAGAGGGGTTCGAAGAGCTGATTGGCCACCTGGGGCGCCGCATTACGGTGGCCGATGTGATCGACGAGTTCACGGGTGCGGAGAAAACAAGTACCTCACCACCGTCGGGAAAGCCCTCTGGCACGTTGCCGGGCGGCTCTGTTACATAAGCTTGGATAGGTCGAACTTCCCCTTTCCCCAGATACAGAGTTCGCCACCATCCGGCGGCGGCCCAGCTAGCTGAAGCGGTTCAAGATAACGGCAAAGACCTGTAACTACGCCACCTGACGCTCTAAGCCCTTTGCCACCACCCGCTTCCTCCTGCAACTTGAGCAACGCGTTCTGGCCCCACCAGACTGCAACGATGGCAGCCGCTAAGGAATCTTGACCTGCGGCGTCTTTTTTCGATGCGACAACTGCAGCATTCTGGTGCCGGCTAGTCCCACACTGCGCAATTACGTAGCGGAATTCCGACCATGCCAATGATCTGCCATAGAGGCAGACAGAACAGGCATTTCATGATGAGACTGCCTTGGACGCAACACCCAGCGCGACGAAGTCTCCTCTCAAATCAGGACGCCTTGGCCGGAGGTTGACCGAACAACTCGGCACCAGTTAACAGCGCCTTTCGTTCGGCGGTATACGTCCACCACGATTTGGCACCTTCGCCATCGATATAGCGTACTGCCGAGATCAGCACGTCGAGCACGCACGGGTCCTGACGCTGACCAGTGATGCGACAGAGCTCCTGATAAAGCTGAAAAGGGTCTCGACCGGCCAACTGCTGCGGCTCGGTGATGCCTAGCTGGATCAGGTCGTCGGCGCTGTGCGGGCCGACGTTGGGTAAATCGAGCAATTGGTGGGCGTCGCCAGGTGAAGGACAACGAGAAGGGTGCATGATCGCCTCCTGCTTTACATGGTCTACTTGACCGAAGCACTGCCCGGCCAAGCAAGGTGCCGTTAGAACCTGTTCACGATCTGCTGCACTAGGGTGATCCTGCGTTGAAATGACGCTCAACATGCTTATCTACTCGATAAGTACACTCCGCTTTTTCACGTCATTTCGCCTTGGCTAACCCTTCGTTCGCGAGATCGTGACCTGGTTCTTAGGGCTTACGGCAACAACACGATGCCGCCGGTGGTCTTGCGCGCGGCAAGGTCGCGGTGCGCCTGGGCGGCATCGGTCAGTGCATAACGCTGCCCCACCCCAGCTTTGACCATGCCATTCGCAAGCGCAGCGAAATAGTCGGCGGCCGTCGCCAGCAGTTCTTCGCGGGTCGCAGTGTAATGGGCAAGGGTTGGCCGGGTCAGGAACAGCGACCCCTTCTGCGACAGCAGCACCGGGGCGAATGGTGGCACCGCACCGGAGGCATTGCCGAAGCTGACTAGCATGCCGCGCAGCGACAGGCTATCAAGCGAACCTTCGAAAGTGGCTGCCCCCACACCGTCGTAGACCACCGGCACCCCCTGCCCCCCAGTAATCTCGCGCACCCGCTGGGCGAAGTCTTCCTCGCTATAGTTGATTACGTAATCGCACCAGTGGCGCGCCAGCTCCGCCTTGCTCGTCGAACCGACTGTACCGATCACCTTCGCTCCCAATGCCCTCGCCCACTGGCTGGCAATCTGGCCGACTCCGCCGGCCGCCGCATGGATCAACACGGTCATGCCCGGTGCCACAGGGAAGGTGCGCTTGATCAGATACTGCGCCGTCATGCCGCGCAGTAAGGTGCCGGCGGCTAATTCGTCGCTGACCCCGTCCGGCACGGGCACCAGCCGTGCCGCATTGATAAGGCGGTGAGTCGCATATGCCCCCATCACTCCGGCGTAGGCGACCCGGTCCCCCGGCTGGAACTCGGTCACGCCCGGCCCGACCGCCTCGACGACCCCGGCCGCCTCTTGGCCGAGAATACAAGGCAAATTCGTCGGATACAGGCCGGTACGGAAATAGATGTCGATGAAATTGACGCCAATGGCAGTCTGACGCAACAGTACTTCGCCGGCACCGGGCGCCGCTACATCAACCGGTTCATAGCTGAGTACCGTAGCATCGCCTGGTTGGTGAACGCAGATGGCATGAGGAGTCATAGTGGGAGAATCCTTAATGATGGGTCGGGGTCGGCACCGCCGCATGCCCGCTTGACCCGAGCTTAGTCGAATCCGGAGCCGTTCGCAGGCACCGTTCAGGCTTGCAAGAGCGCACTGGCTATGGTGCGCCATTCTTTGTGCAGGCTGCAGTCGGGACGGCGTTTGCCGGCCTGACCGTACCAGTAGTCAGCGTTCCACAGCACGCCCTCGACACGGTGCAGATAGGCATGCACCCAAGCGTAGGCTCCCATCTCGTGGCGCACCAATTCATGCGCTTCTTCCCAGTGGTCATTGGCAACCAACCACAGGCTGGCCAGTGGCTCGGACAGCCCAGCAGGCACTGAGACATCTGACAGTGTGGCTTCGAATTGCTCCAGCGTCATTCTCGTTATCTCTTTGATGAATGACCGCCAGCATAGCAAAGCCGGCCGCAGCGCGGCAGCCGGTCAACGGCTAGAGTGAAGCTGGCACCGCCGACGGCGGTGAAGGTGAAAACGAGGAGAACACCAGGTGAGCAAACGCGTCCTGATTCTGTGCGGTGACTATGTCGAGGATTATGAGCTGATGGTGCCGTTCCAGGCCCTGCAGGCGATGGGGCACACCGTCGATGCGGTCTGTCCTGGCAAGAAGGCGGGCGAGCAGATTCGCACTGCGATCCACGACTTCGAAGGCGACCAAACCTACAGCGAGAAGCGAGGCCACAACTTCACCCTCAATGCGAGCTTCGACAGCATCGAGCTGGCGAGCTACCACGCCTTGCTGATTCCTGGAGGCCGGGCACCAGAATATCTACGACTGAATGAGAAAATCCTGGCTACGGTCCAACACTTTGCCCATGCCAATAAGCCGATCGCAGCGATCTGCCACGGCGTGCAGATCTTGTCGGCCGCCGACGTGATCCGGGGCAAGCGCATTTCGGCCTACCCGGCCTGCGCGCCAGAAGTGCGCCAGGCCGGCGCCGAGTATGTCGACCTGGAGGTGACCCGGGCGATCACCGATGGGTTGTTCGTCACCGCCCCAGCTTGGCCAGCCCATCCAGACTGGCTGGCCCAGTTTCAGGCGTTGCTGACACAGTGAAAATGGACCGAAGGTGGAGCCTCGCCACTGCCTTCGGTTCACACGACGCTCTGCGTCAGCGTTTCAAGCGGGCCACCAGCGCCGGCACGTCTGGCCAGCTCACCCGACGCGTCGCCAGCGTCACGCCACCGGGCATGGCGTCGGGAAATGGCGCAGACTCGATGCCTCCCACACGACGGTAAAACGCACGCGCTTCGGCGTTGTCCTCCAGCACATAGAGAAACAGCGGCTTATTCGGCCAACCTTCGCGAGCCCGCTGCGCCGCCCAGGCAAGTAATTGCTTGCCCAGGCCGACACCCTGTACCGACGGCATCACATGCAGGTTGTCGAGATAAACGCCAAATGCCGGGTCGGCTTCAGGTTGCAGACAGACAAAGCCGACCGGCTTGTCATCGAGCACCGCGATCAGTACCTCGAACGGGCCGTCCTTACCGTCGACCAGGCGGGACTGCCAGTGCTGCAGCCGCTCGGCAGCGGCCTCCTTGTCGAGGTAGCGATCAGGCAACAGGCCACGATAGGCCGACTGCCAGCTGGTAGTGTGCAGGGCGGCGATGATGGCGGCGTGCTCGGCCTGGGCCGGCACGAAGGCGAGTTTGGGCATGCGGCGGTCTCACGCATAGGCAAAACGACAGCATAACAGCACGCGCGTGGCTGCCGCAGCTGCGGCCTCAGAAGCGCTCGTGCGGCTCGAGGTAACGCCATTGACCGACGTCGAGATTGCCCAGCGCGATCCGCCCGATGCGGATGCGTTTCACCTGGACGACGCGCAAGCCGGCCGCATCGCATAGCCGGCGCAGCAGCCGTGGCGTATTGTCGCGCAGCGTAAAACGCAACTGGGTATCGCTCTGCCGGCTGACCTTGGCCGGCTTCGCCAGGACGCCGTTGATCTCGACGCCAGCGGCCAACTGCGCCAGCACCACCTCACTTAGGCCGCCGTCGACCCATACCAGCCATTCCTGCTCGTAATCGGCGACATCGGCAATCAGCTTGCGGGCGATGCGACCGTCCTGGGTCAACACGAGAAGTCCGTCCGAATCGACCTCCAACTGACCAGCCGGCGCCAGGTTGTGCGTGTGCTTCTTCAGGAAGGTGTAACCGGAACGGTCGACGCGTGAGCGGGTTTCCGGCTTGATCAGCTGCCAGGCCGGCCGCTCGCCAGGCCCAGCCGGGCCGCACACGTAGCCGACCGGCTTGTTGAGCAGCACGGTCACCCGCTCGGCCTGCTGCGCCAGCGCCTGGCGGGTCAGCTCGATGGTCTGGTCAGGGCGAACGCGGCTGCCCAGCACATTGACCACTACACCATCGACCTTCACCAACCCCATCTCGATGAACTCGTCCGCCTCGCGGCGCGAACATAACCCCAGTTCGGTCATGCGTTTTGACAAGCGAATGGTGTCGTCGGACATGGTGATGGTCTTTCATTAGAGTGACGGGCGCCGATTATCGCGCGTTTTGCCCTATCGTGCTCCGTCGCGTTCAGTCAGTCTTGGACTGCGCCGCCGCGATGTGCGCCGATCACAACCGGAGTAACTTGTGAGCTTCTATCACCGTATAGCCTGCCTGAGTAGTGAGGCGGTCGAGACCCTTTACCTCTTGGGGGCCGAAGACCGTATAGCCGGCGTGTCTGGCTTTGCCACTCGCCCGGCCCGAGCACGTAGGGACAAGCCGGCGATCTGCGGTTTTTCCAGCGGCCAGATTCAGCGCATCATGGCGGTGGAGCCGGACCTGATCATCGCATTCAGCGACATGCAGGCCGACTTGGTCGCAGATGCAATCCGCGCGGGCGTGGAAGTGCACGTGTTCAACCAGCGCACGGTGGAAGGCATCCTCGACATGATCATCACGCTCGGACGACTGGTCGACCGGCAACCCGCCGCCGAGATGCTGGTCGGCGAACTGGCCGCCCGCTTGGCTGCTGCTGCCGCACACGCCGCCAGCCTGCCGGAGCGAGCTCGGGTCTACTTCGAGGAGTGGAACGAACCCCTGATCTGCGGCATAGGCTGGGTTTCCGAGCTGATCGACCTTGCCGGCGGCATTGACATATTCGCCGACGTCGCGGGCAAGCCGGCCGCTCGTGGCCGGATCATCGCCGACCCAAGCGAGGTGATCCGCCGGGCGCCCGATGTGATCATCGGCTCATGGTGCGGCCGCAAATTCCATCCGGAAGAGTTGGCTGCACGGCCCGGTTGGGAGGCCATCCCGGCGGTACGCGATGGGCTGGTCATCGGAATGAAATCAGCCGACATCCTGTCGCCAGGCCCATCGGCGATACTGGAAGGCTTGCCGCAGTTGCAGGCGGTGGTGCAACGGTGGTCGACGTTACATACCGCCTGAGTTTCCGCAAAGCCATCTTGCACAGCCAACCCGAAGCGCTCGGAGACGAAAACCTCAGCGATCGCGCCGCAGCGAACGCCCCTGCAACGTCTTCAAGTGTCGGTCGTAGGCAATGATCAGGGCGCTCATCACCAAGAAGGCGCATGCCAACAATAGGGCATTGAACAGCACACCCGAATAGCCAAGACGCAGCACATTGAGGAAAGGATAGGGATAGATATCGATCAGCGCGCCTCGCAGCAGCGTATAGAGCAGGTAGAAGCCGGGGAACATCAGCCACTGCAGCGCCCCCCACCAGCGTAGCCTCCCCGATGGCACAAACCACAGCCAATAGAACAGATAGCCCGCCGGAATCGCCCGATGCAGCAGCATATCGGCGAAGAGGCGCAGCCCGGTCGGATGCCATAACTGCTGCAGTAACAGAGCGTACACCACCGCAACGATGGCGATATAGACCAGCGATGCCGAACGTATCTCAGGCTGCTGGAAAAACAGCCCCCAACGCGAAGCCGGCGCCAACAGCGGCACGCTCAGGCCGAGCGCCAACAACAGGTTGGTCATAATGGTGAAATAGCTGAAATAGTTCAGCACCGTATCAGGCCACGGCACGCCGTGAGCTAGCCCGGCACGCACCCCCAGAGCAAGTTGCAGACTAAGCGCAAACCAACCGCTCAGCGCCAAGACCAGCTCCGTCCCGTAACGCCATCTATTCCGATTCATCATGCTCAATCTCGCCACGCCGGCACAGCCCCCGGCCGCACCGTCATAAGAGCCCTTTCACGTCCTCTTTCGACCTCTTTGCGGCTCTGCGCCGCTACTACTTCTGCCTCAACGTTGCCACCGACAACCCCGACACCACAAAGGTCAAGCCCGCGCCAATGTTCAAGCCAGCAATCACCCGCGGCCGGGCACGCAGCCAGTTGGCCAAGTGCGATGCGAACATCCCCATCAAGGCAAATCCGAGCGCCGTCAGCAGCGCGAACCATGTACCGTAAACCAGCATCTGCGTACTGACGGTACCGCGCAGCGGACTGACAAATTGTGGGATGAAAGCGAGCACGAACAGGCCGGGCTTGGGGTTAAGCACTGCGGACAGAAAACCGGTAGCGAAGATGCTCGAGGTAGACTGCCTAGCCGCGGGGGTAAAGCTGATCAGGCTGCGCCAACGCAGCACGCAGGTGCCTAGCCATAACAAGTAGAGAGCACCGACGATCTTCACCAACCAGAAAGCCAGCACCGAGGCTTGGATCAATAAAGTCAGCCCGAAAGTAGCCGCCGCGACGTGAAACAGGATACCGGCACCGGAGGCCAACCCCGACACGCCCGCTGCCAGCTTGCCCTGACTCAGGCCCCGACCGACCGCGAGCAAATTGTCCGGACCGGGGGCCAGGACCAACAGAATACAGGCAGCGGTATAGGTCAACCAGACTTCAAGCGGGAACATGGCGCACACTCTAAGTACCGGGTGGAATATCCACTATACGCCCGTCTTGCAACACTGTTGCCAGTATTCCCTGCCGTCCGGCGGACAGGAATGCACGGTAGTCGGTCTACGTTGCCATCGGCCACCTCGCGCGGCGTGAACCTATCGTGTCAGAATGCTTGCTCTACAGACACCCGGCCTTTGTCCATGCTCAAGCCCCGCCTCGCCCTCGCGATGATCGTCAAGAACGAAGCCGCCCATCTGGCACGCTGCCTTGACCGCATCCGTCCATGGGTCGACCACATGCTGGTGCTCGATACTGGCTCCAGTGACGACACCATAGCCATCGCCGAGCATGCCGGCGCCGAGGTGCGTCACTTCGCCTGGTGCGATGACTTTGCCGCAGCACGCAACGCGGCGCTCGACGCAGTGGCCGATTACGACTGGGTATTAGTGCTCGATGCCGATGAAACGATAGTAGCCGGCGGAGAAATACTACGTCGCTTCATCGCCGACCTCGAACCTTGCCTCGGCCGAATCGCGATACGTAGCACCTTCCGGCAGGAAAACGGCGAGATACAGACCAGCGTCAGCCGCATCAGCCGTCTATTGCCGCGCGGAGTCCGTTATCGAGGGCGCATCCACGAGCAAATTGCTGCCACGCTTCCCCATATCGACACGGGCGTCGTGGTCGAACACTCCGGCTACCTCGACACCGACAAGAGCGGGCGCAATATCCCACTCCTGCAGGCCGAGTTGGTGGGCAGCCCTCAGGATGCCGCCCTGCATTACCTACTGGGTCGCGAGTGGCAGGCTATTCGTCGACATGACGAGGCCCGCCAGCACTTTACGGAAAGCTATCGCCTGTGCCTTGGCCGCTATACCTGGGCATCTGACCTGGTAGTCCGTTTCCTGCAGACACTAAAGGCCTGCGATGCATTCGATGAAGCGGTGGCCGTCGCCAGCGCCGAGCAGGAGCGCCAGCAGCACAACGCAGATTTCTTCTTTGTCCTGGCCGACACGCTGCTCGACCTGTTCATCCGTCAGCCACCGGAGAACCCGGCCGAGGTGGCCATGGTCGAACAGTGCTGGCAGCGCTGCCTGGAGCTCGGCGATAGTCACGCCGAGGTAGAGGGGCGCGGCAGCTACCTGGCGGCCTACAATCTGGGCGCATTCGCCGAGGTGTGGAACGACGTGCCCAAGGCCCGCCACTGGTATGGTATGGCAGCGACACAGGGCTATGCGCCGGCCAGCGAGCGGCTGGCGGGATTGAAAGAGGTCGAATGAACGCCCCCCAGGCTCTCAAACCCGCCGTTATCATGACTCCATGAACGGAAGAAAAACCGGACGACAGCCCTCTCATCGCGCACAGGAAGGCTTGCCATGAATTACCTCGCCCATCTGCATTTGGCCCCTGACGATGCCGAGGCCCGCGTCGGCAATCTGCTGGGCGACTTCATGAAGCCGGCCAACGCCAACCACCTGCCGCCGGGCATCGTCGCCGGAATGGCACTGCATCGCCAGATCGACCGCTACACTGACGCACACCCGCTGTTTCGATCGAGCAAGACCCATATCGCCACCGAGCGGCGCCGTTATGCCGGGATTCTCGTCGACATCTTCTACGATCACTTCCTCGCCCGGCATTGGGAGGCGTTTGCTGACCAGCCACTGGCTGAATTCACCCATCAAGTCTATGCTGAACTCGCTGATCGCCACGCCATGCTGCCGCTTCGGCTACAAGACATCCTGCCGAAGATGACGGCGGATAACTGGTTGCTCCATTACCGTGAACTCGACGGCATCGCCTCAACTCTGCAGGGCTTCTCACGCAATCGCTTGACGCGCCCCAACGCAGTAGCAGACGGTATCGACGATCTCATCGCTGCCTACCGCGAGCTCGATGCCGAATTCCTCGCGTTCTATCCGCAGCTGCAGGCAGCTGTCGTGAGTTTTCTTGCTGAACAGGTCAGCGCCCCAACCTCACCCTGACTCCCTCACAATGAACAAAGGCGGCACGAGGCCACCTTTGTTACCCACCACAGCTCACATCAACGCGGCACCAGGCTGGTGAAGGCTCCGGCTTGCAAGCGATGCAGTGCTGCCGGTGCAGACTGAGGCGCTGCGCGCAGCTGCGGCCGACTCCATGGCGCGTGATCGAGCGCGGCCTTCATATCGTGCAGACCGGCCTCGCGACGGCGAGCAATCGACGAGCGCGAGAATTCGGCATCGCTGAACGAGCTTTCCTCGGCGGAAGGATGGTAGATGATATGTACGATGTCGATCCGACGCGTCGGAACATCCAGCACCGCCCCTTCCGCAGCCGCAGTAGCGGAATCGCCCCCGGCCTCGCTCTTGAGCCCATGCTGCGCCACACTATGGCGCAGATTGTGCACCTGGCACAGCGTTTCGATCTGGGCGCTGCGACTGGCGTACTGGATCTGTTTCTGGCGCCAGGCGACTTCATCCATCGATGTCGGCAGCCGACCTTCGGCGTTCCATAAGTCGATCATGAACACCAGCAAATCGCTGCTGCCCTTGTCGTCGAGAATCGCGTTGAGTGGAGTATTCGAGACACAGCCACCGTCCCAGTAGTGATGCTCGCCGACCCGGGTCGCCGGAAAGCCCGGCGGCAGCGAGCCGCTGGCCAGCACATGCTCAGGACCAAGCGGTTGCTTGTCGTCCGAATCGAAGAAAACGAGCTCGCCAGTATCGACTCGGGTTGCCCCAACGGACAGCCGGCCGTAGCCGGCCTTGCCGAGCCCCTCGAAATTAACGTGGCTACGCAAGGTAGCGAGCATTGGTGACGTATCGTAAAAGCTGGCCTGATCGGCCGAATTGGGCGGCAACACCAGCGGGCTGGGAATACGAGGGAACCAGAAATTAGGCTGGCCAAGCGTCATCGCCTCAGCGACGTTGTATTGGTTGTACCAACGAAGCCACGAGCCATGCAGCGCCCGGCCAGTTTCATCCGGCCGGGAGATCGAGTCCCAAAGGCTGTCGAGTGCCGCCAGACGTTCGCCCGTCTTATTGCCGGCGATCACTGCGGCATTGATCGCGCCAATGGAAATACCCGCCACCCAGTCAGGCTCCAGACCGGCCTCATGCAGCGCCTGATAAGCGCCGATATGGTAGGCGCCCAGCGCTCCTCCCCCCTGTAATACCAACACTACTTCTCGCTTGCCCTTGTGTCCCGCACCATTCTTCTGCTGCTCTGCCATCGATCGTCTCCTATTTGATTACCCAGGACAGGCGACGCTGCTGCGCCTCATGATATCCATACAGCATAGGCTGTCTTGATAAACTTGCCTGGAATTTTTATGGACAGCGGCGAGGAACGCACAGCAGTGAAACATGCGCGCTACAAGATCGTCTCCTCTTGCAAACAGTAGCATTGCCTCCACCATATGATTTCCCACGTTACTGTAATTATCGAAACAAAATGAACGCCCCACTCTCCACAACATTGCATGACACCCTGAGCCAGCACGCCAGCACCCGCGCCTATCGCGATGCAGCGGTCCCTACCCCCGTGCTCGACCGCATCATCGAGGCCGGCTGGCGCGGCCCCACTTCGATCAACGGACAACAGGTATCACTGGTGGTGGTCCAAGATCCGACACGCCGCGCCGAGATCGCCAAGATTGCCGGCGGCCAGCCGTGGATCGCCCAGGCCCCTGTGTTCATCACGGTGGTAATGGACTTCAGTAAAACGGCGCTGGGTGTCGAGGTGGCCGGTAAACAGCAAGTGATTCACGATAGCATCGAAGGAACGATGGTCGGCGCAGTAGACGCCGGCATCACACTGGGACGACTGATGGCCGCGGCCCAAGCAGAGGGCTTGGGAGTGGTGCCGATTGGCGGCATTCGCCGCGACCCACAGGCGATGATCAAACTGCTCAACCTGCCACCCCTAACCTTCCCGCTGGTTGGTCTGGCACTGGGCTACCCGGCCACGGCCGCCCCCCGCAAGCCGCGTCTGCCGCTGTCCACTTTCCGACACGACGAGCGTTACCAGGCAGAAGGCATCGCTGAGGCGATTACCGACTACGACCGCGAACTGCTCGACTACTGGCAGAGCATCGGCCGCACCGACGGCCTGCCCTGGAGCCAGAACATCGCTCAATACTACCAGTCGGTGTATTTCCCTGAAGTAGCCCCAGCAATGCGCGCCCAAGGGTTCAGCTTCGAGCGCTGAAGCGCACAAGGGGCACCTGCCGATGCAAGTGCCCCTTGTTGTTTCCGAAGCCGCCACTCCATTTGACAGGAGCGGCAGGCCAAATCGAGAGCCTTACTGGGCCATCGTCATATTGTTGATGACGTACTTGACGCCTGATACCTTTTCGGCGATGACGCCGGCGTTGTACATCTGTTGGTCGTCGGTCATGGTACCGGTAATCGTCACTTCGCCCTGCTTGCTGGTCACTTTCAGGTTCAGCTTCTTCAGGTCAGCATCGCTGTCGAGGGCTGCTTTGACTTTTCCGGCCAACTCGGCATCGCTAACTTGCGCGGCGGCGACCTGATCAGCGGCGTGAACGAGCGGACTGGTCAGCAGAGCCGGCGAAAGCAGTGCCATCAGGAATACAGCGCGGGTAGTGAACGACTTCATGTATTTCTCCAGTGATTTTACGAGCGACAACGAGGCGGCCGACCTGACGGGGGTGGGCTAGCTTGTGCTGTCGATCACCCCGCCAATTCGTGATTCATCGAATTGTATTGAGCCCAGGCTACAATTCTATGAACATAAAAAGACAGATCGTCGGTCGCCCTGCCCCTGCCCCTGCCCCTGCCACCGCAACGATCTATTCACCAGACCCGGCGGGCCGATCCGATTCAGGGCTGACTGAGATCAGTGCAGCTTGCCAAGCAGCGCAGCGTTGTCGCGTAACAGCTCGCCCACCAGCGCGCTCGCTCCGTTCCACATGATCTGGATACCCATGCACAGCAGGATGAACGCAGTCAAACGGAGGAAAACCACCGTCCCGGTGGAGCCAAGGTAACGCAGCACCTTGTCCGAATGGCGATAGCACAAATAGACGACATAGCTGAGCGTTGCCACCGCAGCTAAACTGGCCACCGGCGCCACCGCCAGTTTCTTCAGTCCCTTCTCGGTACTACTCAGCGCCGCACCAATGGTGATTGCCACCGAGATCGAGCCTGGCCCTACTGTCAGAGGAAAGGTCAGCGGGAAAAATGCCCGCTGCTTCAACAGGTCTCGTCCGACCCCGACCTCCTCTACCGCCTCTTCGGCCGACGGCGGGCTGCTCTCTGCCGGGCTGTCGTTGAGCATCCGCCAGGCGGCGAAGGTCAACAACAGACCGCCTCCCAACTGCACCACCGGCAGCGACACGCCAAAGATCTCCAGCACAAAACTGCCGACATACATGCTGGCAAGCAACAGTACGAAGCAATAGATAGCAATGCGGCGCGCGAGATAGGCGCGATCGGGGGTACTGTTGCGGCGGGTAAACGAAAAGAAGATCGGTACCATGCCGGGCGGATTCATGATCGGCAGGAGGCCGGCCACGATGAACAAATACTTGCTGGTGAAATGCGACAACAGTTCCGCCATGAAATGCTCCAAGCGCGACCAATAAGGATGGAGCAACAATTCTAGCATTGCCTCCGGGATATCGGCTCAGGCTTCCGGATACAAACTCCAGCCCCCTCTCTCCTCCTGCCGCTCAGATCTTTATGGTTTCTTTACGCGGATGGCCACAATCTCTGCAGTTTCTTTACGGCGAGCTCCCTAGCATCGGGGCTATCCGTTTAGTCCATCCCCTTACGGGAATACGCCATGCCACTACTCATGCCCCGTCCCTTCCTAAGCGACCACCAGCCATCCCCGCACAGCCAATCGCGCTACCGTCTTTACCATTGTGTGCGGGCACTGCGCCGCCGGCTGATACGGTTAAGCTACTGGCTGACCAAGCTGGGTCAGACATCCGGCCCTCCACTGCGCTGCTGGGCCAACCGTCGCTGCGTCGTGACACAGAATGACTGCCGTTGCCGGCAAAAACGCTAGATCAATGAATGCCAATATCGGGGCGGCACAAGTGCAGACACCGTCTATGCTTGATATGGATTTTGATGAGAGCCACCAACAAGAATCAGCAGGACAAGTTGACGGTGAGCCTTGTCAAATGGGCATGAAACGTCAACTTGTTACCCAGAAACCCTGGTAATCGCTACAACCGTTGCTCCCCCTTGAGCCCTCTCGTTGTGGCAAAGGTCGCCCAGCCCGGATGACCGGGCGTCCCTCAACGGCATCCTGTCCCCTCTCACTACCGGCGTCCCTGAGGCCTTACCCTAAGGAACCGAGGTTCAGTAGCGCCATGAGTTGCTGACAACGGCTGGATACGCATTACGCTTTGTTGAAGCTTGCCTGCTCCATGCTCTGTTTACGATTTATCGAGTAATTTTGTTAGTGGCCCTTATTCCGCTCCTGAAGTAGCGAACTATCCGCAAAATAAGAGCCCCGCTAACAAAACGCTGCGAAGCGGCCCTAGCCAGGCTTGAGGCTGCAAACAGTACAAGTAGTACGGCAAGGCCGCATAACAACGCACGGGGGGATTGTTAGCGTCGCTAAGAGGAAAAATGAAACCTGCAAGGGGTGGCAAGTTGTAAAAATAGGCTACCGACAATACATTGTCAGCTAGCAAACAGGAGGCCATCACATGAAAGACTATTCAATAGATTGCCTGACCGAACGACATTTTTTGCTATTCGGCACCATTACTCACTGGTTTGCCAAGTATGAAATGCTGATGCAGCAGATAATGGCGACTGTGGCTGGTTCAGATTATATATCGGTCAAATTGCTGACGCTCAGCTTGAACTTCGGTCAAAAACACGCGACGCTGTTCAACCTGCTGCGTCATGGCCGCCTGCCATTTGATCAATATGATCGCATTAGTGCCTTTCTTCAGGTGCCATATGCCTTACTGCCGCTTCGTAACGATATTGCACATTCGATATGGGTGGCGCGACCGCCTTCCAACTCCATCCAGCCAGATTGGATCTTCAACTACCCTCCTTCAATATTGCCCGTTTACGAGGGGCTTGGTGAGCCGAACAGGCACTTTATGGAACATATACAAGAGGAGGCCTGCTACACCGTGGCAGATTTGGATACTGTCGCTGTCAATCTGGCCACAAATTACAGTGAGTTCCGTGAGTATCTCCGAAAGGTCGGATTGATAACTCCTTGAACAGGGCCCTGATGGCGGATTCCGCACTAATGAATGCTCCCCAGCCAAGGATGCAGACTCGCGATGAGGTCATGAGGACAACCCACCGTCTCGGCAAGAACCATCTGGAAGCCTTGGAGCGGAGACCACCGGCACAGCTTGCTTGAAGCCAGAACAGTGTGCTTCGCGCTGGCCGGGGAGCGAGTGATGGCCAAGGACTTCGGTCGTCAGGTAACCAACCGCAGTTGAGGGAGAGCATCCTGAACCGATTCACCGCTCTCGGCACACTGAAGAAGATGCACACGGCACAAACCCAAGAAAGGGAGTGAGCTCACCATTCATTCACATTGGATAACAATACCATTTGTAAAATTCAAAATGGTATTGCTTTTATCCTTCGAAAACCAAACGATCACGCCCTCCCTGTTTGGCCAGATACATCCGAGTATCCGCTTTTTCCACCAATACTTTCCAATCGTCTGTCCCATCGGCGATTCTTTCTGCAATCCCAATGCTGGCCGTGATCTGCCTGCCATCAGGGTGCATACCCAAACCGTGTTGACGCAATCGTTCCAGTGCATGGGCGGCTTGGTGGAGATCAGTATTGTTCAGTAGCAGCAGAAACTCTTCACCTCCCCAGCGGACCACGATATCACCGCGACGCAGACAGTGCGTGACTGTCTGAGTGAGCTGTTGCAGAACACGGTCGCCGAATTCATGTCCAAACCGGTCATTGATGCTTTTGAAGTGATCGATATCAAGAAAGGCCACTGTGAAGGGGGAGTTGTTGCGGCGGGCAAAGCTGAGGTGCAGGTTAAGCATCTCCTCGCCGCTTCGTCGGGAAAACGTGCCAGTCAGGGGATCGTGAATAGCTTGATTGACCAGTGCAATAATAAATGCCAACTGGCTCATGCTGGCTAGGCTGGCTACGCCAGTCAGTAAGAATAGCAGCCAGAACTGGCCACCAAATGACGGCCAAGAGACCTCCTCCCAATTGAACATCAAGGCTAGTGCGTATGCACAGAGCACTGGAGCGGAAAAAGTGAGAGTTTCAAACAACGTCAGTGGGAAAATGGCAAAGCCCGCCAAGAGGACAAACGGCAAAAAGGCGTAGCCGGTGCCAATCGCGGCAGAGATGCCCTGCAGCTGATGATGGGACAACAGCAGATGTGAGATTAAATAAAACAGGGTAGGAATGGCAAACAGGGTGGCCATGCCTTGATATGCCGTGGCCAGTCGACCATCCTGCGGATGCCACATGACCAAGGTACCAAAGGCAATTGTGGCTAGGAGCCGCAATATTGCCAGTTGCAACCATAGCGGAAAAGGTAGGGTCAGTACGTCCACGATGATCCAAAGTGGCGTCAATGCGGCAAACAGCGTAGCGAAGAGACGTACTCGGTTAACAATCATTCGTACGCGGCGCTGTTCCATCAACGGCATGTGCAGGCATGGCCGTATCAACCAACGGGTTTCGTTGAGAGTGACCTCTCCTGGGAGCAGACCAAGCAGTCGTTGCCAGATAATTTTAGTAGTAAGCATGGTTTGCAGTTTTATCACTAACTGTTATTTTACGAAGAAAGGACACAAATCTTAGATAATCTTCATTAGGCAACAAGATAATCTACCCATTCAGAATAATCACAGATCGAAAAGTCCCTTATCTGCAAGTCCTACTGAATTCATCGGCGCCAATCCCAATTACCTTCCTAATTCCCCCTAGTGCCGCTAATACGAGCCATCATGAATGGCTGGTCAGTTCATTTCAATCGCTGACCCTACTTGCCATTTCCATCAAAAGTGCTTTACTTCAGTGTTCACATTGTTTCTGGCTAGACGGCATATTGCCCCACCGTCTTTAACATGCGATCCACAGTGCCATCCAACCGTTGGGTCAATTGCCCCGTCTGTGTTACCACGGACAGATTCTGCGTGGTCATTTCTGCCACTTGGTTGATACTATTTGACAGTTCGCCCATGGCATTCTGCTGTTCCACCGTAGCATCGGAAATGCCCGACACCATATGAGTGGTATGTGCCATTTCGGTGTTGATCAAATCCAATGCTTCCTTGGCCGCCACCACTAACGCGACACTGGATTCCACATGTTCGGCACCGGATTGCATGCCGAGAACGGCGCGCTCGGTTTCCTCATGAATAGATACGGTCATGGTGCGGATTTCCTGAGTAGCTTCACGCGTACGCTCTGCCAGCTTTCGTACTGCATCCGCCACCACAGCAAATCCCCGGCCAGACTCACCAGCCCGGGCCGCCTCAATGGCGGCATTGAGGGCCAAGAGATTCGTCTGATCGGCAATATCCTGAATGACCTCTGTTATCCGACTGATTTCGGATGACCGCGCACCCAATTCTTCCACACGTTCAGCCGAGGCCTTCACCGTTACCGCTAACGCATGAACTGTATGACTCGCCACTGCAGACTGTTGTGCTCCTGCATGGGCGGTCTCACCTGAACGCTGCGAGACTTCCCGCGTTGCCCCAGCATGATTGGCCACTTCGCCAATGGCTACCGTGATTTGTTCCACGGCCGCCGCTGCTGCTGCCGTGGCTTGGCTCTGTATCAAAGCCGACTGGTTAATCCGGTCGACGCTAGTGGCCACCTCCAGGGTCGATTGACTGACCTGCTGAGCAGCATTGGCAATGCTTTGCATGGTGGCCTGCACCGATGAAACAAAGATGTCAAACTTGCGAGAGATCACACCGCGCGGAGTATGGCTATCCAATGCCATGCGATGAGTGAGATCGCCGGATACCAGCACATACTCAATATGGTCCGATAAGACTTTCTGCTCTTTGAGCAAGCGGGGTAGGAATAGGAATACAAAACCTGCGGCCAGGATACCCACGGTTCCCCCCAGGGCAAGGCTCAGTGTATGCGCGTAATGAATACCTGTCGTTTCTTCTAGCAGCAATGAAGCAACCAGCAACAGCCCTGCTATTCCCATACAATATGCCAATGCCTCGGGAGTCAGGCATTGGCGCCAAGCGCTACGCACTTTTCGTACGCGTCCATGTTCAACTTGTAAGGTGCAATCTCCCTCGCGAATACGCTTGTAGGCAATGTCAGCTGCCCCCACTTCATCTCTCGTCGGTCGGGTGCGTATGGATTGGAATCCGACTATCTGTCCGTGCACACGAACCGGAGATGCATTGGCAATTACCCAATAAAAACCGCCATCCTTACGACGGTTCTTCACAACTCCCCGCCATGGCCGTCCTGCCTTCAGGTCGCGCCACATATCCACAAAGGCTGCCTCTGGCATATCGGGGTGGCGCACAATGTTATGCGGCTGCCCTAGCATTTCTTCGCGCTGAAAACCGCTGATTCTGGCAAAGGCATCATTCGCTTCTATAATTGTGCCTTGCAGGTCTGTCCTGGAGTAAATGAACTCTCCTTCAGGCAATAGCGTTTCATGTTCCATCACTGGCAAATTCTTACGCATCCCCCTGCCCCTCTGCATTTTTAGATATTATTCTTGGAAAAACAGCCCGGTTGTAGCGATCCAACAAGAAACTGCTCAAACTCCATCGCGGGTAATGGTCTGGCAAAGAGATAGCCTTGGCCATAATCACACCCGGCGGCCGCTAGTAGGTCACGCTGTTCTGGCGTTTCTATTCCTTCAGCAATGACCTTCATGCCCAGCTTATGGGCCATGCCGACGATGGCTTCGCAAACTATCATGTCGTGCGAATCGTGGGTCAAATTGCGAACAAAAGATTGGTCGATCTTGAGATAATCAATCTCGAAAGTCTTGAGGTAGGACAGAGAAGAGTACCCCGTACCAAAATCATCAATGGCAACCTGCATCCCTTCCCCATGGAAGTCGATAAATTTTTCGCTGACAACGACACTCTTGTCGAGCAATAGCCCCTCTGTAATTTCCAGAACGATACTATGGGCAGGCACCCCAAGGTTTCTCAGATAGTTTAGCCAGCCGACATGATTCATGTCGTCGTTCTGGAACTGAATTGGTGAAATATTGATGCTCAGCTGAAAGGAAGAATGATATTTTTCACGCCAATGCTTGATCTGACGGGCTGCCTCCTTAAAGACCCAATCTCCAATCTGAATAATCAATCCGGTCTTTTCCGCTATTGGAACAAAGACTGCTGGGCTAATAAAACCTTGACTGGGATGCAGCCACCGAATCAATGACTCTGCCTTATAGATGGCACCAGTCTTAAGGGAGACGATGGGCTGATAATGTAGAACGAACTGCTTCTGAACAACGGCATTACGCAAATCATCGATGAGACGTTTACGGACCATGGCCGCGTCCTGCATCGCAGCGGTGTAATAGCGAACATGATTTCCCCCCATCTCCTTGGCTATGTACATGGCTTGTGCAGCATGTTTGAGGAGTTCATCGGTCGCACAGGCATCATCGGGATAAAAGGTAATGCCGATGCTGGAGGAAAGGGACACCACATCATTGCCAAGATGGAAAGTTTCGCTGAAGCGCGCCTGAATCGCCTGAACACCTCTCTCAACTATCGTGTGGTCATGCAGCCTACCAAGAATAATCGCAAATTCATCTCCTCCTAATCGCAGCAGTGTATCCACTTCCCGTATACTACTTTGTAAGCGGTGCACGACCTCCTGGATCAACTGATCCCCTGTACCGTGGCCGAGGACTTCATTGGTTTCCTTGAACCGATCAAGACCGAGGCAAATCACGGCAACTTTTTCATGAGTTCGTTGGGCATGCTTGATTTCTTGCAACAGCCGGTCATGAAACACATTGCGATTCGGCAGCCCCGTTAGCGCATCGTAGCTATTAGTACTAGCGCTGAACACTCCCATGTAATGACTGGTGTTCTGTGCTGCGTCTTTTATAACGGATATGGACAGTAACTCGGAATAGACCTTGCCCCCCTTGGTGCGATTCAACAACTGCCCCTGCCAGAATCCATGTTCATCCAGGTCCCGCCACATGCCTACCGCCATCCCAGAATGTTTATAGCCCGCGCTGAGAAATTTGGGATTTTTTCCTAGTGCTTCGGCACGGCTGTAACCGGTTATCTTCGTAAAGGCCGGGTTGACATCGACAATGCGTCGATGGGCATCCGTAATCAAAATTCCCTCGCGGGAGTTGGCGAATACGCTAGCACCCAAGCGTAATCGTTTTTCGGCTTGCTTACGGGCACTAATATCATGCATTAGGAAATGTGCGCGGACGAAGCGACCCTTTGTATCCTGCTGAATGTAGCCCTCTAATAGAACTGTTATCAAGCTCCCCGTTTCTGGTTGTAACTCCAGTTCGCAGCAACAGGTTTGTTCCGTTGGTTGAAAGCAGTCTGATACCGTGCGAAATTGCCCCAAGGTGGTTGCAGACCAGAATTCATTGAATGCACGTCCAATCAACGCCTGGCGTTGGCAGCCAAGTACTAAGGTTTTCACTAGTAATGTCACTTCCAGTGTTTTGTAACATGCTGATTTTGTACACGTTGTAAAGCTGGTCAAAATGACGCTACAAGCTGAAAGGTTAGTAACTTGCACAACGCATCATTTGCCTCGAGATACCGTCCCTGCTCATCCAGGGTTTGGTAGGCTACAGGCAAGGACTCGAACAACTCGCGGAAACGAGCTTCGCTTTCACATAGACATTTTTCGGTCACGCGCCAAGCCCGTTTTTCTTGTCCCTCCTTCACCCGACGCTGCAGCGTTGGCCACAATACCGAGAGATCACCAAAGGAAATAAGATCATTGATCCCCAAATGAGCCCACTCGGCAGACAGGGGGCCATCTAAGGTGGCGACGATAACCGTCACGGTTGCTTCCGGTTGGTACCGTCGAATGGTCGACAGATGTTGTTTCAGCGTTGTCGGGGCAGTTTCATAACAGAGAACGACAGCATCCCAGCGCCCCCCCTTCATCGAACGCTCCAATGCCTCTGCAGAGGCCAGGGAGACACAAGCCACATTAGCGGCGGATATCAAGGCCTGCTGAATGACATCATGGTGTTTCGGGCATTCAAAGAGTACCAGCACATTCAAATCAGCTCTCATGGATAAATGCTTAAAGCATATTTAATTGGCCTATTTGATGTTCAATCAAAATGTAAAATTCACTACGGCACATTGATTTAGGTCAAAGATTTGTAATTTCACTCCGTTCTTGCTGCTGCTAACAAAAACCTCTTGATGCCAAAGGAATCCCATGCTCAAGCGCCTCTTACTACTACAGGCTCTGTTCTGTGCCACCCTTGCCTGCTCCAGCCAGGCAGCCACCGTTGATGACGTGATTCACAGTGGCGTGCTGCGCGTCTGTACCCCAGGTGACTACAAACCGTTCAGCTACACCCACTCCCCCGGCACCTATGAAGGGCTGGACGTCGATCTCGTGCGATCACTGGCCGACTCGCTCGGCGCGAAGGTCCAGTTCGTGGCGACTAGTTGGCCGAAACTGATGGACGACTTTACCGCCAGCAAGTGCGACATCGCCGCTGGCGGCATCTCGGTGTCGCTCGACCGGCAGCGCAAGGCCTGGTTCAGCGCGCCGTACATGGTCAACGGCAAGGTTCCGCTGGTGCGCTGCGCCGATGTAAAGCACTACCAGACACTGGCTGACATCGATAAGCCAGGGGTGCGAGTCATCACCAATCCAGGCGGCAGCAACGAGCGCTACGCCCGGGCCCATTTCACCCATGCCACGCTGACGATACATCCTGAAAACCTGACGATCTTCGAGGAGCTACTCGCCGGCCGGGCCGATGTATTCGTCACCGAGTCGGCCGAAGCGCGGGTGCAGCAACATCTACGCCCGGGACTATGCGCAGTGAACCCGGACAAGCCGCTACAGTACAGCGAGAATGCGCTGCTACTGCCCCGTGGCGACGTTGTGACCAAGGCCTATGTCGATCAGTGGCTACACCTGCTGAAGGCCAGCGGCGAGCTCCAGAACATCAGCCAGCGCTGGATCAATTGAGCTGAAAGACACCATTGCTCAAACTCTGAGCACAGCCAATGTAACGATGGGGCGTCTCTGAGACCTCCCATCCTCTGTACGGCATAACTCACTGGACTGCCTCTAAGAGCCTGTTCAAAGGCTCTGCGCTCTGTTGAATGTGAGAAACTCTGGGGGTAAGAAAAAGCTACCCAAGCGACATCAGCCGCGAACAATTTGAAGTTATCAAGACGCTTCAGCGAAGAGACGGTGAAAATCATCAGCACGGTCACGAACATGCGGCGTCGGCCAACAATGTCGCCGGCCCGAGCGCCGTGCAACAACCCCACCGAAAGTGAGCGGATAGGCACTCTGCACCCAAGTGAGCTTTGTAGCCCAAAAGCTGGGGCTCCGCTCGATCTTCGGCAGCGCAGTGATGACGATCGAAACATCGAGTATCGTCATCAGGTAGCTGACGAGGATGATCGCCAGCACGACAGTCCGCTTGGAAACGGCGCGGCATGATCAGTCCGGCGTTGTTGACCATCACGGCGATGCGGCCATAGGTTTGCACGGCGGCATCGACCAACCGCTTAACCTGGTCACACTGGGTGACGTCGGTCGATACGGCCAGAGCCTTGCCGCCCAAGGCGGTCAACTCGTCAACCAGTGCCTGTAGCCGCTCAATGCTCCGCCCCCCCCAAGACCAAGATCGCACCTTGCGACGACAGCAAGCGGGCGGTCGCCTCGTCCAGCCCGCTACTCGCACCGGTAATGACGACGACCTTGCCTTCGATGTTGTTGCCCATGCTTGTGACTCCTGTCAGTGGTTTGTGAAGATGGCCGCTGGTTACCTGAGAGTGGCTAACCACACTCAGCGAAACAGGTCCTACCCGGCGCACAGTCATGTAGTACGGCAAGACTGCACCACAACGCCGGTCAGGGTTTGTTGATTGCTTTAGAACCTGTTCACGATCTGCTGCGTTCTATCTTCTAGGATTTGGGTGATCCTGCGTTGAAATGGCGCTCAACATGCTGATCTACTCGATAAGTACATTCCGCTTTTTCGCACCATTTCGCCTTGGCTGACCCTTCGTTCGCGAGATCGTAAACAGGCTCTTAGAACGATGCGGCGTTCCGGATGATCTGATCATGCTCTATGGCGGTTGGCTTATCTGACCTATCCTACTTTTATACCTTCCTCGTCCCACTATCCTCGTGGCGACGTTTTCGACTACGAACATTCGACCAATGCAATCGGATAAACCCATTTCCCGAAGCGAGCATGCCAAGAACAGGGAACAAGGATGGTTGCGGTGGCTCCCAGGCTTGGCGATGCTCAAGGAGTATCAGGCCGGTTGGCTGGCACATGATCTGGCCGCCGGGCTGGTATTAACCACCATGCTGGTGCCAGTCGGTATTGCCTATGCCGAAGCATCTGGCGTCTCCGGTGTATATGGCCTCTATGCCACGATGATTCCGCTGTTGGCGTATGCATTTTTCGGTCCCAGCCGAATTCTTGTCCTGGGGCCGGACTCCGCCCTTGCAGCACCGATTCTGGCCACCGTCGTACAAATCTCCGGTGGCGATCCATCGCGTGCCATTGGCGTGGCCAGCATGATGGCTATCATCGCCGGCGTCTTGTGCATCATCATGGGACTATTGCGCTTGGGGTTTATTACTGAACTGCTGTCGAAGCCCATTCGATATGGCTATATGAATGGCATTGCGCTTACCGTGTTGATTAGCCAACTTCCGAAGATCTTCGCTATCTCCATTGATGAGAAAGGACCGCTGCGGAACCTGCTGAGCCTTGCCAAAGCCATCGCTGCAGGGGAAACCAACTGGTACAGCTTCGCGGTAGGTGCGGGGAGTCTTGCGCTGATACTGTTCCTCAAGCGTTTCGAGAGGTTACCTGGCATTCTTATCGCGGTTGTCCTGGCGACGCTGTGCGTTAGCGTGTTCAATCTGGATAGCATTGGCGTGAAAGTACTGGGCAGAATTCCCCAAGGTTTGCCAGTGTTCTCGATACCATGGGCCAGCGATGCGGACTTGGTCAGGATATTGCTCGGTGGCTCTGCCGTAGCGCTGATAGCTTTCGCGGACACCAGTGTGCTATCCCGAACCTTCGCGGCACGTTTCCGTAGTCGTGTCGACCCTAACCAGGAAATGGTGGGGCTGGGTGTCGCCAACCTGGCGGCGGGCTTCTTTCAGGGCTTCCCGATTAGCAGCAGTGCGTCGCGCACGCCGGTGGCCGAGGCAGCAGGCGCCCGGACGCAATTGACTGGCGTCGTAGGCGCGTTGGCTGTGGCGATGCTGCTAATGGTGGCGCCTAATCTGATGCAATACCTGCCCAACAGCGCATTGGCTGCGGTAGTCATTGCCGCAGCCATTGGTCTGTTCGAGATTGCCGACCTGAAGCGTATATATCGCATCCAGCAGTGGGAGTTCTGGCTCTCGCTCGGATGCTTTGCCTCTGTCGCGGTTTTCGGTGCGATTCCTGGCATCTGCCTGGCAGTGGTGATCGCCATCATCGAATTTCTGTGGGACGGCTGGCGACCTCATTTCGCCGTTCTCGGTCGCGTAGATGGTTTGCGTGGATTTCATGACATAGAACGCTACCCGGATGCCAAACGGATCCCCGGGCTACTGTTGTTTCGTTGGGATGCCCCCCTATTTTTTGCCAATGCCGAGCTGTTTCAGGAACGTTTGCTGGAAGTTATCGAGGAGTCGCCAACACCTGTGCGTAGGGTCGTGGTGGCCGCCGAACCCGTGACCAGCGTAGACGTCACCTCTGCCGATATGCTGCGAGAGCTGAGTCGGACTCTAAGCGATCGTGGCATCGCGTTGCATTTTGCCGAGATGAAGGATCCAGTCCGTGACAAGCTCAAACGTTTCGATCTGATGGAGCTCATTGGCAGTGATAGCTTCCATCCTACCGTGGGTAGTGCCATCGATGACTACCTCAGCGAATTTGGCATCGCCGAGGATGACTAGTCCTGATGAGAAGCAGTCATGATGCATGAGCTGTCATTGCTTATGTGACGAACCCTACCGAGGCAATCTGGGCCTGCTTGGGTAAATGCGAGATTGCCAATCTGCGCCCGGGCACAACCCAGCCGAGGTCCGCGACTTCTTCTGGCAGCGCCTGAAATCGATGCGGCCCCCGCTCAAGCTGATTCGGATAGCTCCATATGGCGTAAGGACAACTGCAGTTGCATGTGAAACTGTGGTGCGCTGCCCCCTAATGCTATACAACAGACCAACCGAAAGCGAGTTCTCGACCTGAGTTTCTGCTTTTGACTTGCCTTCTGGCATGAGCGTGCGCCCGTCAAGACACACGCTCATATGCGTCAAGAAGACGTGCGGCTCAACGACCGACCAGCTTCTGCCGCTCTGCCGAGTACCGGTCACCCAGTACCTGAATCTTGGAGACGGCGCTTTCAATATCGCTAAGATCGCCCGGCGTCAGTTCGACGGCAGCCGCACCAATATTCTCACCCAGGCGATGCAATTTGGTCGTGCCGGGGATCGGTACAATCCAAGGCTTCCGGGCCAGCAACCCGGCAAGCGCAATCTGAGCGGGGGTCGCCTGCTTGCGGGCTGCAATGGTGCCGAGCAGATCGACCAAGGCTTGGTTCGCCTTGCGCGCCTCGGGCGTGAAGCGGGGAACGGTATTGCGAAAATCGGTACTGTCGAATGTAGTGCGCTCGTTGATCGCACCAGTAAGGAAGCCTTTACCCAAGGGGCTAAAGGGCACGAAGCCGATCCCGAGCTCCTCGAGCGTGGGCAGGATATCCTTCTCGGGCTCGCGCCACCATAGGGAATATTCGCTCTGCAGCGCAGTGACTGGCTGAACTGCATGGGCGCGGCGGATCGTCTCTGCGCCGGCCTCCGACAAGCCAAAGTGCTTGACCTTGCCTTCGCGGATCAAGTCCTTCACCGTGCCGGCCACCTCCTCGATCGGCACGTTCGGGTCGACACGGTGCTGGTAGAAAAGGTCGATACGGTCGGTCTTAAGCCGTTTGATGACGCCTCCGCGACCTCCCTGATATGCTCCGGCCGGCTTTCCAGGCCCGCGTTGGCATCACCGGACCGAAAACCGAACTTAGTGGCAATCACCACCCGATCGCGAAATGGGGCCAACGCCTCACCCACCAGCTCCTCGTTGGTGAACGGACCATAAGCCTCCGCAGTGTCGAAGAAAGTGACGCCATGCTCGAAGGCCGAACGGATCAGTTTGATCGCATCCTGGCGGTCGATGCCTGGGCCAAGGACAAGCCCTCCGGCACCATCCGCATCACCACCGCGGAGCACGCCGCCGATACGGTGTTATGGCCCAAGTTGGAGAAATTTCTGCCGGAATACCCGGACATCAAGGTGGAGATTTTCACCGACTACGGGCTGACCGACATCGTCGCGCAGCGATTTGATGCCGGCATCCGCTTGGGCGACCAAGTAGCCAAGGACATGATCGCGGTCCGGATTGCGCCAGACATACGCATCGCCGTGGTCGGCTCGCCGTCCTACTTCGCCAGACGGCCACTGCCCATGACACCACATGACCTCACCCTGCACGACTGTATCAATCTGAGGCTGCCAACCTATGGCGGGCTGCTGGTATGGGAATTCGAGAAGAATGGCCATGCACTGAACGTGCGCGTTGATGGCCAACTGGTATTCAACAGCAGCGCGCCTAGACTGCGCGCCTCGCTGGCAGGGTTCGGCCTTGCCCTGCTACCGGAGGACATGGCGCAGGAACACATTGCCGCAGGGCGCCTCCAGAGTGTACTGAAGGACTGGTGCCCCACCTTCCCGGGCTATCACATGGCGGCCTCAATAACCAAGTGCAACAGGGTTAATGTTTCTCTGCTTGTCGCGATTCAATCACGGCATCCAGATGTTCGGCAAACACCTCGATCGGCATCTTGAATTTCAACACTGCACGTGGGCGTGTGTTCAGCCGGTGCGCGATAGCATCCAGC
>NZ_JAUEDK010000020.1 GCF_030385785.1 Crenobacter oryzisoli
TACCAAGTAACGCTTGAATTCAATACGGCAGCGTCAGTAACAGTGACGATGCTCGGCTTCGACAGTTTGTACAAGTTAATGTCTGGCGGCCATAGCGAGGTGGTCCCACGCCTTCCCATCCCGAACAGGACCGTGAAACGCCTCTGCGCCGATGATAGTGTGGCATTCGCCATGTGAAAGTAGGTCACCGCCAGACTCCCCACACCACAAGCCCAGCTCTCAGAGCTGGGCTTTGTGCTTTGTAGTGACGGAATTTACACGTGTTCCTTCGATGGTTTCCTTTTCTTCGTCGTGCTGGCGTAAGCCTGTCGTGGGCTTGCTGGGAGTTTGGCTGGCTGATGCCGACCGCAGTTGACCTGAGTCATAGTGGGGCTGTAGCCGGTTGTTATGATGGTAGTTTATTCGCCATGAATAACCGCTGGGTTTGCGTGATGGGCTGAGTTCCCGGGTGGTCGAAGTAGGGTGTGTCGGGAAGGTAACTTGGGTGATTGTTTTTGCCTTTTCGGAAGGGTGGGTGCATCCTTGTGGGGTTAAGTGATGCAGGGCATTGCATAATAGAAAATGTGGGGTCAGGATGGCTTTCGAAAATCAGATTATCGAGGTGCGCCAGCTCGAGTGCGGGTTCGAGCCGGCCAGGGGGTTTTTATTGTCGGGTGTTGAAGAGGGGAAGGTGTTGTTTTTCCCGGCTTTCCCATTTTCATTGCAGGCAGACGAGCTGTGCTGGCTAGATCCGGTCATTGCTGACCCCAAGCGTAAAAACATCAGTCTCGATCCTGTGAGTGGTGTGCTGCATGGGGTGCTGGGCGATGCGGCCACGCAGTCGGCGGTGCGTGCGTTGATTCAGCGCTACTTTGAGGCAGCAAACACCCTGATTGAGCAGCTGTTTCCGGAATATCAAGGCCAGTTGCGAGCTGCGCCGACCAGCTTGCGTTTGCATCGTGTGGAGACGCGGAAGAGCTCCTGGCGCAAAGATGATAGCCGCTTGCATGTCGATGCCTTTCCGTCTCGGCCGAACTATGGCGAGCGGATCCTGCGGGTCTTCATGAATATTAATCCTGGTCATGAGCCGCGTGTCTGGCGCGTAGGTGAGCCGTTTGAGGCGGTGGCGGCGCAATTTCTGCCGAAGTTGCCGCGCCAGTTGCCGGGCTCGGCTGCCTTGTTGACGGCGCTGCGCGTGACCAAACGGCGTCGCAGTGAATATGATCACTATATGCTGAAACTGCATGACGCGATGAAGGCGGATCTGGAGTATCAGCGCGGCTGCCGGCAGCAGACCATGCCGTTTCCGCCGGGGTCGGGTTGGATCTGTTTTTCTGACCAGACTTCGCATGCGGTGATGTCGGGCCAGTTTATGCTGGAGCAGACGTTCTTCTTGCCTGTTTCGGGTATGGTGAAGCCGGAGAGGGCTCCATTGGCTGTATTGCAGCAGCAGGCGGGGCGTGCGCTGATTTAGTGGCGATTCATGCGATATGAATGATAATTGGCCGAGCATTTGTTCGGCCAATTTGCTTTTGGTGTGCTTTGTGGTTGTGCGTGGTTTTTTCTTAGGGAAAACGGAAAACGCCGTGAACATTTGTTCACGGCGTTGAATTTGGCTCCCCGACCTGGGCTCGAACCAGGGACCTGCGGATTAACAGTCCGTCGCTCTACCGACTGAGCTATCGGGGAATCGGTGAGTTCCGTACTATACGGATCCGTCTTCGGGCTGTCAACGTCTTTTTTCAAAAAAGCCATGGATTATGAGAGGAATTTTTCTATTTAAATGCTAAGTGATTGCTTTGAAAGTGTTTTCTCTAGCTTGATAAATGGATGGTTCGCCCTTATGTATTGAAGTTTGAGAGAGGGGGCTGTAGTGCCCACTTCGCGATATCGGGATTAAAGGGGGTAACGATGGATAAACTCTGGCAGCAGTGGGCAGTAGAGCATGGCGCAGAACTGGATGAGGCTGGCGTGTTGCACGTAGGTGATGAGCCGGCGCAACGCGAAGCGATCTTTGCTGGGGTGGGTTTTGCCCCGTTGACCGAATGGGCGTTGATTCGCTTTCAAGGTGAGGATGCCTTGGCTTTCCTGCAGGGGCAGCTGTCGAGCGATTTGCGGCTCGTGACGCCGAAGCATAGCCAGTACAGCACCTATTCAAGTGCAAAGGGGCGGATGCAGGCGAATTTCCTCATATGGCAGTACCAGGGGGCCTATTATCTGATGCTGGCAAATGAGCTGGCAGAGACATTGCACAAGCGCCTGTCGATGTTCATTATGCGGGCGAAGGTCAAGGCAGAACTAGTGTCGGATGAGTGGACTCTGATCGGTCTGATCGGTCAGGCGGCTGAAGCGCGAGCCCATGCTCATTTTGCGAATGTACCTAGTGAGCCGCACCAGGTAGTAGTGGCTGATGATGGTGTTCTGCTGCGCTTGCCGAGTGGTGCGCTGCTGTGGGCCCAGGAAGGGAGTAGCAAGGCGGTTGCTGACGGCCTGCTTGAAGTGGCACCGTTAATTGGCTCGTTGCCTTGGCGCTTGCTGGATATCCGAGCCGGGATTCCGTGGCTCGGTAAGGCGACCAGCGAAGAGTTTGTCGCACAGATGGCCAATATGGAGCTGATCGGTGCGGTTAGTTTTAAAAAGGGCTGCTACCCCGGCCAGGAAATTGTGGCGCGTACCCAATACCTTGGGAAGCTCAAGCGGCGCCTCTATCGCGTTGCTACGACCGAGGGTGTCACGAGTGGTGCGCAGTTGATCAGCCCCTCCATGGGTGACCAAGCAATTGGCATGGTGGTTAATGTGGCGCAGGTCAATGAGGGCAATTGGGAGGCTCTGGCCGTGGTGCAGTCGAATTGTTGGGAAAGCGGTGTCTTTGTCAAAGAGCATCCGCATTTGGCATTGCAGCAAATGAACTTGCCGTATTCCCTGGAGTCAGACTCAGCATTGCAATAATATTGGCTTGACCTTTGGAAGTGGGGTTGGCTAAATTGCAATAGCAGCTTCTTTTATCAGGGGAAAAACAATGGATATCTCTCAGCTGGATTATGCCCAACTGGTTGCTTTGAAGGCCGACGTCGAACGTGAAATCAAGGGGCGTGAATCGGAAGAGAAGGCTAAGGCCAAGCGCCAGATCGTTGAGTTGGCCAAAACGTATGGTCTGAGTATCGAGGATGTGCTCAGCAAATCTCAGGGCGTGCGTAAGCCGGTTGAAGCCAAATATCGCAACCCGGATGATGCTTCGATGACTTGGACTGGACGCGGTCGTAAGCCGGTCTGGGTGCTGCAGCATCTGGACGCAGGCAAGTCGCTGGAAGACCTGGCCGTTTAAGTCGTCCTGCCGCTAGTTGTGCCAAAAACAAACCCCGGCGTGTTGCCGGGGTTTGTTTTTGCGTGTTTGGATGGTCGTGCTTGAGCATGGAGTTTGGATGTCAACGACATTGTCTGGGCTGCCTGTCGGTAGTGGCTGCTGCTTCGGTGATGCCCTTTCATCATGTAGTGAAGATGTCCTCACTCGATGACTTCTTTGCTAAGAACCTGTTCACGATCTGCTGCACTCGGGTGATCCTGCGTTGAAATGACGCTCAATATGCTCATGTACCCTGTGTGCACTCCACCTTTTTCCGTCATTTCGCCTTGGCTGGCCCTTTGTTCGCGAGATCGTGAACAGGTTCTAGGAGTCGCTGACAAGAACCTTCCGGCGTTATTGCGCTGCCTTGCCGTACTGTCTGCACTGTCTGCGTCGGCGCGCCTTGCAGCTGACGTGCACTGAGTTTTGTTGGCGGCTCTAAGCGGCGAGATTCGAGTGGACGGCGGGCAAAGAAAAAAGCTGGCTGGAGCCAGCTTTTTTCTTGGGCTGAGAGGACTACTACCGTAGTTGGTTAAGTACGGCGTAAATCGGGGTGAGCAGGGCTTCTCCAAGGCGTAGGCTGCGTTGGCCGTTCCAGCCGTAATCATCGTCCGGCAAGTTCGCGTTGTCCTTGAATGGCATTTCCAGTGTATAGGCTAGGCAGTCGAATTGATTGCCGACGTAGGCGGTGGCCATCGACAGGTCGGCTTGGCCTGCCTCCTTCTTCGCGTAGCCATGCTCGTCCTGGAAGTCCGGGCTTGCCAGCAGCAGGTGGTGTTTGAAGTTCTCTTCCAGTTCGGCAAGTCGTGGCGAGTAGTTCGGGATGCCTTCGTTGCCGGCGACGAAGACATATGGCAGTGCCTCGTCACCATGTATGTCGAGGAACAGGTCGACGCCTGTTTCGTGCATTTTATTGCGTACAGCCAGAACTTCAGGGCTGCGTTCTGCGGTTGGGTTCAGCCACTCGCGATTGAGATTGGCGCCGGCCGCATTGGTGCGCAGATTGCCAAGAATCGAGCCGTCTGGGTTCATGTTGGGCACGATGTAAAAAGTGGCGCGATCAAGCAGGGCGCGCGAGGTCGGGTCCTGCGGGTCGAGAAGGCGCGACAGTAGGCCTTCGATGAGCCATTCGGCCATGGTCTCGCCCGGATGCTGACGAGCGATGATCCAGACCTTCAGGTCGGATTCAACTTCATGACCGATGGTCAGCAGGTTGATGTCGCGGCTCTGTACGCTAGAGCCGAGGTCGGTTACCTGGCAGAGGCCAGAACCCTGGGCCTGACCGATCAGGTTGAGGTGCTGCTCGTTGGAATAGGGCTCGAAGTAGGCATAGTAGATGCTGTTGGCGAGCGGGGTGTGTTCGATGGTCATTACCTGGCCATCGTAGTGGGTGGGTACGCGGAACCAATTGACTCGGTCGTACGATGCCATCGCCTGATAGTCTTGCCAGCCAGCGGGATAAGCGCTCTGGCCGGCGTTGAGGAATTTCATCTGGCAATACTGGTACGCGGCACCTTGCAGCCGGAAGTAGAACCACTGCGCGAAATCTGAAGCGTTGTCCTTGCGGATGTTGAGCTGGATATCGTCGAAGCGCTCGAGGGAGGCGATCTCGATACTGCCGGCGTCAAAGTTGCTGCTGATTTTCATGCGGGTCAACCTATTGGTTCTGTCTACAAGAGACTGGATTCTACTCCCCCTTGCGCGCAAGGCCAAAAAAACGGCCCCTCATGGAGGGGCCGCTTTGGTGCGCGAATGCGAGAGCTTAGGCTGCGCCGTTGGTGCGTCGGGTCGATTTGACCGCTTCGCTGGTGGCGTTGCCGGCTGCGCGCAGGTTGGCTTCGGTCAGCTCGCTGACTTGCTTGGCGGTATTGCTGACGCTGCTGGCAGCGGCGGTGGCCGAGGCCAGCGCCGATTTGAGGCCGTTAACGACCACTTCCGAGCCGGCCGGAGCTTGCTTGGCAAAGTTGTCGAGATTGGAGTGCAGCACTTTGTTCAGCTCGTCCAGATGGGTCTCGGCCAGCTTGGTGAATTCGCTGTGCGTTTGCGACACGATGTCGTAGGCTTGACGCGAGTTGCTGACGGCTTGCTCGACCGACTGGCCAGCGACCTTGTTCAGGTGGTTGAGCGCCTGCTGCGGATCTTTGATGCCGATCAGTTCGCGGGCGTGGGCGACGTTTTCTTCGAGCAGCTGTTTGGACAGTTCGATGTTCAGGCGAACCAGACGTTCGGTCCCTTCCAGCGAGATTTGGGCAAAACGCAGAGCCGACTCGATACCGCTCAGAGACAGCTTGCTCAGGGATTCATTGGTGGCAGTCATTTTGTGACCCTCACGTACGTGGTAAGTTGGCGGGTGGTCGTGAAATTTTGATGTCATTGCGCAGTGCACAATGAGCGATAAATTTAGCATGCAATCTTGCGTGCAACCTAGAAGATTTGCTCTAGAGGGCTGAATCCTGTGATAAATTTGCAACGATGCAGCGCACGATAAAAACGGGAGCGGTAGATGAGTGTGGAGAAGAGGGTTGTCAAAAAATATCCGAACCGTCGGCTGTACGACACGGCGACGAGTTCGTATATCACGTTGGGCGATGTGAAGCAGCTTGTGCTTGATCAGGTGGAGATCCAAGTGATTGATGCCAAGACCAAAGAAGACATCACTCGCAGCGTGTTGTTGCAGATCATCCTCGAAGAAGAGAATGGTGGCAGCCCGATGTTCAGCTATGAGGTACTGACCCAGTTCATCCGTTTCTATGGGCAGGCAATGCAGGGCATGATGGGGCCGTTCCTGGAAAAGAACCTCCAGCTATTTTCGCAACTGCAGCAAAAGATGCAGGAGCAGAGTCGCGCGATCTACGGCGACAACGGCATGTTCAATGCCAAGATGTGGTCGGAGTTCCTCAACTATCAGGGGCCGGCTATGCAGAACATGATGTCGAACTACCTCGATCAGAGCACCCAGCTCTACCTCGACATGCAGACGCGCATGCAGGAGCAGGCCAAGCAGCTGTTCACCGGTTTTGGCTTTCCAGCCTATCCGGGGAGCGACAAGAAGGACGAAGGCAAGGAAGGCTGAACCGACGGATCGTCGTCAGTCTGGCCAATTGACCGCATGAAAAAGGCGACCGGGAGTCGCCTTTTGTTTTGGCGGAGCGGTGGGGAGGCTGAGCGAGAGATGAAAAAAGCGCGACCTTCGGGTCGCGCTTTTTTTCCGCCAATCTTGAGGCTGAAAGGCGGGGTCAGCCGCCGATCTTTTCCTTGCCGCCCAGGTAGGGGCGCAGCACGGACGGCACGGTGACCGTGCCGTCGGCGTTCTGATAGTTCTCCAGTACGGCAACCAGCGCGCGCCCAACGGCCAGACCAGAGCCGTTCAGGGTGTGCAGGTAGCGGTTCTTGCCATCTTCGTCCTTGAAGCGGGCTTTCATGCGGCGGGCCTGGAAGTCTTCGCAGTTGGAGCAGCTGGAGATCTCGCGGTAGGTGTTCTGCGCTGGCAGCCACACTTCCAGGTCGTAGGTCTTGGCCGAGCCGAAGCCCATGTCGCCGGTGCACAGGGTGACGACGCGGTACGGCAGCTCCAGGGCCTTGAGGATATTTTCGGCGTGGCCGACCATTTCTTCCAGCGCGGCGTAGGAGTGGTCCGGGTGCTCGATGCGCACCATCTCGACCTTGTCGAACTGGTGCTGGCGGATCAGGCCGCGGGTGTCGCGACCGTAGGAGCCGGCCTCGGAGCGGAAACACGGCGAGTGCGCGGTCATCTTGATCGGCAGGTCGGCGAGCTTCTGCACGGTGTCGGCTACGGTGTTGGTCAGAGAGATTTCCGAGGTGGAAATCAGGTACTGGTCGACATTGCCTTCCTCGCCACCACGGGTGACCTTGAACATGTCCTCGGCAAATTTCGGCAGCTGACCGGTGCCGTACAGCGCGGAGTCGTTGACGATGTACGGGGTATACATCTCGGTGTAGCCGTGCTGGTTGGTGTGGGTGTTGAGCATGAACTGCGCAAGGGCGCGGTGCAGTTGGGCGATCTCGCCGCGCAGTACGGTGAAGCGCGCGCCGGCCAGCTTGGCGCCGGTTTCTGCGTCGAGCCCCAGCGGGGTGCCGACGTCGACGTGGTCCTTCACTTCGAAGTCGAAGCTCTTCGGCACGCCGACGCGGCGCACTTCGACGTTGCCGGTTTCATCGTTGCCAAGCGGCACCGAAGCGTGCGGCAGGTTGGGGATGGCCATCAGCCAGCTGTCGAGCTTGCTCTGCACCAGTTCGAAGGCGGTCTCGGCGGCCTTGAGTTCGTCGCCGAGGGTGGCTACTTCGGCCATGATTGCGGATACGTCCTCGCCCTTGCGCTTGGCTTCACCGATTTGCTTGGAGGTGGCGTTGCGCTTGGCTTGCAGTTCCTGCATGCGGGTCTGCAGCGCCTTGCGCTCGTTTTCCAGCGCGCTGAACGCGTCGGTGTCCAAGGTGTAGCCGCGGCCGGCCAGGCGGGCGGCGACGCTGTCGATCTCGGTGCGGAGAAGTTGGATGTCGAGCATGTGTCGGGGATCCTAGTTGTTCTAAGTGCTAGTCGTGTTGATTATCGTTGGCGGCGGCATCGAGTTCGCGCAGGAAGGTGAGCTTCTCTGCGATCTTGCTCTCCAGTCCACGTGGCACCGGCTCGTACCAGTGAATGTCTTCCAGGCCGTCCGGCAGATAGGTCTCGCCGGCGGCATAGGCATGCGGTTCGTCGTGGGCGTAGCGGTAGTCGTGGCCGTAACCGAGCTCCTTCATCAGCTTGGTCGGCGCATTGCGCAGATGCACCGGCACCGGCCGCGACTTGTCCTGCGCCACGAAGGCTCGGGCCTGATTATACGCCTTGTATCCTGCATTGCTCTTGGCTGCGATGGCAAGATAGATTGCGGCCTGACCCAGTGCTAGCTCGCCTTCGGGGCTGCCAAGCCGTTCATAGGTGTCGGCGGCGTCGAGCGCCACCCGGGCGGCGCGCGGGTCGGCCAGGCCGATGTCTTCCCAGGCCATGCGGATCAGGCGGCGTGCCAGATAGCGCGGGTCGGCGCCGCCGTCGAGCATGCGGGTCAGCCAGTACAGCGCGCCGTCCGGGTTAGAGCCGCGCACCGACTTGTGTAGCGCGGAGATCTGGTCGTAGAAGGCGTCGCCGCCCTTGTCGAAGCGCCGCGCGTTGATGGTGAGCACCTCGCCGAGGAAGGCAGCGTCGATTCGGCCAACTTTACGCGCCAGCGCGGCGGTGCGTGTTTGCTCCAATAGGTTCAGAAAGCGCCGTGCGTCGCCATCGGCGTAACCGATCAGCGTATCGACGGCGGCATCGTCGAACTCCAAGGTGCCAAGGGTGCCGCCCGATGTTATCCGGGCAAGCAGCTGTTTCAGCTCGTCGTCACTCAGCGCATTGAGTACATAGACTTGGGCGCGCGACAGCAGCGCCGAGTTGACCTCGAACGAGGGGTTCTCGGTAGTGGCGCCGATGAAGGTGAACAGGCCCGATTCAACATAGGGCAGGAAGGCGTCCTGCTGGCTTTTGTTGAAGCGGTGCACCTCGTCGACGAACAGAATGGTCGGGCGGCCGTCGCGCATCAGGGCGGCGTGGGCGCGCTCGACCGCCTCGCGGATGTCCTTTACGCCGGACAGCACCGCTGACAGCGGGATGAACTCGGCATCGAAGCTGTTGGCGAGGATGCGCGCCAGCGTGGTCTTGCCAACGCCGGGCGGGCCCCACAGGATCATCGAGTGTGGCGTCTTGGCCTCAACCGCCAGGCGCAGCGGCTTGCCCGGGCCGATCAGATGCTGCTGGCCGATCACCTCGTCGAGCGTGGTGGGGCGCAGCGCTTCGGCCAACGGTTTTTTCGGCTCGGCGGCAAACAGGTCGCTCATGGATTTACTGGTCGCTCATCACGTCCGCGCCCTTGGGCGGGACGAAGCGGAAATGTTCGGCGGCGATCGCCGGGTTCTTCTTCATGTCGCTGAATGACAGTTTAGTGAGGTTGCCAAAGTTGTCGGTCAACTCCATCGCCACCAGGTTGTTGTCGGTGAAGCCCATGCGAATCGCCTGGAAGCTGTTTTCGCTCTTCTTCGGACTGGCGGCCAGCCACTCGATATTGCCCTGGCGACCGATTTCGCGCAGCAGGTAGTCGTGCTCGATCGCATTGCTGCCGGCCAGCACCGCCGCCGGGCTGCTACCGAGTGCGGCATCGAGCGGCCGGGTGGTGACCTGCGCCAGCTCCTTGTCGTATACCCACAGGCGCTTGCCGTCACCGACGATCAGCTGTTCGTAGGGTTTGGTGTAGTTCCAGCGGAACTTGCCGGGGCGGGAGATCTCCAGCGTACCGCTGGCGCTGTCGGTCTTGCCCTGGTTGGTGACGACCTGGCTGAAGTTGGCCGAAAGGGTCTTGCTGCCGGCGACGAAGGCCTTGAGCTGGGCGATGGCGGCGGCGTTGGCGGTGAGTGGCAGGAGTGCGGCGGCGATCAGGGTCAGCGCGAGTTTTTTCATGAGAATCCCTTCTCGGGGCCTGGCCAAACGGCGGTCCCGGTGCAATGGAGGATGCCTGAGCAGCTCAGGTTCCTGGGGCGGAAAACAAGTCGTGTCGGATTCGACCGAGGAGTTGGTCGCTTGGTTTCCGGTCGAACAGGCTGGTCTGGCGCGGGCATCGGCTACAGCGTCATCTTACCGCGCCGGACAGACTGGCCCAAATCGTGCGTCATGTCTCTTGGTGATGGAAAAGGCCGCGCGTGGCGCGGCCTTGCAGTGCGATGAGTGTAGAGTTTAGCTAAACCGATTGGTGATCGGGTAGCGCCAGTCCTTGCCGAAGCCGCGGTGGGTGATGCGCGGGCCAACAGGCGCCTGGCGGCGCTTGTACTCGTTGATCTTCAACAGGCGCACCACGCGGCGCACATCGGCTTCGGCAAAGCCGTCGGTGATGATCTCTTCGGCCGACATATTGCCCTCGACGTAGCGCGCCATGATCGCGTCGAGCACGTCGTACGGCGGCAGGCTGTCCTGGTCCTTCTGGTCCGGGCGCAGCTCGGCCGACGGCGGGCGGGTGATGATGCGGGTCGGGATGATCTCGGCCTGCTCGTTGCGCCATTCGCACAACTGCACCACCAGCGTCTTGGCCACGTCCTTGAGCACCGCGAAGCCGCCGGCCATGTCGCCGTACAGTGTGCAGTAGCCGGTGGTCATCTCGGACTTGTTTCCGGTGGTCAGCACCAGCTTGCCGGTCTTGTTCGACAGCGCCATCAGCAAGGTGCCGCGGATGCGCGCCTGCAGGTTCTCTTCGGTGGTATCCACGGGTAGGCCAGCGAACGACGGCGCCAGCGCGGACATGAAGCTTTCGTACATCGGCCAAATGGCGATTTCGTCGTATTTGACGTCGAGGCGCTGCACCATGTCGCGCGAGTCGTCGACGCTGATGTCGGCGGTATAGCGCGACGGCATCATCACTGCGTGCACGTTGTCGGCGCCGAGCGCGTCGACCGCCACCGCCAGCGTCAGCGCCGAGTCGATGCCGCCAGACAGGCCGAGCAGCGCGCCCGGGAAGCCGTTCTTACCGATATAGTCGCGCACACCGACGGTCAGCGCGCGGTAGACGCTCTCCACCGGGCCGGGCAGGGTGGCCTTCTTGGCCGGCTGGATGTCGCCGTCGACCACCTCGACGATCAAGAGCTCGTCATCGTAGGCGGCCGCTTGGGCGACCACTTCGCCGGCCTTGTTGACGGCAAACGAGGCGCCGTCGAACACCAGTTCGTCCTGACCGCCGGTCAGGTTCACATAGGCGATCGGCACACCGGTTTCCTCGACGCGGTAGCGCACCACTTCGTGGCGGGTCTCGATCTTGTTGCGATGGAACGGCGAGGCGTTCAGCGTGACGATCAGCTCGGCACCGGCATCGGCTGCTTCGGCCGCAGGCTCAATCGACCAGGCGTCCTCGCAGATCAGCACGCCGATCTTCAAACCGTTCTGCTCAAACACCAGTGGCGCAGCGCCAGGGGTGAAGTAGCGGCACTCGTCGAACACTTCGTCGTTCGGCAGTAGCATCTTGTGGTATTGGCCGAGACGGTTGCCGTCGCGCAGCACGGTGGCGGCGTTGAAGCGCTCGTTGCCGAGCTTGACCGGGTGGCCGATTACCAGCGTGATACCGTCCAGTTCCAGCAGTTCGTCCATCGCCTCGGCGCAGGCACGATAGAAGTGGTCGCGTAGCAGCAGGTCCTCGGGGCTGTAGCCGGTCAGCGCCAGCTCCGGGGTGACCAGCACATCGGCGCCGGCGGCCATGGCCTGATGGGCCAGCGCGAGGATTTTCTGGGTGTTGCCGGCGATGTCGCCGACGATGGGGTTGAACTGGGCAAGCGCGAGTCGCATCTTGAAGGCAGCCGTCGATAACAGAATGGGGCGATTTTACCGCAGCGCGGCGCCCGAAAGGAGTCCAGTTTGAACGTCACCGTCGGCGACAACATCGCGGGTATTTCGGCGCCACAGTGGGATGCGCTGGGCGGAGCGGGCGGCCCGTTCACACGCCATGCCTGGCTGGCAGCGTTGGAAGCGAGCGGCGCGGTGGGGCGTGACACCGGCTGGCAGCCACTGCCGCTGACCGCCGAGCAACACGGCCGGCTGGTGGCCGCAGCCCCCGCTTATCTGAAGAGCCATTCCTGGGGTGAGTACGTGTTCGATTGGTCCTGGGCCGACGCGTTCGAGCGGGCGGGGCTGGCTTATTATCCGAAGCTCTTGGTCGCGGTGCCGTTCACGCCGGTTGAGGGGCCGCGATTGATGGGCGACGTCGGGCTGCTCGCAGCAGCGGCCGAGACGCTGGTCGCTGAGCACCATTTGTCGAGCGCGCACGTGCTGTTCCCGCCCGAGGCGGAGCTGGCCACGTTGGGCGAACGCGGCTGGCTGGTGCGTCATGGCGTGCAATTCCACTGGCAGAACCGGGGCTATCGCGACTTCGCCGACTTTCTCGACGCGCTGACCCGCGACAAGCGCAAGAAGATCCGCCAGGAGCGTCGCCGCGTTGTCGAGGCCGGTGTGACGGTTAGGGTGTTGGAGGGCGCGGCGATCGGTGAGGGTGATTGGGCTGGATTTCATCGCGGCTACGTCAATACCTACCACGAGTATCGTTCCACCCCGTATCTGAGCCTCGATTTCTTTCGGCGTATCGGCGCAACGATGGCCGAACAGCTGGTGTTGTTCGTCGCGGAGCGCAACGGCGAAGCTCTTGCATACAGTCTGTGCGTGCGCGACGGACGGGCGCTGTACGGGCGCTACTGGGGCGCGCTTGCCGACGTGCCTCTGTTGCATTTCGAGCTGTGTTACTACGCCGGGATCGAATACGCGATCGCGGCGGGGCTGGCGGTGTTCGAGGGCGGGGCGCAGGGCGAGCACAAGCAGGCGCGTGGTTTCGAGCCGGAGCGTACCGCGTCGGCGCACTGGATAGGCGAAGCTTCGTTCCGTCAGGCGATCGAGCGTTGGTTGGCTCGTGAGCGTACCAGCGTAGCTGGGTATCTGGCCGAATTGCGCAACCATTCGGCTTACCCAGACGGGGTGACGGAGTCCAGATGAAAAAACATTTCGGAGACGCTTGCCAAGGCGAGGTAGTCCCTTTATACTGCGCAGCCTCTGACCACTACACAGTGATCGGAATCGCGGAAAGGTGGATGAGTGGTTTAAGTCGCACGCCTGGAAAGCGTGTTCAGGGTAATACCCTGACGGGGGTTCGAATCCCCCCCTTTCCGCCAGAATTCTTCAAAAAAAACCAGTAGCTTACGCTGCTGGTTTTTTTGCTTGGGCTACCGGTGGGTAGCACATGCCCTGATTCCCGGCCCAGATCGCCGCCACGTCGAAATGTTGAACGAGTACGAGCCCGCCATTGTTGGCGAGCTCGTTCCTTGGTAGGGCAGGTTTCAATCGTCAGGCCAGATACGCGGCGTGAAAGCGCAGGTGGTCTTCGATGAAGCTCGCCACGAAGTAATAGCTGTGATCGTAGCCGGGTTGCATCCGCAGCGTCAGCGGCCAGTCGCGACGAGCAGCGACTTCTTGCAAGATGTGCGGTTGCAGTTGTTCCGGCAGGAAACTGTCCTGTTCGCCCTGGTCGATCAGCATCGGCAGCATCTCACCAGCGCTCTCCATCAGCTGGCAGCTGTCGTAGGCTGCCCACGCCGTACGATCGTCGCCCAGGTAGTGGTTGAATGCCTTTTGCCCCCATGGCACGGCGCTCGGGTTCACAATAGGTGAGAACGCCGATATCGAGCGGTAGCGGCCCGGGTTGCGCAGTGCCACCATCAGTGCGCCGTGGCCGCCCATCGAGTGACCGCTGATCGCGCGCACGGCGGTGACCGGGAAGTGGGCCTCGATCAGGGCAGGCAGTTCCTCGACCACGTAGTCGTACATCCGGTAGTGCGAGCGCCACGGTGCCTGGGTGGCGTTCACATAGAAGGACGCACCCTGGCCGAGGTCGTAGGCCGCATCGTCGGCGACATCGTCGCCGCGCGGGCTGGTGTCGGGCATGACCAGCGCGAGGCCCTGCTCGGCGGCAACCCGCTGTGCGCCGGCCTTGGTGGAGAAGTTCTCGTCGGTGCAGGTCAGGCCAGACAACCAGTACAGCACCGGCACCTTGGTACCGTGGGCGGTCTGCGGGGGCAGGTAGATGGCGAAGGTCATCTCGGTGCCGGTGGCGTCGGAGCGGTGCCGGTAGCGCTTGTGCCAGCCGCCGAAGGCGCGCTGGCTGGCGATCAGTTCCAGGGATGTGGACATCGCGGGGCTCCTGTGGCGGCGGGCGGCGGGGCCGCCCGCGCGCACCTTAGCGGTTGAAATGGATCACCGAGCGGATCGACTTGCCTTCGTGCATCAGGTCGAAGGCGGTGTTGATCTCGTCGAGCGGCATCGTGTGGGTGATGAAGTCGTCGAGACGGAACTCGCCCTTCAGGTATCGCTCCACATAGTCGGGCAGCTCGGAGCGGCCGCGCACCCCGCCAAAGGCCGAACCGCGCCACACCCGGCCGGTCACCAGCTGGAACGGGCGGGTGCTGATCTCCTCACCGGCCCCGGCCACGCCGATGATCACCGACTCGCCCCAGCCCTTGTGACAGCATTCCAGCGCCGAGCGCATCACCTGCACATTGCCGATGCATTCGAACGAGAAGTCGACGCCGCCGTCGGTCATCTCGACAATCACGTCCTGGATTGGCTTGTCGAAGTCATTCGGGTTGATCACGTCGGTGGCGCCCAGCTGTTTGGCCAGCGAAAACTTGTCGGTATTGATGTCGATACCGATGATGCGGCTGGCCTTGGCCATGCGCGCACCGATCACCGCCGACAGGCCGATGCCGCCCAGGCCGAAGATCGCGACGGAGTCGCCTTCTTTCACCTTGGCAGTGTTCATCACCGCACCCATACCGGTGGTCACACCGCAGCCGAGCAGACACACTTCTTCCAGCGGCGCGGTCTTGTTGATCTTGGCGAGCGAGATCTCCGGCAGCACGGTGTACTCGGAGAAGGTCGAGGTACCCATGTAGTGATAGATCGGCTTGCCGTCCTTGTAGAAGCGGGTGGTGCCGTCCGGCATCAGGCCCTTGCCCTGGGTGGCGCGGATCTTCTGGCACAGATTGGTCTTGCCCGAGGTGCAGAACTTGCATTCGCCGCATTCCGGCGTGTAAAGCGGGATCACGTGATCGCCCACCGCCACGCTGGTCACGCCTTCTCCGACTGCTTCGACCACACCGGCGCCCTCATGGCCCAGGATGCAGGGGAAAACGCCCTCGGAATCCTTGCCCGACAGTGTGTACGCGTCGGTATGGCATACGCCGCTGGCGACGATGCGCACCAGCACTTCGCCCGCCTGAGGCGGCATCAGGTCCACTTCCTCGATGGACAGCGGCTGGTTCGGGCCCCAGGCGACGGCGGCGCGGGTCTTAATCATGTTCATGCGGTTCTCCTCACAATGGGTCGCGACGCCAGCCATTCTAGGTATTACCAAAGCAGTGATAATCTGGCCAAATGGAAAGATATTTTTGCCATATGGAAATAATCATGCAGTGGGAAGGCATCGTCGAATTCGTCGCAGTGGTCGAGGCGCAGAGCTTCACAGGCGCGGCCCAACGGCTCGGCCTGTCGGTGGCGCAGGTCAGTCGCCAGGTGTCGGCGCTGGAACAGCGACTGGCGACGCGTTTGCTTTATCGAACCACGCGCCGCGTCAGCGTCACCGAGGCCGGTCAGCTCTACTACCGGCATTGCCGGCCGCTGCTCGACGGCTTGCAGGAGGCCGAGCAGGCACTTTCTTATTCGCAGGACAAGCCAGCAGGCCATCTGCGCCTGACCGCACCGGTCTATTACGGCGAGACCGTGGTCGCGCCGCTGCTGCACCGCTATCTGCTCGACTTCCCGGCCGTCACCGCCGAGCTGAACCTGGACAACCGGAAGATCGATCTGGTCGCAGACGGCTATGACTTGGGCATCCGGCTTGGCCCGATGGACGAGTCGTCGCTGATGGTCAAGCGACTAGGTAGCCGCACCCACTATGTCTGCGCGTCGCCGGACTATCTTGAGCGGCATGGTGAGCCCCACACGCTGGCCGAACTGAGCCAGCATCAGTGCCTGGTCGGCACCATCGCTGTCTGGCGCTTCAGCGAGGGCGGGGCGCTCCGGGAAATCCACGTCGGTGGCCGCTTGCGATGCAATAGCGGCGCCGCCTTGCTCGATGCGGCGCTGAACGGGCTCGGCCTGGTCCAGCTGCCCGACTACTACGTGGCCGACGCGCTGGAAAGTGGCCGGCTGACAGGGGTGCTGACTGCCTACACGCTACAGGATGGCATTTGGGCGACCTACCCGCGTAGCCGCTACATTCCGCCCAAGGTCAGTCGCTTGGTGGATTATCTGGAGAGGGCTATGACTTTGATGCAGAAATCGACCCCAAGCGGCTGTCCAGTGGTTCCGTAAGCTGAGCCAATGTACAAATCCACAAAAGAAAATCATGCCGATGCATGCAATGAGATTCTGCGTGGCATGCAACGCTTGGGGCGAGCATCTGGAAGGAATGGCCGGGCTATCACCGGCGCAGCCTCGTCAAGGCCAAGATGCGCTGCTTCAAGCTATTGGAAGAGTGCATCTTGGCCAAGGGCTTCATCCGGCGGGTGACTGGACGGCAGATCCGTGCAAAGCCTTCAGCTCTTGCGTGCTTTCAGGCAGCAGACCTCATAGCGCATACCTTTTTCATCGCGTACGATTTCCAAGCCGTGGATTTCAGTTTCAAAGCCGGGGAATGTCGCGTACTGATCACGGCAGTTTTTCAGGTAGTCGAGTACGGCAGGCTTATCGAATTTTTCGCCCGGCATGATCACGGGAATACCTGGTGGATACGGTACCAGCATCACAGCGGGGATACGGTCCGCGAGTTGGTCCATCGGCACCTGCTCGACTTCATTGCGTACCAGTTTATCGTAGGCGTCGCAAGGCAGCGTGACTTGCGTCGGCAAATCGGTATACATGTCTCCCATCAGCCTGAGCGTGTTGTGCTCCCGATAGAAGGCATGCATTTTCGCCGCAAGTTCTTGCAGCCCCATGCCAGCGTACGCAGCGGGATACTGCTGAAACAAATCGGGATACACCTGATCTAGCGGCGCATTCAAGTCATACAGTTCCTTGAAGCGGAACAGCTCTGTCAGAAGCGTTCCCCATTTGCCCTTGGTGATGCCGATGGAGAACAGCACGAGAAAGGAATAGAGGCCGGTTTTTTCCACGACTAGGCCGTGTCTCCACAGATAGCGGCTCACCAAGCCAGCCGGAATGCCCTTCGCCTGCAGTTCGCCGCTGATATCCAGACCGGGCGTCAGGACCGTTACTTTGATCGGGTCCAGCATGGCGTGGTTCTTGGTGACGTGCTTGAAACCATGCCACTCGGCGTCGGCTTTTAGAACGAAGTCTTTCGGACTCACGTCGATCGGGGCCAGTGGTCCCTCTTTCGCCGTTTTGCTGTCGGCGATTTTTTCTGGTTGCCAAACATTGAAGAACCAGTCGCCGCGTGATTTCAATTCCCGATTAGTGTTGGCGATCTTGCGGCGAAAAGCCATGGCTTCGGCAATGGCATCTTCGATTAGCGCACGGCCAGCGCCACCAGCCATCATGCGGCTGGCGACATCGCAGGAGGCGATGATGCTGTACTGCGGAGACGTCGAGGTGTGCATCATGAATGCTTCGTTGAAGCGAGCGTGCGAAAAATCACCCTCCGCATTGTTCTTCACATGAATCATCGAGGACTGCGACAGGGCCGCCAGCAGTTTGTGCGTGGAATGTGTGGTAAACGTGACCGGTTCGCCGGGGCGGGGATTGGCGCTGGCCGCCATTCCATAGCGGCCTTCATAGAACGGGCTGAATCTGGCATACGCAAACCAGGCCTCGTCAAAATGCAGTACCTCGACCTGATGGGCCAACGTGGTGCGGATGGCCGGCGCATTGTAGCAAAGCCCATCGTAGGTCGAGTTGGTCACCACGGCCAGCCGCGGTTTCACTTTCTTGTTCTTGATTAGCGGTGATTCATCGATTTTTTTCTGGATGGCTTCAGGGGTGAATTCTGCCTCCGGAATCGGTCCGATGATGCCGTAGGGATTGCGCGTGGGGCGAAAGTATACTGGCACCGAACCGGTCATGATGATTGAATGCAAGATGGATTTGTGACAGTTTCGGTCGACCACGACCAGGTCTCCGCGCGAAACCGAACCATGCCAGACCATCTTGTTCGCGGTTGAAGTTCCGTTCGTGACAAAGTAGGTGCGATCGGCGCCGAAATTGAGCGCCGCTTCGTGCTCGGCTTCGCCTACCACACTGGTATGTTCCAATAGCGATCCTAGCTCGGGCACTGAAACCGACAAATCAGAGCGGAATGTGGATTCACCAAAGAAATCGAAAAAAGCCCGTCCCACGGGAGACTTCAGGAAAGCAACGCCACCGGAATGGCCGGGCGTGTGCCAAGAATATTTATACTTCTCGGTATGATCCATCAGTTCCTTGAAGAACGGCGGCAGCAGCTTGTCAAGGTATGCTTCAAGCGCTTCTTCGAGTCGACCACCGATGAAGGTGGCGGTGTCCTCGAGCTTGTAAATGAAACCGGTAAGCTGCGAGATCAGCTCCATGGGCAGCTTTTCCAGTACATCCACCGATGAATCGAGGAAAATCCCCACACGCGGATATCGACTGCGAAAATTCTTTACGGCATGCGCGATGTCATTAACAGGGAACTGTGCAATGGTTGCCTGGTTCAGCACGATCACGCCAATTTCCGGGTGGGCTACGATCAGCGCTGCACCATCAAGGAAGTCGCTGGCTGTCATGACGGTGAGACCGCGGTCAGCCAGAGCAGCGATGATGTCGCGGATCGCACGACCGCCAGCGTTGTCCGCGTGCAAGTCCTGATCGACGATCAGGATCGGAAATTTTGTTCGCAGGAAAGTCAGGGAAGTGGACATGGCATTCTCCTGGTCACGGAGCGGTCGCTGCTGACGTAGACGAAGGCAACAAAGGGGGCGAGCCGCACTGCTTTAGCGGCGTTAGTGCTGTTGCCATCGACAACGCTTACGTTGTTTTTCACCTCACCCCATTTGGGGTTACTTCAACAACTGAAATAGGTATGCACGGTTTTCTACAGTGCTTTATCTGTTTACATTCAAAGCAACTCAGGTTTCCCAACAAGTAGGGGAGATCAACGGCTGCATAAGGCGATACGTTCGAAAACGCATTTGTAATGGCGTAGCTCGTTAGGTAGGCTACTCCAGGGCATAAGCCCTCATTTCAATAGAAAACCATACAGTGCCAGCGTGCGCTATCAGACCAAGGTCCTATATGTCGCATCCAGTCGAGCAGGTGATGGCTGCGCTGAGGGCCGTCCACCTCGCCTCACACTGGCGACCCTGACATCGCCGCGCATACGATCCGAAACACATCCTCAGTCTGTGTCTAGGCGCTGGCGGACATGGTAGTCAAGCTGTGCCAGGTCGGTGGTCTCAGTTAGCCAAGCGCTTCTTCAAGTAGAGGCGTTGGTACCCGGGCGGGCAGTCTTCCAGTACCCCCATCAGCTGGTAGCCCTGTTTCTGATAGAAGTCCGGTGCCTGGAAGTTGTAGGTGTAGAGGAACAGGCCGATGCAACCGCGGCTTCGCGCCTCCTCCTCGGCTAGCGCCAACAGGTGGGTGCCGAGCCCAGCACTACGCTGCGTGGCGTGTAGCCACAGGTAGTCAATGTATAGCCAGCCCATCCCCGAGTATCCGAACATCCCGCCGACCACCTGCCCGGTGTCGTCGTGGGCGTACAGCTCGAAGCCCTGATAACTATAGGGGCCGATCTGCTCTATGTTGAATGCTTGCAGTCCGCTCTGGATCACCTCCCTGGCTTGAGGGTCGGCGCCTAGGGTAAAGCGGTAAGTGCTGTCTGGCATATGATGTCCCGAGTGGACAAAACGCGAGTCTAGCGGCAATCCGCCTGACTGTGCGTTCTGGATTCAGACTTCTTACCTGCATGGTCGCCGCTCAACTCAAATGACCAGATTCTTCCAACCTGATGAAAGAACTCAATCCCGAGTCACTTTGCTTCAGATTCGAAGCAAGAGAATTCGCCTGGTCCCAGTAGGACTAAGGTCCGATGGCGACAGCCAGATACTTATTGTTTCTTTAAGATTGATCTTGCACAACTCCTTGATCCTGCTGGCCCGACGGGCGATGCCAGGGAGGGAGACTCGTACACTTCGAGACCGCCACTTCTCCGCCACTTCTCCGCCACTTCCTGTCGGCGTTGTCGCATGGCCTACGCGATGAAGGATGTCTGATCATGATTCCTCGCTCAGTAAAGGCACCAACCATCCCGATCCCCTTTCACAAGCTGCTGAAAGTGGTTGCGATCGTGGACAAAAATAATGCTGAGACGAAGGAGTTGCTTGACCACATCGCGGCAGAAAATTTCCAGATCGAAGTCACGGACAACTTCAACCGCGATATCAACGAAGATGCCAATGTCGGTGCGTACATCGCACTGATCGACGATAGCGGCCGCGACCAGGCCCGACAAATGGCCCTCTCGATTCGTGCCCTCGGCTTTCAGACACCACTGTGGGCACTTGCGGATTCTCACCGCATATCCGACCTTGCGGTTACCGGCGGGCTAGGGGAGGTCAATGGCTATATCTATCTCGGGCATCAAACGCCCCTGTTTTACGCCAAACAAGTCATCGCAAGCCTTGTGAAATACGGGATGAGCCTTCTGCCGCCTTTCTTCGGCGGACTCGTAGCCTATGATGCTGAAGCCAATATCGCCTTTGACTGTCCCGGGCACCAAGGGGGGCAGTTCTATCGGAAATCCCCAGCAGGACAGTTGTTCTTCAAGCATTTTGGCGAAAGCATCTTTCGTAGTGATCTGTGTAACGCCGATGTCGATTTGGGCGATCTACTGATCCACGAAGGGGCCGCCGCTGAGGCGCAACGTCATGCCGCTGAGGTGTTCGGTGCAGACCGGACTTACTTTGTTCTCAATGGCACCAGCACATCCAACAAGGTGGTGACGGGTGCGGTGCTCAAGCGCGGCGATCTTGTGCTGTTCGATCGCAACAACCATAAGTCTGTTCACCAGGGCGCGCTTGTGCAGGCGGGCGCCATTCCGATTTTCCTGCCTACCGCTCGCAATCCCTTTGGCATGATCGGTGCCGTTGACTGGGATGCATGGGACGAAAATTATCTGCGCGAGCAGATTCGCGCGAACCCTCTTGTGAAGGACCCAGAACTCTGCAAGGCGGAGCGGCCGTTCCGGCTTGCCTGCATTCAGCTCGCTACCTATGACGGCACAATCTACAACGTGCGCAAAGTCATGGAAAAGATCGGACATTTGTGTGAGTACGTGTTGTGGGACGAGGCGTGGATTGGCTACAACGCCTTCCATTCGCTGTTTGAAGATCACAGTCCGATGCGTCTTAAAGACCTGACACCGGATATGCCGGGGCTGTTCTCGACTCAGTCGGTCCACAAACAGGGTGCTGGTTTTTCGCAAGCCTCTCAGGTCCACAAGCGCGATGAACATATTCGTGGCCAGAAACGGTATATCGAACACAAGCGTTTTAACGAGTCGTTCCTGGTTCATGCCTCGACATCGCCCTTTTATCCGCTGTTTGCCTCGCTCGACGTCAATGCGAAGGTACATGCGGGAAAAGCCGGCGAAATGCTGTGGGATGGCTGTATCGAACTCGGTATCGAGGCGCGCAAGAAATTCCGTCAGTTCGCTCATCACTACGCGATGACGGGGAAAACCGAACAAGAGCAATGGTTCTTCGATCCCTTTGTGCCCGATGTCGTTACCATTCATGGCTCCCCGTTCATGGCGGATTCAAGCAACGTCGCATGGGAGGATGTTCCAACCGATGTCATCAAGCGCGAACAGCAATGTTGGGCTTTCCATCCCGAGGCCAATTGGCACGGGTATGCTGGCTATGCTGATGGCTACGTCATGGTGGACCCGAATAAGCTCACGCTGCTGACCCCAGGTATCAATCGCAAGACCGGCGAATATCTGGATTTCGGGGTGCCGGCCACTGTGGTTGCGAACTATCTGCGGGAGGAAGGCATCGTCCCGGAAAAGTGCGATCTCAACAGCATCCTTTTCCTGATGACGCCGGCAGAGGACGAAAGCAAGCTCAATACGCTGATCGCCAAACTCGTCAAATTCAAGAATTTGTGGGACCGCGATGCATCGCTTCCTGAGGTGTTGCCGACGCTCTATGCGGCGCACAGCGAGCGTTATGCCGACTACACGCTGCGTCAGGTCTGCAACGAAATGCACGACTTCTATCGCAAGGCAAACGTGAAGGAGTTGCAACGCCTGTGCTTCCGGGCGTCGAGCTTTCCGGAGCTTGCCATGTCTCCAAAGGACGCTTATGAAGCTCTCGTCGCCAATGAGGTGGATTATGTGCCCCTCGATAGCGCCAAAAACCGCATCTCCGCAACGCTGGCGCTGATTTACCCGCCGGGTATCGGTGTCGTGCTTCCGGGCGAACGCTGGGATGATCGGGCCCAGCCGATGCTCAATTACTTCATGGCATTCCAGGAGTCGTTCAACAGGTTCCCCGGATTCAACTATGAGGTGCAGGGCGTGTTTCAGGAGCGGGAAAACGGTCGTATCCGGTTTTACACCTATGTAGTCCGCAAATAGACGATGGATAGCACCACGTAAGGAGCGTATGCCATGTCTGCAATGTCTGAACAGAAAAAAAAGATGAACGTCGTTCAACTGACGTTCCTTGTCATGGTGAACATGATGGGGTCGGGCATCATTATGTTGCCCACCAATATGGCAAAGGTTGGGGCGATTTCGCTGCTGTCGTGGGTGGTGACAGCGGTAGGGTCCATGGCCATTGCCTATGGCTTTGCCCAGTGTGGCATTCTGAACCAGCGCGAGGGCGGCATGGCGGCTTACGCCGAGGATGGCTACGGAAAGGACGGCTACTTCCAGGTCTTTTTCCTGTACTTTCTGTCTCTGGCCATTGCGAACGTCGCCGTCGCCATTTCGGCGCTGGGCTATCTTGCCGCGTTTTTCCCCGCCCTTACGGCATCGCCGATTGCCACCTGTCTTGGCGTGATCGGCCTGCTATGGCTCACCACGGTCGCGAACTTTGGTGGCCCTAAGCTGACTGGCCGCATCGGTGCCGTGACCGTGTGGGGGGTCATTTTGCCAGTAGGATTCATGTCCTTCGCAGGCTGGTTCTGGTTCAGCGGCGAAACCTTCGCCGCTGCCTGGAACCCGAAAGGGATGGGGCTGTTGGAGGGCATGGGTTCGAGTATTTCGCTCACGCTATGGGCCTTCCTCGGCATGGAGTCCGCGGTGCAGAATTCGTCGGCTGTCGAGAATCCAAAGCGCGACGTCCCATTGGCGAGCCTGTTCGGCACGCTGGGCGCGGCGGTGATCTACATCTTGTCGACAGCTGCGATCCAGGGGATCGTGCCAAATGCCGATCTTGCGAAGTCTACCGGTCCATTCGGTCTAGCCTTTGCGCATATGTTTACCCCGGCGGTAGGTTCCATTGTCATGGTGCTCGCAGTGTTGGCTTGCGTAGGCTCCTTGCTTGGCTGGCAGTTTACGCTCGCCCAGACGGCGAAAGATGCGGCCGACAGCAAGATGTTTCCTGGTGTATTCAGTAAAGCCAACAGCGTGGGGGCTCCGATTCCAGGCATGATCATCATGGGCATCGTGCAGTCGCTGATGGCGCTGTCCACCATTTCGCCGAACCTGAGCGAACAATTCGCAGCATTGGTCAATCTCGCCGTGGTCACCAATGTAGTGCCCTATATTGTCTCCCTGTCGGCGTTGTTTGTGATGATGCGAAAGGCTGGTGTGAAAGAGGGTCCATATAGACGCAATCTTGTCATCACGGTGGTCGGGATAGCCTATTCAATCTATGCGCTTTATGCCTCAGGCAAGGATGCCGTGCTCGGCGGCATGCTGGTGATGGTTATCGGTTACTTGATCTATGGCTTTATGGCGCCGCGCTTTGTTGTTCCCCCACGAAGCACGGCGGCAGGCAAAAGTGTTTCTACCAGCGCATTACTTGCGATCGCGATCGCGATTCATCTGCTGTTTATTCCACGCCCTGTGCATGCGGCTGTGGCAACAGCCGCGGCACCAGTCGCACCGGCCAGCGCTTTGGCGCGGATCAAGCAGTCCGGCCAGGTCAACCTTGGGTATATCGCCGGCGCACAGCCGTTCACCTACCGGGATAGTGCGGGCCATCCCACCGGCTACACCGTTGCGTTATGCCAGAAAATCGCCGACCAAGTAAAACGTGAGCTGGGGCTTGCTGCGCTGAAGGTGAACTGGGTGCAAACCACGATCCAGGATCGTTACCGGGCGGTGAAGGAGCGCCGGATAGACCTGCTGTGCGGCGATGAGGACTCGCTAACAGGAAGGAAGGCGATTTCATATTCCATTCCGGTTTACCCGGGGGGTATCGGCGCTCTTCTCCGGGCAGATGCGTCTCCGGGGCTGAAGGAGATTCTGTCTGGCAAGCAGTCTCCCTCGCGGCAATTCTGGCGCGCATCGCCCGCGCAGATCCTGTCAAAACAGACCGTCTCTGTCGTCGCAGGGACTCTTTCTGAGCGTTGGCTCGCCGGCAAAATTAGCCAACTCAATCTAACCGCAAAGGTCGCTCCCGTTTCGGGCATTGAGGCTGGCGTCCAGCAGGTGCTCGATCGCAAGACGAACGTCTTTTTTGCGGAGCGTGCCCTCCTGTTGGCGGTTGCCAGAAACAGCCCTTCGGCGAGCGATTTGATCATTCTCGATCGCCATTTCACGTATATCCCGGTCGCCATAGGGATGGCTCGGGGAGATGAAGATTTACGCCTGCTAGTCGATCGCACCTTGGGCCGGATGTTCGCTTCCGGAGAGTTTCACTTGTTTTACGGGAAATGGTTTGGTGAGCCGGACGAATATGTGCAGAACTTCTTCCGTTTGAGCACATTGCCCGAATGAGTGTGTGCCGCGATTGCAGTCGGTAGAGCGTGTGCGTCTTCAGCGCTTCTAATCGGGGGGGCGCCCAACACCAGGGTATGGTAAAGGGACGCCTTCTTCATCAAGAGCCGGTAGTGTCGGTGCCTCCGTGAGCGTGCTATCGCCTCCCGAGGGCAACGTAATGGCTGCTGGCGTTGTTGCGTCGGCAGCCGCGTCGCGACATGAAATGGCCGCGTAGCAAGCCGACCGAGTGAGTGATGCCGAGGCGCGTTACACTAGGCGCTTCTTTCCGATTGAACATGGATAGCATCATGGCCAAAGAAAAACCGCTGGATCCCGATACCCTCGCGCTGCTGCAGTGGTGCGAAGAGGTGGAGGCACTGCTTGTCGCCGCCGGCGCGACCCGTCGGGAGGCGCAGGAACATATCGAGGAGCAGGCCGAGTGGTTCACCGACCAGTTCTATGAGGGCCTGTCGGCTGAAGAGGCTGCCAAAGCGGCGTTGAACTGAATGTCATTACACTGAGTACCCCAAGCCAGCTTTCGACGTGCTGGCTTTTTTCATGGAGCATGGCTGCGTTGAGGATCTGTGCTTCGAGATTCGTCGTGGACATCAGCACAATGCTTACGGCATGCTCGAAAGCCTGCTGGCGTGTGAATGAAAAAGGGCATCTAGCGTACTTCGCGCGCCTTACGATAAATCAATGATTTAGCGAGTTTCATTTAAAAATCTTCAATTTTTTTACGAAAAGAGCTTGCCAACGCAAAAGGGCTTCGATATAGTTCGCCACCTGTTCAGTTGGCGGTTAGCTCAGTTGGTAGAGCATCGGATTTTGATTCCGAGGGTCACAGGTTCGAGCCCTGTACCGCCTGCCAGAATTACCAAAAAGCCCGTGGATTTTTCCACGGGCTTTTTGCATTGGCGACCGGGTTTCAGTTTGGGTCAACGCTGCGGTTGCTCATCCAGACCCGGTTGATCTCGAGGCCAAAGGTGAGCGGGCGCGGCAGCAGTGCTTCCAAACATCGCCGATCAGCCAGCCGGGCAGCCAAGCGATGCCGATGCCTGCCTCGGCGGCGGCAGTGATGGCGGACAGGTCGTCAAAGCGCAGTCGGCCGCGCACCGTCGGGCTCCGTTGGCGGCTTCGCCGATGCTGCTCAAGCGCGCCACGGTGACCAGCATCGGCATTATGCGGATTCCGGCGAGTCTGACCAGCTGTGCCGTTTGTCTCTGTCCCTTTGCGACCTCTAGGGCTGGTGCTGGCCAGAAGTATGCTTAGGCCCGTGGGCGCCCACCACTCACGTGCAGGCGACATCACAACCCTCCAAGTGGCCGTGCCTCAGCGAACGCCACCACTACACACGAATCCCCGTCAACGGCCGCCCCTAAGAGCCTGTTTACGATCTGCTGCACTCGGGTGATCCTGCGTTGAAATGACGCTAAAAATGCTCATGTACTCCATGTACACTCCGCTTTTTCGCGCCATTCCGCCTTGGCTGACCCTTCGTTCGCGAGATCGTAAACAGGCTCTAAGAGCTGCTAACCCCCCTTGACGTTGTTGTGCTGCCTTGCCGTACTACTTGTACTGTCTGCCGCAGCACGCCTAGCCAAGGCCGCTACGCTGGGTTTTGTTAGCGACGCTAAGCCGCCTAGTGGATGGGGCTACGAGAACAAAGACCATTCATCCATCCGGGGAAGGGGACACTCACCTTGCCTCAGCGTTTTGCAACGTCATCTGTCTTGCCAACACTTCGGCTGCACCATCGCGCATGCACTCTGCGAGCAAACAGGAGGTACGGGTTTGGGTTATCTGTTTTGCACGCGCGATGACCAAGCGTTGACGCAAAATTTTTTCCTTGATCGGCTTTTCGACAATAGCTGGGCTTTCTGTCGAGGTAATCAGCAGTGATACCCCGAGCCCATTTGCAACCATGCCCTTGGCCACTTCAATCGACGTCGTTCGGTAGCGGATAGTCGGTGATAGGTTGTATTGCCAGAATGGCGAAAGCAGGAAGTCGCGACTGTGCGGCAGATCGATCAGTATGAACGGCTCATGTGCCAGTTGATGGAGTGACAGCGGGCCCGGTTGCCGGGCCAACTCTGAGCCAATGTGCACAAGCGCATACGGTTCTAGCTCGGCTATACACTCCATGTCGATGCTGGCGGGCAGGCCCACATCGTAAGTGAGGGCCAGCTCAATCTGCTGGCTGGACAGCAAGCTTTCCAGCTTGGCTAGATCACCCTCTATGAAGTTGATCTGCAACCTGGGGAAACGCTCCTTCGCCAAACGCAAGATTATGGGCAGGTAGCGCGCCGCAATGGTGGTGAATACGCCGATGCTGATTTCCCCGGCCACGCCTTCTTCTCCCTCCGCACCGTCATCCGCTTCGAACACTTTGGCAGCCGACACTATCTGACGTGCCTCAACAAGCTTGCGCGCGCCGAAGTGGGTCAAGGTCATTCCCGGTGACCGGTCGCGGCTGAACAGCGGCTGTTGAAACAACCCCTCCAGATCGCGGATGGCCACTGAGATGGAAGGTTGCGACACATTGAGTGCCTTGGCCGCAGCAGCTGTGCTGCCTGTTTCAGCCGTAGCAATGAAGTAACGCAGTAGCCGGATCGAGACGTTCATGACAGTCGACAGAGGGTAGGACGGGCTTGAGCTGGCTGGACGTCGGCTCAGCAGAGCACCAAGACAGGTGTGCATTGCCGAGGGGCTCGCCACAGCCTGCATGTAGTTGGATCGATCAATTATATTTTTTAATTGTAAAAATCAAAAAGCAATATTTTATTTTTATTTTGGCGGCAGCCATTATCGCCTCATCGACAAGATGCACTGATGAGGTACACAAATGGAACACTCCAACCTGCCACTGTCCGGCCTGCGCGTGGTGGATTTTTCGCGCGTATTGGCCGGGCCGTTCTGCACCGCCTTGCTCGGCGATCTGGGGGCTGAAGTAGTCAAGATCGAGCCGCCGCAGGGGGACGACTACCGTGCGATCGGGCCAATGGTGGAGGGCGAAAGCGCGCTATTCACGGCGATGAACCGCAACAAGAAAAGCGTGGTTCTCGATCTGAAAAATGAACATGGTCTACAGCTGGCCCGAGCGCTCGTCGAGAAGGCCGACGTGGTCGTGGAAAATTTCCGCCCCGGCGTGGCCGAGAAGCTCGGTATCGGCTACCAGGCACTCAGCGAGCTCAATCCTTCGCTGATCTACGCGAGCATTTCTGGCTTCGGTCAAAGCGGGCCGGAGTCGCATCGTCCCGCCTACGACATCATTTTGCAGGCGATGACGGGGCTGATGGACGCCACCGGCTTCGCGGACGGACCACCCACCATGGTGGGCGAGGCGGTAGCCGATGTGGTCAGCGGCTTGTTCGGCTCGTGGGGCATCCTGGTGGCGCTGCTGGCGCGCGCGAAAAGCGGGCGAGGCACGCATGTCGATATCGCGATGTTCGATGCCACGCTGAGTCTTGCCGCCACATTGGTGTCACGCTACGCATTGACCGGTATCGTCCCGCAGCGCGTCGGCAACCGTCACCCTATCTCCGCTCCATTCGGAGCATACCGGGCCCGCGACGGCTTCTACGTGGTGGCGGTGCTTAACGACAAGCTGTTTGCTGGCTTCGCTGCCGCCATCGGGCGCCCCGACCTTGCCGCCGATCCACGTTTTGCCACCGATGAGTTGCGCAGTCTGCACGAGACGTTGCTACGCGAGGCGATTGAAGCCTGGTCACAAGCTCTCTCCATTGAACAGGTCAATCAACGGCTGTCTGCCGCCGCGATTCCCGTGGCACCAATCTGGAACGTGAGCGATGCATTGGAAAGTGCACAAAGCCTAGCGCGCAAGCTGCTGACGCCTCTCAATGATTCGCCTTTGCCAGGCGTGCGCCTGCCTTCGCAGCCCATCAAATTTTCGGCCTTCGGCGACAACCGTGTTACGCGTGCGCCGCAACTGGGCGAGCACAGCGTGCAGATATTTCAGGACTGGCTAGGCATGGATGTGTCCTAGTGGCCGATCTGCACGAATTGGGCACCGCCGCCGCCATAACCAATAACCCCCTGCATCGAGAGAGAGGAAGCCACCATGTCCGAACGACTTGGCATTACCGAGGACGACCGCGCCATTGCCGACGCCGTCGCCCGCTTTGCACAGAACGAATTGGCACCCCAGGCGCACATCGTCGACCGTGACGAAATTCGCACTACGCGTTATGCCAGCCAACTGGCCGAACTCGGCGTGATGGGCATGAACCTACCCGAGCGCTGGGGCGGTATCGGTGCCTCGCCAGCCGCGCTGATTTTGTCGATCGCCGAAATCGCCAAGGCCTGCGGCTCGACGGCATCGATGATCGGTGCCCACTACCTGGCCACCGATTCGATACTCATCGGTGGCGACGATATGATCCGCGACCGCTACCTGCCCGATGCGGCGAGCGGTGCCAAGCTTGGTGCCTTTGCGCTGACCGAGCCGGGAGCTGGCTCCAACCCGGCTGGCATGATCACGCGGGCGGAACGCGAAGGCGAGCATTACCGCCTCCGTGGGGTCAAGCAGTTCATCTCCAATGCCGACGATGCGGGCTTCATCGTGGTGTATGCCAAGACCGACCCGAATGCCGGTACGCGTGGCATCAGCGCTTTCGTGGTCGATCGCCATACCCCCGGCATCACTGTATCTGCGCCGGAAAAACTGATGGGCATCCGCGGTGCGCCAGCACACGAGGTTACGTTCGACTGCCTGGTGCCGGTCGCCAACCGGCTCGGTGAAGAGGGGGCCGGTTTCTATACCGCGATGAAGGTACTCGATAACAGTCGACTGGACGTCGCCGCCACCAGCCTTGGACTTTCCGAAGCGGCGCTAGCCGCCGCCGTGGCCTGGGCCAAGGAGCGCAAGGTCGGCGGTGAGCCGCTCGCCAATAAGCAAGGCATCCAGTGGATGCTGGCTGACATGAAACTCCGGCTCGAAGCGGCTTGGTTGATCACATTGCAGGCGGCTGCCAAGCGTGGAGCCGGGGAGAAATTCAGCGACTACTCGGCCATGGCCAAGCTGTGTGCCTCTGAGGCGGCGGGCTTCATCACGGATACCGCGCTGCAGGTCCACGGCGGCTACGGTTTTACGCGCGAGTTGCCGCTTGAGCGGTTGGTGCGCGATGCCCGCATTTTGCGGATCTACGAGGGTGCATCCGAAATCCAGCGTACGGTGATAGCGCGCGCGATGGTGGCATAAGGGAGAGACAACGATGAAGGTAATGGTCGCGGTAAAACGCGTAGTGGATTTCAACGTCAAAGTGCGCTGCAAGGCCGACGGCAGTGGTGTGGAGCTCGCCAATGTGAAGATGGCGATGAATCCGTTTGACGAGATTGCCGTCGAGGAGGCCGTGCGGCTTAAGGAGGCAGGCATCGCGAGCGAGGTGGTGGCCGTTTCGCTCGGTGCCAAGCCGTGTGAGGAAACCTTGCGCACGGCGCTGGCGATGGGGGCCGACCGCGCCATTCTGGTGGAGAGCGATAGTGAGCTGCAACCACTCGCGGTGGCCAAGCTGCTCATGGCCGTGGTCGAGCGCGAGGCACCTCAGTTGGTGCTGCTCGGCAAGCAGGCGATCGACGATGACGCCAACCAGACCGGGCAGATGCTCGCGGCACTGCTTGGCTGGCCGCAGGGGACATTCGCCTCTCGGGTCGAATTAAGCGAGGGGCAGCTCAAAGTGACCCGCGAGATTGATGGTGGTCTCGAGACACTGGCGCTCGCACTGCCGGCTATCGTCACTGCCGATCTGCGACTGAATGAACCGCGCTACGTCAAATTGCCGAGCATCATGGCGGCCAAGAAGAAACCGCTCGCCGTCATCACTCCGCAAGACTTGGGCGTGGACGTAGCGCCTCGTCTGAAACAGCTCAAGGTAGCAGAACCTGCACCGCGACGCGCCGGCGGTCAAGTAGGGTCGGTCGCCGAGCTGGTAAGCAAACTCAAGAATGAAGCGAAGGTGTTCTGATCATGACCGTTCTCGTTATCGCCGAACATGACAATCACACTCTGAAGGCCGCCACCCTGTCTACCATCGGTGCCGCACTGCAGGTCGGTGATGAAATCCATGTGTTGCTCGCCGGACAGGGGCTTGCTGCCGTGGTGGACGCAACCGCTCGTATTCCTGGTGTGGCCAAGGTATTGGTAGCCGAGGAGGTGCACCTGGCCCACGGGCTGGCTGAGAACCTGGCACCGTTGGTGGCCGGACTCGCCCGCCGATACCTGCATGTGCTGGCTCCGGCCAGTACCTTCGGCAAGAACCTTCTGCCGCGCGTGGCGGCACTGATAGACGTGGCACCAGTGTCCGACGTAATCGCAATCGAATCGCCCGACACGTTCAAGCGCCCGATCTACGCCGGCAATGTGATCGCCACCGTGCAGTCGCGCGACTCGGTCAAGCTGTTGACGGTACGTAGCACCGCGTTTTCGCCCGTTCCAGTAGCGGGGGGCAGCGCGGAGGTCGAAACGATGGACCCAGGTCTCGACCTTGGTCAGTCGCGCTTCGTCTCCCGACAGTTAACCGAAACGAGCCGACCGGAGCTCGATAGTGCACGGGTGATCGTCTCTGGCGGGCGCGGACTTGGATCGAGCGAGGCCTTTAAGCAGATTCTCGAACCGTTTGCTGACCGGTTGGGGGCGGCCATTGGTGCCAGCCGCGCTGCGGTGGATGCCGGCTACGCACCGAATGACTGTCAAGTGGGCCAGACCGGCAAGATTGTCGCGCCACAGCTCTACTTCGCCGTGGGGATCTCCGGTGCTATCCAGCATCTTGCCGGCATGAAGGATTCGAAGGTGATCGTGGCAATCAACAAGGACGCAGAAGCGCCTATCTTCCAGGTTGCGGACTATGGATTAGTCGGTGATCTGTTTGAGCTGGTGCCGGAGCTGTTGGCTCAACTGGACGTTGGAATCGGCGCCTGATTCTGGGGGGAGAAAGGTCCGCACTTAGTCGGCAGCAGGGTTGTCGGAGTGCCCGCTGCTTGACCCTGGGAAGGAGCTTTTTCTGCACTAGGGAAGGGAGGGTGGTGGGGACGCGGCTAGCCTGTCTATTCAATATGGATTAGAAGGGCTGCCGCTTGTCACGGCGTATCCTGCCCTGGTGTTACAGCAGGAAAAACGTTGCTTTAACCGTTGCTTGTGTTGTCTAGACAGGAAATCGACCGTCCATGTCATGGTCATCGGTTGTGAAGTCGATTGGAAGACGGCAGCAGTCGAGGCGTCCACGCTGCTTGATCGTCTTGAGGTGTTGTGCCACTCAGTATGCCCAAGGAGAACATATGAAGAAGCTTGCCCTTTCGGTTGCGATCGCTCTGGTATCAACTGGTGCGTTGGCCAAAGACCTAACTACCATCCGTTTCGGTACCGACCCGACTTATGCGCCGTTTGAGTCAAAGGCTCCAGACGGCAAGTTGGTCGGCTTCGATATCGACCTCGGCAATGCCATCTGCGCCAAGTTGAAAGTCAAGTGTGTATGGGTGGAGAACGCCTTCGACGGCATGATCCCTGCACTCAAGTCCAAGAAATTTGACGGCGTGCTGTCATCGATGAATGTGACCGAGAAGCGTGAGAAGGAAATCGCTTTCTCAGACAAACTCTACAATGCACCGAGCCGCTTGGTGATCAAGAAGGGCGTCAATCTGTTACCGACAGCGGCTTCGCTCAAGGGGAAGCGCGTTGGCGTGGCGCAGGGCACGATTCATGAATACTACGCCAGGGCTCACTGGGAGCCGTATGGTGTGGCAGTTGTGACGTATCCCAACCAGGACCAGGTGTATCTGGATCTGCAGTCTGGTCGCCTTGATGCCAGCCTGCAGCATGCGGTAGAGGCAGACGTGGGTTTCTTGAAGACCGCAAACGGCCATGATTTCACTTTCTCGGGGCCCGCGTTGAACGATCCCAAAACGCTGGGGACTGGCTCAGCGATCGGCCTGCGCAAGGAGGACAACGACTTGCGCCAAGCCATCGACAAGGCGATTGAGGAGATCATCAAGGACGGTACCTACAAGAAAATCGAGCAGAAGTATTTCTCTATGGACATGTACAACTAATCGCTCTCTATTAGTCGTCCGTGATGTCAATGCTATTGGTCGATGAAGACGGTGTCGGCCAATAGCCTCTTCGCGACCCTTCCGCTTTGATCGAAGGTGGTGGCGCAAGGGGCGGACTGCACGGGCGTCACGCAAGTAGAAACCCCCGCCTGGCGTGAGCCGGACGGGGGTGCGATGCGGGCTGCGCAGGACCTTGGCCAGGTCTGCCGCAGCGGAGTGCTTGGCTTAGCGAGCCTGCTGGTTGCTCACCGTTTGCTGGGTCTGCTGCTGGGCCAGGCGTTGCTTGTGCTGAGCCACGCCGTTGGCATCGCCCGGAGCTGCGAACACGGCAGCCGAGCTGGTGGCGAGAAGAAGGGCGATGAGGGCTTGCTTGATCATGATGTGTGCTCCGTAAAGTGGGTGGAGCAATCATTCCGTGCCGGCGGTTCTGGCAGGGGCGTCCGTACGGGCGCGGCTGCATAATGCTTCAAAAAGGACTGTCGGTATTTTGTGCTGCAATAACGGTAACGATTGCATTTATCTAACTACGTATTGCGTATGACTGCAGTTGTGTTGCAGTCATGAAGCTATTGTACATGGTAACCTAAGTTATAATAACTCAATTATTTGAATTGTTTGTTCAGATAAATTGAACTATCGGCGTGCGGCCGTCCCGTCGACGGGATGGACTACGCCATGACGACTCAGGCTGTGCTTGGCCGGTACCAGTCACAGGCAGGGGCAAGGGACGGCGGAGAGACCGGTCGGAGAGACCGGTCGGGCAACCGGCCCTGTGTGGCGGTCAGATCGGAGTCAGCGCCAGTTGCCGTCGAGGATGGCCTGGGTTGTAGCCAGGCTGTCGAGCGCCAGCGTGCCGAGTACCCGCCCATGTCCGGTCGGCATGCCACCATCGAAACGGCTGGCGATAAACAGTTCTGCGCTGGCCGGCTGGCCGTGGTGGCGCAGCAGCACCGCTTGCGCCAAGAGCACCAGGGCCTGCGCCAGTCGTCGCGCGTTAGCCTGCAGCAGTTCGCCCGGCTGGTGCAGCAACGGCTCGAGTGCCCGCAACGCAGCGAGCAGGCGAGGTTCACCGGCGGCGCCATCTGCCAGGTCGGCCAGGAGCAGGGCAGTGCCGTCCGGTTCGCGCTGGAACGCACGCAGCACGTCCAGGCACATCACGTTGCCCGAGCCTTCCCAGATCGAGTTGACCGGCGCTTCGCGGTATAGCCGCGCCATCGGGCCCTCTTCGACATAGCCGTTGCCACCCCAGATCTCCATCGCTTCGCCGGTGACCTCGAGCGCGCGCTTGCATACCCAGAATTTCGCCGCCGGTGTGATGATGCGTTTCCATGCTGCCTGCAGCGGGTCGCTATCGGCATCTTCGAACGCACTGGAGAGGCGCATCATCAGCCAAGTGGCCGCCTCGCTTTCCAGCGCCAGATCGGTCAGCACGTTGCGCATCAGCGGTTGGTCGACGAGCAGTCGGCCGAAGGCTTGACGGTGGCGGCAGTGGTGCAGTGCTTGCACGAAGGCCTGGCGGATCAGCGCGGCGCTGCCGATCACGCAGTCGAGCCGTGTGTGGGTGGCCATCTCAATGATGGTGGGGATACCGCGGCCCTCCTCGCCGATCAGTACCGCGTAGGCGTCACGGAATTCGACCTCGCTGCTAGAGTTGGAGCGGTTGCCGAGCTTGTCCTTCAGCCGCTGGATCTCGACCGCGTTCTTGCTGCCGTCGGGACGCCAGCGCGGCACGAAAAAGCAGCAGATCGGACCGTCGTTGGCATTGCCTAGCCGTGCTACCACTAGGTGTGCGTCGCACATCGGCGCGGAGAAGAACCACTTGTGACCGTTGAGCCGGTATTTGCCGCCTCGCCCACCATAGGTCACTGGCACCGCCACGCTGGTGTTGGCACGTAGGTCCGAGCCGCCCTGCCGTTCGGTCATGCCCATGCCGATCAGCATCGAGGCCTTGTCGGGCCACGGCAGATCGCGCGGGTCATGCTGACGTGCGTACAGCTTTGGGCCGAGCGAGGCGAACAGCGCCGTTTCCTTCTGCAGTACCGGGATGGCCGCGAAGGTCATGGTGGTTGGACACAGCGAGCCGGATTCAATCTGCGCTTGCAGGAAGTAGCCGGCGGTGCGTGCCGCCCACACGCCTGGCTGGGGGCTGATCCATGGCAGTGCATGCAGCCCCTGGCTGCGCAGCAGCGACAGCAGCGCGTGCCAGCTGGGATGAAATTCGACGCTGTCGATGCGCTCCCCGGTGCGGCTATGAGTGCGCAGTTCGGGCGGGTAGCGGTTGGCCAGCGCGCCGAGCGCCAGTGTATGCGGTTGTCCGAGCTTGGCGCCGAAACGGGCCAGTTGGTCGGCATGCCAGTCGGCACCCGCGACGGCCAGTGCGCCCTGCAGCACCGGGTCGCAGCCGTAGAGATTGTAGTCGACCAGGTCGGGCACCTGATTGAACGCGGCTTGGCTGATAGGCGAACTGCTCATCGTATCTCCCCGGAATGCCGGTACGCTGCCGACTTCTTGTAGCGTAGCGCATGCTGAATGCGTTGCCGGGAGGGGGCTCAGGATCGAGAGCGGTAAGGGGGCGCTTGGGGAGGACGGGCACAAAAAAAGCCCCGCGGTGCGGGGCTGCTTGCGTTCGTGGGCCTGAATTAGGCGACGACGTCTTTCAGCGCCTTGGCGGCGGTGAACTTCGGCGATTTGCGAGCAGCGATCACGATGGCTTCGCCGGTAGCCGGGTTGCGGCCGGTGCGCTCGGCCGATTCTTTTACAGCGAACTTGCCCAGGCCCGGCAGGGTGATGTCAGCGCCGGCCTTCAGTTGTTGGGCGATAATCACGTTGAGCGCGTCGAGCACAGCGGCGGTTTGGGCCTTGGTTACTTCGACTTTGGCTGCGCCAACGAGGGAGTCGATCAGTTCGGCTTTGGTCATTGTTGTATAAGTCCTGTTCGGGTTTGAGACGGTGCGGCTTTCGCTTGGGGCGTGAAGGATGCCGCTAAAACCAAGCATAGTCCAGCATTTGTGGGGGCATGGTGGCATGTCACACCGGGTTTGTCACCCGCGAGTAGCATATTGCGGGCAAGTCGGGATAAGAGTGGGCAAGCCGTTGCGGGTTCCCGACAGTCATCTAATGGGTTCGACCCTCCCATCCCTCGTGGCCAGCAGTGCGGTCACCAGTGCCGACTTTGATTCCAGCGAGGGCTCTGGGCCAGTCCATCATCCTTACGCATGCACAGCGCGGCAGGGGCCATCGGTCTGTGCGTAGCACGGCCGCTTGGCTTGCTTGAGGATAGCATCGACCGCTTGCCAGGGAGCTTTAGCGCTGGCCTTGCATCGAGCAATGGCCGTCGTCTGTTTTCCTGTCGGGGTGTGCTCTGCGAAGGGAGAAAGGAGCAGAAGCGCAACTCAATCAAGGTGGTGAAATGCCGTGGGAGTATGGCGGCAATATTTCTGTTGAATGGACACGCCTCCGATGTTGACAGCCCCGTCGACGTAGCGACACTTTAAGAAGGAAGGACAAGAAAGGAGGAGACCGCCATGCGCAATGCGACCGAACTGATGGTGCAGTACGCCGCCTACCACCGTGATCGACGTAATATTGCGAGTCACTGCGTGGGGGTGCCATTGATCGTCTTTGCGCTTGGGGTGCTGTTGGGGTGGCCGGTGTTCATATTGGCCGGCTTGCCGCTGACGCCATCTTGGCTTGGTTGGGCGTTGGCGACGCTCTGGTATCTGAGTCGTGGCAGCCTGGTGCTTGGGTTGGCGGTCAGCGTGGTCAATGCGCTGCTGGTGTGGCTGGCGATGCCGCTTGCAGCCGGCAGTACCGCAACGTGGCTGGGATGGGGGCTGGCGGCATTTGTACTCGGCTGGCTGATTCAACTGCTAGGCCATTATTACGAGGGGCGGCGGCCGGCGTTTCTGGAGGACAGGATAGGGCTGCTGGTGGGGCCGATGTTTGTCACCGCCGAGTTGTTGTTTGCGCTCGGCTGGGGCAAGCCGATGGCGGCCGAGATCGAGCGGCGCGCAGGACCTACGGTACTGTACGACTTGATCCAGCGCGCGATGCACTGAGAACCTGTTCACGATCTGCTGCTCTTGGGTGATCCGGAGTTGAAATGATGCTCAACATGCTTATCTACTCGATAGGTACATTCCCCTTTTTCGCCTTATTTCGACTTGGCTGACTCTTCGCTCGCGAGATCGGGAACAAGTTCTGAGAACTTGCCTTATCCGGATTTTCAATGCAACAGGGCCGGTGCTATATGCACCGGCCCTGTTTTCCTGTCGGCGAGTCGTGCTGTGGTGCCATCTCTTCCGGTGCACAGGGGAGGATGACGCCTTGCGCGGCATGCCGATAATCTGAGTCGGGTCACGGAAGCAGGCAGCGTCTATTTTGTTTGTTGCCGGTGCTTAGCACCTATTCCCGTCTGCAGCTGAGTCTTGCCCACTCAAGTAGGCCGGCTTGCCAGCAGGTCGGAGATCACCTGGCGCAGCCAGCGGTTGCCGGGGTCGTGGTGGTAGCGCTCGTGCCAGTGCTGCTTGACCGCGTAGGCGGGCAGCTCGAACGGCACCGGAAACACCCGGAAGCGTCCACGCCCTTCCAGTACTTGGGCGAGCCGCTCGGGAATGGTCACGAGCATGTCGGTCTGTTCGACCACGAAGGCGATGCCGAGGAAGTTCGGCACCCGTAGCGCAACGTGACGGGTAATGCCCTGGCGGGAGATCTCGCGGTCGAGGATCAGGTGGCCGGTGCCGGAAGTGGTCACTACCGCGTGTTCCTCGGCCTGGAACTGAGTGAGCGTTAGCTCGTCGCGGATGCGCGGGTGGTCGGCACCGGCGACGCACACATAGCGCTGGTGGAACAGCGCCTGCTGGTAGAAGCCTGCCTCCAGCTGCGGGATGAAACCCAGCGCCAAGTCGGCTTCGCCTGATTCCAGCATGCGCGCGGTGTCGGTCGACAAAGGCACGATCTCGATGTGCACGCCGGGCGAGGCCTGGCGCAGATACGACCACAGTTTGGGCAGCAGCACCAGCTGGCTGATGTCTGTCATGCTGATGCAGAAGGTGCGGTCGGAAGTGGCCGGGTCGAAGCCGGTCTGGTGGCCGAATACCTGGTTTAGTGCATCGAGCGCGGTGCGTACCGGGTGTTCCAGCTCCTTCGCGAGCGGGGTCGGCTCCATATTGTTGGCGATGCGCACGAACAGGGCGTCGTCGAAATGCTCGCGCAGCCGGGCCAGCGCGATGCTGACAGTGGGCTGGCCAACCCCCAGGTTTTCCGCGGCGCGCGTCACGCTGCGCGTCTTGTAGATTTCGTCGAACACTTGCAGCAGACGGATGTCGGGCGTAAGCATCGCCGTCTCTATTCAAATTTGGAATGGTATGCATTGATATCATTGCATAGACCGAATGTCGACCACTGTCTACATTTTCATCACCAAGACAAGCCGAGCAGGTGTTGCGGCGGATCAAGCGAAAGCGATCCACTCGACGATGCGCGGCGATGAATGCAAGGAGATGAGACATGTTGGAACTCGGTCGACTCGAAGACCTGCCCGAGAACTATCGGGCGGAACTGAGCGCTCAGAATCTGGTGCCGCTGTGGCCCAGCCTGCGTTCTGTGCTTCCGCCGGGCAAGCCCGGCCCCCGCACTCAAGCGACGCTGTGGAGCTACGAGGCGCTGCGCCCGCTGCTGATGCAGGCCGGTGAACTGACCCCGATTGAAAAAGCCGAGCGCCGGGTGTTGGTCCTGGCCAATCCGGGGCACGGCCTGGAGAAGATGCAGGCCAGTTCGTCCATCTATCTGGGCATGCAGCTGTTGCTGCCGGGCGAGATTGCTCCGGCGCACCGCCACACCCCGAACGCCGTGCGCATGATCGTAGAAGGCGAGGGTGCCTATTCCACCGTCGATGGGGAAAAGTGCGCGATGCAACGCGGCGACTTGATTCTGACACCGACTGGGCTGTGGCACGAGCACGGCCATGACGGTGACGCGCCGGTGGTCTGGCTCGATGTGCTCGACCTGCCGCTGGTTTACTACATGGAAGCGTCCTACGTCGAGGAAGGGGCTCTGCAGACGGTCACCGGCGACGGTGGTGCGCAGGCTTACCTGCGCGGTGGCGTGGTGCCGTCTCCGTTGTTCGAGCGGCGTGAGGGGCGGTATCCAATTCTGCACTACCGCTGGGTCGATGTGCGCGAGGCGCTGAACGCGCTGGCTGACAAGGAGCCGTACCTCGAGGCGATCCAGGTAGCCTACGTCAACCCTGAGACTGGTGTCGACTGCGAGAACATCCTTGGCTTTTCGGCCATGATGCTGCGCCCGGGCGAGACGGTAGAGCTGCCGGTGCGCTCGCCGGCGGCAGTGTTCCACCTGATCGAGGGCGGCGCCGAGGTCGTCATCGCAGAGCAACCCTTCACCCTGGCCGAAGGCGATACCTGCTGTGCGCCGGGCTATAGCCGGGTACGTCTTGCCAATCGCTCGGACAATCTGCCGGCCTATCTGTTCATCGCCGACGAGAGCCCCTTGCACAGGAAGCTCGGTCTGTACGAAGTGCGGCGCTAACTAGCCCGCAGCCCTTTTTCACTCCCCCCGACGGTCTCAAGACCCGCCACCCGCGTAGGCCACGTGCCACGCGCAGGAGAGGTCATTGCCTGTCGCCGCGGGCCCCGTAGTACTGCAGTAGAGAGGAGATAGCCATGACATCCCAACAACCCGTGATCATTGCCGGCGGCGGCATCGGTGGGCTGGCCGCTGCACTGGCGCTGGTTCGCCAGGGCTTTTCGGTCAAGGTGCTCGAACAGGCACCGCAGATCGGCGAGATCGGCGCCGGTATCCAGCTTGGCCCGAACGCCTTCCATGCCTTCGACGCGCTTGGCGTCGGCGAGAAGGCGCGCGGCCGTGCAGTCTACACCGACGAGATGGTGATGCACGATGCGCTGGACGAGACCCTGGTCGGCCGCATCCCGACCGGCGAGGCGTTCCGGGCGCGCTTCGGCAACCCATACGCGGTGATCCACCGCGTCGATGTGCACCTGTCGCTGCTCGAAGGCGCCCAGGAGACCGGCCGCGTCGAATTCCTGACCGGCACCCATGTCGAGCGCGTCGAGCAGGACGACAAGGGCGTTACCGTTTACGACCAGCACGGCAATGCCCACCACGGCATTGCGCTGATCGGCGCCGACGGCGTCAAGTCGGTGGTGCGCCGCCAGTTCGTCGGCGATCCACCGCGCGTCTCCGGCCACGTGGTGTACCGCGCCGTGGTCGACAGGAAGGACTTCCCAGAAGACCTGCAGTGGAACGCCGCCAGCATCTGGGTTGGCCCGAACTGCCACCTGGTGCACTACCCGCTGCGCGGCGGCGAGCAGTACAACGTGGTGGTGACCTTCCACAGCCGCGACAAAGAAGAATGGGGCGTCACCGAGGGCAGCCCAGAAGAGGTGCAAAGCTACTTCCAGGGCATCTGTCCGAAGGCGCGCCAGCTGATCGAACTGCCCAAGAGCTGGAAACGCTGGGCGACCGCTGACCGCGAACCGATCGACACCTGGTCGTTCGGTCGCGTCACCCTGCTGGGCGACGCCGCCCACCCGACGCTGCAATACCTCGCGCAGGGCGCGTGCATGGCGCTCGAGGACGCGGTGACGCTGGGTGAGGCGCTGCGCGTCAACGGTAACGACTTCGTCAAGGCCTTCGCGCTGTACCAGCGCTCCCGTGTCGCCCGCACCGCGCGCATCGTGCTGTCCGCCCGCGAGATGGGCCGCATCTTCCACGCCAAGGGCGTCGAGCGCCTGGTGCGCAACGAGTTGTGGAAAGGTCGCAGCCCGGAACGCTTCTACGACGCGATGGAGTGGTTGTATGGCTGGAACGCCGACAACTGCCTGGTCAAGGACTGAGGGGGGCAGGATGAAGCTCTACAACTTCTTCCGTAGTGGTACCTCGCACCGTTTGCGCATCGCGCTGAACCTGAAGGGGCTGGACTACGAGTACGTCGCGGTTGACCTGCGCACCGAGGAGCATCTGGGCAACGCGTTCAAGGCGATCAACCCGCAAGGGCTGGTGCCGGCGCTGGTCGCGGATGAGCAGGTGCTGATCCAGTCGCCGGCCATCATCGAATGGCTGGAGGAGCGTTATCCGGAGCCGGCGCTGCTGCCGGCTGACGCCGACGGCCGCGCCCGGGTGCGCGCGCTGGCCGCCTTGGTTGGCTGTGACATCCACCCTGTCAACAACCGCCGCATCCTCGAGTACCTGCGCCACACCATCGGCTGCGACGAGGCGGTGGTGACTGCCTGGTGCCAGACCTGGATCGCCGCCGGCTTTGCCGCGCTCGAAGCGCTGCTGGCAGCCGATCCCAGCCGTGCCGGCTTCTGCTTCGGTCAGGCTCCTAGTCTGGCGGACGTGTACCTGATCCCGCAGGTGGAGAGCGCACGCCGCTTCGGTGTCGACCTGAGCCCATACCCGAACATCTTGGTCATCGACCGCCGCTGCGCCGAACTCGACGCGTTCCGCCGCGCCGCTCCGCTTGCGCAGCCGGATGCGCCGGCCAAGGCCTGAATTCCGATTCGATTACCGTTTTTCTAGAGGTGAATCCATGAGCTACCTGTTCCCCCCCGTCGCCACCGTTGGCCTGCCGGTTGCCGGCCGTGATGCCCAGTTCCCGGTACGCCGCGTCTACTGCGTCGGCCGCAACTATGCCGCCCATGCGCGCGAGATGGGCTTCGACCCGGACCGTGAACCGCCGTTCTTCTTCTGCAAGCCCAACGACCCCGAGTCGGTGGTGCCGGTGGCCGCCGGCGAGGTGGCGAAGCTGCCGTACCCGACCCAGACCGCCAACTACCACTACGAGATCGAGCTGGTGGTGGCGATCGGCAAGGGCGGACGCGACATTCCGGTCGAGCAGGCTGCCGAGCACATCTTCGGCTACGCGGTCGGCCTCGACATGACCCGCCGCGATCTGCAGATGAAGATGCGCGAAATGGGCCGCCCGTGGGAAATCGGCAAGGCGTTCGACTACTCCGCGCCGGTCAGCGTGCTGCACCCGCTGGCGCAGACCGGCGAGATCAATAGCGGCGCGATCGTGCTGACCGTGGACGGGGAGACCCGTCAGCAAAGCGACCTGACCCACCTGATCTGGTCGGTCAGCGAGATCATCGCCAACCTGTCGACGCTGTTCGAGCTGCAACCGGGCGACCTGATCTTCACCGGCACCCCGGAAGGCGTCGGGGCGGTGAAGATAGGCGAGCGCATGGTTGCGCGCATCGATGGTTTGACCGACCTGGTGGTTGACGTGGTCTGACCCCGCCCACGGGCGAATGCACGCAGAGAAAGCGCCACAGACCCGGAGCAGGGGCCGCCTTGAGCGGCGCCCTGTGTAACCGGGCGAGCGCGACAACACAACAAGCGTAGCGAACCGCCGCATAGCGCCTCGCCAGAGGGGCGCCATTACAGAGGAGAAACCGATGGATCATCGTTCCCACATCGATGTGCAGCAGTTCATCGACAGCCACCCCTTTTCCCGTTTCCAGAAAACCATCCTGTTGCTGTGCTTTCTAGTCGTGCTGGTCGATGGTTTCGACACCGCCTCGATCGGCTTTATCGCGCCGGCGATCCGCGATGAGTGGCACTTGAGCTCGGCAGCGCTGGCGCCGTTGTTCGGTGCCGGCCTGTTCGGTCTGATGAGCGGCGCGCTGTTGTTCGGCCCGCTGGCCGACAAAGTTGGCCGAAAGCCGGTGCTGGTCCTGTCTGTGTTGTTCTTCGGCCTCGCCTCCGCCGCGTCGATGTTCAGCCCCAATCTGCTCACGTTGATAGCGCTGCGTTTCCTGACCGGCGTGGGCCTGGGCGGCGCGATGCCCTCAGCGATCACTCTGACCTCGGAATACTGCCCGCAGCCGCGCCGCGCCCGGCTCGTCACGTTGATGTTCTGTGGCTTCACTGTGGGCTCGGCGCTGGGAGGGCTGGTGTCGGTGCAGTTGTTGCCCCATGTGGGCTGGCGCGGCGTGCTGCTCGTGGGCGGGGCGATGCCGCTGTTGCTGGCGCTCGGCCTGAAGGTGCTGTTGGCCGAATCGCTGCGCTTTTTGGTATTGAGCGATCGCAAGCCTGCGGCGGTGCAAGCCATCGTGGCGCGGATCGCCGGGGCCGGGGCGGGCATGCCGGACTTCATCGTCGGCGAGGCCAAGATCAAGTCGCCGGTGCGCGAGCTGTTCCGCGGCCGGCTCGCCGCCGGCACGCTGCTGATCTGGGCCAGCTTCTTCATGAGCCTGCTGATTGTCTACCTGCTGTCAAGCTGGCTGCCTATCTTGCTCAATTCGACTGGCATTAGCCTCTCGCGCGCGTCGCTGGTGACAGCAATGTTCCAGGTGGGCGGCACGGTCGGCGCCATCCTGCTTGGCCGGCTGATGGACCGGTTTGGCGCCACCCGCACGCTGTCACTGTCATATCTGGCTGGAGCGGCGTTTATCGGGTTGTGCAGCGTTAGCACCGGCCAGTTCGCCGCATTGATGCTCGCGGTGTTTGGCATCGGTTTTTGCATCAGTGGTGGCCAGGTCGGCGCCAATGCGATGGCGGCGGCGTTCTACCCGACCGGCAACCGCGCCACCGGGGTGAGCTGGTCCAATGCGGTCGGCCGCTGCGGGTCGGTGCTGGGCTCACTGTCGGGCGGCTGGCTGCTCGCGATGCATCTGCCGATCGCGCACATCCTGCTGTTGCTGACCTTTCCTTCGCTCATCGCCGCGCTGGCGATCGCCGTGCTCGGCCGGGTGAAGGCCCACATCGTGGCGCAGGGCACGCCGGAGGCGGTGGCGACGCTCGGCACACCGGCCAACTAAACACCGTTTTCTGGGGGCGCCCGGCTGGGAGCGTTGCGCCAGATATTGCAGACGGTGCGCAGCCCCTCCGTTGCATACCTGAAGGGTATGAAAACATATGAAAACGGTGTTGGACGGGGAGGAATTGGTCGTCATACCTTAGCCCAACTCACGTCACCACCGTAAGTCTTACCCCGAATCCATACCCGAATTGCATGGTGGGTCAAGCCGCCCAGGGGGGCGGCTTGACCGAAAATTCACCACAGGAGAATGCCCATCCAGCTAGCCATGTGACGAACGCGGCGACAGACCGCGTCGTACGACTCGACTGCATCAAAGAACGCAGCTTGAAGAAAGAAAACAAAGGAGAACTTGATGTCTTATCAGTGCACCCGCCTGGCTTTGGCAGTGCTGAGCCTGGGCGCAGGCTGTGCCGCCCATGCCGACGTGACCATCTACGGTACGCTCTTGCCATTCGTCGACAGCTACCGCACTACCGGCGCCACTGTCGGTAGGCCGGACAACGCTCCCAACCAGGTCAAGAGCTATCCCGGCACCAATGTGCCGTCGATGGGGCGTGAGTCGGCCAACACGTCGAACCTCGGCTTCAAGGGTGACGAGGACCTCGGCGACGGGCTGAAGGCCGTGTGGCAGATCGAAAGCCAGATCGGCATCGACGGCGACAATTCGCCGCCGTCGCTGTTCGCCACGCGCAATACCCGGCTCGGCCTCGCCTCTGCGCGCTGGGGCACGCTGTTCGCCGGCAACTGGGACACGCCATACAAGGCGGCCCAGATCGTGGTCAATCCCTTCGTCGCGGTGAACCCGTTCGACGACTACCTGATTGGCAACCCCGGCTTCGGCGTGCCGGGCACGACCACCCAGTCCGGCCGCATCAACGGCAAGGCCGACGCCTCGTTCAGCCGTCGCCAGGGCAATAGCGTGCAGTACTGGTCGCCGGAACTGGCCGGCTTCAGCCTGCGCGCCGACTACTCATTCGGCGAGGGGCGAACCGGCGCGAATGGCAACACAGCCGGCATCAACCCGAACATCTGGTCGGCGAGCCTCGCCTACAAGGCAGGTGCCTTGAGCCTGAACTACGCCTATGAGCAGCACCGCGACTACTTCGGCCTGTCGCAGCTGGGCGGCAGCACTGGTGCAACCAGCACCAATACCCGTTCACGCGACAACGGCAACATGCTGGTGGCGATCTACAAGCTGCCGACCGACACCCGTATCGGACTGATCCTGGAGCGCCTGAGTTACCACAGCGACGATAGCGCCGCGGCGGCGGTGACCAACTTCAAGCGCAATGCCTGGTACACGCTGATCCAGCAGAACTTCGGCCCGCACGAAGTGTGGGCGTCGTACGGGCGGGCCTATGCCGGCAGCTGTAACGCCAACGGGATCGCCTGTTCGACCAATGGCCTGGGCGCCGCGCAGTGGTCGCTGGGCGCCTCGTATGGACTGTCCTCGCGTACCAAGGTGTACGGGGCGGTGTATGGGATCAACAACCAGGATTCGGCCAGCTACGTGATCGCCGGCGCGCCGGTCGGGGCGGCCAGCCCGGGCGCCAGCAGCCGCGGCGTCGGTGCCGGCATCCTGCATATGTTCTAGGAGATGGGGCGCCCTTCGGCGCGCCGCCCGGGTAAAAGGGGCAGGCACAAGGGGCGGGGATTGGCCCTGTGGCTTGCGCCGACCACATCGGGTCGCGCGACGGGGGGAGTGGGGCGCTTCATAGTGTGCCATAGGCAGGGCGACGGGTCCCCGCCATGGCTTTGTTGGCGCGCGGCATGGTCCGCGCGCATTTTTTTCATGTGAGGAAAACATGTCGTTGCAAGCTGATGGGGGGCGCGCTAAAGCGGCCTGCCTGGTGCTGCTGATCGCCGCGCTGGCCGGCCTGTTATTGCTAGAGGGCAGTGCAAGCCTGGAGTTCGGGTTGTTTGCGCTGTTGGCGCTGGGGCTGCAGGCCTGGGTCGTTCGAGGGGCCAAGGCCCGGTTGGAAGTAGCGGATTATTACGTCGAGCCGCTGCAAGAAGGTACGGCCACACCGACGTTGATTCAATCCGCTCCGTCGCGCCGTGATGAGGTGCTGCCGACGGTCCGCGATCACCTCGGCCGGCTGCGCGAACGCTGCGAAGGGCTGAGCGAGGAGTCGGAGCAGTTGTCCGGCCTGGTCGAGCAGTCGATGAACTTCATCGGGCGTGCCAGCGAGCTGGCCAAGGCCTCCGGCGAACGGGTGCAGGCCAGTGTGGGGGCAGTTGGCGAGGCGGCCAAGGTGATCGACAGCCTGGCCGAGCATACCCGGCACAGCGCCGAGGTGTTCGATGACCTGTCGAGTCAGTCGGAGCGCATCAGTCGCATCGTCGGCAGCATCCAGGAAATCGCCAAGCAGACCAATCTGTTGGCGTTGAACGCGGCGATCGAGGCGGCGCGCGCCGGCGAGTCGGGGCGCGGTTTCGCGGTGGTGGCGGACGAGGTGCGCAAGTTGGCCGAACGCGCCAACGCATCGAGCGAAGAGATCGGTCAGATCGCCGACGGATTGAGCCGCACTGCGCACAGCGCCGGTGCCGGGGTGGAGGCGGCGCGGACCAGCACCGAGCATGGGCTGGCGCGGGCGCATGAGGCGGAAAGCGCGATGCGCCAGATCGAGCAGGGCGCGCAGCAGCGGGTGCAGATGGTGTTCGGCACGAACAGCCTGCTCGTGCAGCAGCAGACGATCAGCAACCAGCTGCGAAAGGACTTACTCGGACTGGTCGACGAGGCGGAGCGGGCGCTGCAGCTTTTGAAGCCGTTGTTGGACGAGGTGCGGACGGCTAGGGCTGCTTAGCGTGCCTTTCCAAGGGGCGAACAAATCAAAATAGCGATGACTTATCGCCAAAGGAGAAGCTATTGCTATTTGAGATAAAAAATGGCGAAAGCCATATGGAATCAAGGTCATGACATTGAAGAATCTCAAAGTTGGCACGCGCTTGGCCATGCTGCTGGGAGGGATGATCACGCTGATGCTGATCATGATGGGGGCAGGCCTCACTGGGATGGCGGCAATGCAGGACAAGATCGACATGGTCACTGCCAACCGCCTTCCCAATATATTGCTGCTCCACAAAGGGCAGGCCGGTATCAGCGCCATTCGTCTTGCGACACGTGACTTTATGCTGGCGACGACGCCCGAAGAAAGACTCAGTGGCAAGCAGAAAATACTGGCGACCAGAGCGGCGACAGGCGATATCTGGGCACGGCTCAAACCCACGTTGACCGATCCGAATGCCATCAAGCTCTTGGAGCAGATTCAGCAGAGACACAATGAGTTTGGTTTGGCCCAGGATCGAGTCTTCAGCCTGAACGAAACAGGGAAAATGGATGAGGTCAAAGCGGTCATTGCCAATGCGGCCCAGGGTATCCGGACCTACCAAGCGCTGGTTGACCGCCTGGCGACATGGCAAAGCGAGTTAGCGCAACAGTCAGGGCAGGAGGCTCAGGCGGGTTTCTACCGTGCCCGCACGATCCTGATCGTTAGCAGTGGCATCGGCATCGTGCTGTCCTTCATCTTGGGGCTGATGATCTCGAAGAGCATTACCCGTCCACTCGGCCAAGCGGTCGAGGCCGCCAATCAACTGGCAAGCGGCGACCTGTCGGTCCGCCTGCATGCTGATACCCGGGATGAGACAGGGCTGCTGCTGAAGGCCCTGGATCAGATGGCCGGTAAGTTGTCGCAAGTCATCGGAGAGGTCAGTGCAGCCACCGAGGTGGTAACGGGTTCGGCTGGGCACCTGTCGACTGCCGCCAAACAGGTTTCCATTGCCACGGAGGCTCAAGCCAATGCGACAGCCTCGTCTGCAGCGGCTGTGGAACAATTGTCGGTCAGCATCGACCGGGTTTCTGCTTCCGCACAGGAGGTCACGGTGAAAGTGACCGAAGCGGGCCACCTGGCGACAACGAGTGTGAGTAATGTCGATTCGGCGACCGGTCAGGTCAAGGCCGTGGCCAAGTCGATCGATGCGTCTGCCAATGAGATCAGGGTGCTTTCCCATTCCGTCCTGCAGATTGGCGATTTGGCGACGGTAATCAAAGACATCGCCGACCAGACTAACCTGCTGGCCCTGAACGCAGCGATTGAAGCGGCCAGAGCCGGCGAGCAAGGCCGAGGGTTTGCCGTTGTGGCGGACGAGGTTCGCAAACTCGCAGAGAAAACCACGGGGTCAGTTCAGGAAATCGACGGTATGATCCAAGCCATACAGCGTGGTGCGATGGATGCGGCAACCGGTATGCAGCACAACACCACGGTGGCAGGTCACGTGGTATTGCTGTCGGAGGGGGCCAGTGCCTCAATCCAGGCGGCAAATGATGCGTCCACGCAGGTGATTCAACTCATTCGCGAGATAGCTGATGCGCTTGAAGAACAGAAAGTGGCATCCGTAAATTTGGCTCAGAATGTCGAAGCAATCGCTCAGATGTCAGATGAAAATACTTCAGCCACCCATTCTGTTGCCGAGACTTCTCACGATCTCGCGACAGCAGCAAATCGGCTCAAAGCGTCAGTAGACTTTTTCCGATTGGCATAATCGCTCGGTAGCAGTGGATTTACTCGGCGCCCAGTCCCAGGCGGCGAAGCAATCATAGTCAGAAGCAATCATAGTTAAATGGCGATGGATGATTGCCTTCATCGCCGCAAAAATCCTGCTGTAGCGCTACGTCTCCTTGCCGTATTGTTTAGAGCCGCTAACAAAACTCAGCGAAGCGGCGTCGGCGCGCTATGCAGCAAACGTTGCTCTGAATTTTGTAAGCGGCGCTTAGCCACCCTATGCTTGATGCCCTCCCATTCCTCCTCTCGCCAGCATCCTGTTGGCGTACGGCCTCAGTAGACGCTGTTCTCTGGCTAGGATGGTAGCGAATGCGTACCGTCAATGATGTTCGCCGACGATTGAGCATGTGGACGTCGAGCACGACCCAAGCCAAACCAGCCCGTTGCCCCAGGTTGTGACTCCGGCCGATGCTCTGCCGCCGCGCTCAAATCGTCCCGCATATTGAGCGTCCGGCAGAGCCGGATGGCCGCGTCGGGGAAGGTCGATCAGCGTCCTCGCTTGCGGTCGCGCAGCGATGCCACTGGCCCTATCAGTCAATGACTCACTGGTTTGAGGGCGGCGTTATAGCCACTGTCAATGAGGGAGCTGCGGCATGTGACCAAGGCAGCGGACAATGTCGTCAAACTCCTATCGTCGGATAACCTGCAAGAGGTGATTTTGCAACAAAGTCATGCGGTTATACATGAACTATGCTGTTTCTTAGAGCCTGTTCACGATCTGCTGCAGGCGGGTGATCCTGCGTTGAAATGACGCTCAATATGCTTATCTATTTGATAGGCATATTCCGCTTTTTCGCGTCATTTCGCCTTGGCTGACCCTTCGTTCGCGAGATCGTGAGCAGGTTCTTAGCGCCGGTCAAAATTCCGAGACGGTTAATCATCGGGGCCCCAGCCTGAGCCGCCGATCAACGGTCGGCGAAATGCTTCCAATCAGGCAATCCAATTCCACGAACGTAGATACGTCGATACCTTCAGGAGGGCTTTTTGCTGTCCTGGGGAGCTGCCCAAGCACCCCAATGATCCTGTTTCGAACTTGAGAGAAGTGCCTGCAATCCAATCTGGCCGCTGATCAGACGGGAATCAGAAACGATCGAAGACGGCTTGTCGATCATGCGGTCTTCATGTGGTGGAAGGAGAGACGATATGTCCGGTTCAACGTCTGCGTCTGATACCAAGTCTGGGTCTGGGCCGGTTGCCACGTCGGCACCCTCAAACAAGCTCCGGCTCGGAGCGCTCACCGCTCTGGTTGTAGGCTCAATGGTCGGCGGAGGGATCTTCTCCCTGCCACAGAACATGGCTGTCAGCGCCGACGCAGGTGCCGTACTCATCGGCTGGGCCATCACCGCGGTCGGCATGCTCACCCTTGCATTCGTATTCCAGACGCTCGCCAACCGTAAACCAGAACTGGACGGTGGGGTCTACGCCTATGCGAAGGCCGGGTTCGGCGACTTTATGGGGTTTGGGTCCGCCTGGGGATACTGGATCAGTGCGTGGCTTGGCAACGTCGGCTATTTCGTCCTGCTGTTCAGTACGGCCGGTTACTTCTTTCCGATATTCGGGGAGGGCAATACGCCGGTCGCCATTGTTTGTTCGTCGGTATTGCTCTGGTGTGTGCACTTCCTCGTCCTGCGCGGGATTAAGGAAGCCGCATTCGTCAATCTTGTGACAACCGTCGCCAAGATCGTACCGCTGTGTCTGTTCATTCTGCTGTGCCTGTTCGCATTCAAGTTCCAGATATTCACCGCGGATTTCTGGGGCCAGCAAAATCCGAAGCTAGGCAGCGTTACCAACCAGGTTCGCAACATGATGCTTGTGACAGTCTGGGTGTTCATCGGCATCGAAGGCGCAAGCATTTTCTCAGCACGTGCCGAAAAGCGTACCGACGTGGGTAAGGCGACCGTCATCGGCTTTGTTGGGGTGTTGTTTCTGTTGGTGCTGGTGAACGTGCTCTCGCTCGGCGTCATGACCCAGCCTCAGTTGGCGGTACTGCAGAACCCTTCGATGGCCGGCGTGCTCGAACATGTTGTGGGTCACTGGGGGGCTATCCTAATTAGCGTCGGTCTCGTCATCTCTCTGGCGGGGGCATTGCTGTCATGGGTGCTGCTGTGTGCAGAAATCATGTTCTCGGCGGCGCGTGATCACACGATGCCGACGTTCCTGCACAAGGAAAACGCGAAAAAAGTACCCGCCAACGCTCTGTGGCTGACAAACGGGATGGTCCAGTTGTTCCTAGTGATCACGATGTTCTCCAAGGGCACCTATCTGTCGCTGATCTATCTGTCGACATCGATGATCCTGCTGCCTTATTTCTGGTCTGCTGCTTATGCCCTGCTGCTCGCGGTACGGGGCGAGACCTACGCAGGTGAGAGCCAGGAACGCAATAAGGACTTGGTCATCTCAGCCATCTCCGTGATTTACGCAGTCTGGCTCCTCTATGCAGGTGGCCTCAAATACGTGCTGTTGTCAGCGCTTCTGTATGCGCCGGGTGCATTGCTCTTTGCCAAGGCGAAGCGTGAGGTTGGACAACCTGTTTTCACCTCGATCGAAAAAATCATCTTTGTGGTAGTGGTAATCGGTGCGTTGATTGCCGCATTTGGCCTCTACAAGGGTTTTCTCACGCTGTAATTTCAGGAGTAGCATGATGAGCACGGACACAGTCAGCTTGGGCGTTCACTCCGAAGCCGGCAAGCTACGTAAGGTCATGGTTTGCTCGCCGGGGCTGGCCCACACACGTCTGACACCGAGCAATTGCGACGAACTATTGTTCGATGACGTGATCTGGGTCAGTCAGGCAAAGCGCGATCACTTCGACTTTGTGACGAAGATGCGCGAGCGTGGCGTCGAAGTGGTGGAAATGCATAACCTGTTGACTGAAACGGTGCAGATCCCGGAAGCGCTGAAATGGATTCTCGATCGCAAAGTTCGATCCAATACCGTTGGCGTAACCTTGGTGAGCGAAGTGCGGTCATGGCTTGAAAGCCTCGAACCTCGAAAGATCGCGGAGTTTCTGATTGGTGGCGTGGTTGCCGAAGATATTCCCGACAGTTCGAATACCAGCACGCTCAAGATGTTCCGTCAGTATCTGGGGCATTCGGGCTTTGTTCTGCCTCCACTGCCCAATACCCAGTTCACCCGTGACACGACCTGCTGGATTTACGGCGGCGTTTCGTTGAATCCGATGTACTGGCCGGCACGCCGTCAGGAGACGCTGCTCGCCACTGCCATCTACAAGTTCCATCCCGACTTCGCGAGTAAACAGTTCGAGGTCTGGTACGGCGACCCGGATGCCGACCATGGTGCGGCCACGCTGGAAGGCGGTGACGTGATGCCGATCGGCAAGGGGACCGTCCTCATTGGCATGGGCGAGCGCACCAGCCGGCAGGCCATCGGCGAACTTGCGCAGAACCTGTTCGCCAAGGGCGGGGCTGAACGGATCATCGTGGCCGGCTTGCCCAAATCCCGTGCCGCAATGCATCTGGACACGGTGTTCAGCTTCTGCGACCGCGATCTCGTGACGATCTTCCCCGAAGTCGTCAACGCGATTGTGCCGTTCTCCATACGCCCGGACGACGCTAGCCCTTCGAAGCTCAGCATTCGCCATGAAGAAAAACCCTTCGTCGAGGTGGTGGGCGAAGCGCTGGGGCTGCCAAAACTGCGCGTGGTGGAGACCGGCGGCAATGCATTTGCGGCCGAGCGGGAGCAATGGGACGACGGCAACAACGTGGTCTGCATAGAGCCGGGCGTGGTGGTCGGATACGACCGTAACACGTACACCAATACGCTGCTGCGCAAGGCGGGTGTCGAGGTCATCACCATCATCGCGAGCGAACTGGGCCGCGGACGTGGGGGTGGCCATTGCATGACCTGCCCGATCATCCGGGACCCGATCGATTACTGAGTGTGCCGCGTTCGAGGCGACACCCCGCTTACCTGCATTTTGCATTGGAGAAGCGTCATGGCATTTAATCTACGCAATCGCAGCCTCCTGAGTCTGATGCATCACAGTACCCGCGAGCTGCGTTACCTACTCGACCTGTCGCGTGACCTGAAGCGTGCCAAATACACCGGCACCGAGCAGCAGCATCTGAAGGGGGTGAATATCGCGCTCATCTTCGAAAAGACCTCCACGCGTACCCGCTGTGCGTTCGAAGTCGCCGCCTACGACCAAGGGGCGAATGTCACCTATATCGATCCGCATTCGTCGCAGATCGGGCACAAGGAGAGCATGAAGGACACCGCGCGCGTGCTCGGCCGCATGTACGACGCGATTGAGTACCGTGGGTTTAGTCAGGAGATCGTCGAAGAGCTCGCCAAATATGCCGGCGTGCCGGTATTCAATGGCCTGACCGATGAATACCACCCGACGCAGATGCTCGCCGACGTGCTGACCATGCGCGAGAACACGGACAAACCGTTGACCTCGATCAGCTATGCGTATCTCGGCGATGCGCGCAACAACATGGGTAATTCGCTGCTGCTGATCGGCGCCAAGCTCGGGATGGATGTACGGATTGCAGCGCCCAAGGCGCTCTGGCCACATGAAGACCATGTGGCGACGTGCAGGAAGTTTGGCGAGGAAAGCGGTGCGCGCATCCTGCTGACGGAAGATGCCAAAGCGGCCGTCAAGGGCGTGGATTTCGTGCACACCGATGTCTGGGTGTCGATGGGTGAACCGGTGGAGGCCTGGGGCGAGCGCATTAACCTGCTCATGCCTTATCAGGTCAACATGGCGCTAATGAAGGCGGCCGGAAACCCACAGGTGAAGTTCATGCACTGCCTGCCGGCCTTCCACAACAGCGAGACGGAAGTGGGCAAGCAGATCGCCGCGCAGTATCCCGCACTCGCCAACGGCATCGAGGTGACGGAGGAAGTATTCGAGTCGCCGCTGAACATCGCGTTCGAGCAAGCGGAAAACCGCATGCACACGATCAAGGCGATTCTGGTGTCGACGCTCGCGGACATCTGAGTTAATCAAGGCGAAGTCCCTCATCACCGGCTCGGGGCAGGCCCCTGCAAGGCTTGTCCCGGTGCCGGGCAAAGCGTGCAACGTGAAGGGGTACATCATGCGAATTGTGATTGCGCTGGGTGGCAACGCGCTGCTGCGGCGCGGCGAACCCATGACGGCCGAAAACCAGCGCGACAACGTGCGAATCGCCGCGCAGCAGATTGCGCAGATCGCACCGGCTAACGAACTCGTGATCGCTCACGGCAATGGCCCCCAGGTGGGACTACTCGCGCTTCAGGGGGCGGCCTACAAGGAGGTGGAGGCGTATCCGCTCGACGTACTTGGCGCACAGACCGAAGGCATGATTGGTTACCTGATCGAACAGGAGCTTGGCAACCTGCTGCCGTATGAAGTGCCGTTCGCGACGATTCTGACCCAGGTCGAAGTCGACGCGAACGATCCGGCGTTCCAGCATCCCAGCAAGCCGATCGGCCCGGTCTACACGAAGGAAGAGGCGCAACGCCTTGCGGCGGAGAAAGGCTGGAGCATCGCGCCGGATGGCGACAAGTTTCGCCGCGTGGTGGCGAGTCCGAGGCCGAAACACATCTTCGAGATCCGTCCGGTCAAATGGCTGCTCGAGCGCGGCACGATCGTCATCTGCGCCGGCGGTGGCGGCATCCCCACCACGTACGACGAAGACCGCAAGCTCTCCGGCGTCGAAGCGGTGATCGACAAGGACCTGTGCTCCGCGCTGTTGGCGCAGGAACTCGATGCCGACATGCTGATCATCGCGACTGACGTCAATGCCACTTATATCGACTGGGACAAGCCCACTCGCAAGGCCATCGCGCAGGCGCATCCGGACGAGTTGGAGAGGCTCGGCTTCGCCGCGGGTTCGATGGGGCCCAAGGTGATGGCGGCCATCGAGTTTGCCCGCAACACGGGCAAGGACGCCGTGATCGGCTCGCTGTCGGACATCGTTGCGATCGCACAGCGGAAGGCGGGAACGTGCGTGAGCATTGCTGAACCAGGCATCCGTTACTATCCATAGCCGGCCTGGTAGCACGCCATCAAGAGGCTGGGCGGGATGGGAATGGCGAAGGGCATCGAACGGCGGGGGCTGAACGCCAGCCATGCGCCGTGGTGGGAACGTTTCTTCCGCCCGGACTATTCCTGGTCCTACGCATGGGATAACGCCGCCTGACGTTTGGGGAAGAGTGTGCCGACAGGTTTCAAAAAGGCCAGCGGATCGGCCGCACGGCTAGTGTTCGTCGAGTTCGGCGAAGCGATCGGCCAGATAGTCAAGCAGTGCGCGCACGCCGGGCAGCAGCCCGCGTCGCGACGGGAATACCGCGTGGATCACTCCGCCCTTGGGGTGCCAGTGCGGTAGCAGCCGTACCAGCGAACCATTGGTTAGCGCGTCGTCGACCATCATCGTTGGCAGCGTTACCACGCCGTTGCCGGCCAGCGCCGCTTGGCGCAGCGTCAGCATGTCGTCGGTGACCAGGCGCGGCCGGTGGCGCAGTGTGGCGCTGGCGCCGTCCGGGCCGTCCAGCTGCCACAGGTGTTCTGGTTGTGCCGGGCCTAGGTCGAGGCTGGGCAGCGCGTGCAGGTCGGCCGGTACCGTCGGCGTGCCGTGCCGGGCCAACAGGGCGGGGCTGGCGACCAGGCACCAGCTGCGCTCGCCCAGTAGCTTCATCACCAGGCCGCTGTCCTCCAGCGGTGGCACGCGCACCCGGATCGCCAGATCGAAGCCCTCGTCGATCACGTCGACGCGGCGGTTGGTCGCCTCCAGGTGAAGCGTCACCGCCGGATGTTCCGAGAGAAAGTCAGCCAGCATCGCGCCGACCCGCGAGTGCAGCATCGCCACCGGGCAGGCCAGCCGCACCACGCCGCACGGCTCGGTGCGCATCAGCTCGATCGCCTGCTGCGCCGCCTCGGCCTCGACCAGCATCGCCTTGCAGTGCGCATAGTAGTGCTGGCCGACATCGGTGACCGAGAAGCGTCGCGTCGAGCGTTGTAGCAGCCGTACGCCGAGCTGTTCCTCGAGCAGCGCGATGCGCCGGCTCAGCTTCGACTTCGGGATGCCCAGCGCCCGCCCGGCCGGCGCGAAGCCGCGATGGTCGACTACTTGGGCGAAGTAGTAGAGGTCGTTCAGGTCGGGTTGCATCGCGGTTCCATCGTTCTACTGGTAGAACGCTGAGAGTACATTCTGCCGTCTACCGCTGAAAAGTGCCCAGATCTAATCTTCACCCATCGCAACGGCCGATCTGGCCCCACCAGGAGACGATGATGAAGCAGATTCTCGGCATCTACAGCAGCCCGCGCAGCCACTGGGTTGGCAATGGCTTCCCGGTGCGCTCGCTGTTTACCTACGACTCGCACGGTGGGCATGTCAGCCCCTTCCTTCTGTTCGATTACGCCGGCCCGATGGCATTCAAGCCGGCCAAGAACCAGCGCGGCGTCGGCCAGCATCCGCACCGCGGCTTCGAGACGGTGACCATCGTCTACCAGGGCGAGTTGGAACATCGCGACTCCACCGGCAGCGGCGGTCGCATCGGCCCGGGTGACGTGCAGTGGATGACCGCCGGTGGCGGCATTGTGCACGAGGAGTTCCACTCCGAGGCCTTCACCCGCGACGGCGGCATGCTGGAGATGGTGCAGCTGTGGGTGAATCTGCCGGCGAAAGACAAGTTGACCGCGCCGCGCTACCAGACGCTGCTCGACGGCGCGATCCCGAACGTGGCGCTGCCGGACGAGGCCGGCTCACTGCGGGTGATCGCCGGCGACTACCTCGGCCACCGGGGCCCGGCGCAGACTTTCACGCCGGTTAACGTGTGGGACGTGCGGCTGAAGTCCGGCCGCAGCACCGAGCTGAGCCTGCCCGAAGGCCACACGCTGGCGCTGGCGGTGCTGCACGGCACGGTGCTGGTCAACGGCGAGCAGGTGGCGCGCGAGGCGGACTTGGTGATGCTGGCTCGCGAAGGCAGCACCGTGACGCTGGAGGCCAATAATGATGTGACGCTGCTGGTGTTGAGCGGCGAGCCGATCGACGAGCCCATCGTCGGCTACGGCCCGTTCGTGATGAACAGTCAAGCCGAGATCGCCCAGGCAATCGAGGACTTCAACGCCGGCCGTTTCGGTCAGGTGCCGGTCGAGATTGCGCTGTCCTGAGTCTGTCCCGGCCCATCCTGCGATGGGCCGGGTCTTTCCCTATTGGAGGGGTTATGGATGTCACCGTCGTCCGCGACGCGCTGGCGCGAGACGCCAGCTGGGTGGTGTTCCTGAACGTGCTGATGCAGCAGCTAGGCCTGCCCGTACCGGCGGTGCCGACGCTGCTGGTGGCCGGCAGCGTGCTCGCATCGCCCAGCGTGGCGGCACAATTGCTGGCGGTAGCGGTGCTCGCCTCGCTGATCGCCGATGCGTTGTGGTACCACCTCGGTCGCGCGTTTGGCTATCGGGTGCTGGGCGGGCTGTGCAAGCTGTCGCTCAATCCCGGTAGCTGCGTGGCGCAGACCGAGTCGCGCTTCACCCGCTGGGGCGTCGGCTCGCTGGTGGTCGCCAAGTTCATCCCCGGCTTCTCCACCGTGGCGCCGCCGATCGCCGGCGCCCTGCGCATGCCCTTGCCGAGCTTTCTCGTCGCCGCCGGCCTCGGTGCCGCGCTGTGGGCCGGCTCCGCCCTGGCAGTCGGTTGGCTGGGGCGCGACCAACTGCTTGGCCTACTTACGCTGCTTGGCCGTAATGGCGGGGGGCTGATGGTCGGTGCTGCATTGGTTTTCGGCCTGTGGCTGGCCTGGAAGGGCTGGCAGCGCTACCGTTTCGAGCGGCTGGCGGCGATCCCCTACATCACGCCGGATGAGCTGGACACGGCGTTGCGCTCGGCGCATCCGCCGCTGCTGCTCGATTTTCGCAGCGCCCCAATGGTGGCGGAGCAGGGCGCCTTGCCGGGGGCAAGGCGCGCCGACCTGGATGGCCTCGCCGCCGCGGTCGAAGGCTGGCCGAAGCACCGCCCCATCGTCACGCTCTGCGCCTGCCCGGGGGCGGCTACCGCGGTGCAGGCTGCGCATCGGCTGGCCCGCTTGGGCTTCCAGTCGGTGCGGCCGCTCGCAGGCGGCTCCGACGCCTGGCGGGCCCATCTGCCGCGTTGAGTCGCCTCTGCCGCGAGGCGGTGCTACAGTGCGCGCTTTGTATCGATGGGAGCGCGGGATGAAGAAACAGCAGCAAGCGGGCGGGCTGGTCTACTCGACCGAGCACGGCCGCATGTGTCCGGGCTGTCGCCAGCCTATCGACGCCTGCACCTGCACCAAGGCGGCCCCGCCGCCGTCCGACGGCGTGGTGCGGGTGTCGCGCGAGACCAAGGGACGCAAGGGCAAGGGCGTCACGGTGGTGAAGGGCGTGCCACTGGATGCCGAGGCGCTGCAACAGCTCGGTAAGCAGCTCAGGACCGCCTGCGGCTCGGGCGGTACCGTCAAGGACGGAGTGATCGAGATCCAGGGCGACCATGTCGAACTGGTGATGGACAAGCTCAAGCCGCACGGCTGGACGGTGAAGCGCGCAGGCGGTTAAGCGGTTCGACGTCTGGCTCAGCGCCGCATGGAGAGCGTCGAGGTGAGCTGACTCCGGGCCGCCGGCCGGGCAGGCCACCAGATCGCCGACCCGCAGCGGATAGATGCCGACACTCAGGCGCAGTTGGTCGGTGTCCGGCAGGATCAGGACCCCCCCCTCGTTGGCGCGCTCCGTCTAGTCTGTGGCATCGGCGGGCGATGCGTCGATGTACATGCCGTAGCTCTCTACGTTGTCGACGACACGTTGCAGCACCGCCGCGGAGACCGACTGCTCCCGTGCCCCGGGCTGGCTGATGGGGATGCCGAAGTCCACAAAGAAGCGTTCAAAGCCTTTCGGGCGCCAGCCGGTGATCCACACCACGTCCTCGCCGGAGTGGTTGATGAAGGTGTGGGTGGTATGCGGTGGCAGTTCAACGAAGCTACCTGCGGCGTAGGGCTGCCAGTGGCCATTGCTCATCACATCCAACTGCCCCTTGATAATGAAAAAGAACTCGCTCTCGCGCTTGTGATAATGCGGGGGCGGGCCGGCCACCTTGGGTGGCGTGGTCACCTCGATCATGCCGTAGGAGGCGTCTGTTACCAACGGACGGACCTTGTGGCCCAGCACCCACAACAACTCGGAATCGCTCATGCTTTGTCTCCTTGAAGTCTGGTGATGTCGCGGCCCGTCGTATCCGTGCGGGGCGAGAGTGCGGTCGGCTGGCAGATCGGAAGATCATAACGATCAGTCTGGTATTACTTTAGAGCCTGTTCTCGATCTTTTGAGTAGCAGGACGAGAAAAGCCAAGTGGATGAATTGCAGGCCGGTCTTGAGTTCGCGCTCACAGTTCTTCCGCAGGCGCCGGCGTTTCTCCAGCCTGGCGAACGAACATTCCACTCCCGCAATGTCGCTTCATCATCGCGAAACGGCTCACTGTATTCTGCAACATGCGCCACTGGCGCCACTCTCGAGCAGGTAGAGCACAGCACTTCAGACCTCGAACAGAGCCACGGTCCTTGGCTTGAAACATTGGGTGGCGTGCCTGATGGGCCTGCACAAAATCAAGGCATTACGCGGCTATAAGGCTCCTCGCCCGATTGGAGCCATTACTCGTCGCGCTCAATCGGCTCAATCGCGAGTTCACATCGGCTAGCCCGATAAAGCCTGAGTCACCGATATCACCTCTCTCCGACATTCCGAGTCGCGAACAAAACCCAACGTAGTGGCCTTGGCAAGGCAGCACAACAACGCCAAGGGGGCCTTATTAGCGGCTCTTAACCGAGCCTCGGCGTGAGGAGCTGGAATGTCCACGGTTCTAGGCGCAGCCCAATCGGTAGCAGGACAGTCTCCTGCAAAAATCCATTCGTCGCCACGCTTGTTCCAGGTTGGGCCTGTCTTTGTAGAGCAGGCTAATCCTGCCATCACACTCCCCTAGGCGAGGGGGGTGCAGGCGGGGCACCAGCGCTACCCTGAGCATGAGTTCAGGATTTGGATAACCAGCAGCCTACTGATCTGGCATACGCCTTCCTTTGGTCGCTCCAGCGCGGGGAGGGGGCGAATAGTGACTTTGTAATAAGGACGCTACCGTGAAGCGCAACGAACCTATTAGCGATGTTGAACACCTGGTCGACCCCCAAAAGCCAATCGTCTCCAAGACGGACCTAAAGGGCGTTATTACCTATGTGAATCCCTCCTTCATAGAAATCAGCGGGTTCAGCCGGGAGGAGTTGATCGGCCAATCGCACAATATCGTGCGACATCCGGACATGCCAGTTGAGGCTTTTGCCGACCTATGGAAAACCATCAAGGCCGATCGTACATGGCGAGGGCTCGTCAAGAACCGACGCAAAGACGGCGGTTACTACTGGACGAATGCATACGTCACCCCCATCACCGAAAAAGGCAAAAAAGTCGGCTACATGTCGGTACGTTCCGCTCCGTCGCGTGCCAGTGTCGAGGCGGCAGCTCGGCTGTATCGCGGCATCAATGCGGGTGAGAGTACCTTTCCGGCCACAAAGGCCCGCTACACGATGAGCATATCGCACTCCATTGCGGTGTTCGTAGGCTCTATTTTTTGCCTGGGGCTCGTTCGCAGCTCCCTCCAGGGGGCTGCCTATGTCAGCGTGGCAGCTTTGCAAATATTGATGATGTTCGCAGGGGGTATTTGGCTATCCCTGCGCATCAGTAGGCCTTTAGCTAGAGCAGAACAGGTGTTTCAGAGGCTAGTTGAAGGCGACTTCAGGGAAGAACTCGATGACAAGGCCCCGCGTGAGGTCGGACTATTGTTCACCCGCCTGCAGTCCCTTCAAGTCAACTTGCGCGCGATTATTACCGATGTTGTTCTTGCAACTAAGGTGGTGGAGAACGAGTCGGGGCGCCTGCGGGAAGAGTCCAGGCAGTTGGAAGCGCGAGTGTCCGCGCAAGCTGAGGGCATTACCACAATTGCCACTACTCTTGATCAGTTCAGCGCGGCCGTATCCGAAATTAGCGAGTCAACCAAGAAAAGCTCCAATTATGCCGAAGATGCTCAGCGCTTGGTTGCGCAAGGTCAGGCAGAAATGGAGCAGTCACGTGCGGCCTCCAATGAGGTTATTACGACAATGGAGCATACCCGTCCTATGCTCGACACCCTGCAATCTGCTGTTGCCGAAATCGACAGCGTGATGCGTACCATTCGCGAAGTAGCCGACCAGACCAACCTGTTGGCTCTCAATGCCGCCATCGAGGCTGCACGGGCAGGAGAGCAGGGGCGTGGCTTCGCCGTTGTGGCCGATGAGGTGCGCAAGCTGGCAGAACGCACTGCACGAAGCACCCAGGAAATTTCCAGCACTATCGTTCGCGTCCAAGAGAGCGCCAGCCTGGTATTCGACGCCATGAAGCAGTCCGAAGAAGCATCAATCAAGAGCGGAGAACGCCTCGAGACCACTCACGATGCACTCGGCAATATTCAGTTGATAAGTAGCGGGGTCGCACGGAGTTCGCATGAAATCTCAGCCACCTTGGCGCAGCAAACCGAGGCTTCGCAAAATATCGCCAGTAGTATGGAGAAGATGAATGCTTTGGCGATCGAGAATCAAACGACAGTGGCAAAGTTCAAGCGAGCGGCCGAAACTCTGTACCAAGTGGCCGATGAGCAGCAAGCACTTTTGTCGCTCTTCGAGAAATAGCAATAATCAGTTACGTTTTACTTTGTTGCGACTAAATTGAAAGTATTTTGCATGAAAATGCCATTGGCTTAAGTTTTTATCTTGTAAAAACGAAACGTCACCACTCCTCCCCCCTCTTTTCTTACCCCTCCTCCTCTGCATAGGGGGGGGGTATTTGTAAAGCCAAGCATATTGTTGTCATCGGACGGATGGTGCTCCTGCGCTATCTACCCGCTTTCCTTCGGAAAGGCACCTCGCGTGTTTGGCCGAGCCACATAGCAGCTAGGTTTGATCGTCGATCACATGTTCACTATAACTTAGAACAATGGGTTAATTTTCTCGTTAACTTACATTTCAAATGTGTAGTGAATACTTAAAAATAAGTAGAGGGAGGAGATCATGCAAAAAAACAATATAATAAACTTCAAATTGAAGTTGCCTGTGCTTACTGCTGCAACGGTAGCAGCGCTGACTGTTATGTCGGCTCAAGCATTCGAGTTCGGTGCCGAGAATAGCGACCTGACCGGCCATTGGGACACTGCCGTCAAACTAGACTTATCGCGCCGGACGTCAAGCCAAGACCCGCACATCGCAAAATCACCAAACTATAACGATGGCGATCTGAACTTCAACAAAGGCGAGTTCACTTCAGAACGCATCGATCTATTTAGCCAATTCGAGCTTGATTACAAGCACAAGATGGGGGTTCGTGTCAGTGGGGCGGCCTGGTACGATGCTGCCTACGACAACCTGAATAATCCCAATCCCACCCCCAATCACCTGGTAAACGGAAAGCCAACGGTCGGTCTGAGTGGCTACACTGATCGCTACGCCCACGGCCCCTCGGGGGAACTGCTGGAAGCCTACGCGTTTCGTAACTTCGACCTCGGCGGTCAGCAAAAACTCGACATCACAGCGGGCAAGAGCCTGCAATCCTGGGGCAACAGCACGCAGACGCTTCTGCATGGCATCAACTATGGGCAATACGCGTACGATCTCGGCAAATTGTACAGCGTCCCGCGCAACGAACCCCAGGAAGTGTTTCTACCTCGCGAACAGGTGACCGCAGACTATACGCTCTCACCGCAGTGGTCTTTTGGTGGGGAATACTTCCTCGACTGGCAGCATTCTCGCTTCCCGGAGGCAGGGTCTTACCTGGGCATGTACGACCTGGCGCTGGATGGTGGCGAAACCGCTTACGTTCCCAACATTCTCGGCGGTCTCGCTTTCCGTGGCTATGACCTGACCCCAAACAAAACCGGTGACTTTGGCGTCAATACAAAGTGGAGTCCAAGCTGGTTTGGCGGCTCCATCAGCCTGATTTACCGCCGCACCTCCGATACGCTGCCGGATACGGTAATACTCGACCCGGTACGCAAGCAATACCACATTGCCTATGCCAATGACATAGATATCTATGGCTTGAGCTTGTCGAAGGTCATAGCAGGCAACAAGGTGGGGATGGATGTGAGCTATCGGGATAACATGCCATTGGCTAGCCAGCCAATCCTCACCGTGTCACCTGCCAAGGCGGGCCAGCCAGGCTTTATCGCTGCTATCCCTCAACAGGGCGACACGGGCGGTGCAGTCGGTAAAACGCTGCACGTTGCATTGAACGACACCAAGGTTTTCGGTAAGACCCCGCTGTTCGATAAAGCCTTCCTCCAAGCTGAGCTGACCTATAACCGGCTCTTGTCGGTAACCGAAGGCTTTGCACAGTACCGTGGCAATTCGGCCTATACCGGTATCGACAAGTCCACCCGCGAATTCTTTGGCATGAACGCCTACTTCGCTCCAACCTGGAACCAGGTATTTCCGGGGGTAGATCTGTCCATGCCGTTGGTCTATTCGACCGGCATCAGTGGTGAATCAGCGGTGCCTTTGGGGGGTAATAAAGGTACCGGTAGTTATTCGGCCGGTATAGGCGCCCTGGTGAATTCCAAATATCAGATCGACCTCAGATACACCGCATTCTTTGGGGGGTATCGCGTCGCACCAAACGGGACTATTTCGTCTTATGCTGGTCTGAGTGCCTTGTTGAGCGATCGTAACAACGTATTGCTTACCTTCAAGACCAAGTTCTAATCGACATCCTCCCCCCGCCTAAGGCCGGGGGATTTCTACGGCGCTCGCTCAGGCATAGTGCCTGAGCGAATCTCTCCGGTGGGGGCCTGCAGCTGGTGACCTCACAGCATCTCTCTCTTCTCCTGCCAACCGGGCGTGCCGCGCCCTTGGATCGGCTAACAAAGATCCTTCTACAGCGTTGCGCCTCCTTGCCGTAATACTTGTACTGTCTACGGCCGCACACCTAGCCAAGACTGCTTTGCTGAGTTTTGTTTGATCGCGCCGACCGGATCGGCGTTTTCCTCGCAGCCGCATTCGAAGATGCGAACTGCACTTGTGTGCGCCAGTTGTCTGCCGACATGTGGTCGCAGCATGGGTAGGGGGCTTGTAATCGAGCTGGCGGCGGAACTCGAACCAGCCCTGATTCGGGGAGGGATGTGTGCCTGGATGGAGCCCGAGCCGGCTTATCCGGTTGCTCTGCATTGCCTGCCGCCGACTTGGACAGATTCCGTCCGGCCAATCCTCTATACACACTATTGCTTGTTTTGGCTGATGGCCGTTGAGGTGTTGTGCAGGTAGTCGCAGCGAACGTTGCCGATGGGGGGAAAGCGCTGAGCGCTGGCTTTCGACTTTTTTTAATTGCTATTAACTGGGTTTTGCGGCTCATGACCTGCAGCGCACGGCGTAAGCGGTCTTCATATCGTTTGAAGCTGTTGAGCGGCGTGTCTGGCCATCCGGCAACGTGTCAAAGTCGACAGCGCCCATGTCGATGCCACCAGCCGCCCCACCTTGTGCGGCCAATAGATAGCAAAGCCTACTGGCCGGTCATCATGGCCGAGCTATTCCAAGGCCATCTCAAAGAACGCACGCATCGCCTCTGTCACATAGCGCTGCTCGTGTCGCAGCATCAGGAAATTCCGCGACGGCAGAGGCCAGTGGAGTGCCGTCAGCGTCCCTGCACTGAGCGAGCCGGCGGCGACCAGTCGGGACATCACGGTCGCGCCAGCGCCAGCCTCGACCGCGGTGCGTACCGCTTCATTCGATGGGAGTTCAAGCCCGATCTCGAGCTCGGAGGGATCGACCCCTGAGCTTCGCACCATCTTTTCGAAGATCCCGCGGGTGCCCGATCCCTGTTCACGCAATACCCAGATGCTGTCGCGCATGTCTATATCGGCTGACATCGAATCGTGGCCGGCCCACGGATGAGTGGGGGCAACCACGAGCATTAGTTCATCCTGGGCAACCGCGCGTATTTCCAGCCCATTGGTGTCTACCTGATCTTCCACGAAACCGAGATCGACAGTTCCTTCATCAACTTGCCGGACGACCTGTTCGGTATTTGTGATCGTGAGGTTCAGCGAAATGCCAGGATAACGCGTACGAAAGCGCTGCATCACTTTCGGTATCCAGTAGTTGGCCACCGTTTGACTCGAGGCCAGCGATAATGTGCCACGCCGCAATCCGGCTAGATCTGACAGCATATTCCCGGCCGACGAGGCGCGGGTGAGCACTGCGCGTGCCTCGTCGAGAAACTGCCGACCGGCATCAGTCAGCACGATATTCCGGCGAATCCGGTGAAACAACTTGATGTCATACTGCGCTTCAAGGGCGGCGATTGAACTACTCACCGCCGATTGCGAAAGCGCCAGAGTGTTTGCCGCTCGCGTTACATGCTGCTGCTCTGCAACTGCAACAAAGATACGAAGTTGATCGAGGGTCATGGTTTTCAGCAAATCTCAAACTTTTCTCATGCCAAGCCCAGCGCTCGGATCAACATGAGACTGATGAGGGTGAGCGCGACAATCGACAGCACCACTGCGAGTGTCACGCGGGGTCCGGCCTTGGCAACCATTCTTACATCGACGCCGAGACCCAGTGCTGCCATCGAGATGATCGTCAACACGTTCGCCATACTGCTGATCGGCTGGAGCAATACCGTAGGAACGAGGTTGGCCGAGCGGAGGCCAACTAGCACCAGAAAGCCGACAATGAACCATGGCACGATTTTGTGCCAAGCGAGTTGCGGCTTCTTCTGCGCGGATGGCGATGTAGTCAGGTCTGCGCTACGAGATGAAACGATCGACAAAACGAGGATCACAGGGCCGAGCATCAGCACGCGGACCAGTTTGACAAGCGTTCCGAGATGGGCGCTAAGCGCCGAAACAGGAATCGTAGCAGCCAGCACCTGCGGCACTGCATAGACCGTCAATCCGGCCAGTACGCCGTACTGCAGGTTGCTAAGGTGGAGCAGGGGAACAAGCAGCGGCAGGCCGAGCACGACGATGACGCCAAGCACTGCGGTAAAGGCAATCGATGCGGCCACATCATCGCCATGTGCCCGGATTACCGGAGCCACAGCGGCGATCGCCGAGTTACCGCAGATCGAGTTGCCACAAGCAACCAGCATGGCTAGCCGGTGGTGCAAGCCAAGTAGCCGCCCGATACCGTAGCTGGTCAAGATAGTCACCGCAACGACGGCCACGATGCCTGCCAGCAGTCCCGCTCCGGCTGCCTTTAGGGTCTGTGCACTTAACGAGGCGCCCAGCAGGACCACGGCAATTTCCAGCAAGGTCTTGGCGCTGAAGTTGATCCCTGCATGCCAGTAAAGGGCTGGCTTCCAGAGGCTGCGCACCGCCGTGCCAATGAGAATGGCGAGGACCAATGCTTCCAGCCACGCGCGCCCGAACACACGTTGTTCAGCCAATTGCAACCCGAAAGCCGCCAGCGTGACGGCAATGCACAGGGCGATGCCTGGTGTATAGGTTCGCAACCAAACCAATGGGCGAGATGTGGCCGGGGTTATTCCAGTCAAAAGAGAGACTTCTGGTTGGAGTGACATCGCGTTCTCGATCATTCAGTGGTCAGGAAGATGAGCAATTATCGCGACAATGAATTCTATATTCCAACGCAGAATATAGAACGAATTGATTGGTTATATGGAACAATGCTCGAGGATGTCTGAAAAACTGCGTAATAAAAGAAAGCAGGCAACCGAGGGGCTGCATCCAACTTTGCCCCAATCTTTCTCTCGACAGACTAGCTGCTAGCGATGAGGCAAACCCCCCTCACAAGGAGGGGGCAGAAAAGTTATTGATGTAGGATGAAGCCGGCCAGCGTGTGTATATCCTGCGCGCTCAGCTGGGAGAACGGCGGCATCGGCACAGCCCCCCAGCGGCCGCTGCCGCCGTTGCGTATGCTGGCTTCTACTTTGCCTTGTGCCTGTGGGTCATGTGCGTACTTGGCGGCAACATCGCGGTAGGCCGGGCCGACCACCTTGTGGTCGATGGCATGGCAGGCCAGACAGCCGTTGCCTTGCAGCAGGGCCATGGCATTGCTCGGTGGCATTGCTGCAGGAACCGGCTGGCTGGCAATGCCGGAGGAGGCGACCACCGCGGCGGCGTCGACCTTGGCACTGCCGTAGGTGGTGGCGAGGTAGGTGCCGATGATCTTCACTTCCTCATCGCTGATCGGCGCGCCATAGGCGTGCTGCATCTTGCTTGCTTCGCCAGTCCATTGCGCCAGGCTCAGGCCGGGCGGCTGGTAGTTGATGTAGTCGGCCGAATGGCAGATCGAACATTTCTGCTGTGCTAACGCATAGCCCGGCAAGGGGCTGGGTTTGAACGCGGCAGTTTCCGGCGGCAGTTTGATTTCCAGAGGGCTGGCCGCGGCCATCAGCGCGGCGCCGACCAGTACGGTGCCCAGCAGGGCAGTGACGAATTTCATGCGGCCCTCCTCAGGCAACGATCACGTGGTAGGTTTCCACCGCGTGGCGGCGGTAGCCGCCCGGGTTCCAGTCGGCGTGCAGCGGCTGCGTTTCGCCGACCCGGTTGCTGGCGCGCACCATCAGCTGGGTGGTGCCCTTGCTGGCAAGCTTGATGTCGAGCCGCCATGGGCGGAAGGCATAGCGGCCGAGATCCTGCCCAAGAGTGGCGGTCTGCCAGCTTTGGCCGCCGTCGCTCGACACTTCCACCTTGGTGATGCCGCTGCCGTCATCGAAGGCGATGCCTTTGAGTGCAACCATCCGCTGCAGTGGCAATACGTCGCCGTGCTTCACATTGGTGATGAAGCTGCGCACAGCCAGCTTGGAGATCGGCTTGGTCTTCGCCGCCACGGTGCCTGGCGCCACGCACTGGCAATCGTTGTCCGGCACGCGGTAGCCCTTGGCCATGAAGAAGCCGTCGAAGGTGTGGTCGAGCACTTCGATTTCGCTCAGGTGCTTGACCCAGTAGGTGCCGAAGTAGCCCGGTACCACCAGGCGGATCGGATAGCCGTTGAGGAAGGGCAGGTCAGTGCCGTTCATCGACCAGGCGATCATCGGTTCGCCGTTCATGGCGTGATCGATGTCCAGTGCCTTGATGAACTCAGGGGTGGTTGGCAACACCGGCTTGTCCAGACCGCGGAAGCTTACCTGTTTGGCGGCGGCCTTGATGCCGGCCTTGGCCAGCACTGCCTTGAGTGGTACGCCCAACCAGCGGGCACAGCCCATGGAGCCGTTGCCCAACTGCGCGCCGAACACGCGCGGCATGGAAAAGCCGCGGCTGTTGCCGGAGCACTGGTTGACCGCCACCACTTCCACCGGCTGGGCGAGCGATTTGAGCTCGGCGAGCGAAAGCGACAGCGGAGTCTCGACCAGGCCCTTGACGTTCAACCGGTAAGTCTCCGGGTCGATACGGGTGGGGAAGTTGGCCAGGTGGTAGCGGACGAAGAAGGCGTCATTCGGGGTGATAGCCCCCTCGTTGAACACCTCGAATGGGGTTTCCAGATGTGGCGGCCGAGTGCTGACCACCAGCAGCGGGCGTTTCTGCGGATAGGCCACCAACGGCCGCGGCCCGGCAGCGTAGGTGACCTCTTCCGCTGTCTCTTCCGCATTGGCGGCCAGCGAGGCGAGCGGGGAGGCGGTCAGCGCCAGCGCTACCGCATCGCGTAGAAAGCGACGGCGGCCGGGCAGTTTGTCATCGGAAGCTTGTGACATGAAGGAGTCCCTCTGCATGAGCGACGCCCAGGGTGGTCTGTCCAGGGAGACATCCGCTCCTCAGGGCGATCTTATCGAGTTGATTCTTGCGCTAATGTAATGGGATCGGTTGTGAAGCACGCCCCCTGGTTCGAGGGGGCGGGTAAACCGATTTTTATGCTTTAAGCATTATGCGGGAAGCGCTTCCACCAGCGGTGCGCCGGTTAACTCGCGGACATCGGACACCGTCACGCCGGGCGCGAGTTCGACAAGTTTGAGGCCATCCGCGGTCACGTCGATGACGCACAGGTCGGTGATGATGCGGTTCACGCAGCGCACGCCGGTCAAGGGCAAGCTGCATTGCTTGACGATCTTGTGTGCGTTGCCCTTGGCGACATGTTCCATCAACAGCACCACCCGGCGTGCACCGGCTACCAGGTCCATCGCGCCGCCCATGCCCTTGATCATCTTGCCCGGGATCATCCAGTTGGCCAGATCGCCGTTCTCTGCCACTTCCATGGCACCTAGAATGGCCAGATCGATGTGGCCGCCGCGAATCATCGCGAACGAGTCGGCGCTGGAGAAGTAGGAGGCGCCCGGTACGGCGGTTACGGTCTGCTTGCCGGCGTTGATCAGGTCCGGGTCGACCTGCTCTTCGGTCGGGAACGGACCGATGCCGAGCAGGCCGTTCTCGGACTGCAGCCATACGTCCATTCCTTCCGGAATGTGATTGGCCACCAGGGTGGGCAGGCCGATGCCGAGGTTCACGTAGAAGCCGTCCTGCAGCTCTTGCGCCGCACGGCGGGCCATTTCATCGCGGGTCCATGCCATATCGGGTCTCCTTAGCTCTGCACGGTGAGTTGTTCGATGCGCTTCTCGGGCGAAGCGTTGACTACGATGCGGTCGACGTAGATGCCGGGCAGGTGGACTTCATCCGCGCCCAGTTCGCCGATTTCCACCAGTTCTTCGACCTCGGCCACGGTGATGCGGCCGGCCATCGCGCATACCGGGTTGAAGTTGCGCGCAGTCTTGTTGAATACCAGGTTGCCGGCCTTGTCGGCCTTCAGCGCCTTGACCAGCGCGATATCGGCGGTGAGCGAATGTTCGAGGATGTGCGGCACACCATTGAACTCGCGAACTTCCTTACCTTCAGCCACCACGGTACCAACGCCGGTGCGGGTGTAGAAGGCCGGGATGCCGGCACCGCCGGCCCGCAGCTTCTCGGCCAGCGTGCCTTGTGGGGTGAACTCCAGTTCGAGCTCGCCAGACAGATATTGACGCTCGAATTCCTTGTTGCCGCCCACATAGGACGAGACCATCTTCTTGATCTGACGGGTGGTCAGCAGCATGCCGAGGCCGATGTCGTCGATACCGGCATTGTTGCTGATGCAGGTGAGGCTGCGCGCACCGCTGTCGCGCAGCGCGGTGATCAAGGCTTCCGGAATGCCGCACAGGCCGAAGCCGCCGACGGCCAGGGTTTGGCCGTCGCGCACGATATCGGCCAGCGCGGCTTGCGCGTTGGGGTAGAGTTTGTTCATGACATCGCTCCAGGCAGGGGAGGTTGCAGTTAAATCGGGTCAGTGGCCGGGTCGGTGCGTAGCGCAAGCTGCATCGCTTCCAGCAACACCTCCGGCGGGTTGGCGCCGGAGAGTGGGATGGAGTGATTGAGCACGATGTGCGGCACGCCGCTGATACCTCGGTGCTGTGCCAGTTGCTGGGCGTGGCGAAGCTCGGCCATCCCGGCCGACGAGGCAAGGTAGGCCGCCACTTCTTGAGGCTCCATCCCGCAACGGGCCGCCAGGCTCGCGAGTACGGCCGGCCGGCCGATATCCAGGCCGTGCTGGAAATAGGCCTGGAACAGCACTTCGATCAGCGCTTCTTGCCGTTTCGGCCCGCCGAGCTGACCGGCGTACTGGATCAGGCGGTGCCCGGCCATGGTGTTGGGCAGCACTTCGATGCTTTCGAAATCAAATTCGAGGCCGGCCAAGCGCCCGGCACCCTGTACCTGCGCCCGGCGCTGTGCCACGTTGGCGGCACTGCCCAGGCGCTGCAGGTAGAACTCCTGATAGGGTCTTCCCAGGGGCGGGGTCTCCGGCAACAGGACGAGGGGGTGCCACACCGTGCTCACTTCGACGTCCGGCTGGCTGGCGCTCAATTGCGCCAGCGCGCTGTCGAAATGACGTTTGCCGATCCAGCACCAAGGGCAGATTAGGTCGAAGAAGACTTCGAACTTCATTTTCGGTTTCATCACGCGCCGCACAACTCGTGGATGAAATCATGCACCTGCGGCCACGGACCGAATCCGGCGGCCGGGTTGAGGTGCCCCACAGCACCGATGTCAGCCACACGGCTGCCCCAGGCCTGGGCCATTTCCACTACGCGCTGGTACTGGCCGAGCGGATCGTTGCTGCTGGCGGCCACGATGGAAGTGAAGGGGAGTGCCTTGCGCGGGATCGGCAGCCAGCTGTTGGCTGCGATGGCATCAGTACTCGGGTAGCCGGCCGGCATCGGCGACTCCAGGTCGGCCGGTGCCGCCAGCAGGGCACCCTGGATGGGGCGGCTGTGCTGCTGCGCCCATTGCACGGTGATCATGCAGCCGGCGCTGTGCGCCACGATTACGATCGGGCCGTCGATTTCGGAAACCACCTGCTGCATCGCGGCAACCCGGGCTGCACAGCTTAACTTGTCGGTTTCCAGCGGCGGCACCGACCGTACTTTCTGGCCAGCCTTAACCAACTGCTCTTCCAGCAGGGTCTGCCAATGTTCCGGCACGTGGTCGCGCAAGCCGGGAACGATCAGGATGGTGGTGTTCTTGTCGATATTCATGCGAGGTTCCTAGAGCAGGGCTTGGGTTTTGGCGTGATCGCGCATGGCATCCAGATAGCTCAGATCCTTGCGGTAAGTGCGTTTGCCGAACATGAACATGATGCAGGCGAGGAGACCCATGAGAGTAATGATGCGTAAGGCCATCAACAGGTTAAAGTGGTCGGCCAGCATGCCGGTGATGAATGGCCCGGGTGCCAACCCCAGCAGGTTGTTGGCCAGGGTCAAGGTGGCGAAGGCAGTGGCATGGATCGAGGTCGGCGTCAGGCGAGCTACCATGGCGCCAGCCGGCCCGGAGGTGCCTGCAACAAGGAAAACTCCGGTTGCCAGCAAGGCCAGCTGTAGCGGACCAGCAGGAAGTTGCAGCGCTAAGCTCATGCAGGTGAATGAGATCAGGCTGTAGGAGATGGCAAAGCTCCACTTACGCGCCGGGTCTTTTTGGCTGAAACGGTCGGTGATGATGCCGCACAACACCATGCCCATGCCTGCGACCAGCACAAAGGCGGCCGAAACCACACCGGCCTTGTCTGGGCGCATCGCGTAATAACGGTTCAGGTAGCTCGGGGTCCAGGCCATCATCGCAGCCATCACGAACAGTTGCAGACCACTACCGATGTAGGCGCAACGCACCGATCGGGTGGAGAACAGGCTTTTTAGCAGGGCACCGATTTCAAGGTCCTTTGCGACCTTGATTCGGTCAGTGCAGGTGTCATTTCTCTCTTGGGTGCTCAACCTGTTTTCGGTCACGGTCAGACGGTAAGCCAAGACCAGCAACAGGCCGAAAATGGCCATAGTGCCGAACGACCAGCGCCAGCCCATGTGTACGGCGATCATGCCGCCAATCGCCATACCGAGCACCGAGCCGAAGGCGCCTCCGGCCATGAAAGCGCCGGTCAGTGTCGCGCGCAGTCGCGACGGGAAAATGCTCAAAATAAGAGCAATACCCACGCTGCCATAAGCGGCTTCGCCAACGCCCACGAAAAAGCGCGCGATGAGCATTTCGCCAAAATTGCTAGCCAGCGCACAGCCCAGCGTTGCTAGCCCCCAGATCGAGGCCATCAGGATAATGCTCTTTACCCGACCCCAGCGGTCGGCCAGTACCGATAAGGGAAAGGTCAGCAGACCCACCATCAAGGCCACCACGCTGCTGAGCGAACCGAGCTGCGTGTCGGACAACCCCCATTCAGCCTTCAGCAGCGGGAAAACCGCATTGAGCACTTGGCGCGACATATAGTCGGACAAGAGCAGGCCGAATGTCAGCGCAAAGACCAGCCAGGCATAGGATCGGGAAATGGAGGATGGGTCAGCGTAATCCGACGTCATAGTTTTTGCTGTGTGCATTACCACGATGAGGCCCTTCGACTTGACGCAAATGGGTAAGTGATGCCTGCTCAGTTTCTTGTTGGCATAGGCGCCACTGCTCAGGTAGCCAAGGCCGTAGCCGGCCTTGGCTGCAGTAGGGGTTTATTTGCGCAGTGGTACGTTTTTCACGCCTGGCTGGCGGTTCGGCGCCATGCCGAGCGCGGCCAGCGTTTCATCTACGCTGTCGTACCAAGTGCCGATCTTGTAGATCTCGCGCGCTTCCTTGCCATTGGCCACGTCGCGCCCCAGTTCGTTGGCCACGCGCACCAGCTGCTTGACCTGCTCGACCGACGTCATGCGGTTGCCGCGCTGGTCGATCAGGGTGTCTTCGATGCCGCAACGCGGGTGGAAGCCCATAGCCATCGACATCATGTTGATCGGCAGCACGTTCTTCATCAGCGATTCCAGCGTCAGGCAAGCGCCATCCGGAGCACTGCGGACGAACTCCATCACGTTGAACGGGTTCGGGCCGTCGAAGCCGCCGCCGATACCCACCCAGGTGAGGTTCAGCGGACCCTTGTACACGCCGCGGCGCACCAGGCGCAGCAGGGTTTCCATCGAGTGCATGCCGGTGAGCTGGAAGTGCGGCTGGACGCCGGCGGCTTGCAGGCGCTTGAGGTGCTCTTCCACCCAAGCCGGGCCGGCTGGCACGGTCATTTCGCTGTAAGCGGCGCGGAAGACCGGGTCGGCCAGCGTGGTGCCGGCACAATCTTCCAGGGTCAAGAGTTCGGTGATGTTCATCTGCACCGTGTTGATCGCCACCGTCACCTGGTCTGGCTTCGGGGTCAGCTCGGCCAGCATGTGACGGGTGTCATCGCTCAGCCACTTGGCAGCCTGGCCGTCGTCTTCCGGCGCGAACGAGATCGAACCGCCCACCTGGATGATCATGTCCGGCACGGCCTTGCGCACGCCGTCGATCAGCTCGTTGAACTTGGACAAGCGCTTGGAGCCCTTGCCGTCCAGTTCTCGCACGTGCAGGTGCAGTACGGTGGCGCCGGCCTCGTAGCAGTCAACGGCTTTCTGGATCTGCTCTTCCATGGTCACCGGGATGTCTTCCGGATAGTCTTCCGGCATCCATTCCGGGCCGTACGGGGCAACGGTGATTACAACCTTGTCCTGGTTCTCCGGGTGCAGCGAATCGTCAAGAAATTGCATGATGTGTTCCTTCTTTAGACGTGAGTTGGCCCTGCCTGCCCGTTCAGGGCAGGTTTGGCATCCATTCAATCAAGGGGTTAAAACGGCTTGCTGCCGATGATGCCGGCGCGCTCCATCTTGCGATGGCACGGCGGGTAGTCCATCACCGCGTAATGCTGGGTGGCGCTGTTGTCCCAGATGGCCACGCTGTTCGGCTTCCAGCGCCAGCGAACCTGGTATTCCGGGATGTAGGCCTGGCTGATCAGATAGCGCAGCAATTCAGTACCGGCAAATACCAGGTCCTGGCCAAAACGCACATTGGCCGGCGTGTGATAGTTGGTGAAGTGCGTGGTGAAGGCGTTTACATACAGAATCTTTTCTCCGGTTTCCGGATGTATGCGCACCACGGGATGCTCCGGATCGGGAAACTGTTCCTTCAGCGCCAGGCGTTTTTCGATCGGCATGGCGGCCCCAAAGCTCGCTTCGATGCTGTGACGGGCTCGCAGGCCGGCGATCTTCGTCTTGATCTCTTCCGGCAGCTTCTCATACGCCAGTACCATGTTGGCCCACATGGTATCGCCGCCGACCGGTGGGCATTCTACGCAGCGCAGCACGGCGCCGAACTGCGGCGCTTCGCGCCATGTGGTGTCCGAGTGCCAGGCGTTTTCATACCGGTCCATCGGCTGGTCCGGGTTCTTGTAGATACGCACCAAGCCGGGGTACTCCGGATCGCTGCCGGCAACCGGATGATCTTCCAGCTCACCGAAACGGCGCGCAAAGGCCACGTGATCGGCACGGGTCATGTCCTGATCGCGCAAGAAAAGCACGCGGTGTTCCAGCAGAGCCGCACGGATTTCGGCGAACAGTCCGTCGTCGTGAATGGCATCGGCCAGCTTGACACCGGTCAGTTCGGCTCCGAGCGCATAAGTCAGTTGTTCGATACGCATGAGATTGACTCCTTGAGCGCGATCAGATGACGAACACCGACGAGCCGGTCGTCTTGCGCGATTCCAGATCGCGGTGTGCCTGTGCGGCATCCTCGAGCGCGTAACGCTGGTTGATCTCGATCTTGATGCGGCCGGCGGCCACATGGCCAAACAGCTCGGCAGCGAGTTCGTCCTTCTCTGCCGGATCGGCGATGTAGTCGGCCAGGGCCGGGCGGGTCAGGTAGAGCGAACCCTTCATCGCCAGAATCTGCGGGTTGAACGGCGGAATCGGGCCGGAGGCCGTGCCAACGCATACCATCAGGCCGCGGCGCTTGAGCGAATCGAGCGAAGCCTCGAAAGTGTCCTTGCCGACGCTGTCGAACACCACATTCACGCCGACGCCATCGGTCAGCTCGCGCACGCGCTTGGCCACGTCCTCGTGACTGTAGTTGATGGTGTGATCACAACCGTGAGCGCGGGCGATTTCCGCCTTGGCATCGCTCGAGACGGTGCCGATCACGTTCAGACCGAGAACCTTGGCCCACTGCGAGACGATCAGCCCCACACCGCCAGCGGCCGCGTGCAGCAGAATAGTGTCGCCGGCTTTGAAGTCCCAGATGCGGCGCATCAGGTAGGAGGATGTCAGGCCGCGCATGGTCATGGCGGCGGCGGTTTCGCAGCTGATGCCTTCCGGCAGTTTGATCAGCGGGGCGGCCGGAATCAGGCGTTCGGTACTGTAGGCGCCCAGCGTGTTGACGAAACCGGTGTAGGTGACGCGATCACCCACGGCAACGTTGGTCACGCCTTCGCCGACAGCTTCAACCACGCCAGCAGCTTCCACCCCCATGCCTGCAGGCAGTGGGATCGGATACAGGCCGGTGCGGAAATAGGTGTCGGCAAAATTGAGGCCGACCGCTTCGTGGCGCAGGCGCACCTGCCCCGGGCCGGGTGCGCCGACGGTTACTTCCTCGTATTTCAGAACTTCCGGTCCGCCGGCTTCGTAAAAGCGAATGGCATGTGCCATCTTGATCTCCTGTTCATCCGTGCGGGCGCTGGGCCCGCTAGGTAAATATGTCGTGCCGCTAGCGACTCAACTAGCAATGGGGGCGGTTAAATTCACGATGCGCGAAAACAAGTGCTTGAATTCGGTTTCGGTGTTGCCGCTGAAACGCGGATCATGGTTGCCGCAAAAAGCATTCTTGATTTCGTTCCAATCGGCTTCGGTCAAATGGCGCTGTGCCGCCGGAATGATGACGCCTTCCTCGCGGCCCAAATGCTCCCACATAAATTTGGCATATCGATCGACGGTGTCTTTCAGATCCTCCAGCGAGGATTCGCCCGCGGCGTATTTGTCGACGATGACAGCCAGCTCCATGATGAGTTGCGTATCTCGTTGATGTTGGCGTTCCAGCTCGTCGAGCTCTGCATTGACTTCCGAAGTGCGTTCGCGCAACTTGCGGAAGAGGTACTCGTTTTCTTTAGGATGATGCAGCATTGCTGGAAATGTCTGGATATAACGCATCATGGACTGCATCAATTCGATGTCTGGCGCGTGACCGTGCTCTTCCGCCGTTTGGATCAGATAGAGCCACGCGTGCAGAACGGCGGCGAGCGAGCGGTGTTCGTCGCGGATGATTGCGATGGCTTGGGCCGACAAGGAGGACTGGCTGGTCGCGGAGACCAATACCGGAATGTCGCTGTGCATCAGCACCTTGAGCGTTTGTGAGCCGAGCATCGTGCCGATGCTGCCACTCTTGCAGTGCGAAGCAACGAAAATCAGGTCGCAGCCGGCGTCGCGCGCGGTGGCGAGGATGGCTTGATACGGACTGTCGTTGACGGAACTTCCAGAGTCGCACGGTACGCCTTGCGCTCGCGCGGCTGATTCGGCCTTGGCGAGCAATTCACGCGTCCGGTTTTCGTAGACGTAGGTGAATTCCGCCGGCGCGATGCACCCTGGGGCTTCCGCCGTGCAGAACAGCGAGGCGGCATGGTCGGGCTGCGCGTGAAAAAAGGTGATGCGGGCATCAAGGGTGCGTGCAAACTCGACGGCGCGGCTCACCGTTTCGATGGAAAGATCGGTGTCGTCGATGGGGACTAGTAGGTGTCGGTACATGGCGGGCGGCTCCTGCAATAAACTTAAAGATGATTGTTTTTCATCCAGCGACCGAGACCAGCACCCTCCCGTCAACTATCCTGACTGGGAAGGTGGGAACAGTAAGTGCAGGAGAGCTGACATGAGCACCGGTCGTGACGTCGAAGCGCAAACCATGTGCGGGGCAGGCTACAGTGCGCCCGGAGATGCAACCGCCTGAGAGTGCCGAGCCCATGTGAGGACAAGCGTTCTCAATTGCATGGATGGCGCCATTCACATTGAACAGCGCGACGTCCTGACCGCTGATCCGTACGGCAAGCGAATGCCCTGGTGCAATATGCCCCTGGGCGCAGACGTCTTGATACGTCATCCGACTTTCCCCAATAACTAAGAGTGATCCTGAACTTAGCGTAAAGCCATGCTCTTTCCGATGCCCTACTCAGAAAAGGGAGGGAGGGGGGGGGTTGACCTGGTTTGACGATTCGAATGATCCTTTATAAAAGGATTGCCATTTGTAGCCCGATTGCTAAGTGGGCAAACTGATGGTGTTTTGCCGGCCAGACCTCGCGTTACATCCTTTCTTGCCTGCATGGAGGGTGTTCGACTTAGCCTATAGGCGCAGCTTGATGACCTCAGCGATTAGTGGCGTATTCGGCGCCGTTACCGAATTTGTTCTCAAGACAACCCCCCCGAAAGCCCCACGACATTTGTTGGTCCGGTCCCGGCTTGGCTCCGCTGAGGAAAGCCTGCGAGAGCACCGCTTGATCGTGGTGCAGGCACCCGCGGGCTTTGGGAAAACGTCCCTGCTTGCGCAGTGGCGACGCGAGTATTTGACGCAGGGCGCGGCGGTCGCCTGGTTGTCGGTGGACGGCCGGGACGATCCATATCGCTTCCTGCAAGGCCTGGTCCACGCTGTCAGAGTGGGCGCGGCACGCCCAGCTTTCGGGCGCGTCCTGCTGGAGGGCGCTACAGCGGCGGTGGGAGAACTGGAGGGCATGACAGCCTGGCTCGCCGAGTTGGCGATGTCCGCGCTGGATTTGGTTCTGTTCATTGATGAGGCCGACTCTCTGCCGGAGGCGAGCCTGGCAGCGTTGGCGTACCTCATGCACAACGCCCCGCGCAACTTGCGGATTGTTGTGGCGGCACGGGGTGGGGTTGATTCGGCGGTCGCCGACCTGGGCAGCTATGGGCAATGCGTGGTGCTTGGCCCGGAGATTCTCCGTTTTCGGTTTGATGAGACGATTGCATTGATCCGCAATCGCTTTGGCGCGAGAGTGGATGCGGACACCTGTGCCCGTTTGCATGAATTGACCGAAGGCTGGCCGCTTGGCCTGCAACTGGCTCTTTCCGCCATGGAGCGGGGCAGTGACCCGAGTTCGGTTGTCAACTCTTTGTCTACCAGTGCTGGTGACCTGCGCGATTATTTCGTCGATGGATTGATCTCGAAGCTGCCGGCTGAGGATCTGGCTTTTCTCACGCGCATTGCGGTGGTCGATCGACTTCATCCGGACCTCTGCCAGGCTTTGACCGGTCTTGAGCAGGCGCAGGAACTGCTCTCCCGTCTGATGCGGGAAACGCCCATCTTTGTTGCCGGCGAAAATGGAGCTTGGAGCCGCTTGCATATGCTGGCGCGTGATGTGTTGCGTGCGCGATTCGCGCTGTTGCCGGATAAGGAGAGGGCAGAACTGCATGGACGCGCCATGCAATGGTTGGCCGAGCACGGTATGGTGGAAGAGGCGGCAAGGCATGCCTATGCCGCTGGGGAATATCATGTTGCGTACGATCTTGCCGAGCGCTGTCTTTACGATGCCGTAAGGCAGGGCCAACAGGTGGCGGTGCTCGAGTGGCTTGAGCGCCTTTCGGAGAGAGATCTGGAGCAGCGCCCCCGTTTGCGTCTGGCGGCGGCGTGGGTGTTGGCGCGTAGCGAGCGCCACAGGGAGGCCGAGCAGCAGGTCGAGCGTCTCCTCGCAACCCCGAACATTGACGACGAGTTACGCTACGAATGCGCGTTGATTATGAGTGCGGCGGCGTATTTCGGCGACGATACCGACCGTTTCGTCGAACTTTTTGAGCCATGGGCCAACTCCCCGCCCACCCGTGACCCCTGGCTGCTGCAGATCCACGCCAATCGTCTGTCCGGCTGCGCCATCGTGCGGGGCGATGCGGCACAGGTGCGTCGCCACCAGCAGTTTGCCCCTAGTTTTGGCATCGACAAGCCGGGCAATTACGTGGCGCGCTGGGGCGGCTTCATGGTCGGCTTGAGTTATCTGGTCGAGGGCCAGCATCGCCTTGCCGAGGAGGCGCTGCGTCCGGCGCTGGCAGGGGCAGAGCTGGAGCTGGGCCGCCGCAATCCCCTGTCGTGCATGCTGGCCTCGCTGCTGGCCGCGGCGGTCTACGAGCGCGACCAGCTCGACGAGGCGGCTGCTTTGCTGGCCAATCGTCTCGATGTGCTGGAGCGTACCGGCACGCCGGAAACCGTGATGTATGCCTACCGTACCGCGGCTCGCGTGGCGGCGGCGCAGGGCGTTGAACACCGCGCCCTCGACTTGCTCGAAGCCATGTACACCACTGGTGTCGCGCGCGGCCTGCCCAAGCTGTGTGTCATCAGTCTGGCCGAGCAGATCCGCATCCATGCTTGGCGCTTCCGTTCCGAAACCTGCCGGGCGCTGGCGCAGCGGATCGACGAGATCGTCGAGAACGATACCGCGCACGGCCCGCTATGGCGGCGCATGGTGACCTTCTTCCAGAGCCTGGCGCACGCCTATGTGGCTGTATCGGCCCAGAACTGGCGCGGTGCGCTCGAGGCGCTTGCGGTGGCGGCGCCGCAGGCGGATGCGATGAAGCTCGGCCGCTACCGGATTTGCATCATGGCGCTGCGCGCCTTTGCGCTCGACCATGTTGGTGAGGACGGTGTGGCCTTAATCAGGGAAGCCATGAATCTAGCTCAAACCTTCGGCTTGGCCCGCACGCTTGCTGATGCTCATCCGTCGTTGGCCGACTGGGCGCGTCGCATGGCCGAGGAGAGTGAGGAGGGCGGCGGGGTCGTCCAGATTCCGCGCGTCGCCCGTCCGCCTGTGGAGCACAGGGTCTCGGCGCCGCGTGCGCTTCCCAGCATGGTGCTAACGCCCAGGGAGCGGGATCTGCTTGAACAATTGGCGCGTAATCTCTCGAACAAAGAAATTGCCATGGCAATGTCAGTGAGCGAGGAAACGGTCAAGTGGCACCTGAAAAACCTGTTTGGCAAGCTGGATGTCGGCTCGCGCAAGCAGGTCGTGCGGCGTGCGCAACTTTTGGGGTTCCTGGAAGGGGCGGAATATATGCCGTCACCTTCACGCTAGCCTTTGCGCTCTCGAGGAATGGAACTCGCAGAAAAATGTTTTCTGCAGTTGGGTGGACTGGGCGAAGAGCCTGGTGTTAATGTCCAAAAACAATAAAGCCAGTCATGAAGTAATGAAGTCTGACTTGAATTGATCATGGCGGAAAAGCGAAGAGGCCCTTTGGGCCTCTTCGCTTTTTGCAGCATGAGTTACTGCCGTACTTCTATCCGCCAGGCAGTGTATCGACCAAAGTCACCATACCTCAAGGCGCGTCCCGCTCAAGGGGGCATCCATACCATTAACAAAGAGGGTAGGGGGCTAGTATCAATTATTACCCCTTGAACGCGTGGAGATGGCCATGAATGATGCATACAACCTTCAGCGTTTCATTGATGCTCAAGCCGGTATCTATGAATCCGTCCTCAGCGAGTTGAGAGCGGGGCGAAAACGTGGGCACTGGATATGGTACATCTTTCCGCAGATAGACGGGCTTGGCAGCAGTGCGATGTCGCTGGAGTATGCGATCAAGTCTCAAGGTGAAGCCAAGGCCTATCTTGAGCATCCGCTCCTGGGGGAGCGTTTGAGAGAGTGCACGCAGCTTGTTTTGAACCTGGAGGGGCTTACTGCCCAGCAGATCTTCTCCTACCCGGACACACTCAAGTTCCGTTCCTGTATGACGTTGTTTGACCGAACAGCGTGCGATTCAACAATTTTTCGAGACGCGCTGGTCAAGTACTTCGGAGGGGAGCCAGACCCCTTGACTCTCGATCTTCTCCAGAAGAAAGCAGACTGAAGGGCTTTGTCTTGTGCATATTGAACAACTCGTTATAGAGCCCGGCATAGCCGACATCATCGATGCGGCTCGCCCAACCCGCTGCCCCCGCCGCACCGGCAAGGCAGGCCCGCGCAATTAAAAAGCCGCCCCGAAGGGCGGGTCAGGCTCAGGAACGGCGGCGATCAGGCGTGCTCGACCGCCTTCACCAGCTCCTCAACCACCTTCTTGGCGTCGCCGAACACCATCATGGTCTTGTCCATGTAGAACAACTCGTTGTCGAGCCCGGCATAGCCGGCGTTCATCGAGCGTTTCACCACGATGGTGGTGCGCGCCTTGTACGCCTCCAGGATCGGCATGCCGTAGATCGGGCTGCCCTTGTCCTTCTGCGCCGCCGGGTTCACCACGTCGTTGGCGCCGATCACCAGCACCACGTCGGTGTTGGAGAAGTCGGAGTTGATCTCTTCCATCTCCAGCACCTGCTCGTACGGCACTTCGGCTTCGGCCAGCAGCACGTTCATGTGCCCCGGCATCCGGCCGGCCACCGGGTGGATCGCGTAGCGCACGTTGACCCCCTTCTCGGTCAGCTTGTCGGCGAACTCCTGCAGCGCGTGCTGGGCGCGCGACACCGCCAGGCCGTAACCCGGCACGATGATCACGCTGTCGGCGTTGCCCATCAGGAACGCCGCATCGTCGGCCGAGCCGGACTTGTAATTCTTCGGCCCGGACGCCGCACTGCCACCGGCGGCCGCCTCGGCGCCGAAGCCGCCGAGCAGCACCGACACGATCGAGCGGTTCATCGCCTTGCACATGATGTACGACAGGATCGCACCGGACGAGCCGACGCAGGCACCGGCGATGATCAGCACCGGGTTGTTCAGCGTGAAGCCGATGCCGGCGGCCGCCCAGCCCGAGTACGAGTTCAGCATCGACACCACCACCGGCATGTCGGCGCCGCCGATCGGGATGATCAAGGTCACGCCCAGCACCAGCGCCACCGCCAGCATCGCCAGGAAGGCGGCGTGGCTGTCGGTGACGAAGTAGGCGAGACCGAAGCCGACCATCGAGAGCGCCAGCACCAGGTTCAACAGGTGCTGGCCGCCGAACGACACCGCCTTGGAGCCGAACTTGCCGGACAGCTTGCCGTAGGCGATCACCGACGCGGTGAAGGTGATCGCGCCGATGAAGGCGCCGATGAACAGCTCGACCTTCTGGACCGGGGTGTGCTCCTGGCCGGTGTGGAAGATCGCGGCCACGGCGATCAGCACCGCTGACAGACCGACCAGCGAGTGCATCGCCGCCACCAGTTCCGGCATGCCGGTCATCTCGACCGTCTTGGCCTTCCAGGTGCCGATCAGCGCGCCGGCGGCGATCGCGCCACCGAGCAGCGCCCACACCGGCTTGTCCATGATCATCAGCGTGGTGACCACGGCGATCACCATGCCGATCATGCCGAAGGTGTTACCGCGTCGCGCCGAGGTCGGCGACGACAGCCCCTTGAGCGCGAGGACGAACAGCACCGCCGCGACCAGATAGAGAATTGCAGAAAGATTGATCATCGGGTCGGCTCCTTAGCGTTGCTTCTTCTTGAACATGTCGAGCATGCGCTGGGTCACCAGGAAGCCGCCGAAGATGTTGATGCTGGCGAGGAAGATGCCGATCGCGCCGAGCACCGAGGTCAGCGTGAGCTGTGCACCGTTGATGTCGACCACCTGCAGCAGGGCGCCGACGATGATGATGCCCGAGATGGCATTGGTCACCGCCATCAGCGGGGTGTGCAGCGCCGGGGTGACGTTCCAGACCACGTGGTAGCCGACGAACACGGCCAGCACGAACACGGTCAGGCTGGTGATAAACGGATCTACAACCATGAAACTCTCCTGAATGCGGTCACGCGCCGGCCTGGACGGCAGCCGGGGCGGCGGAAGCGGCGGCCGGGGCAGCCTGGCCGAAGCGCAGTTCGCCGGCGTGGGTCACCAGCGTGGCGGCCAGCAGCTCGTCTTCCAGATTGATCGAGAAGCCTTCCTTGGTGAGCATCAGGCTCAGGAAGGTCAGCAGGTTCTTGGCGTACAGCGCCGAGGCATCGCCGGCCATCAGGCCCGGCAGGTTGGCCGTGCCGACCACGGTGACGCCGTTGTCGGTGTGCACCACCTCGCCACAGCGGGTCGATTCGACGTTGCCGCCGCTCTCGGCCGCCATGTCGACGATCACGCTGCCCGGCTTCATCGCCGCCACGGTGGCGGCGGACAACAGGCGCGGCGCCGGCTTGCCGGGGATCAGCGCGGTGGTGATCACGATGTCGGCCTGCTTGGCGTGCTTGTCGACTAGCTCGGTCTGGCGGCGCTGGTAGTCCTCGGACATCTCCTTGGCGTACACGCCGTCGTTGGCGGCCTTCTCCGCGTCGGTCATCGGCACCTCGACGAACTTGGCGCCGAGCGATTCGACCTGTTCCTTGGTGGACGGCCGCACGTCGAACGCCTCGACCACCGCGCCGAGGCGCTTGGCGGTGGCGATCGCCTGCAGGCCGGCCACGCCGACGCCGAGGATCAGCACCCGCGCCGGCTTCACCGTGCCGGCAGCGGTCATCAGCATCGGCATGAAGCGCGGGTAATAGTGGTTGGCGAGCAGCACCGCCTTGTAGCCGGCGATGTTGTTCTGGCTGGACAGCACGTCCATGGACTGGGCGCGGGTGGTGCGCGGCAGCAGCTCCATCGCGAACGCCGACGCCTGCTTGGCGGCCAGCTTCGGCAGGTCGGGGTTGCTGTACGGCGCGAGCATGCCGATCAGCACCGCCCCGTCCTTCAGCTG
>NZ_JAUEDK010000021.1 GCF_030385785.1 Crenobacter oryzisoli
TCACCCGGCATAACCATTTCCACACCCTCTTTCAGGGAGATGGCACCGGTCACGTCGGTGGTACGGAAGTAGAACTGCGGGCGGTAGTTCGCGAAGAACGGGGTATGACGACCACCCTCTTCTTTGCTCAGCACGTACACCGAAGCTTCGAACTTGGTGTGCGGGGTGATGCTGCCCGGCTTGGCCAGAACCTGACCACGCTCTACATCTTCACGCTTGGTGCCGCGCAGCAGCACGCCCACGTTGTCGCCGGCCTGACCCTGGTCCAGCAGCTTGCGGAACATTTCCACGCCGGTGCAGGTGGTCTTGGCGGTAGCCTTCAGGCCCACGATTTCCAGCTCTTCACCGACCTTGACGATACCGCGCTCTACGCGACCGGTTACTACGGTGCCGCGACCCGAGATCGAGAACACGTCTTCGATCGGCAGCAGGAACGGCTTGTCAACAGCACGCTCCGGGGTCGGGATGTAGCTGTCCAGAGCGTCGGCCAGGCGGAAGATCGCCGGCTCGCCGTATTCGGACTGGTCGCCTTCCAGCGCCAGACGAGCAGAACCCACGATGATCGGGGTGTCGTCGCCCGGGAAGTCGTACGACGACAGCAGGTCGCGCACTTCCATTTCCACCAGTTCCAGCAGTTCAGCGTCGTCCACCAGGTCAGCCTTGTTCAGGAAGACGATGATGTACGGAACGCCTACCTGACGGGACAGCAGGATGTGTTCGCGGGTCTGCGGCATCGGACCGTCAGCGGCCGAGCACACCAGGATCGCGCCGTCCATCTGCGCAGCGCCAGTGATCATGTTCTTCACATAGTCGGCGTGGCCCGGGCAGTCTACGTGTGCGTAGTGACGGCTTTCGGTTTCGTATTCAACGTGCGCGGTATTAATAGTAATACCACGAGCCTTTTCTTCCGGCGCGCTGTCGATCTGGTCGTAGCCCTTGGCTTCGCCACCGAACTTCTTCGACAGAATGGTGGTGATCGCTGCAGTCAGAGTGGTCTTACCATGGTCCACGTGACCGATGGTGCCAACGTTTACGTGCGGTTTTGTCCGCTCGAACTTTTCCTTAGCCATGGCAAATTTCCCTGAATCTGAAAACCAAAGTTAAGCTATGGTGCCCATGGGCAGAATTGAACTGCCGACCTCTCCCTTACCAAGGGAGTGCTCTACCCCTGAGCTACATGGGCCCTAAACTGATACTACGTTTGGAGCGGGTGAAGGGAATCGAACCCTCGTCGTAAGCTTGGAAGGCTTCTGCTCTACCATTGAGCTACACCCGCCTCTCACGATCCGGGCGACCTAACATGCCGCCCAAACGCTATAGTAATCTGGTGGAGGGAGAAGGATTCGAACCTTCGAAGGCAGAGCCGTCAGATTTACAGTCTGATCCCTTTGACCGCTCGGGAATCCCTCCTGAAGAGACCCGAATAATATAGATCACCCTTTTAGCCGTCAACAGCTTTTTTGACGAAATTTGCAGTTTTTTTCGCATCAAAACGGACAACGCCCCGGCGCAGTTTCCTTTCGCCGGGGCGTTGCATTTTAAATCAATTACTTAGTCAAATTAACAGCGGATCATGCCTTGCCGGTGATGACCAAATATTTCTGCATCAGCTGCTCTTGGGTCTCCGAATTGTTCGGATCGAGCGGGATGCAGTCGACCGGACAGACCTGCTGGCACTGCGGCTCATCGTAGTGGCCGACGCACTGGGTACAGAGGTTCGGGTCGATCTCGTAGATTTCCTCACCTTGCGAGATGGCATTGTTCGGGCATTCCGGTTCGCAGACGTCGCAGTTGATGCATTCGTCGGTGATCATCAAAGACATAGTAATTTCCTCAAGTATTCAATGGGGCAAATTCTGTCACCCCACCCCCGGGGCTGCAAGCATTCCCCGCTATATGGTTAGATCGGCCCGGTATCGACCACGACGCGCAGTAGCGCATAGTGCACCACACCGGCCTTGCCCTGTCGCTCGACCTGCCAACCGGACAGATCCGGCAACGAACGCCCTTCTATATAGAGATACCCCCCTTCAGCCAACCTCGGCCGCGCCAGCGGCAGCAGCACCGGCAGCAGGTCAGCATCGAACGGAGGATCGAGCAGGATCACGTCAAAGCGGTCGCGGCAGCTCTTCAGGTACATCAGCGCATCCATCGCGACCACCTCGATCTCATCAGCGCCCAATTCCAGGCGGTTGGCCTTTAGCGCCATCAACGGCGCCTTGCCCTTTTCCACCATTACCACGCGTCGTGCGCCGCGCGATGCCGCCTCGAAGCCTAGCGCGCCGCTGCCGGCGAACAGGTCGAGACAGCTGAGACCATCGAGCTCCTGGCCGAGCCAGTTGAACAGCGTTTCACGCACCCGATCCGGTGTCGGCCGCAGGCCGTCGGCATCGGGGAAGGACAACAGGCGGCGCCGGTAGCGACCGGCGATGATGCGCACCCGGTTACGGTTGGCCGTCATGGCGGTCCTTTGCAAAAAGCGCAGAGTTTACCCCGATTGTCGGACGCCTGGCTTGATCAGCCTCGCATCAGGGCGTAGCTGTTGCGCCGATGACAACCGTGGACAGCGCGTTGGGACTGACACGACGACGCCAGGCATCGCGCACCTGGTCGGCGGTCAGCGCTGCAACGTCGCGCGGGTAGCGCTCGAGATAGTCGAGCGGCAGCCGGTAGGCGCCGATCATGGACAACAGGCCCAGCAGCTTGCGGTTGCTGTCGAAGCGCAGCGGAAAACCGCCGATGATATTGGCCTTGGCCTGGGCGAGCTCCACCTCGGTCGGCCCCTCGTCGATGAAACGCGCCAGCGTACTGTGGACCACCTGCAGCGCTTGATCGGCCTGGTCCTTGCGGGTCGACAGCGCGATCGTGAACGGACCGGCCTGTTCCATTGGCAGCAGCTGGCTCGACACTCTGTAGGTCAGCCCGCGTTTAACGCGCAGCTCCTTCACCAGTCGGGCATCGAAGCCGCCGCCGCCGAGCACATAGTTGCCGACCATCAACGCATAGTAGTCCGGGTCGCTCCGGGAGATCAGCGGCATGCCGAGGCGGATGTGCGCTTGACTGGCCGAGTTGGTCTGCCGCACAACACCAGGTGTGACCGGTGGCACCGCCGGAATCGCCACCAGCGCTGGCCCCTCATTCCGCAAGCCGGTCAATAGCCGCTCGGCCAGGCGTTCTGCACCGGGCCGGCCGATGTCGCCGACGATGGACACCACTGCATAACGCGGCTGGTAGTGGGTGTGCCAGAACGCCAGGAGATCCTGCCGCTGGATCGCGGCAATCCCTTGGGCACTGAGCCTGTCTTCATTGCCGTAGGGATGTTCTGGGTAGAGCCGGCGGCCGATCGCACGATCGGCGACAAAGCCCGGATTGCTCTCGCGCTGTTTCAGGCCATCGATGGCGCGGCGCTTCTCACGTTCCAGCACTACGGAAGGGAAAGTGGGCTTGGCGATAATATCGGCAAGCAGTGCCAGCGCGGGCTCGCGCACTGCAGGGCGGGACAGGGTGCGCAGCGTCAGGCTGGCACGCTCCGTATCGGCCCCACCGTCAATGGAAACCGCCAAGTCCGCAAGCGTGGCGCGGATCTCCTCCTCGTCCCGGCCGACGCTGCCGTTGTCGAGCAGGCTGGCGGTCAGGTCGGCCACGCCAGGCCTGTTGTCGCGGCGGGTGCCCGCATCGAAGTCGACGCGCACGTCGAGAATCGGATTCTCGTGCGTTTCGACGAAGTACACCCGCGCCCCGTTGGCCTGCTGCCAGTACTGGATCACGACCGCCTGCGCGAGACCGCTGAACAACAGCACCGCCAGCGCGAGCACGTAACGCTTAACGGACATGGTTACCCCCTTGCAGCAACTCAGCCTGCGCGGGCGGCTTGCCCTTGGCCTGCAACGGCTGCAGCGCCACCACGGTCAGATTATCGTCGATCAGGCTTTGGGCCGCCGCGCTCACATCGTCCGAACCGACCCGAAGCAGCCGCTCACTCATCGCATTCTCGTCACGCCAGGAGAAACCCTGGCTTTCGAGCCTACCGATCTGCATCGCCTGTTGCTGCATTGAGTCCCGCTGATAGATCCGGCTGGCCTCGATCTGATGGCGCACTCGTTCCAGCTCGGCCTCGCCGACGCCGTCTCGGGCGATGCGGGTAAGCTCGCGGCGGATTCCCTGCTCCACTTCGGCTACGCCGTGGCCTGTGGCAGGCATCGCCATGATGGTAAATAAGCCGTCGTCGCGACCGAACAGCTCATAGTCGGTCCTGATGCTGGTGACAATGCGGGCCTTGCGCACCAAGTTGCGCGGCAACCGTGCGGCATCCTGCCCTGCCAACAGCGCAGAAAGTATATATAAGGAATATGGGGGACGATCGTCGATTTTCTGCAGGCGTGGAACCTTCCACCCCATCAACAAGTAGGGCAGTTCCGATGGCACTTTGACGGTGATGCGGCGGATGCCGAGCTGCGTCGGCTCCAGCTGCGGCCGACGCTCGGGCAATACTTGCGCAACATAGCCACCGAAGCGCTGCTTAGCTTCGGCGATTACCGTCTGCGGGTCGACGTCACCGACCACCACCAGCGTGGTATTGTTTGGTACGTACCACTGCCGATACCACTGGCGCAGGTCGCCCGGCTGCATGTGCCGGATATCGTCCATCCATCCGATCACCGGCGTCCGGCTCGGGCTGACGACGAATGCGCTGGCGTAGAGGCTCTCGTACAGCACGGCGCTGGGCTGGTCATCGACCCGCCAGCGCCTCTCTTCCCTGACCACCTCAAGCTCACTCTTGAACGCGTCGTCCTTGAAATCGAGATGACGCATCCGGTCGGCCTCGAGCTGCAGTGCCAACGGCAGGCTGGCTGCAGCCAGCAGTTGGTAATAGACGGTGTAAGCACGGCTGGTAAAGGCATTGTCCTGCCCGCCAGCGGCAGCGATGCGACGCGAGAACTCGCCGGCTGGGACGGTCGGTGTGCCCTTGAACATCATGTGCTCGAGCAGATGTGACAACCCGGTACGGCCGTTGACTTCATCGATGCTGCCGACCCGATACCACAGTTGCGATACGGCCACCGGCGCCCGAGCATCGCGCTTGACGACGACCTTGAGACCGTTGTCCAGCGTGGCTTCGACCGGCTCGTCGGCCATGGTCTGCAGCGGGACGAGGGCCAGCACGGCAACCGCGGTCAGGCGTTGCATGAGCGAGGAGCGCGGCATGATGTCCATCCTGATCCTGTTTTGACGTTACAATCCGGGTATTTCCGACGAGTCGTGTTGACCTTAGCGAGTCATGTTTAGCTTTTTCAAGAAGAAGTCCCCGCCGCCGGTACAGCCGGCTACCGAGACCCCACCAGCCGCCACCGAGCAGACTGCTGCGGTTGGCGTCACTCCCGAACCAACCGTCCCGGCTGTCGAGTCTCCGGCCGTTAGCGATGCGGCCCCGGTCAGCTCGCAGGCCACCATATCGTCCGCGCGGGATGAGGAGGCGCTCGAGCACCTACCCGAGCCGACCAAGAAACTCAGCTGGACCGAACGGCTGAAGGCCGGTCTCTCCAAGACCCGCGACAAGCTCGGCAAGTCACTTGCCGGCGTGTTCGGCGGCGGCAAGATCGACGAAGACCTGTACGAAGAGCTGGAAACGGTGCTGCTGACCGCCGATATGGGCGTCGATGCCACGATGCACCTGCTCAAGGACGTGCGCAACCGCGTGTCGCTGAAGGGGCTGAAGGACGGCAGCGAACTGAAGGGCGCGCTGAAGGACTCTCTGGCCGAACTGATCGGCCCGCTGGAGAAGCCGCTCGACGCGACCGGCCACAAACCTTATGTCATTATGATGGCTGGCGTGAACGGTGCCGGCAAGACCACTTCGATCGGCAAGCTGGCCAAGTACTTCCAGTCGCAGGGCAAGTCTGTGCTGCTGGCGGCCGGCGACACCTTCCGTGCTGCGGCGCGCGAGCAGCTGGTCGCCTGGGGCGAGCGCAACAACGTCACCGTGATCACCCAGCAGGGTGGCGATGCAGCGGCTGTCTGCTACGACGCGATCAAGGCAGCGGAAGCGCGCGGCATCGATATCGTGCTGGCCGACACAGCCGGCCGTTTGCCGACCCAGCTGCACCTGATGGAAGAGATCAAGAAGGTGAAGCGGGTAATCCAGAAAGCGTTGCCGGAGGCCCCGCACGAGATCGTGTTGGTGCTCGACGCCAATATCGGCCAGAACGCGCTGAACCAGGTGAAGGTATTCGACGAGGCGCTCGGCCTGACCGGCCTGATCCTGACCAAGCTTGACGGCACCGCCAAGGGTGGCGTGATCGCGGCGATCGCCAAGCAGCGGCCGATTCCACTACGTTTCATCGGCGTCGGCGAGACCATTGACGACCTGCGCCCGTTCAACGCGCGCGACTATGTCAACGCGCTGATCGACTGATTACACAATCACAATTGTTCAGCAACGGCGGGGTAGTACCCGCTGTCCTGCAAGGGGAACTGCCTCGCATGATCCAGTTCGACCAGGTCACCAAGCGTTACTCGGGCGGCGTCGAAGCACTGAAGAATCTCAGTTTTTCAATCGACTCCGGCGAGATGGTATTTCTCGCCGGCCATTCCGGTGCCGGCAAGTCGACGCTGTTGAAGCTGATCTCCGGCCTCGAGCGCGCCACCAGCGGCAGCGTGATGGTCAGCGGCCATAATCTGTCCAAGCTGCGCGGCAGCCAGTTGCCATTCGTGAGACAGCATATCGGTGTGGTGTTCCAAGACCACAAGATCCTGTTCGACCGCAATGTGTTCGACAATGTGATGTTGCCACTCGACATCATCGGCTTCGACCGCCGCGAGGCGGCTCGCCGGGTGCGCGCGGCGCTCGACAAGGTCGGCCTGCTGGGCAAGGAAAAGGTCATGCCGATCCGGTTGTCCGGCGGAGAGCAGCAACGCCTGTGCATCGCCCGCGCGGTGGTGCACAGACCCGCGATCCTGATCGCCGACGAGCCGTCGGCTAATCTCGACCGCGCCTACGCGCTCGACATCATGGAATTGTTCAAGTCGTTCCACCAGGTCGGCGTCACCGTGCTGATCTCGGCGCACGACGAGACGCTGATGGAAGACTACGGCCGCCGCATCCTGCGTCTGAAGGAAGGACAGTTCACCGCATGAAACACTATCTGTTCCTGCACTGGCAGAGCGCACGCACCGCGCTCGCAAAGATCCTGCGCCAACCGGTCGGTTCGCTGCTGTCCTTGGCGATGCTATCGATAGCGATGGCATTGCCCTTGTCGCTGTACCTGACGGTGATGAGTATTCAGGATTGGGTCGGGAAACTGACACAGACGCCGCAGATCACGCTGTTCATGGAACAAAGCGCCGAGACGGCGGATATCGCCGCAGTCAGCAGCGCACTGAAGACCCATCCGCGAGTGAAAGGCTACACCTTCATCAGCAAGAAGCAGGCGCTCACCGATTTGGAGAAGCGCAACGGGCTAAACGGCCTGACCGAGGGGCTGGACGGCAACCCGCTGCCCGATGCCTTCGTGGTCACCCCGGCCTCGCTGGAGCCGAAGCAGCTGGAGCTGCTGCAGAAGGAGCTGTCCGGCCTGCCGATGGTCGAGGAGGCGCAGTTCGACGCCAGCTGGGCCAAGCGACTGTACGGCATGGTCGACCTGGGCAAGCACCTGACCGTGTTCCTGGCGCTGGCGTTGAGCGTGGCGCTGGTCCTGATCACCCACAACACCATCCGGATGCAGATTCTGGCACGACGCGACGAGATCGAGGTGTCGAAGCTGATCGGCGCCACCGACAGTTTCATCCGACGACCGTTCCTGTACCACGCGCTGTGGCAGGGCCTGCTGGCGGGCCTAGTGGCATGGGGACTGACCGCCTGGCTGATCGCCGTCGCCAACCCCGCGATCGCCGAATTCGCCCAGCTCTACAACGAGCGGGTGGAACTTCGCGGTCTCTCCCCACTCGAACTGGCTTTGGTATTGGGCTGCGCGGTATTGCTCGCGACGCTCGGAGCTCGACTGGCTGCAGATCATCATCTGCGCCGCGTCAGCGCCAACTAGCCGGAACATGATTTAAACAGGCTATTGATATCATTGAAAAATTCCAATGGCGACCGGGCCGACGCCGTTTGGCACTCTCGATCATCGAGTGCTAAGATAGGGTCCATGCTCAAGGAGGAAAGCCAACCTATGACAGCTACTTTCGCCCTGCCCGTTCCTTCGTCCAACGGTAGTCTGGAACAGTACATCCAGACGGTGAACACCATTCCGATGCTGACGCCCGAAGAGGAAACCGAGCTGGCGACCCGCTTCCACCGCTCCGACGATCTGGAAGCGGCGAAAAAGCTCGTGCTGTCCCATCTGCGCGTGGTGGTATCGATTGCCCGCGGCTACGCCGGTTACGGTCTGCCGCAAGCGGACCTGATTCAGGAAGGCAACATCGGCCTGATGAAGGCGGTGAAACGCTTCGAGCCGACCCGCGGCGTGCGTCTGTTCTCGTTTGCCGTGCACTGGATCAAGGCCGAGATCCACGAATTCATCCTGCGCAACTGGCGTCTGGTGCGCGTGGCGACCACCAAGCCGCAGCGCAAGCTGTTCTTCAATCTGCGCAGCATGAAGAAGGGTTTCGCCGCGCTGACCGATAAGGAAGCGCAGCAGATCGCTGACGATCTGGGTGTGAAGCGCGAAGAAGTACTGGAAATGGAAACCCGCCTGACCGGTCAGGACATCGGTCTGGTGGCCGAGAACGACGACGACGAGGCCTTCGCGCCGATCGACTGGCTGGCCGACCACGACCACGAGCCGACCCGTCAGCTGGAAAAGCGCGCGTTCGACCGCCTGCAGAGCGACGGCCTGCGCGAGGCGCTCGAAGCGCTCGATCCGCGCAGCCGCCGCATCATTGAGGCGCGCTGGCTGGCCGACGACAGCGGCGCGACGTTGCACGAGCTGGCCGCCGAGTTCGGCGTGTCGGCCGAGCGGATTCGTCAGATCGAGGCAAAGGCGCTGACCAAGATGAAGGCAACGCTCGCCGCCGAAGTGGCCTGAGCGACTCGGCCAACGTCACCCAAGCAAAACAGCCCGCATCTGCGGGCTGTTTGTTTTTGGCGAAACCGGCCACAGGAGTGGCCGGGGCTAATGCTTACTCGTCGTCGCCATCGCTGACCTTCTTGTAGCGTGCCGGCAGCCGGTCGTAGCCCACCTGAGCGACGCGACGAAGCCCGTTGTACTGCGGCTGATCCTCCGGCAGGTCGTCGAGGAAGCTCTGCGCGTAGGTCGGGAACGACGCCAGCGCCTGGCTGAGCGTCTCCTCGGCGCGGCGCTCCTCGCCGGCCAGCGCCTCGAGCTTGGCCTTCTTCAACAGCACGTCCGGGTACGGACGCGACGCTGCCAGCAGGTTCACCCAGCGGCGCTTCTGCACCAGATTGTCCGGCGTGGCGTCGAGGTAGTTGTCGAGCGTGTTGAGCGCATGGAAGGCATACAGCGGCTCGTGCTCGACGATGGCGGCCAGACGGGCGACGCGCGGCGCGTCGCGCTTGGCGTTGTCGAACGGCGTGTACAGCCCGACCAGCTCCCAGTAGCGCTGATAGCCTTGTACGGCCAGCACGGTCAGCGCCACTGCCATGACGGCGCTGATGAGCGGTACCAGCCAGCCGCGTCGCAGCTCCCCTTCCGGCTGCGGAGCCAGCGCCACCGCTATGACCAGCACCGCCAAGAAGTACAGGTACCAGAGCGGATATTCAAGCATGCTATGCAGCATCGTCACCGCCAGCATTGCCAGCGGCAGCGCGCCCTCCGGACGAGCCTTGCGGCCGAAGTAAGGCCAGATCGCCCAGACGAAGCCGCCGAGCGACGCCAGTGTACCGACCACACCCACTTCGGCCATCAGCTGCAGCACCAGATTATGCGCGTTGGTGAACAGGCCGCTGTTGAACGCCGCATCGGCGAACTCCGGGCGCATCTGCAGCAGCACGCTCTGCGTGCCGAACTGCGACCAGCCGGTGCCGAACCACGGCTGCGCCTGGAACACGATCCAGGCCTTATGCCACTCGACGAAGCGGCGCGCGCCCATATCGTCGCTGTTGGCGGCGAGGCGTTCGACCCCGCTCGCCACTTCGACGTGACTATGGGTGAACAGCGACATCAGATGGTTGGCGAGCGGCACCAGGAACTGGCCGGCGAGGATCGCCACCGCCACGCCGGTGAAGGCGAGACCGAGACGGCGCGACGCCGTTTCGCGCACGCGCCAGTGCCACAGCCAGCCGATCACCACCATTGCAACCGCGTACAGGAGCACGGTGCGCGAGGCGGCCCAGCCCATCGACAGCGCCAGCCACAGCACGATCAGCGTCGCCAGCCAGATCTTCAGGCGGCGCTCGCAGGCGAGATACGCCGTCGCGAGCGCGCCCCACGCCAGGTAGTGCGCGTACTGGTTGCGCTGGCCGATATGACCGAACACATTGGTGGTCGGATGACTAGAGTCGTAGAACAGCACCCCGCCCATCTTCACGGCGAGCCCCGTCACCTGACAGAAACCGATCAGCGACTGCGCCAGCGCCCCGAACAACAGGCCCCAGGCCAGCCAGGCGGTGACCGAGACGCTGCCGCGGCGCTCGCGCAGCGCCACGGTGACGTAGCCGAGTAGCGCCAGGGCGACAAAGCACAACGACGTTGCCCAGTTCATGCCGGGAAACAGGATGTCGACGAACCACGGCTGCACCGCCCAGACGGCGGCCAACCCCAGCATCCAGACGCTGACGCGCGGCAGGCGGGCCGGCAGTGCGCCACCGGGCAGCAGGAACAGCCAGGCCGCGAGGGCGAGCCATACCACGACCGCCTCGCCGAACCATTGCGGCAGCGGTACATAGTGGAGGCGCGACAGGAACGGCAGCGCGGCGATCAGACACCAGCTGGTCAACGCCAGCGGGGTGGCAACTCGTTGAATGGACATGACGAAGAACGGATGCGAAGCAAAGTGCGAAGGATACCGCAAGCCGGCCGCAACACGAACTGCGTCGCCGCCTGCTAGTGGCATTACAGTCCGAGATGCACTACGCCCGCCGACATCCCATCAGGCCCGTGGCACTCGCCGCCCTATCCCACCCAGTTGAGGCCAGGTGGTACGGTAGAGCAAAGCGCCGGGAGAGGTGCGCGCGGCGCTAAGAACCTGTTCACGATCCGCTGCACTCGGGTGATCCTGCGTTGAAATGACGCTCAACATGCTCATGTACTCCATGTACATTCCGCTTTTTCACATCATTTCGCCTTGGCTGACCCTTCGTTCATGAGATCGTGAACAGGTTCTTAGCCGCGGCAATTGGCAGGCAGGTAATTGAGCGGGGCGGCGTTCGCTCCCTTGTCGTCGCGGCCAGGCTGGCATTTCCAGCTCACCTGCCCCTTGTCGTCGATCGCCACGGCCAGCGAAAACTGGTTGGTCTTATCCTGGATGCCGGGACCGACGGCGTCGCTCAGCGTGACCACGATGGTGCCGTGGCTGGCATCGGCACCCTTGGCGTAGTCGATGCCGTTCACATAGGTAGAGCTCACCCGCGACAAGCCCGCCGCTTCCTTGTTGTCCGGCATCTTGTTGTTGGTGACTGCGTACTCGGCCACCGCCGTGCGCGCCACGCTCAGCGCCTGCAGCGCCTCGGTCACCTTCGCCCGGGCGATGTGCTCCTGGTACAGGGGGATGGCGATCGACGCCAGGATGCCCACGATCGCAATGACGATCATCAGCTCGATCAGGGTGAAACCCTGCTGCAAGGATCTTCTAGCCACAGAGATGGCCTCCAGAGAACGATGGGGAATCGGTGAGCCCGCTACGGTAAGGCGCCGCCCCAATTTATGTCAAAGTCATTTTTATTTGCCAAAGCCATCATGTGCCGGCAAGAGGCCGGCCCCGGGACGCCGACGATTGCGCGGTGGCGCCGGTACACGTGTCACAATGGCGCGACTTATCGAAGCGCAAGGATACCCTCATGTCGCACAACCAGGACTGGCTCGCCCGCAGCCGCGCTGCGGTCTGGCACCCCTGCACCCAGATGAAGCGTCACGAGACGCTGCCGTTGATCCCGATCGCTTCGGCCGACGGGATGTATCTGACCGACTTCGACGGCAATCGTTACCTCGACGGGGTCAGCTCATGGTGGGTGAACCTGTTCGGTCACGGCCACCCGGCGATCAAGCAGGCCATCAAGCACCAGCTCGATTCGCTCGAGCATGTCATGCTGGCCGGCTTCACCCATAAACCGGTGGTCGAGCTGTCGGAACGGTTGGGCCGGCTGTCCGGCCTCGGCCACGCCTTCTATGGCTCGGACGGCGCCTCGGCGACCGAGATCGCACTGAAGATGAGCTTCCACTACTGGCAGAACGTCGGCGAGCCTGGAAAGCGCCGCTTCGTCAGCCTGGAAGGCAGCTACCATGGCGAGACGGTCGGCGCGCTGGCCGTCACCGATGTGCCGCTGTTCTCCGACACCTATGCGCCGCTCTTGAAGACCGGGCTGCGCGTACCGAGCCCGGACGCCCGCCATGCGGCCGGGGGAGAGAGCGCTGCCGACGTGGCGCGCCGCGCTGCCGCTGCGCTGGAAAACCTGCTCGCCAAGCACCACGGCGAGATTGCCGCGCTGATCGTCGAGCCGCTGGTGCAGGGCGCTGCCGGCATGGTGATGTACGATCCGCAGTATCTGACACTGGCACGCGAACTGTGCGACCGCTACCAGGTACACCTGATCGCCGACGAGATCGCAGTCGGCTTCGGCCGCACCGGCGCGCTGTTCGCCTGTGAGCAGGCAGGCATCAAGCCCGACTTCCTATGCCTGTCCAAGGGTATCACCGGGGGCTTCCTACCGCTGTCGTGCGTGCTGACCACCGACGATGTCTACGCGGCATTCTACGACGACGACGTGACTCGCGGCTTCCTGCACTCGCACAGCTACACCGGCAACGCGCTCGCCTGCGCCGCGGCGCTCGCCGTGCTGGACCTATTCGAGCAGGAAGACGTCATCTCGGCCAACCGCGACAAGGCCGAGCGCTTTACCACCCTCCTGCAACCGGTCGCCGCCCACCCGGCAGTGCGGCACTTCCGCCATGTCGGGATGATTTGGGCATTCGACGTCGACACCGCGCGTGGCGACTTCGCCCAGGCGTTCTTCGCCGGGATGCTGGCGCGCGGCTGCCTGCTGCGCCCGATCGGCAAGACGGTCTACCTGATGCCGCCGTACATCATCGACGACACCCAGATGCAGCTGCTGACCGAGGCGGTATTGGCCGAACTGGACCGCTTAGCCGGCGGAGACGGCGGCTCGGCGAGCCCGGCACTGCCTTGACTGGCAGGGTGCCATACCGCTGACTAGGATTAAAGCCATAGTCATGCCTACTTAACGACAGGACCGGCGTTGCCCTCCCATTTGCTAACCCTTCCGCCACTGGACCAGACACCGCAGAAGGACGTGACCCGTCCGGAACGGGTCGAGCAGTGGTTGGGCGAGCTGCCCGCCACCCCGGCCTTGACCGGGGCGCTCGCGCTATTGGACGCCATCGCCGCCCTCAACCGCAGCCGGCTGCCCGCCGCCAACCGCCGGGCACTGCTTGGTCTGTTTCAGGGCGCCGTCGAGGCTCGCCGCCCTGCCCTGCTCACCGCCACCCCGTCACGCCAGGCAATTACACTGCAGCTAGCGCTCTATGAGGCACTGTTCACCGGGCACCGGCGCATCCTCACCCAGCAACTCTCCGCCGGCCACCAGCAAGCCGCCCTCGATGCCGCTGGCGCCGGACTGCTGGTCGCGCACCGGCTCTTCGAGCTGGCGGTCCGCCATCACAGCGCGCCACCGCCGGGATTCTGGCAGCGCTGCCATGAGTTGTTCTCGCTGCTGCGACTGCAGGGGTGGGAATTCCTGCCGGGTCAGGAACCGGCCCTCGGCACACTGTACCGCAGGCTGCTGCTGCTCGGCCTCCTGCCGGCAGGTCGCTTGACCGTGGCCCAGTTCGACTGGCTGGTGCCGCAGCTGCTTGAGCACGCCGTCGAACTGGAACTGCGCGATGCCGGCCATGGCAACAGTGCGTACTACCTGATGCTGGATGCTGACGCTCCCCCGCAGTTCCACCACGGCGCACCGACCGGGCCTTGGCTGCGGCTCGGCTTCGGTCTGTTGATCGCCCGTCTGCGCGACCGGCTGCAGGCTCACCGTACAAGCCAGATCGACGGCCTCGACACTCACGAGTTGCTGCGGCTGGTGCTGACCGAATGGACGGTACCCGCCCACCATGCCCCGCAGCGCGAACTGCAACAACAAGCATTGCTGGTCCACAGCGGCCTGGCATCGATCTGGTTCGTGCTGGCTGGCCAACGTTGGCCGAGCGCCCCGGCCGATCCGCCGTCGCCGCAGCCTGCGGTCGTCATGATCGAGCAGAACCACAGCCAGACCGGCTTCACGCTGCACGGCGAGCCGCACGGCCTGGCGCTGCGCGAGGGCGAACTAGTACTGTGTCGCTCGCTGTATGAGGTGGCCACGTGGCAGCTCGGGCTGGTGCGGTGGGCCACCGTCCACCAGGACGGCAGCGTTCTCAATTGCGGGGTGGAACGACTCAGCGCCGACGCCTCGCCGGTGCTGTTGCACTGCGGGCCGGCCAACGCATTCATGCTGGCACTGGAACTGCCGCCATTACCCCTTCACAACCGCCAGCCACAGCTACTGCTACCAGGGCGGCCATTTGTACGGCTGCTCGAATGCCGGTTGCACGACCGCAATGGCGAGAGGCGGCTTAAGTTGTCGCGACTGGCGCAGCAGACCCCCCTCTATCAGCTCGTCGAATTTCTGTCAGACAATATGCGGTGAGGCTGCCCTTTTGCCGGAACGGCGAGCACCGTATACTTTGCGTCAACCTATTTTCCTCGGTTCCACCCCCATGCACTCCGTGATCCACACCGCTTCCCGTCTGGTCGTCAAAGTCGGCTCCAGTCTCGTCACCAACGATGGCAAGGGGCTGGACCGCGTCGCGCTGGCGCGATGGGCAGCCGAAATCGCCGAGCTGAAGCGACGCGGCAAAGAAGTGGTGCTGGTCTCGAGCGGCGCGATCGCCGAGGGTTGCCAGCGGCTGGGCTGGAGCCGCCGGCCCAAGGCAGTGCACGAGTTGCAAGCCGCCGCTGCGGTGGGCCAGATGGGCCTGGCTCAGGCTTATGAGACCGAGTTCCGCGAGCACGGGCTCAAGACTGCGCAAGTGCTACTGACGCACGAAGACCTGGCTGACCGCACCCGCTACCTGAATGCCCGTTCGACGCTGACCGCGCTGCTGGCGCTGAATGTCGTGCCGATCATCAACGAGAACGACACCGTGGTCACCGACGAGATCCGCTTCGGCGACAACGACACGCTCGGCGCCTTGGTCACCAACCTGATCGAGGCCGATGCGCTGGTGATTCTGACCGATCAGCGCGGTCTCTACACCGCCGACCCGCGCAAGAACCCGAACGCCCAGTTCGTGCACGAGGCCGAGGCCGGCGACCCGGCGCTCGAGGAGATGGCCGGCGGCGCAGGCTCCAGCGTCGGCACTGGTGGCATGTACACCAAGATCGTCGCCGCCAAGCGCGCGGCACGCAGCGGCGCCGCCACGGTGATCGCCAGCGGCCGCGAGCAGAACGTGCTGTCGCGCCTCGCCGATGGCGAGGGCATCGGTACCCAGCTGGTCGCGCCGACCACGCGGATGGCAGCGCGCAAGCAATGGCTAGCCGACCACCTGAAGCTAACTGGCCGGTTGGTGCTCGACGCCGGCGCCGCCGTGGCGGTGCGCGAGAAGCACACCAGCCTGCTGCCGATCGGCGTGATCGGCGTCGAAGGCGACTTCCTGCGCGGCGAAGCGGTCGCCTGTGTCGACGAGACCGGCCACGAGGTGGCGCGCGGCCTGGTCAACTACAGCTCGGACGAGGCACGGCTGATCATGAAGAAGCCGACCCGCGCGCTGGAGGAGACGCTCGGCTACCTGGTCGAGCCGGAACTGATCCATCGCGACAATATGGTGACGCTGTAAACTCCGACCGACGACAAGGCAAAAAAGGGCCGCCCAATCGGGCGGCCCTTTTGTCATACGGCCAAGCGTGCCTTAATTGGCGTCGTCCTTCTGTTCGTGCTTCAACTCGATCGCACGCACGATCACATAGGCGATCATCGCGGCGAGGAAGAACAGCAGCAGCACCCAGGCGATACTCTGCAGCGTGTCGATGAAGGTGCGGTAGATCTCCAAGGTCCAGCGCATGCCGTTGAGCTCCAGCGCCGCCGACTCGCGGGTGGCGGTGACGTACTTCTCCAGCTCCCACAACCGCACCCCGCCCTGCACCCCGACCACCACGATGGCGAAGCTCAGGTACTTGCGCCAGGCGTCGGCCAGGTCGCCGCCGATGATGCGTGCAAGGATCTTGTTGACCGCGGAGTCGAAGAAGCGCGCGACGGCGATCGAGGTGAGCAGCGCCACGACCAGCGTGGCGCCCAGCAAGGCATAGAACATGACATCCCTTCGATGGACGATGATGAGCGGTTAGCAGCGATTGTACGCCAAGCGCATCGGCATCGTCAGACATACCGCCGCACTCACTCCTTCACCGGCAGGCCGAAGTGCTGGTAGGCCAGTGCGGTGGCCATGCGGCCGCGCGGGGTGCGCTGCAGCAGGCCCTGCTGGATCAGATAGGGCTCGATCACGTCCTCGATGGTGTCGGTCGACTCGCCGATCGCCGCGCCGACGTTGTCGAGGCCGACCGGGCCGCCACCGAACTTGTCGAGGATGGCCGACAGCAGTTTGCGGTCCATCACGTCGAGGCCGGCATGGTCGACGTCGAGCATCGCCAGCGCCGCGTCGGCCACCTCGCGCGTTACCACGCCGTCCGACTTCACCTCGGCGTAGTCGCGCACCCGGCGCAGCAGTCGGTTGGCAATGCGCGGCGTGCCGCGCGAGCGCTTGGCGACCTCGAGCGCACCGTCTTCGGCCAAGGTCACGTTGAGCAGGCCGGCCGAGCGGCTGACGATACGGGTCAACTCCTCGGCGGTGTAGAACTCCAGCCGCGCGACGATGCCGAAGCGATCGCGCAGCGGGTTGGTCAGCATGCCGGCGCGAGTGGTGGCGCCGACCAGGGTGAACGGCGGCAGGTCGATCTTCACCGAGCGCGCTGCCGGCCCCTCGCCGATCATGATGTCGATCTGGTAGTCCTCCAGCGCTGGATAGAGGATTTCCTCCACCACCGGGCTGAGACGGTGGATCTCGTCGATGAACAGCACGTCGTGCGGCTCGAGATTGGTCAGCAGCGCCGCCAGGTCACCGGCGCGCTCCAGCACTGGGCCGGAAGTCTGGCGCAGGTTGACGCCCATCTCGCGCGCGACGATGTGAGCCAGCGTGGTCTTGCCCAAGCCCGGCGGGCCGAACAGCAGCACGTGGTCGAGTGCCTCGCCGCGCTTCTTCGCCGCCTCGATGAAGATCTCCAGTTGCTCGCGCGCCTTCTTCTGGCCGACGTAATCGTCTAGCGCCTTGGGGCGCAACGCGCGCTCCAGTGCCTCTTCTTGCGCTGACAGGCTTTGCTGGGTGACGATGCGCCGCTCCGGGGCACCGCCGATGAGGTTGTCGGTTTCGATCATCGTGTCAGGCCTGAATGAATATGGGCCGATCTTACCATTGCGCTATACTCGTTGCCGGCCGATTCGGCCACCAGTACGTCTTCAGGGCGGGGTGAAATTCCCCACCGGCGGTATGCTCGACAGAGCGAGCCCGCGAGCGCCTATCGAGCGATAGGGTCAGCAGATCCGGTGAAAGTCCGGGGCCGACGGTCACAGTCCGGATGAAAGAAGATGGCAGCCGCTGCCTCCCGTGCGGGAGGGTGGCGCGTGCGCGCTCGGCCGAAAGGCTTGGCGCTGTGCGTCCGTCCCCGCCGTTCTTGCACGCCCTGGAACGTGTTTCTCACTGTTTGACGAGGACCGTTTCCATGCATACCGATAGCCTTTCCGACAAAATTCACGCCGCGCTTGACGCCTTGCGTGCCGGCCGCCCGGTCATCCTGCTCGATGACGACGACCGCGAAAACGAGGGCGACCTGATCGTCGCCGCCGAACGGCTTACCCCTGCCATGATGGCGCAGTTGATCCGCGACGGCAGCGGCATCGTCTGCCTGTGCCTGACGCCGGAGCACGCCGATAGGCTGCAACTAGCGCCGATGGTGGCCGACAACCAGAGCCGCTTTGCCACCGCCTTCACCGTGTCGATCGAGGCGCGCCGCGGCGTCACCACCGGCGTGTCGGCCGCCGACCGGGTCACCACCATCCGCGCTGCGCTGGCGCCTGATGCCCAGCCCGACGATCTGGCCCGTCCCGGTCACGTGTTCCCGCTACGCGCCCGCCCTGGTGGCGTGCTGGAACGGCGCGGCCACACCGAGGGCAGCGTCGATCTGGCGCGCCTAGCGGGCCTCTCCCCGGCCGGGGTGCTGTGCGAGCTGATGAATCCGGACGGCACGATGATGGTCGGCGACCAGATCGACGCCTACGCCGCCCGACACCAGTTGCCGGTGCTGACCATCGATGAGCTGGTCGCGTGGCGCGAGCGGCAGGCCGAATGGTTGGCCGAAGCGCTGCCAGCCTAAGCCGGCAAAACAGAACAGGGAGCCGTGGCTCCCTGTTTTTCATGACGAGAACGGGCTCACTGCCCGCCGCGGCTTCGGCCAAGTTTCAGCCGTACCAGCGGCGAGCGGTTGTTGCCGTCGTTCGGGATCACCACCTCGAACAGTCCGACCGCCTTGATCAGGCTGGAGAGTTTGGCGTAGCCGTAGTTACGCGAGTCGAAGTCGGGCAGGCGCTTGGTGATCAGGCTGCCGACGCCGCCAAGCTGCGCCCAGCCCTCCTCGTCCGACGCGGTTTGCACCGCTTCGCGCAGCGCCGCCTTCAACTGCCGGTCGATCGGCAGCTTCAGCCGTTGCAGATGGTCGGTAACCGGCTCGTCGCCTTCGCGCTCGTCCTCCTCGTCCTCCTCATCGCCCTCGAGGATCTCCACGTAGACGAACTTGCTGCACGCCTTGACGAAAGCCTCCGGCGCCTTCAACTCACCGAAGCCCCACACATCGCCGCCGTCCTCCCGCAGCCGGGTAGCCAGCCGCGAAAAGTCGCTGTCGCTCGACACCAGACAGAAACTCTCATAGCGCCCGGAGTGCAACAGGTCCATCGCGTCGATCACCATCGCGATGTCCGAGGCGTTCTTGCCCTTGGTGTTCGGGAACTGCTGAATGGGCTGGATCGCCAGCCGCGCGCACAGTTCGCGCCAGGTCTTGTCCTGCCGACTGAAGTCGCCGTAGACGCGCTTGAGCGCCAGCGAACCGAGCTTGGTCGCCTCGGTCAGCACGTTCTCGATCCAGCTCGGCGACACATTGTCCGCGTCGATCAGCACCGCGACGTTGGCCATCGGAATTCCCTCAAGGTTGAATAGGGCCGCGCGCGGCAACTCAGGCCTTTACCAGCCCCTTCAGCGCGAGGCGAATCCCCTCGCTGACACCGACACCAGCCGGCAACATCTTCACCGCCGCCGCCGCCTCCTTCTCGTTGTAACCCAAGGCGAGCAAGGCGTTGGCGACATCGTCGAGCGGCGACGGCTCGGCCACCAGCGGCAGCCCGCCCGGCGTGGCCACCGCACCACCGGTGACCAGCTTGCCGCGCAGTTCCAGCACCAGCCGCTCCGCGGTTTTCTTGCCGATGCCCGGCACAGCCGACAGGCGCTTGATATCCTCAGCGGCGATCGCGATCGCCAGCTCGTCGGCAGACAGCGTCGACAGGATCGCCAACGCGATCTTGGCGCCGATGCCGGTGACCTTGATCAGGGCCCGGAAGGTCTGGCGCTCTTCCTTGCTGGCGAAGCCGAACAAGAGGTGGGCATCCTCGCGCACCACCTGGTGAGTGAACAGCACCACCTTCTCACCGAGCGGCGGCAGCTGGTAGAAGGTGCTCATCGGCACGTCGACTTCGTAGCCAACGCCGCCGACGTCCAGCACCACCTGCGGCGGGAGTTTTTCGATCAGCGAGCCGCTGAGGCGTCCAATCATCGTGAATCCTGACAAGAAAAGGTTGACCGAACGGATCACAACCGCTCGGCGGAAATTCAGGCGAGCCGTCCGCCCTTGATACGCAGCCCCTGGCGCGCCAGCGCGCCAATCGCGCCACCCGAGTGGTTGGCGTGCGCCAACGCCACCGCCAGCGCGTCGGCGGCGTCGGCCTGCGGCGTGCCGGACAGGTTGAGCATGGTCACCACCATGTACTGCACCTGCTCCTTGGGCGCCTTACCGTGGCCGACCACAGACTGCTTGACCTGCAGCGCGGTGTATTCCGCCACCGGCAGGTCGCGCATCACCAGCGCCGACAGGCAGGCGCCCCGCGCCTGGCCGAGCATCAGCGTCGCCGCCGGGTTGACGTTAACGAACACCTGCTCGATCGCCGACTCGGTCGGCCGGTAGGTGGCGATCACGTCGAACAGGCCATCGACCAACACCTTGACCCGCTCGGTCAGCGGCGCACCCTGCGGGGTGCGAATGCAGCCGGAGGCGACGTAATGGCGCTGCTGACCGATCACGTCGATCACGCCGAAACCGGTGATGCGGCTGCCCGGGTCGATGCCGAGGATGCGACGCGCCATCAACGCGCCCAGTGTTGTGCGATCGCGTCAGCCTCGGCCAGCCGCTCAGCAGTGCCGACATCGAGCCATAGACCGGTATGGCGCTCGCCACCGACCCGGCCGTCGGCCATCGCCGCGCGCAGCAGCGGTGCGAGCTTGGCCGGCTGATGAGGCGGCGTGTCGGCGAACAGCGCCGGGTGATAGACGCCGATGCCGGCGAAGGTCAGCGACACTCCATCGGCCGGGTTGGTCGAAAGGCGGCCATCGGCGAGCAAGCCGAAGTCGCCGGCAGGATGATGGGCAGGATTGTCGACCATCACCAGATGCGCGAGAGTGCCGTCGAGGCTCTCGGCCCGTTCGGCGAGGATTGTGAAGTCGACATCGGTCAGCACGTCGCCGTTCACCACCAGGAACGGCGCATCGCCAAGCAGCGGCAGGGCGGTGGCGATGCCGCCGGCGGTCTCCAGCGCCTGTCCTTCGCGCGAGTAGGCGATGCGCACGCCGAAGGCCGCGCCGTCGCCGAGCGCCGCCTCGATTTGCTCACCGAGCCAGGCATGGTTGATCACCAGGTCGGTGATGCCGGCCGCGGCCAGCCGGCGAATGTGCCAGCCGATCAGCGGCAGGCCGCCGACCGGCAGCAAGGGCTTGGGGGTGCGGTCGGTCAGCGGACGCATCCGCTCGCCGCGCCCGGCGGCCAGAATCATCGCCCGCATCAGAAGGTGTACCCGGTCTGCACGTCATCGTCGCCGACCAGCTGGACAAGCAGCTGGTACAGCGGCGCCAGCTCGTTGTAGCGGCGGCAGGTCTTCTTCAGGTAGTCGATAAAGCGTGGAATCTCGCCGCGGTACTTGTCCTTGCCGTCGCGGTGGTACAGGCGAGCGAAGATGCCGGCCACCTTCAAATGACGTTGCACGCCCATCCATTCGAAGTCGCGATAGAACGCGTCGATCTCCGGATTGACCGGCAGGCCGGCGGCGCGCGCCTTCTCCCAGTAGCGCACCACCAGGTCGAGCACGAACTCCTCGTCCCAGCCGATGAAGGCATCGCGCAGTAGCGACACCAGGTCGTAACTGATCGGGCCGTACACCGCATCCTGAAAGTCGAGCACGCCGGGGCGGCCGCGCGTCAGCATCAGGTTGCGCACAATGAAGTCGCGGTGCACAAACACCTTGGGCTGGGCCAGCGCGCGCCCGATCAGCAGCTGGCACATCTGCTCCCACACCTGGCGCTGCGCGAAGGTAAACGGCTTGCCCAGCTCCTTAGCGGCAAACCATTCCGGGAACAGGTTGAGCTCGCGGCTCAGCAGTGCGGCGTCGTACTCGGGCAACGCGTCGGGACGGCTCGCCTGCTGCAGCGTGACCAGCTCGTCGATCGCCTCGAGCAGCAGGTGCTTGGTCACTTCGGGGCGCGGGTCATATTGCAGTGCGGCCAGATAAGTGACGTTACCCAGGTCCTCGAGCAGCATGAACCCCTGCTCCGGATCGTGCGCAACGATCTTCGGCACGTTCAGCATCGCAAACAGCTCGCGAACTCGCGCGTAGGGTCGGGTGTCCATCTTGTCCGGCGGCGCATCCATCGCGATCAGCGTGGAACCGTCCGGGAAAGTGGCGCGGAAATAGCGCCGGAAGTCGGCATCGGCAGCGGCGAACGCCAAGGAAATCATGGTGTTCGGATAAAGGGTGGCCAGCCAGGATTGCAAAGCGAGTTGTCGCGGCATGTGTCTCGAACAAGGTACTGATAGAATGGTGCGATTTTATACGTCCCGACCACCCCACGATATGGCTTTTTGCATGCCGTTACGCCCGACCCGGCTTGTACTCGCGCTGGCCACCGCCTTCTGCGCCCCGTTTGCGCTGGCGGACGAGCCGGTGGTGCTGACCACCCCCGACGTCAAACCGGACCAGACGCACGTCACGGCCGACGACCTGTCCGGCACCATGGACGAGGTGCTCAAGGCGCGCGGCGACGTGGTGGTGACCCGCAACGATCAGACCGTCAACGCCGACTGGCTGGACTACTACCAGGACAAGAACCGGGTCAAGGCGGGCGATCGTTTCACGCTGACCCAGCCGGGCGCCGTCGTCACCGGCCACGACCTCGACTACTACCTCGACAGCCGCACCGGCAAGGCGAGCGACGCCACCTTCGACGCCCAGACTCAGACCGGGCCCAAGCGGCGCTTGCGCGGCGACGGCCAGGAGATCGGCTTCGAAGGCCCCGACCAGTACCAGCTGCGCCAAGCCCGCTTCAACACCTGCTCGCCCGGTGATGACACCTGGTACATCAAGGCGTCGGCGATCGATCTCGACTACGACCGCAACGTCGGCGTGGCCCACCATGCCCACCTCGAATTCGAGGGCGTACCGGTGTTCTACACGCCATGGATCGACTTCCCGCTCGACGGCGGTCGCAAGTCGGGCGTGCTGGCGCCGGTGATTTCCGGCGGCAGCGACGGCTTCGGCATCGACATCCCGTACTACTTCAACCTGGCGCCAAACTACGACGCCACGCTGACTGCGCGCTACAACGCCAAGCGCGGCGCAGGCGTCGCCGGCGAGTTCCGCTACCTCGAGCCCAGCTACCGCGGCACGTTGTACACCGAGCAGATGCCGAACGACCGCACCACCGACTCCAGCCGCTGGCTGTGGAACGGCACGCACAGCCAGACACTGCTGCCGGGGCTGAGCTTCAATTACATCGCCACCCAGGTATCGGACGACAACTACTTCAAGGACTTCGGCAACCGCCAGACGATCGCCGACAGCACCAACCTCGACCGCGAGGCATGGTTCAACTACGGCTTCAACGTCGCCGGCATCGGTGGCAGCGCCATGCTGCGCTGGCAGCGCTACCAGACGCTGCAGCAGGACCCGCTCTCGCCGGTGACGCCGCCGTACGCGCGGCTGCCGCAGCTGACACTGAACCTGAACAAGAGCCTGGAGGATGGTCCGTCGGCGAACCTCGCCAGCGAGTGGACCTATTTCAGCAGCGACGTGCAACAAAGCGGCCGCCGCTTCGTTGCCTACCCGTCGGTGACCTGGCGCTTGGACAAGAGCTGGGGCTATGTGCAACCGAAGATCGGCTTCCACTACACCGAGTACAGCCTCGACAGCTTTGCCGGTTCATCGATTGCCAGTGCCGCACCGAGCAGCACCCAAACCCGGGAGCTGCCGATCACCAGTATCGACAGCGGCCTCTACTTCGACCGTGACACCTCGTTCTTCGGCCGAGACCATACGCAAACGCTGGAGCCGCGCCTCTATTACGTCTACATTCCGACCAAGGCGCAGAACACGCTGCCGAACTTCGACACTTCGGAAAACGACATCAACTACGCGCAGCTGTTCACCGAGAACCGCTTCTCCGGCTCGGACCGCATCAATGGCGCCAACCAGGTGACCGCCGGCCTAACCAGCCGCCTGATCGACAACGAGGGTGGCCTCGAACGGCTGCGGCTGACCTTCGCGCAGCGCTACTACTTCACCCGCGACGACATCAACCTGGCCGGCAACACGACCCAGCGCACCGGCAGCGGCTCGGACTTCCTGCTCGGCGCCGGTGGCGACCTGACCCGCGCTTGGCGTTTCGACTCCAACTACCAGTACAGCCAGGCCGACAGCCACACTGACCAGGTCACCGCCTCGCTGCGCTACAACCCGGCACCGGGCAAGACGCTGAGCGCCCGCTACCGCTACGGCTACAACCAGGACGTCGACATCAACAACAATCCGGAAACGCTGCGCCAGGTCGACCTGGGCGCGCAGTGGCCGATCGCCCGGCGCTGGTACGGCCTCGCCCGTCTCAACTACTCGCTCAACCAACGCAAGCCGCTTGAGCAACTGGCCGGCTTCGAGTACAACGACGGCTGCTGGACACTACGCTTGGTCGGTCAACGCTATGTCACCGACCTTGTCAACGTGAAGACCAAGTTCTACGTACAAGTCGAACTCAAAGACCTGGCTGGCATCGGCAGCAACCCGCTCAACACGCTGCGCCTCTCCATCCCCGGTTACAGCAAGATCAACGAGACAAGCAATGACTTCTAAGCAGACCCTGCTCGCCGTCCTTGTGGCGGGCGCCTTCGTTTCGGCCCACGCCGCGACCGCACCGACCACGCCGCTGACCTCCGGCACCCTCGCCGTCGCACCGGCGCCGGTCAAGTCAGTCGACCGCATCGTTGCCGTAGTCAACAAGCAGGTGATCACCCAGCTCGAACTCGATCATCGTATCAAGCAGGCGCTCGACAACCTGCAGCGCCAGCATGTCGCGCCGCCGGAGCCCGAGGCGCTCAAGCACCAGGTGCTCGAACAGATGATCACCGAAGACGTGCAGATGCAGTTCGCCTCCCTCAACGGCATCAGCGTAGACGACAGCGAGCTCGAGCGCACCATCGCGCAGATCGCCAAGCAGAACAAGGTCAGCGTCGACGGCATGTATGCGCAACTGGCCAAGGATGGCGTGAGCCAAGCCCAGTTCCGTTCCGACATGCGCCGCGACATCACGCTCGACCGGCTGAAGCAGCGTGAGGTCGAGTCGCGCGTCACCGTCACCGACACCGAAGTCGACCAGGTTCTGAAGAGCGCCAATACCGCCAACCGCAGCGATTACCACCTTGCCACCATCCTGGTCAGCGTCCCGGAGCGCGCCAGCGCCAAGGACATCGACCTCAAGTCCAAGCGCGCCGAAACGGCGCTCGCCGACATCAAGGCCGGCAAGCCGTTCGCCCAGGTAGCCGCCACCTATTCGGACGCACCGAACGCGCTGAAGGGCGGCGATCTGGGCTGGCGACCGGCCACCTCGCTGCCACCTGAACTCGCATCGCTGCTCGAGACGCTGCAGCCGGGAGAGAGCAGCGGCGTGATCCGCAGCCCGCAGGGCTTCTATATCTTCAAGCTGATCGAAAAGCGCGCGCAAGGCGCTGCGCAACTGGTCGAGCAGTACCATACCGAGCACATCCTGATCCGCACCAACGAGGCGGTGTCTGAGGCCGACGCGCGCGCCAAGGTCGACCAGATCCGTGACCGTATCGCCCGCGGCGCTAGCTTCGAAGAAATGGCACGCCTGTACTCGGAAGACGGCAGCAATACCCGCGGCGGCGACCTCGGCTGGGTCAGCCTCGGCGACACCGTGCCGGAATTCGAGAAGGCGATGCTCAGCCTGCCGCTCAACCAGGTGAGCGCCCCGGTGCGCAGCCCGTTCGGCTGGCACCTGATCAAGGTGGTCGACAAGCGCACTCAGGACGTCGCCGACCAGCGCGAGCGGTTGGCGATCAAGCAGCAGATCCGCGCGCGCAAGGTCGAGCAGGCTTACCTCGACTGGGTGCGCCAGCTGCGTGACTCGGCATTCGTGCAGGAACGGCTCGACGACAACCAGTAAGCGTCGCCCGCCCTGCCCGACACCCGGTCGCGCCTTGCCGACCGGGTGTTTTGTTTTGGCCATGACAATTAATTAACGTGATCGGCGGCCGGATTTTGCGCCGCTCGCGCCGGTCGTAGCCGGTACTGGTACTGCACACTGACGAGGCCGCGTATCGGCCTCCTGAACGGACTCGAATCATGCATCCCGTCATCGTCATCACCGCCGGTGAGCCCGCCGGCATCGGCCCCGACCTGGTCCTGGACCTGGCCGGACGCGCGCACCGCTGCCGTCCAGTGGTAATCGCCGACCGTACCCTGCTTGCCGAGCGCGCCGCCTTGCTCGGTCGCACCGTCGCGCTGGTCGACTACCGGCCTGACGTCACGCCACCACCGGGAGCGCTCGAAGTGCTGCACGTACCGCTCGCCGCTCCCTGCCAGCCCGGCCGGCTCGATGCGGCCAATGGCCGCTATGTGCTCGCCACGCTCGATGCGGCGATCGACGGCTGCCGTTCCGGCGAATTCGCCGCCATGGTCACCGCGCCGGTGCACAAGGGCGTGATCAACGACGCTGGCGTGCCGTTCACCGGCCACACCGAGTACCTGGCCGAGCGCACCGGCACCGCAAAGGTCGTCATGATGCTGGCCGGCGGCAGCCTGCGCGTCGCACTCGCCACCACCCACCTGCCGCTGCGCGACGTCGCCGACGCGATCACGTCCGAGAGCCTGACCGAAGTGATCCGCATCCTGCACCACGACCTGAAGACCAAGTTCGGCTTCGCGCAACCGCGCATCCTAGTCGCCGGCCTCAACCCGCACGCCGGCGAGGACGGCCATCTCGGCCGGGAGGAAATCGACGTGATCGCGCCGGTGCTCACGCAGCTGCGCGCCGAAGGCATGGACCTCGTCGGCCCCTTGCCAGCCGACACGCTGTTCCAGCCACGTCTGCTCGACCACACCGACGCGGTGCTGGCGATGTACCACGACCAGGGCTTGCCGGTGCTGAAGTACGCGAGCTTCGGCCGCGGCATCAACATCACCCTTGGCCTGCCGATCATCCGCACCTCGGTCGACCACGGCACCGCGCTGGAGCTGGCCGGCAGCGGCCGCGCCGAGTCAGGTAGCCTGTTCGAGGCGCTGAGCCTGGCAGAACAGCTGGCCGGCCGATAAAAAAACCGCCGGGGCATTCCGACATGCGGATTGCCCCGGCGGCTCCGTTTTAACCCCGCGTTCCCTTCCTAGCCTCTCAACGCCAACGCCACGGCGTAACCATCCGCCACATTGCGATAGGCCAGCTCCGTCCGAGCCAGTCGTGCCGCCCGCGCAGCATCCCACTCTGCCAGCCCCTCGCCCAGCGCCTTGCCGCGCGCCTCCAGTTCCACCCAAGCAAGGGCAAACGCAGCAGTTTGTTCATGCCCGGGATGTGCCAATAGTTCACTGGTCACGTTCGGCCCGAAAAAATCCTCCGCCACCTCCCGCCAGTCGGGCAGCGCGCCGACCTCGACCAGGTCGATACCTACCGGCCTCGCAGCGAGCGCGAAGCCGATGCGTTCCCCGGCGTACGACAACGACAGCCACTGGGCGCCGACCAGCCCCTGCAACCGCGGCGCGGTCTCGGTCTCGACCAGCCGCAACGATCCACTAGTCTGACCGAATGGCTCGGCCAACCTTACCGGCAACTCCCGCCGCACCGCCTCACGCTGCGCCATGCGGGAACCCGGCAAGCTCAGCCAGCCGGCGCATACGCCGCGCTCGGCCAACGTCGCAGGTGGCAGCCACCAGTTCAGCGCAGCCATGGCACCGCCGGCGTGCCGGTCCACAGGCTGGCGGCCGGGATGTGCTCGCCCTTCATCACCAGGGTCAACGGTCCGAGCGTCGCGCCGTCGCCGATGCTGGCGTCGTACAGCACGGTGGCGCGCACACCAACGGTGACGCCCGCCCCAACCTCGACCCGGCCGATCTTCATCACCCGGTCCTCGAACAGATGAGTCTGCGGTCCCGACCAGGCGTTGAACACGCTGTAGTCGCCGATACGCACGCAATCGAACTCGGTCACGTCGGCGGTATCGAGGTACACCCCGCGCCCGATCTTCACGCCAAACAGCCGCAGCGCGTACGACAACAGCGGCGTGCCGCGCAAGAAGTTCAGGCAGTTCGGAATCGCCATCGATTCGTACACGCTGGTGATCGCCTCAGACAACCAGACGAAACGTGTCCACATCGGCGCTGCATGCGGCGTGTAGCGCCCGATCAACGACCATTTCAATGCAACGACCAATAGCAGCGAGCCGACGCCGTACCAGAGGCCCGTCGAGGCGAGCAGCGTCACCGCCTCGACCCAGTCACCGCGCGCCGCGATCGGTAGCACCGCCAGCACCGTCCAGTAGCCGACCGCAATCACCAGCGCCAGCGGTAACACGGTGCGCAGCGTCTCGATCGTGCCGCGCGCAATGCGGCGGCCGGCCGACGGGCGGAAGGTCAGATGCTCGGGGAAGCCGGCAAGCTGTTCGCGCGCGGGCAACTTCATCGGCGGGCTGCCGACCCAGGTGTCGCCGCTCGACAGCGCCGCCGGCGCCTTGGACTGCACGCCGATCAGCACGTCCTCGGGCAGCGTGGTGCCATCCGGGATGTAGGCGCCGTTGCCTACGAAACTGCGGTGGCCGACCACGGTCGGACGCAGCCGCATCCAGCCGGCGTCGATCTCCTCGTCGCCGAGCATCACCGCGTCGGCGATGAAGGTGTCGTCGCCCAACGTCAGCATGTCCGGCACCACCCCCATCGCGGTGGAAATCTCCGCACCCTTGCCAACCCGCGCACCCAACAGCCGGTACCACCACGGCGCGAACACGCTGGCGTAGAGACCGTGCAGCACGTGCAGACTGGCCTCCTGGATCTGGTTGGTGATCCACTTACGGTAATAGACGCGGCTGTGCACCGGCCACTGCCCGGCGGCGAGACGCGGCAGTACCAGCCAGCGCAGCGCCGCGGCGGTCAGCATCGTCGCGACGACCAACAGCGCGCTCGCCGGCAGCGCCAACAGCAGGTAAACCGCGAAGGCAGAGAAGCCCGGTGCGCCCTGCGAAGACAGGTCGAGCCAGTTGGCGTCCACCCAGTCGATCAGCATGAAGCTCGGGAACACCGGCATGAAGAACAGTGCCGACACCAGCGCTGCGCCGGCCAGATACGCGAGCGTTGCGGCAAGGCGCCCGAACAAACCCGGCTGCCGGCGCGACGGATAGCTCTCAGGAACGCGTTCCGGCTGCCAGCGTGCCGGCGCACCGTCCCACACTTGGCCGGCCGGCACACGCTGGCCCGAGCCGAGCGCCGACAGCCCCTCCAGACGGCCGCGCGGCTCGATCACCGTGCCGCTCTCCAGCGTCGCATATGAGCCGACGTAGGCATCGTCGCTGATGTCGATACTGCCCAACAGCAGATGGCCGCGCTCGACGCGGGCGTTCTCCAGATTGACCGAAGCGCCAATGCTCGCCCCGTCGCCGACCGTCAGCAGGTCCGGCACGCGCAGCGAGATCGAGCCGATCAGTGCATCGCGGCCGATCTTGGCGCCCATCAGGCGCAAGTAGGTCGCGTGCAGCGGCGAGCCGGCGATCAGGTAGACCGGCGGGATCTCGGACAGCCTGTCGGCCAGCCACCAGCGCAGGTAATAGCCGCCCCACAGCGGATAGCGGCCCGGCTTGGCGCGGCCGAGCACCAGCCACTTGCCGACGATCGCGATGGCGAAACTCGCCAGCTGCGCGGCGAGGAACGCCGCGAGCGACACGAGCACCGCCAACGCGAGGCTGTCGCCATCGTCGCCGGTGAAATAGTGGTAGGTGAAGAACGGTGCCAGCCAGGTCAGCATCCTCAGGCCGATCAGCGGCGGCAGGCACAATGCCTGCACCGCACCGCAAGCGAAGCGCTTGAGCCGCGAGGTGGTCGCGATCACCGGTTCGGCTGACGTCGGCGCGTCGTCGATGCGACGCTCATCCATCGCCGCGGCGATCGCCGCCAGGCTGCGGCGCTGGTAGACGTCGTGCACCGTGATCGCGGCGAAGCGCGCGTCGCGGCGCAGCGTCGACACCAGCCGCGCGGCGAGCAGCGAGTGGCCGCCCAGGTCGGAGAAGAAGTCGGCCGACAAACGCAGCGCCTGGCCCGGGAACAAAGGAACGGCCGCATTGAACAAGGCGACCTCGGCTGCACTGACCGGCGTATCCGACTCGGCGGCCGGGGCCACGTCGGCAAGCGGCCGGGCACGCAGCGCCTTGCGGTCGATCTTGCCCGAGGTCAGTCGCGGCAGCACCTCGACCGGCTCGAACACCGCCGGCACCATGTACGGCGGCAGCCGGTCCTTGAGGCTCGCTCGCAGCGCGGCAGGCTCGATCGCCGCCCCGCCTTCCGGCGCGAGATAGGCAACCAGTTGGTCGACACCGGCCATCGGTTTGAGCACCACCGCGGCGGTACCGATGCCGTCGAGCTCGCACAACGCCGCCTCGATCTCGCCCAGTTCGACACGGAAGCCGCGCACCTTCACCTGGTCATCGGCGCGGCCCAGGCACCAGATTTGACCGTGCTCGTCGATGCGTGCCAGGTCGCCGGTCTTGTAGAGACGCAGTTCGTGCTCATTCACCGCGTAGGGATTCGGAACGAACTTCTCGGCGGTTAGCTCGGGGCGGCCCAGATAGCCGGCGGCCACACCCGGGCCGATGATGCACAGCTCGCCGGTCTCGCCAGCCGGCAGCGCGTTGAGCCTGTCGTCCACCACCAGCAGGCCGTAGTTGGGCAGCGGCGTGCCGATGGTCACCGGCTCGCCGCGCTTAAGTTCGGCCAGGCTCGCCGACACCGTCGCCTCGGTCGGCCCGTAGGTGTTGAACATCTGCCGGCCGGGCGTCGCCCAGCGCTCGACCAGCGCCTCGGGACACATCTCGCCGCCCAGGTTGACGATGCGCAGGTTCGGCACGTCGGTCGCGAACAGCGCCAACAGCGTCGGCACCGCGTGCAGCACGGTGATGGCTTCGCGAATCAGCGCCGCCGGCAACGCGTCCGGGTCGCTGACGATGTCGCGCGGCGCGAGCCACAGCGTCGCCCCCACTAGGTACGAAATCCAGATTTCCTCGAACGACATGTCAAACGCTACCGAGAAGCCCTGGTAGACCTTGTCATCCTCGCGCACGCCGAGAATGGCGTTCTCGCTCCTGAGGAAATGGCAAATGCTGCCGTGCTCGATGGCAATGCCCTTAGGCTTGCCGGTCGAGCCGGAAGTGTAGATCACGTAGGCCGGGTGCTTGGGCTCAAGCCCCTCGCGGCGCGACAGCGGGCCATCGACCCTTGTAAGCAGCGCTTCGGCTCGCCACAGCGGCAAGGGGAAGCCTTCCAGCGCCGACAGCAGCGCGTCGCAGCAGACTAGGCCGCTCGCGCCGGCGTCGTCCAGACACACGGCAATGCGATCGACTGGCGTGTCGGCGTCGAACGGTAGCCAGGCGGCACCGGCCTTGGTGATCGCCACCTGCATGATCAGCAGGTCCGCGCCGCGCGGCAGCCACAGGCCAACGATCTGGCCCGGCGCGACGCCGGCTTCGATCAGGTGATGCGCGGCGAGGTCGGCGAGCCGGTCGAGTTCTCCGTAGCTCAGCACACGTTCACTGTCGATCAACGCCGCTTTGCCGGGCAGTCGGGCCGCGGTGGCTTCGAGTAAGTCGGGCAGCACCTCGTGCCGTAACAGCTCCGGACGATGGGGGCCGCGTAATATCATGACAAAATCCTAAACAATGCAAAAGCCGTCATAAGTGACGAAAAGTCGTGCAATTTACCAAAAAAATGCGGATTTCATCGTATCGGATTGTAGTGTCGACCGTTCGTCGGTTACTGCCTGTTACATGCCCGTTTGGTCTAATCATTAGGCGCCGTCCAATGCCCGGCATTACACTTCTGGCATGAAAACGCTGATCATCTACGCCCACCCGAACCACCGCGACTCGCGTGTCAACCGGGCACTGCTCGATGCGGCGCGTGAACTGCCCGGCGTTACCGTCCACCCGCTCTACCACCGCTATCCCGATGGCTTCATCGACGCGGCGCACGAGCAGGCGCTGCTGACCGAGCACCAACTGATCGTGCTGCAGCACCCTCTGTACTGGTTCTCCTGTCCGTCGCTGTTGAAAGAATGGCTGGACAGTGTGCTGACGCGCGGCTGGGCCTACGGCCGTGGCGGCGAGGCGCTGGCCGGTAAATACCTGGTGCAGGCGATCAGCGCCGGCGGCACCGACGACAGCTACCGTACCGGCGGGCAGAACGGCTTCACCGTCGCCGAGCTGTTGCGCCCGTTCGAAATGACCGCGCATCTGTGCGGTCTGCACTACCTTGCACCGTTCGTCACTCACGGCAGCCGGGTCATCGACCCGCAGGCGCTGACCGAACAGGCACGCGCCTACCGCGACCACCTGCTGGCGCTGTGCGCCGACCCAGCGGCCCATCGCCTCGACAGCCGGGAGACCTGCCAATGAGCCTCCTCAACTCGCCCGACTTCTTCCAGCAGGCGACCATTTATCTCGGCGCCACCGTGCTGATGGTGCCGCTGACCAAGAAACTCGGCCTCGGCTCGGTGCTCGGTTATCTCGTCGCCGGCATGGCGATCGGCCCGTGGGGCCTGGGCCTGATCGGCCAGGTCGAGGAAGTGCTGCACTTCTCCGAATTCGGCGTGGTGCTGATGATGTTCCTGATCGGCCTGGAACTGGAGCCGCGGCGGCTCTGGCAGCTGCGCGGCACCATCTTCGGCCTGGGTGGACTGCAGGTGGCGCTGACGCTGTCGGCGGTATGGGCGCTGGCACGCTGGGCGGGTTGGCCGAACGAGGTCGCGGTGGTCGCCGGCATGGGCGTGGCGATGTCGTCGACCGCGATCGTGATGCAGACGCTGACCGAGCGGCAGCTGACCAACTCGGCGCCGGGGCACGCCGCGTTCGCCATCCTGCTGCTGCAGGACCTGGCGGTGATTCCGCTGCTGATGGGGCTGGCGCTGTTGGCGCCGACGTCCGGCGGCGGCTTCGACCCGATGGCGGCAGCCAGGGCGCTGGCGGCGATCGTCGCGATCGGCCTGTTCGGCAAGTTCCTGCTGCGGCCGCTGTTGCGGACGATCGCCGGCGCCGGCTTGCGCGAGGTGTTCATCGCGTTCTCGTTGCTCTTGGTCGTCGGTGTCGCGCAGCTGATGCTGTCGGTCGGCCTGTCGATGGCACTGGGCGCCTTCCTTGCCGGCGTGCTGCTCGCTGACAGCGAGTATCGCCACGAGCTGGAACTGGACATCGAACCGTTCAAGGGCCTACTGCTCGGCCTGTTCTTCATCGCGGTCGGCATGTCGGTGAACCTCGCGCTGGTGCTCGCCGACCCGCTGACGGTGCTGGCGCTCGCCGCCCTGGTGCTGCTCGTCAAGATCGTGCTGCTGTTCCCGCTCGGCCGGCTGTTCAAACTGTGCACCCAGCACGCGCTGCCGTTTGCGATGTTGTTGTCGCAGGTCGGCGAGTTCGCCTTCGTGCTGTTTGCCGAGGCCAATCGGCTTGGCTTGCTCGACGAGACGCGCGCCGCCCAGTTCAAGGCGGCGGTGGTGCTGTCGATGGTGGCGACGCCGCTCTTGCTGATGCTGTTCGAGCACCAGTTGCTGCCACGCTTCGAACGTCAGGCCAACCCGCGGCCGGCCGACGTGATCGACGAGCAGCACCCGGTGATCATCGCCGGCTTCGGTCGCTTCGGCCAGGTGGTGATGCGGCTGTTTCACGGCATCGGTCAGCGCGCGACCATCGTCGAACACGATCCCAACCAGATCGACATGGTGCGCCGCTTCGGCTGGAAGGCGTATTACGGCGACGCCAGCCGACTCGACGTGCTCGAAGCGGCCGGCGCCGCGCGGGCTTGCCTCTTGATACTGGCGCTGGACGACCCGGATACGGTGGTGAAAACCGCCAGGGAAGTACGCCAGCGCTACCCCGACCTCGCGATCATCGCGCGCGCGCACGGCCGCAGCGATGCGGCCGACCTGCTGGAACTGGGTGTCGAGGTGGTGCGCGAAACCTTCGGCTCGGCGCTGATCGCCGCCGAGCTGGCGCTGCGTCAGCTCGGTCACGAGCCGTACACCGCCCGGCGTCTCGTCTGGCGCTTCCGCCAGCACGACGAGGCGCTGCTGGCCGAAGGCCTGAAGCACCGTCATGACCACGACCGGCTGATCTCGCTGATGCACCGCGGCCGTCGCGACCTGGAAAACCTGCTCGGCGCCGAGCTGAACCGCCCCAGCGGCGACAACGAGCCGGACTGGCACTGAGTCCGTCCACTTTCCGACGGCTGGCACGAACGCTGCTTGGGGCCTGCACCGGGCGAGAAAATCGGCAATATCGATAGCATCAGCAATTAATGCCCAAATATTACCAACTGATGGCAATATCGCGCCCCTGCCGACTGTCGGACAATAACCATGCCGGGCGTGCCGTTTTTCGCGACGCAGCATTTCGGATACACTTTAGGGCATTCGTCCCCATCCGATTGCGGCTTGAGCACCATGACCACCCAGCCCCGACTACGCGAAATCCCCTACAACTACACCTCGTTTTCCGACCGAGAGATCGTCATCCGCCTGCTCGGCGACGAGGTCTGGTCGATGCTCGACGAGCTGCGCGGCGAGCGCCGCACCGGCCGCTCGGCCCGTATGCTGTTCGAGGTGCTGGGTGACATCTGGGTGGTCGAGCGCAACCCCTACTTGGTCGACGACCTGCTCGACAATCCCAAGCGCCTCACCGCGCTGGTCGGCGCGATGCACCACCGTCTGACCGAGGTTGAAAAACGCCGCGAAGGCAACGACAAGGTCGGCGGTATGATCACCGCCGCTCGCCGTGCGGTGGAGCGCTTCGAACAGAGCTTCTCGGAGACCCGTGAACTGCGCGCCAAAATCCTCAAGCGCCTGGGCCGCCACACCCGCAAAGACAATATCCTGTTCGACGGCCTGGCGCGCGTGTCGCACGTCACCGACGCCACCGACTGGCGCGTCGAATACCCGTTTGTGGTGCTGGCGCCGGACACCGAGGCCGAGATCGCGCCGCTGGTGAAGGCCTGTATCGAGCTGGGTCTGACCATGATCCCGCGCGGCGGCGGCACCGGCTACACCGGCGGCGCCGTGCCGCTCGACCGCATGAGCGCGGTGATCAACACCGAGAAGCTCGACCGCCACAACGGCGTCGAGTACATCGAACTGCCCGGTCTCGACGGCAAGCACCCGACCATCCAGTGTGGCGCCGGCGTGGTGACCCGCCGCGTCGAAGAAGCCGCCCATGCGGCCAGCGTGGTGTTCGCGGTCGACCCGACCTCGGCCGACGCCTCCTGTATCGGCGGCAACGTCGCGATGAACGCCGGCGGCAAGAAGGCGCTGTTGTGGGGCACCGCGCTCGACAACCTCGCCAGCTGGAAAATGGTTGACCCGGACGGCAACTGGCTGTTCATCGAGCGCGTCGGCCACAACTTCAGCAAGATCCACGACGTCGACACCGCCACTTTCCGCATCACCAAGCTGGCCGAAGACGGCAAGACCGTGCTCGACACCCGCGAGCTGGCGATCCCGGGCCGCACCTTCCGCAAGGTCGGCCTCGGCAAGGACGTGACCGACAAGTTCCTCGCCGGCCTGCCGGGCGTACAGAAGGAAGGCACCGACGGCATCATCACCTCGGCGCGCTTCGTGCTGCACCGCATGCCCAAGCACACCCGCACCGTGTGCCTGGAATTCTTCGGCACCGTCGCGCAGGCCACCCCGGCCATCGTCGAGATCACCGACTACTTCAAGCCCGGCGGTGCGGGTCTCGCCGCCGGCGTGCAGCTGGCCGGCCTGGAACACCTCGACTGGCGCTATGTGCGTGCGGTCGGTTACGCCACCAAGGCCAAGAGCAAGGGCCGGCCGAAGATGGTGTTGATCGCAGACATCGTGTCGGACGACGAGACCGCGGTCGCCGAAACGGCCAGCCACGTGGTACGCCTGGCCAATGCCCGCTCGGGCGAGGGCTTCATCGCCGTCACCCCCGAAGCGCGCAAGAAATTCTGGCTCGATCGCTCGCGCACCGCGGCGATCGCCAAGCACACCAACGCGTTCAAGATCAACGAAGACGTGGTAATCCCGCTGCCGCGCCTGGGCGACTACTCGGACGGCATCGAACGCATCAACATCGAGCTGTCGATCCAGAACAAACTGGCGCTGTGCCGCGCGCTGGCCGACACCTTCGCCGGCCGCCTGCCCGTGGACAAGCTCGACACCGACCTGCCGTCGGCCGAACTGATCGGCGACCGCCGCGACGCCGCGCTGGCGCTGATCGAGTCGGTACGCGAGCGCTGGCAGTGGCTGCTCGACCACCTCGACACCCCGTTCGGCGAATACGCCGAACGCTACCCGAGCGCTCCGCTCGAAGACGGCGCGCCGGATGCCGCCGACACGCTGTTCATCGCGATGCGCGATTTCAAGCTGCGCGTGTCGTGGAAACGCGAACTACTGGCCGACCTGGAAACCATGTTCGCCGGCAAGACCGACGCGCCGATCATGGCGGCGCTGCGCGCGGTACACCAGCGCGTGCTGCGTGGCCGGGTGTTCGTGGCGCTGCATATGCACGCCGGCGACGGCAACGTGCACACCAACCTGCCGGTCAACTCCGACGACTACGAGATGCTGCAGACCGCCCACCACGCAGTGGCACGCATCATGAAGCTGGCTCGTTCACTCGACGGGGTGATCTCCGGCGAACACGGCATCGGCATCACCAAGCTGGAGTTCCTCACCGAAGAGGAAATGGCGCCGTTCACCGCGTACAAGAAGCAGGTCGACCCGAACGGCCACTTCAACCGCGGCAAGCTCTTGGCCGGTGCCGACCTGTCGCGCGCCTACACGCCGTCGTTCGAGCTGTTGGGCGCCGAATCGCTGATCCTCGAGCAGTCGGACATCGGCCAGATCTCCGACATGGTCAAGGACTGTCTGCGCTGCGGCAAGTGCAAACCGGTGTGCTCGACCCACGTGCCGCGCGCCAACCTGCTCTACAGCCCGCGTAACAAGATTCTCGGCACCGGCTTGCTCACCGAGGCGTTCCTGTACGAGGAACAGACCCGCCGCGGCGTGTCGCTCAAACACTTCGACGAGCTGTCCGACGTGGCCGACCACTGCACGGTGTGTCACCGTTGCGTGAACCCGTGCCCAGTGAAGATCGACTTCGGCGACGTGTCGGTGGCGATGCGCAACTTCCTGCGCAAGACCGGCAACAAGAAGTTCAACCCGGGCACCGCGCTCGGCATGGCCTTCCTGAACGCCAAGGACCCGGCCACGGTGAAGATGCTGCGCAAGGGCATGATCGAATGGGGTTACAAGGCGCAGCGCCTCGGTCACGACGTGGCGAAGAAGCTGAGCCTGTTCCAGGGCCAGACCAAGGCGCCGCCGTCCACTCTTGGCAAGCCGCCGGTCAAGCAGCAGGTGATCCACTTCGTCAACAAGTCGCTGCCGGGCGGGCTGCCGAAGAAGACCGCACGCGCCCTCCTGGACGTCGAGGACGCCAGCATCGTGCCGGTGATCCGCAACCCGAAACTCGCCGACGACGCCGAGGCGGTGTTCTACTTCCCGGGCTGCGGCTCGGAGCGCCTGTTCAGCCAGGTCGGTCTTGCCACCCAGGCGATGCTGTGGCACGCCGGCGTGCAGACCGTGCTGCCGCCGGGCTACCTGTGCTGCGGCTACCCGCAGACCTCGGCCGGCTACGCCGACAAGGGCGAGCAGATCACCACCGAGAACCGCGTGCTGTTCCACCGCGTCGCCAACACGCTGAACTACCTCGACATCAAGACCGTGGTGGTCAGCTGCGGCACCTGCTACGACCAGCTTGCCAAGTACCGCTTCGAGGACATCTTCCCGGGCTGCCGCATCATCGACATCCATGAATTCCTGATGGAAAAGGGCATCAAGCTCGATGGCGTCACCGGTCAGCAGTACATGTACCACGACCCGTGCCACACCCCGATGAAGGCCTATCAGCCGATCAAGGTGGTGAACGAGCTGATGGGTGGCGGGGTGCCGCTGTCCGACCGCTGCTGCGGCGAATCGGGCACCTTCGCGGCCAGCCGTCCGGACATCGCCACCCAGGTGCGATTCCGCAAGCAGGAGGAGATCAACAAGGGCGTGGCCGCGCTGACCAAAGACGCGCCCGCTCAGCAGCCGGTCAAGATCCTGACCAGCTGCCCGTCCTGCCTGCAGGGTCTGTCCCGCTACGACGAGGACACCGGCACCCAGGCCGACTACATCGTGGTCGAGATGGCCAAGCATGTGCTCGGCGACAACTGGCTGCCGGAATACGTCGAGAAGGCGCGCAACGGCGGCATCGAGCGCGTGCTGCTGTAAGCGCCGCTCAACCAAGACGAAGCCCAGTCCGCGGACTGGGCTTTTTTGCGCTCACAGGTCGGCATGGCGGGCCACCGCCACCACCTGCTCCCCCCGCCGAACAGGGTGCGCTTGAGCCAGACATGGTCGTCGGCACGGCTGGCTAAGAGCCGCTAACAAAACTCAGCGAAGCGACCTTGGCCAGGCGTGCGGCCGCAGACAGTATAAGTAGTACGGCAAGGCCGCATAACAACGCCAAGGGGGTTTTGTTAGCGGCTCGAAGTGGACGAGGTCATGGCGCCCAGCAAGCAGGACCAAACATGACCCGCTTCGCCGGCGGCCAGACGCAAAAAAGGGGGGGCTGACGCCTCCCCCGGCCTACCACTCTCCCCTTTGGGGCCCCACAATCGGGATTGTGCCACCACACGTCCCCGTGCCCCATGGCCGGATCAGCTCGATCTGGCCGAGTGGCTGGCGCTGACCGGCCCGGCTACTTGGCTGCCTTGTGATGATGGTGTTTCTTGTGGTGATGCTTCTTGTGATGGTGAGGCGGCTTGCCCGTCTGCGCCTTCTGCGCCGGCGAAGAGGTGGCTTTGTGCTTGAGGTGGCCCTTGTGGATCTTCGGCGACTTGGCAGGCGCCTTGGTCTCGGCCTTCGGAGCCGCTACCTGCGGTGCGGATGTCTCTGCGGCGAAGCTGCCGGCCGCTATCAGGCTGAGCGCGGTGGTCAGGGCGATCAAGAGCTTTTTCATGGACCAACTCCTTGTTGTATGGATCAAACGCTTCTGGAAGGCTTGTGGTGCTTCCTCGAATCCATACTAGGCAGGCCCTGCCCCCCGGGTATGTTGGGCAAATGTGAGCAGATGTAACCGCCTGTACCATGCCCAGTCCCGGTCTCAGCGATGAAAAAAGCCGGCTATGCCGGCTTGTCGATACGAAGAGCAGGGGCTGGCCTAGTTGGCAGCGGCCGGCGTCACATCAATGACGACGGCTCGGATGAACTTCACCTTCAGGAAGTCACCGGCGTTGATCGCCTTTAGGCGCTCTTGCATAGCCGGGCTACGCACCCTCAGCATCTCGACGTTCTGCTTCGCATCCTGGATGGTCACGAGGTTCTTCTCATGATCGACATCGAGCACTTTCACCGAAGCGGTTACCTGATGGCGCACCGCACCCAGCGGCTTCTCGCCTTCGACGGCTCGCACCGTCGTCACCTTCTCGACGATCAATGGACTCAGCGTCTTGGTGCGCTCCAGCGAAACGGCCACCGCGGCAATGGCATTCAAAACGACCTTGTCACCCGGCTTCACCTGGGGAAGGTTTCTCGCCGCCTTGCCCACGGTCAAGACATGCGTCGAGCCGTCGGCCTCGGTCAGCGTCACCATGCGCTTCTTCAGATCGACACTCTTCACCGTCGCCTCGATACGCACGCCACCGCCCACGGCAACGTCCTCACCGGCAGCAGCCGAAGCCTGAGGCGCCTCCGACGTCGCCGCCTGTACCAACGGAACCGCACCGAACACACCAGCCACCAGCAATGCCACTACGTGTTTTTTCATCGTTCGTTCCCTTATCAGTCGCGAGAAGAGGCCGCGCCAACGTCATGCGCCGGCTGCAGCGTCGGGCATCATGCAGACCTGCACTCATCCATCATAGCTCGCCAATGACACCCCCCGGCAAGAAAACAACGACATATAGACAGATATCAAGCAGTGACAAATAACTTGAACATACCCGCTCAGGCCGTGCTGCCTACACTGCGCCAGCGCTGGAACCAGCCCGAGCTCAGCGTGCCGAGCAAGGCGCCGCCGAGGATCAGCAGGATCGCCCAGCCTGCCACCGCATTGAGCTCGCCCTGGCCGCTGGCGACCAGCAGCAGCGTCGACAACAGCGGCGTGGTATACGACAGCGAGCCGATCTGGCGAGGGTCGCCACTCTTCAGTGCCCGGTCCCACAGGAAGAACGCGCCGCCCATCGGTCCCAACCCCAGGCCGATCAGCGCCAACCATTGCGCCATACTCGGGCTGACCGCAGGCTCGAACAGCGCGTGGCACGCCAGCGCCAGCAGGCCGGACAGCAAGCAGAAGCCGCCGACTGCGCCGTTGGGGAAGCTCAACCGGCGCGTCAACAGACTGTACGTGGACCAGACGAAGGCCGCGGCGATCGCCAAGAGATAGCCGGGCAACGCCCCGCCCGACACCGACAGCTTGCCGCCGGTCACAATCAGGCCGGCGCCGACGAAGCCGAGCAGGCCGCCGACGATATGGCGGGGCGCCAGCACCGTGCCCGGCACGATCAGCGGCGACAGCAGCACGATCAACAACGGCCACAGGTAATTGAGCAGGTTCGCCTCCAGCGCCGGCGCATGACGAAAGGCGAAGAACAGCAGGAAATGGTAGCCGAACAGGCCATACAGCCCGACACCGAGCACCTTGGCCGATACCCGCCACTCTCTCAGCCGGTTCAACGACAGCAGGCTGCCGATCACCAGCGCGATGCCGACCACGAAGAACGGCGGCAGGCTGCGCGTCAGCGCGCCGAGCGTGGCAAGCGACGCCCACAGCAGAATCGCGCCGGTGGCAAACAGCATCGGATGGGAGCGCATCGCGGAATTCCTTGGAGTCGAAAAAACAACAGCTTGGCCGAGGGGCCAAGCTGCTTAGCATACTGTATCCAGCTGATCGCTTCCAAGCGGTGCGGACCTCCGGGCGACGAGCTGCTCCGGGGCTTGCCACCGCTAACGCCACGCGCGCCTGACAAGACGCCGCGCGACAACGCCAGTGCGCTATTCCGGCTGCGGAGCCGGCTCGCCCTTCACCCGCGTCACCAGCAGCTGGTCGATCCGATAGTTGTCGATGTCGACCACTTCGAACTTGTAGCCGGCGTACTCGACGCAATCGGTGCGTTTCGGGATCTTCTTCAGCATGTACATCATGAAGCCGGCGATGGTCTCGTAATTCTGGTCGTCTGGCATCTCCTCGATGTCGAGCGCGCGCAGCACGTCCTCGACCGGCGTCACCCCGTCGATCAGCCAGGAGTCGGCATCGCGCTTGACGATCTGCTCCTCGGTGAACGGGTTGACCAGGTCGCCCATCAGCGTGCTCATCACGTCGTTCAACGTGATCACGCCGACCACCAGCGCATACTCGTTCAGGATGATTGCGAAGTCCTCGCGGCTGCCCTTGAAGCGTTCGAGCATCTCCGACTGGGTCAGCGTATCCGGCACCACCAAGAGATTGCGCACCATCTTGCGGTCGCCAAGCGAGATGCTCTGCCCGGTCAGCAGCCGCTTGAGGATGTCTTTCGAGTCGACGTAGCCGACCATCGCATCGATGCTGCCGTCGCAGACCAAGAACTTCGAATGCGGGTGTTCGGCGATCTTCTCCTTGATGCTCGCCTCGCTCTCCTGCAGCGTGAAATAGACGATGCTCTCGCGCTGCGTCATCGCCGATGGCACCGAGCGCGACTCCAGCTCGAACACGTTCTCCAGCAGGTGATGCTCCTGGTGCTGCAGCACGCCGGCCTCGGCGCTGGCGTCCATCATCGCCAGGATATCGGCCGACGTGATCACGTCGCTGCGCACGGTCGGTACCTTGAACAGGCGGAAGATCAGGTTCGCCAGGCCGTTGAACACCCACACCAGCGGCCGGAACAGGCGGATGCAGAACAGCACCGGCGCGACCACCCGCACCGCCAACGCCTCGGGCGCCACCATCGCCAGGCGCTTGGGCATCAGGTCGGCGATCAGGATGAACAACGAGGTCACCAGCAGGAACGAGCACAGGAAGCCGACGCGGTCGGCCAGCGCCGCGTCGTGCAGCCAGGGTTGCAGCGCCGCGGCGAAGTAAGGGGTGAACGCCGCCTCGCCGACGATACCGCCGAGGATGGCCACCGCGTTCAGGCCGATCTGCACCACGGTGAAAAAGTTGCCCGGGTGTGCCTGCAGCTGCAGCACCTTGGCGGCACGCCCGTCGCCGTCGTCGGCCAGCAGTTGCAGCTTGAGCTTGCGGGCCGCCGCAAGCGAGATCTCGGATACTGAGAAAAACGCGCTGGACGCGATCAGGAGGGCGATGACGATGATGTGATTGAACAGACTCATAAATAGTCGAAAACTGAAATGAAACGTCGCGATGGGCGTACCCAGTCTAGCATATGCCCCCGGACCGGCCGCTTGCGCTCGTCATGCAGCGGTGCGCAGTACCGGCTGTGCTAGTATCGTCGCCCTGTGTTGCGCCCGGATGGAGGGTTGAGAATGAACTGCGAACTGTGTGACCGCGACAGCGGCGAAGTGCTGTACCGCGACAACTTCCTGCGGGTGGTGCTGGTGACCAACGAGCCCGACTACCCCGCGTTCTGTCGGGTGATTCTGAACGCCCACGTGAAGGAAATGACCGACCTGTCCGCCGCCGACCGCACACGGCTGATGGCCTGGGTGTTCCGCACCGAGGCAGCGCTGCGCGCGGTACTCAACCCCGACAAGATCAACCTTGCCACGCTCGGCAACGTGGTGCCGCACCTGCACTGGCACGTGATTCCACGCTTCGCCGACGACGCCCACTTCCCCACGCCGATCTGGGCGACGCGCCAGCGCGACGGCGTTGCGCACCGGGTCGAAGCCCTGGCCGAACGGCTACGCGCCGCGCTTGAGTCTTAAGCCGACAGGCTTGCCCAGCGCCCGCCGCCCTTGTAGGCTAATCCATCAGCATGGGAACCGCTCCCAAGCCGGCCAGCATGGCCGGCTCGCAAGCGGCTCCGCCCGGCACCCTCCCCAGGGTGCGCTCCCGCGCGCCGCTCACCGTGGCGTGCCATTCCGATGGAGACGCCATGTACACCACACTAATCAGCGCCGAACAACTCGCCGCCCTGCCGCCGGCGCAGACCGTGATCCTCGACTGCCGCTTCAAGTTGACCGATCCCGGCTGGGGCCAGCAGGTCTACGACGCCGGCCATCTGCCGGGGGCACACTATCTGAATCTCGACTACCACCTGTCCGGCACCAAGACCGGGCAGAACGGTCGCCATCCGCTGCCGGATGGTCAGCGCCTGGCGGTGGTGCTCGGCGCGTTCGGCATTACCCCGTCCACCCAGGTGGTCGCGTACGACGACGCCGGTGGCCTGTACGCGTCGCGCGCTTGGTGGCTGTTGAAATGGCTGGGCCACGATGCGATCGCAGTGCTCGACGGTGGCGTTGCCGCCTGGCAGGCCAATGGCGGCCAGCTCACGGCCGACGCACCGGCCAGCCACCCGACCCGATTCGCGCCGCGTAGCGCGATTTGCGACAGCGTCGACGTCGATGCCGTGCTCGCCAACCTGAGCCAAAACGACTTCCTGGTCGTCGACGCCCGCTCACAGGAGCGCTTCCGCGGCGAGGGCGAGACGATGGACCCGGTCGGCGGCCATATCCCCGGCGCGGCCAACCGCTTCTTCCAAGACAACCTGAGCGGCGACGGCCGCTTCAAGCCAGCCGAACAACTGCGCCAGGAATGGCTGGCGCTGCTCGGCGGTCGCGAGCCGGCCGATGTGGTGCACCAGTGCGGCAGCGGCGTGTCGGCCTGTGTGAACCTGCTGGCAATGGCACACGCAGGCCTCGCCGGCAGCCGGCTCTACCCAGGCTCGTGGAGCGAATGGTGCAGCGACCCTGCTCGCCCGGTGGCACGCTGAGCGCTAAACTTGGCCGGACAACGGTCGATGCAACAAAGCCGGCTTGCGCCGGCTTTTTTCATTGCTACCGGGTGCTAACAACGTCCCGCATAGCTGATCCCAGCTAGACGCCCTTGTCGCAGGCAGTACAAGCAGTACGGCAGGGCATCAACGCTGGGAGTACTTTGTTGGTGGCTAGCCCAGCATCAGCCGCTGCAACAGCTTCTGGCCTGCCGGCCAGCTGTCGAGCCCGCTATCGCTGCCCATGTGGCCGGCCCTGCCGGCGTCGATCAGCGGCACGTCCCAGCCTTCGGCCATCCGCCGGGACTCGGCAAAGTCGCAGAACGGGTCGTCCTGGCTCGCCACCATCAACGTGGGCACCGGCAGGCGCTGCAGGCGCGGTGCCTCGAAGCCGGCGAAGTCGGGCAGTGGTGCATCGTCCGGCAGCTCACCGCTCGCACGCGCCTGCTCGGCACGGATGGGCAGCGCCGGCGGCGCGACCAGCAGCATGCCCTGCACCCGACACTGTTCGGCCAGCGGGGCTGACAGCAGCCACTCGACTGCGGTGTGACAGCCCAGGCTGTGCGCGGCGACCACCACTCGGCCGTCGACTGTGGCGATGGTGTCGGCCAACGCTGCGACCCAGGTATCGCGGCTCGGGTACAGCCAGTCGCGCTGCTCAACCCATGCCGCCAGCGGATAGCCCTTCTCCCAGTGACTCTGCCAGTGCTGCGGCCCGGAATTGCCCCAGCCGGGCACCAGGACCAGCGTAATGTCTTCGTCAAACATCTCAGCTCCAGTCGTAATCGACGGTCAGCGGGGCGTGGTCGGAGAACTTCACGTCCTTGTAGACGCTCGCGTCGCGCGCCTTGGCGGCGATGCCCGGCGTGGTGATGTGGTAGTCGATGCGCCAGCCGACGTCCTTGGCATACGCCTGCCCGCGGTTGCTCCACCAAGTGTAGCCGGGCACTTCCGGGTAGAGCGTGCGCCACACGTCGACCCAGCCGACGCGGTGGAACAGATCGGTCAGCCAGGCGCGTTCCTCGGGCAGGAAGCCGGAGTTCTTCACATTGCCCTTCCAGTTCTTCAGGTCGATTTCCTGGTGGGCGATGTTCCAGTCGCCGCAGATCACGATGTCGCGGCCGGCCTCGAACAGCTCCTCCAGGTGCGGCAGGAACACTTTCATGAAGGCGAACTTCACATCCTGGCGCTCCTCGCTGCTGGAACCGGACGGCAGGTACAGCGAGATCACCGTCAGGTTGCCGAAGTCGGCGCGCAGGTAGCGGCCCTCTGCATCGAACTCGGCGATGCCCAGGCCCTCCTCGATCCGGTCCGGGGTGCGCTTGCTGTACAGGCCGACGCCGCTGTAGCCCTTCTTCTCGGCGTAGTGGAACAGGCCCTGGTAGCCGGCCGGCGCACGCATCCGCTCGGACAGGTCGCCGTCCTGCGCCTTCAGTTCCTGCACGCAGACCACGTCCGCGCCGCTGGCCTCCATCCAGTCGAAGAAGCCTTTGCGATCCGCCGAGCGGATGCCGTTGAGGTTGGCCGAAACGATTCGAAGCATGGGGTCTCCCGTGGTATCCTTGCCGGCGATTTTTTGCCGACCAATCAGATGCTTGTAATAGTCAGAGGAATACGATGAGCGATTTTCGTCAGGATTTTATTCGTTTTGCGCTCGAGAAGCAGGTGCTCAAATTCGGTGAGTTCATCACCAAGTCCAAGCGCAAGTCGCCCTATTTCTTCAACGCCGGCCTGTTCAACGACGGCGAGAGCGTGCTGAAGCTGTCGCAGTTCTACGCCCAGGCGATCAACGCCAGCAATCTGCAGTTCGACATGCTGTTTGGCCCGGCCTACAAGGGCATTATCCTCGCCGCCGCCGCCGGCATGGCGCTGGCCGCAGGCGGCCGCAACCTACCGTTCGCCTACAACCGCAAGGAAGCCAAGGACCACGGCGAGGGCGGCGTGCTGGTCGGTGCCCCCCTGAAGGGACGCGTACTGATCGTCGACGACGTGATGACCGCCGGCACCGCGGTGCGCGAGTCGATCCAGCTGATCCGCGACGCGGGTGCCGAACCGGCCGGCGTAGCGGTCGCGCTCGACCGCATGGAGCGTGGCACCGGCGCGCTGTCGGCGGTGCAGGAAGTCGAGCAGCAGTACGGCCTGCCGGTGATCACCATCGCTACGCTGGAAGACATCCTCGCCTTCCTCGGCGACAGCCCGGAACTGGCCGCCAACCTGGCCGCGGTCGAAGCCTATCGCACCGAATACGGCGTCAAGTAAGCGCTAGCAGCGATACGATCACGGCCCGCCGGCTTACGCCGCGCGGGCCGTTTTGCCATCAGCCGCCGCTTTCCTTACGCTGCCAGGCCGCGTTCAACGCCTGGGTCGCCTGACGCTCCACGCTGTCGGCAGCACTCTTGGCACTCTGCGCGGCGGCTAGGTCGGCAGCGGCCTTCTGTGCCGCCGCCTGCGCGTCAGCGAGTCGCCCATCAGCCAATTTCTTGGCGTCTTCAGCGCTCTTCAGCGTCATCTTGGCGCCGTTGACACGGCTGCTGGCATCCTGAAACGCCATCTGTGCCGACAACAGCTGTTCGTCGGCCGTCTGCGCCAACGCGCCGCCCAGCCACAGGCCGGCCAGCAGCGCCAGGCCAGCTCGGGTTGCAACACCGCTCATGATCACTCCTTGAAATGGGCTCGAAAGACTGTCGACGGACATTATGCCGAGTGTGAGCTAGTTGACTCAATGAGGCCCAAAGCAAAAAACCCCTGCCGTTGGGCAGGGGTTTTTCAAAATTCACGTGGTGGGTCGTGCGGGATTCGAACCTGCGACCAACGGATTAAAAGTCCGCTGCTCTACCAGCTGAGCTAACGACCCGGCAGGCGGTATGGTGGGCTGTGAGTGGCTCGAACACTCGACCTACGGATTAAGAGTCCGCTGCTCTACCAACTGAGCTAACAGCCCATCGTCAAGATGGTGGGTCGTGCGGGATTCGAACCTGCGACCAACGGATTAAAAGTCCGCTGCTCTACCAGCTGAGCTAACGACCCCCAAACTAAAGCCTGGGTTCTCGATGGTGGGTCGTGCGGGATTCGAACCTGCGACCAACGGATTAAAAGTCCGCTGCTCTACCAGCTGAGCTAACGACCCTCGAGAGGCCGCAACTATACAGAGCGGCGGCGCGCTGGGTCAAGCCTTTTTTGTCATGGCCGAAAAATATTCCTATGGCAAAATGACGACCACCGCCCGCGCAACGCGCCGAATTTGCCATCAGCCCCTTGAATTGGTCTCGGCGCCCACCCATGTTAGATAGGATGGCAGGCCGGCCTCGACCGGCAAGGCCAGGATTTCCGGCACCTCGTACGGGTGCAGCTCGACGAGGCGGGCCTCCAGTGCCGGATAGCGTTCCGTCGTCGTCTTGATGATCAGCGGCACCTCGCTCGCACTCTCCAACTGTCCTTGCCAGCGGTACACCGACTGGCACGGTGCCAGGAGATTGACGCAGGCCGCCAGCCCCTCCTCGACCAGCGTGCGGGCCAGCCGCTCGGCGGTCGCCGCGTCGGGGACCGTACACAATACAACTGAAATTTTCATAGTGGCTCCTTCGATGCGTGGATTATTGCTTTTACTGCTGTTGTACCCGTTTGCCGAGATCGCCACGCTGGTGATGCTGGCCGACAAGATCGGCGCCGGCTGGACGCTGCTGTTCGTGATTGCCTCGGCGCTGCTCGGTCTGACGATGCTGCGCAACCAGAAGGTCGGCGCCTTGCTGACGCTCGGTGCGGTGTTCCGCCAGGGCGAGCAGGTGTCGCTGTACAGCCTGCTGTGGCCGTTGCGCTACGTGCTTGCCGGCGTATTCTTCCTGATTCCCGGCTTGATCTCCGACGTGTTGGCGGTGCTCCTCTTGCTGCCGCTGAAAGGCCCGAGCATCACGATGCGCAGCGGACCGGGGGAAACGCACACCGGCGCCGACAGCGATGCCATCGAAGGTGAATATACCCGGGTGGATGAGACCGTCGACCGCAACCGCCATCTGCACTGACCTCTTTCGCCCCGGCCACGCCCAGCCAAGGTGTCGTCCGGGCAATGCCAGGCAGGCCCCCTGCCGTCACAAGGAGATGCTTCATGGATATCGGAATCAACGAGCAAGATCGCGCCGACATCGCCCAGGGCCTGTCTCGCCTCCTAGCCGACAGCTATACGCTCTACCTGAAGACCCATAATTTCCACTGGAACGTCACCGGCCCGATGTTCCGCACCCTGCACCTGATGTTCGAAGAGCAGTACAACGAGCTGGCGCTGGCGGTCGATGCGATCGCCGAGCGCATCCGCGCACTGGGCTTCCCGGCACCGGCCACCTACAGCGAGTTCGCCCGCCTCTCCAGCATTCCCGAAACCGCCGGCGTGCCGAAGGCAGAAGAGATGATCAAGCTCTTGGTCGACGGCCACGAAGCGGTCTGCCGTACCGCCCGCAGCATCTTCCCGGTGGTCGACAAGGCCAGCGACGAGCCGAGCGCGGACCTGCTGACCCAGCGCCTGCAGATCCACGAGAAGACGGCGTGGATGCTGCGCAGCCTGCTGGAAAAATAAACCGATGCCATGACGTGCCAGCCGGGCGACGGGCATGGCATGACAGCCACCCGGATCATGCTAGACTAGCGACGATGACCGGGTTTTTTCATGTCCAACCAAGTATTTAGCTCACATTTCCCGACCCCGTGGCGTCCCCTAGCGGTGATGCTGCTGGCCTCGCTCGCCGTGCACATGCTGTTGCTGGTGATGCGTCCGCTCAGCTGGCAGCCAAGCCTGCCCCCGCCGCCGGCGCGACTCTCCGTGACGCTGGCCTCCCCGATGCCCAAGTCGGCGCCGCCTGCCGAACAGGTCGTACCGCCGGCTGCTGCGGTGCCGCCGCCGGTGATCAGCCATCGTCTCCCTGCCCAGCCATCGCGCAAGGTCCCGGTGCATCATGTCGCACCGCCCAAGCCGGCGCCGAGCCGCCTCGATACACCACCGGCGACACCGAACCTCCCCCGCCCAGCCAGGCACGCGCGTCCCGCCCAGGCCGAGCCAGACAGCCCCGCCCCGACCGGTAGCGGCCATTTCAGCGCACAGAGTCTGCTTGCCCAGGGCCGCAATGCCGCCCGCGCACTCGACGGCTCGGACGACGACAGCGCCACCGACTCCAGCAGCAATGGAGCCCGCCAGTTGCTGGTCTATGGCCGCAGCGCCACCGGTGTCGAGTGGAAGAGCTATGTCGAGGCGTGGCGGCTGAAGATGGAGCGGCTGGGCACACTCAACTACCCGGAGGTTGCGCGTGACCAGGAGGCATCGCTCGAGCTGGCGGTAGTGATCGACAGCAGCGGTGCCTTGCGCTCCGTGAAGCTGCGCCGCGGCTCCGGTCAGCCAGCCATCAATCAGGCGGCGATCGATCTCGTGAAAATGGCTGCGCCGTTCGCACCATTCCCTGCGCAGCTGGCAGCGCGCGCCAATGCGCTGGAAATCGTCCGCCGCTGGAACTTCACCCGCGACAACCGCTTCGCTGGCGGCTAAGCTAGCCGTTTGTTCCGGAGAGATGCCATGTACGAAGTCAACCGCAGCCTCGCGCTGATCAAACCGAAGGCACCGTTCCTGGCCTGGCTGCAGGGGTTGCCAGGCAGCCATGTCGCCGCGCTGCCCCTGGCCGAACTGCAAAAGGGCTGCAACGGCCTGCTGGTACCGCCGGCCGACGATGCCGACGAGGCGCGAGCCTTTGTCATCGAGCAGTACGCCAGCCTGTTCGCCGCCGAACTGGCCGACTGGTGCGAGGACGAGGCGCTGTGGCCAACCCCGCTGACCCCGGCGCTGTTCGCCGAGTGGTTCGACATCGAGATCCACCCGGTGCTGACCGACCTGGTCGACGAGGCGCTGGAGCGCGAAGCCTTCGTGCCGTTCGACCTGCCGGAAGCCTGAAGCGAGATTCCGCCCATGCCCGCCCTCGGCCTCGATCACTACAATCTGCGCGCCCCGCGCGCGCTGCTCGACGAGCTGAGGGCGTTCTACATCGCCGCCGTCGGTCTCGCCGACGGGCCGCGCCCGCCGTTCGCACGCTTCGGCTACTGGCTGTACGCCGGGACCGAGCCGGTGCTGCATCTGACCGAAGCGTCCCCCGATGAGATGCGTATCGTGCATGCCGGCGGCACCTTCGACCACGTCGCGTTTCACGCGACCAACCCGACGGCCATGGCAGCCCAGCTCGATGCGCTCGGCATCGCCTACCAGCAAGCGGTGGTACCGGGCAGCGGCGTGCGCCAGCTGTTCTTCCTCGACCCGGCCGGCAACGGCGTGGAACTGAATTTCGCCGCCCCAACAGAATAAACGCGACCCGGCCAGCCCGGCCGAAGGTCGCGACACCCGCCGGCAGACACTGCGCCGGCCCCATCACGAGAAAGCAAGGGGAAACACATGACTCACAGTACGACGATCAAGGTCCGCGGCTATCACCTCGACCTGTATGGCCACGTCAACAACGCCCGCTACCTGGAGTTCCTCGAGGAAGCACGCTGGAGCTTCTTCGAAGAACGCGGCGACCTGCCGTGGTTCCTGCAGTCGGGCCTGGCGCTGGTGGTGGTCAACATCAATATCGACTACCGGCGCGCGGCGACGATGAACGAGGTGCTGGCGATCGATACCTCGGTAAAGAGCGTCGGCCGACGCAGCGCGGTGATGCACCAGGTGGTGCGCATCGACGGCAGTGACACCGTGGTCGCCGAAGCGGACGTGACCTTTGTCGTGTACGATGGCCAACAACAGAAAGCCGTGCCGCTCGAGGGAACCCTGAAGGAACTTCTCGAAGCGATGCAGGACGAATGATCCACCCCCATGCTTGAACGACTGCGATGAAGAAGGTTTTGTTTGCCCTGATCGGCGTGGCTGTAGCCGCACTGGTCGCGTACACCGTGTTTTTCGACAAGGAGTCGGCCCCCGAGGTCAGCTACACCTCGCTGACCGGTCAGACCGCCAGCACCAGCTCGCTGAAGGGCAAGGTGGTACTGGTCAATTTCTGGGCGACCAGCTGTACCGGCTGCGTGGCCGAGATGGCGAAGCTGAAAGCGACGCACGAGCGCTACGCGCCGCAGGGCTACGAAACCGTGGCGGTGGCGATGAGCTACGACCCGCCCAACTATGTGAAGGCCTTCGTCACCGACAACAAGCTGCCGTTCTTCGTCACCCTCGACACCAACGGCGCCATCGCCAAGGCCTTCGGCGACATCCAGCTCGCGCCGACCACCTTCCTGATCGACAAGCACGGCAAGGTGATCAAGCGCTACGTCGGCGAACCGAACTTCGCCGAGCTGCGCGGCCTGATCGAGCAGGCGCTGAAGGCGTAGGCTGTTCCTGCAAGCAAAAAGCCCCGCATCGCGGTAATGCCGTTCACTTAAGCCGTTCAGTCCGGATTTTAGCTTCGAAGAACGCTTGGAAGTAACAAAAAAGCACCGTTTTTCCACCTTGGTGGGCGGTGCTTTTTCCTTAAGTGAACGGCATTACCGCATCGCGGGGTTTTTTTGTTGCTTCGGCCAATGCCGTCGGTTCAGGCCGGACGGTTCGCGCACACCGGACAGGCCGGGTCGCGGGGTACCTTCATCGCGCGGAACTCGCCCGACAGTGCCTCGTACAGCGTCAACCGCCCCAGGGTCGGCCGTATCCCGGCCAACAGCTTGATCGCCTCGACCGCCTGCAGGCAGCCGACCACGCCAACCAGCGGCGCCAGCACGCCAAAGGTGGCGCACGGCCCGTCGCTGGCCTCGCCCTCGTCCGGGAACAGGCAGTGGTAGCACGGCGACGCCGCGTCGCGCGTGTCGAACACCGCCAGCTGACCGGAGAAGCGCACCGCCGCGCCGGACACCAGCGGCACCCCGGCGGCGACGCAAGCGGCGTTCACCGCGTGGCGGGTGGCGAAGTTGTCGCAGCAGTCGAGCACCACATCGTGCTCGGCCACCCGTTCGGCCAACGCGGCCGCATCGAGCCGCGCCGCCAGCGGCACGATGCGGATGTCCGGGTTCATTGCGCGCATGCGCCGCGCCGCCGACTCGGCCTTGTTGACGCCGAGGCTCGCCATATCGTGCGCGATCTGGCGCTGCAGATTGGTCAGCTCGACCTCGTCGTCGTCGGCGATGGTGATGGTGCCGACGCCGGCACTGGCCAGGTACAGCGCCACCGGCGAGCCGAGCCCGCCCGCGCCGACCACCAGCGCGCGGGCGCCGAGGAGGCGCTGCTGGCCCTCGATATCGATTTCCGGCAGCAGGATATGGCGGCTGTAGCGCAGCAGCGCCTGGTCGTTGAGTTCAGTCATGATTGGGTCTGGAATGAGGAAGCCGGGGCGGGCAGAGGGCAACGGCGACAGGAGAACAATTCTAGTTCAAGACGCCCTGCCGGTATACGCGACAACGCCCGGCCGGCCCCGTGCAAAATGGGGCGGACCGGGCGTGTCATCCCTGCGCGGCTCAGGACGAGGACGGTTCCTCGGCGGTGCGACGCGAGAACTTGATCCCCAGCTGTTTGAGCTTGCGGTACAAGTGCGTCCGCTCCAGGCCGACCTTCAGCGCCACCCGGCTCATATTGCCGTTCTCGAGCGTGATGTGGTACTCGAAATAGCGGCGCTCCAGCTGCTCGCGCAGCTCGCGCAGCGGCAGGTTGAAGTCGAAGCCGGTCTCTTCCACCGGTTTCTCGTGCTTGAACTGCGCCAGCACCTTGCTGACCTCCGGCGCATCGATCGCGTCGGCCTCGGCGGTCAGCGCGATGCTCTTCAGGATGCTCCGAAGCTGCTCGAGGTTGCCCGGCCAGTCGTACTGGCGCAGCGCGTTCAGCGCCGCGGTGGTCAGCTTGCGCGGCGGCACCTGCTTGGACTCGACCAGCTCGGTCAGCAGCTGCTCGGCCAGGTGGATGATGTCCTCGGCGTGCTCGCGCAGCGGCGGGATCGGCACGATCACGCTGGAGAGCGCGGTCAGCAGGCGGTTGTCGCACTCCGGGTCGACCAGCAGCTCCTGCAGCGGGCGGCTGCACGAGCACACCAGCCGCACGTTGAAGCGGTCGAGCTTGGAGAGCAGGAACAGCAGGCCCTGCTGGATGCGGCGCGGATACTGGCCGATCTCGGGCAGGAACAGCACGCCGTTATTGGCTTTCTGCAAGAGCTCCAGCGGCGCGTCGGCGAGCTGCTCGAGCTTGGCCGGCGTCACCCATGGCGTGTTGCCCTGATGGAAGAAACGCGCCACCAGTTCGAAGCCGGACCCCGGCTCGCCGGTCAACAACACCGGCGACTTGACCTTGGACACCCGCTCGAGCTGGCGTTTCAGCTCCTGGATCGGTTCGCTCTTGCCGAGCTTGTCGAGCGACAGTGAGGTGTTGGCCTGCATGTCGCCGTATTTGAGGCCGCGCTGCACCGTCGCCAGCAGTTTCTGCAGCGCGATCGGTTTTTCCAGGAAGTCGAACGCGCCGATGCGGGTCGCCTCGACCGCGGTGTCGATGCTGGCGTGGCCCGACATCATCACCACCGGCATGTTCAGCTGGCCGGACTTCGCCCACTCCTTGAGCAGGGTCACCCCGTCGCAGTCCGGCATCCAGATGTCCAACAGCACCAGCGCCGGGCGGATCTGGTTGCGCAACTGGCGCGCCACCTCGGCGTTTTCGGCCAGAGCGACCGAATAACCCTCGTCCTGCAAAATCTCCGACAGAAGCTCGCGAATGCCGATTTCGTCATCGACAATCAAGATATCGCTGCTACGCATTAAGCCTCCAGCAACGGCAAGGTGATAAGAATGCGCGCGCCATGTGGTTCGGCGTTGCTAAGCGTGATCGCACCGTGATGTTCCTCTATTATTTTTTTCACCACTGCCAAACCGAGACCAGTCCCCTTTGGCTTGTTGGTCACGTAGGGCTCGAAAGCGCGCGGCAGGATGTCGGGGCTGAAACCCGACCCGCTGTCCTCGACGCACAGTTGCGCCTCATGGCCAACCAGACGGCTGCTAATGTGAATCATCGGGATGTCAACGTCAAGGACCGCATCCTGTGCGTTTTGCAACAGATTATGCAGCACTTGGCGCAACAATGCCGCATCGCCCATGATCCGGAGCGGCCCGGCGACGAGGTCGACCCGTAGCGCCGGGTTAGCCTCATACAGCGTCAGCACCTCGCGTATCACCCCGTTCACATCGAGCGGCGACAGCTGTGTGCGCGGCGCGCGGGCGTAGTCGCGGAACGCATCGACCATGCCCTTGAGCGCTCCCACCTGCTTGACGATGGTGTCGGTCGAACGGCGCAGCATGTCGGCATCGGGGCCGGCGAGCTTGTCGGACAGCTTCATCGCCAGACGCTCGGCGGCGAGCTGGATAGGCGTCAGCGGGTTGCGGATCTCATGTGCGAGCCGCTTGGCGACCTCGCCCCACGCGGCGTCGCGCTGGGCGCGCAATAGCTCGGTGATGTCGTCGAACACCACCACATAGCCGCTGCCCGAGCGCTCCGGCAGCGGCGTGCCGCGCGCCAGCAGGATCAGCGATTCTTTCGGCGTCACATAGTCGAACTGTTGCTGCCACTGGCCCTTCTTGGCGCTGGCGGCCTTCTCGCGCACGATGTCGATCAGCGGCGACATGGCCGGCTTCAGCGTCGCCCAGGCGGTAAACGGTTCGGCTACCAGTTCGGAGAAATCGATGCCGAGAATGTGCGCCGCGCTGGTATTGGCCGCACGCAGATGCCAACTGGCGTCGAACGCGATCACCCCGGCGGTCAGGTTGGCGAGGATGCTCTCCAGGTAGAGCTTGGCCGCCTCCTCTTGGCGGCGGTTCTCGTCGGCGCTGTGGCGCGCCTCCTCGAGCTGTTGCGTCATCCGGTTGAACAAGGTCGTCAGCATGCCCAGCTCGTCGCGCCGGTACACCGGGTGACGTTTGGAGAAGTCGCCCTGCGCCACCGCCCGGGTACCGGCGGCCAGCTCCGACAGCGGTGCGGATAGCCGCTCGGACAGGAACAGCGCGAACGCCAGCGCCGCGGTCAGCGCCAACAGGAACGAGAGCAGCAGCGTCAGCATGTAGAAGGTCTTCAGCCCGTCGCGCGAGATCAGGAGCTGACGGTACTCGGAGCGGGCATTCTCGATCAGCGAGGCGTCACGGGCGATGCGGTCGGGCGCGCTCTGGCGCACCGCCAGGATGCGCGGCTGATCGTCGAGCGTGCGATAGCTCGCCAGCACGCGCAGCACCAGGCTGCGGTCGCCCTCGTTCTCTATCGTCTCCAGCGGTCGGCGCAGCGTGACCTGACGGATCGCCTCGCGAGATGGCGGCACCGGGACCGCGGACGCCTGGGCGGCAGCGAAGCCGATCAGCTGGCCGTCACGGCTGAACACCGACACCTCCGACAGGCCAAGCTGTTCGCGCAGTCGCTCCAGCCGCGACGGCAGCAGGCCGTCCGGCGTATCGGACACATCGTCGAGGATCACGCGCGACTTGCGCGACACATCCTCAAGCATCGCATGGAGCGCGTTGCGACCGAGATCCAGGCCGCGGTCGAGCGCGCTCTCCACCCGCACGTCGAACCAGCTTTCGATGCTGCGCGTCAGAAACTGCGCCGAGATAGTGAACACCAGCACGCCGGGCATCAATGCCACCAGCGCGAACATCACGGTGAGCTTCTGCGTCAGCTTGGCGCCGAACTCGCGCTGCTTCAGGCGGCGGCGCAGCCTGAGCAACTGGCGGGCGATCACGCCGACCAGGCCGGTCAACAAGAGCGCGTTCAGGCCGAACACCCACCAGTAATATTCGGCCAACTTCGAGGTATTACCGGTGGACAGCGCCAACAGGTAGAGCAGGATGGTGCCGAGCGTGGCGACGGCGAGGATGACCTGGCGCATCAGCCGGCTCCGGCCGGGTGCGCCGGCAATATGGTCAGGTCGGCCCATCCCGAGGACAGCGCCCAGTCGGACGAGCCGAGCGCGTTGAACTGGAACGGCTTGGGCAGCTCGCCGAAGTCGAGCATCAGCCTCACCCGGCCGGCGACGTCGCCGGGCTTCAGGCCATCGAGCGTGCCCGAATCGAGCACCCGCCAACCGGTGATCGCACCGGTGGCGTTGAGCGCCTCGTTCAGCGTTGCGTAGTGATTGGCGAGGCTGCCGATCGAGACGCGATAGCGATTGGTCAGGCTGTGGTAACTGAGCTTGAAGTCGATCGAAGCGGTCGGATCGAACCAGCTGCCGAGTTTCAGCCGGTAGGCAGTGAGGCGTGGACGGGTCAGCTCGAACTCGAGCCGGAAATTCAACACCACGCCCTGCGCAAGCGCCTGAGACAGGGTGGCAGGCAGGCGCAGCCCGAAGCGGGTGCTCAGCGACAGCTGACCGTCGCTGGTCATCTCGGCCTCGGCGCGGCGCACCTCGATCGACTCGGCACGGCTAATCAGCGGCACCAACGCCAGCCCGACCAGCAGGACGAGCAGGTTAATGCTTTTCAAGCAGCGCGTAATAAAAGCCGTCATGACGATCGCATGGCAATAGCTGCTCATCGCCGGAACAGGTCGCATCGGGATGACGGACCAGGAAGGCATCGAGCTGCTTACGGTTCTCTTCAGGGAAAATCGAACAGGTAGCGTAAAGCATTTTGCCGCCCGAAGCGAGCAAGGGCCACAGCGCGTCGAGCATTGCCGCCTGTTGACGCGCCAGTTCGGCGAAGTCGCCGGGGCGGCGCAGCCACTTGATGTCCGGATGGCGACGCACCACGCCGCTGGCCGAACACGGCACATCGGCGAGGATGCGGTCGAATGGCACGCCGTCCCACCAGGTCTCCGGCTTGGCCGCGTCACCCTGGCGCACGTCGGCGCTCAGGCCAATGCGGGACAGGTTGTCGCTGACCCGTTCTAGCCGCGCCGCATCGACGTCGAGCGCAGTCAGGCTCACGTCGGCACTCTCGAGGATGTGGCCGGTCTTGCCGCCCGGCGCTGCGCAGGCGTCGAGCACGCGCTGGCCATCGGCAAGATCGAGGCGGCGGGCCGCCTGCTGCGCGCCCCAGTCCTGCACCGACACCTTCCCCTCGGCAAAGCCCGGCAGCTCGCGCACATTGCAGGGCTTGGCGAGCAGCACCGCGCTGTCGTCGAGCGCCTCGGCGACGATGCCCTGTTCGGCCAAGCTGGCGATATAGCCGGCGGCATTGTCGTGGCGGCGGTTGACGCGCAAGGTCATCGGCGGATGCGCGTTGCTCGCCGCGATCACCGACTGCCAATCGTTCGGATAGGCAGCCTTCAGCCGGTCTACCCACCAGCGCGGGTGGTTGCTGGCGGCTTCCGCATCGCGCGCCGCGGCGGCGGCGAGCTCGCTCTGCTGGCGCTGGAAGTTGCGCAGCACGCCGTTGACCAGGCTCTTGAACTTGCCGCGCGCCAGCTTCTCCGCCTCGCGCACCGCATTGTCGACCACTGCGTACGGTGCGGCGCGGGTGTGCGCCAGCTGGTACAGCGCCACCAAGAGCAGCCGCTCGATTGCCGGCTCGGGCAGCGGTCGCGGCACGAGCTTGCGCAGCCAGAATTTCAGCTCGGCCAGATGCCGCACGCTGCCGTAGGCGATGTCCTGCAACGCGCCGCGGTTGCTCGGCGACAAGTCGCCTGCGCGGCGAAAGGCGGCGTCGAGCGCCTCGGTCAGGGTGCGCCCCTCGTCGATGCGGCCGAGGATGTCGGCGGCCAACGACTGAATGCTTGCCATGGAAAGTCTCGCTAGAAATGCGCCGGCCACAGTCGCTGCCGACTGTGGCCGGTGGTTCGAAAAGGTTGGCCGAATGATAGGCGAGAACCCAGCCGGTGACAAAAGCCGTCCTCAGCCGACGCCGCGCGCGATGTCGTGCAGGCGGGCAATACGCTCGGCCGTCTCGGGGTGGGTACGGAACAGGCCGGCCAAGCCTTCGCCGGACAGCGGGTTGATGATCATCATCTGTGCGGTCTCCGGATGCGCCTGGGCGGTCGGCATCGCGATGCCCTGCGCGTAGTACTCGATCTTCTGCAGTGCGCTCGCCAGCGCCAGTGGGTCGCCCGAGATCGCCGCCCCGCCTCGGTCGGCCTCGAATTCGCGCGCGCGCGAAATCGCCATCTGGATCAGACTGGCCGCCAGCGGCGCCAACAGGCCGACCGCCAGGCGCGGCAGTAGGCCGACCGGCTCACCGTTCTCGTCGCGTCCACCGAACCACATCGCGAAGTTCGCCAGTGCCGAAATCGCGCCGGCCATCGTCGCCGACACGGTCGACAGCAGGGTGTCGCGGTGCTGAACGTGTGCGAGCTCGTGCGCCATCACGCCGCGAAGCTCGCGGTAGTCGAGCATGCGCATGATGCCGGCTGTGGCGGCCACCGCGGCATGCTGCGGGTCGCGGCCGGTGGCGAAGGCGTTCGGCTGCTCCTCGTGGATCACGTAGACACGCGGCATCGGCAAGCCGGCGCGCTGGGCGAGCTCGGCCACCAGGCCGTAGAACTCCGGCGCCGACTGCGCGTCGACTTCTTGCGCGTTGTACATGCGCAACACCATCTGGTCGGAGTTCCACCACGCCCACACATTCATCGCGCCGCCGAACAGCAGCGCCATCAGCATGCCGCTCTTGCCGCCGATCATGCCGCCGATCACCATGAACAGCGCGACGATCGCCGCCATCAACACGCTGGTCTTCAACCAGTTGTCCATCCGCTGCCTCCCTTGAAAAAGTCTGAATGGCGTCGCCGAGAGCCGTTAACAATACTCAGCGAAGCGGTCCCGGCTAGGCGCGCTGCCGCAGACAGCACAAGTAGTACGGCAAGGCAGCGCAACAACGCCGGGAGAAGTTTGTTGACCGCTCTAGGCGCCGAGCCGGCTGCCGACCAGACCTGGCCGCCCCGCGGCGAAATCGCGCGCTGCCAGGCGCTTGCCACCGGCCGCCTGCAACTCGGTGACGCGCACCGCGTCGCTGCCGCAAGCCACCACCACGCCGTCCGTGTCGGCCGCCAGCACCTCGCCCGGCTCGCCCTGCCCTGCCACCACCTCGGCCAGCCACAGCTTCACCGGTTCGCCGGCGAGCACGGTCACCGCGCCCGGCACCGGGTTGAACGCACGGATGCGCCGCGCCAGCTCGTCCGCCGGTTGGTTCCAATCGAGCTGCGCCTCGGCCTTGGAAAGCTTCTGCGCATAGGTGACGCCCTCTTCCGGCTGCTTCACCGGGGTCAGGCCGTCGAGCTTCGCCAGCGTGTCGACGATCGCGTGCGCGCCGATTTCGGCCAGCTTGTCGTGCAGGCTGGCACCGGTCTCGTCGGCGGCGATCGCCACCGGGTAGATGGACAGCATGTCGCCGGTGTCGAGACCGACGTCCATCTGCATGATGGTGATGCCGGTCTCCTTATCGCCCGCCTCGATCGCACGCTGGATCGGCGCGGCGCCACGCCAGCGCGGCAACAGCGACGCATGGATGTTCAGGCAGCCGCGCGCCGGGATCTCCAGCACTGCGCGCGGCAAAATCAACCCGTAGGCGGCTACCACCATCAGCTCGGCACCGATCTCGGCGAGCATAGACTGCGCCTCCTCGGTCTTCAGGCTGAGCGGCTGCTCGACGCGCAGGCCGTGCTCCAGCGCCAGCGCCTTCACCGGGCTTGGTTTCAGTTTCATGCCACGACCGGCCGGACGGTCGGGCTGGGTCAGCACCAGCGCGATCTCGTGGCCGGCGGCGATCAACGCGGCCAGCGCCTGGGCGGCGAATTCGGGAGTACCGGCAAAAATCAGCTTCATGAGAGCCCTTTATAAATCAGAAGGGGGCAGCACACTGCTGCCCCCGAAGGTTCGGCCAAGCCCGGCGCCTCGGGCGCCCGGGCTCAGAGGTTGTTGCGTTCGTGCTTCTTCATCTTGGCCTTGATGCGGTCCTGCTTGAGCCGCGACAGGTACTCGACGAACACATGGCCATTGAGGTGATCGATCTCGTGCTGCAGGCAGACGGCCAAGAGGCCGTGCGCCTCCACCTCGAACGGCTGGCCGTCGCGGCCCAGCGCGCGCACCTTCACGTGCTCGGCGCGGGTCACCTTGTCGTAGATGCCGGGCACCGACAGGCAGCCTTCCTCGTAGACAAGCTCGCCGTCCTTCTCGATGATTTCCGGATTGACGAACGCGGCCAGCTCGTTGTGCTCTTCGGACAGGTCGATCACCAGCACGCGCTCATGCACATTGACCTGCGTCGCCGCCAGGCCGATGCCGCGCGCGGCGTACATGGTCTCGGCCATGTCGTCGATCAGCGTGCGGATACGCTCGTCCACCTCGGCGACCGGCTTGGCCACCTTGTGCAGGCGTTCATCGGGATATTGCAAAATGTTCAGCAGGGCCATGCGCCGTATCGCTCCAGTGGTTGTCGCCTGCCTCCAGGCGTACCGATAGTAATGACAATTGAATAGAATGGCCGACGGGCCGCGCCGCCAATTGCGGCGCTTCCCGTTTATATTGGGGCATTCTTCATGCGTAAAAGTATTATAACGCCCCTTTTCGCGTTGATCCTCGGCCAAACCGCGCCGATCGTCGCGATGGCGTATCCACGGAGTAGCGATGTCCACACCGCATGACTGGCTGACGCTGGCTCTGACCCCCGGGGTCGGACCGGTCGGCTTCCTGAAACTGATCGAGGCGTTCGGCTCGGCCGCCAGCGCCTGCCGCGCCAGCCGCAGCCAGCTCGAACCACTGATCGGCCGCGAAGCCGCCGACGCGCTGAAGGGCGATGCCGCCGCCGAATCGGTCACCGCCGCGCTCGCCTGGGCCGAGCAGCCCGGCTGCAGCCTGATGACGCTGCTCGACGACGACTACCCCCCCGATCTGGCCGCCAGCCACGGCCCGCCGCCGCTGCTGTTCCTACGCGGTCGGCGCGAGTTGTTGGCCCGGCCGATGCTGGCGGTGGTCGGCAGCCGCCATGCCACTCCGCAGGGCTGCCGCGACGCCGAGGCATTTGCCGCCGGCCTGGCCGGCGCCGGCTACACCGTGGTGTCTGGGCTCGCCGCCGGCGTCGACGCCGCCGCGCATCGCGGCGCCCTGGCGCAGCCGGCCAGCACCGTGGCGGTGATCGGCACCGGCATCGACCGCGTCTACCCGGCCGGCAACAAGGTGCTGGCGCAGCAGATCGCCGAAGCGGGGCTGATCGTGTCCGAATTCGCGCTCGGTATCCGGCCGCTGGCCGGCAACTTCCCGCGCCGCAACCGCATCATCGCGGCACTGACGCGCGGCTGCCTGGTGGTGGAGGCGAGCGTCGACTCCGGCTCGCTGATCACCGCCCGGCTCGCCGCCGAGGCCGGCCGCGAGGTGCTGGCGATCCCCGGCTCGATCCACAATCCGCAGGCGCGCGGCTGTCATCGTCTGCTAAAAGAAGGGGCGAAGTTGGTCGAGACGGTCGACGATGTGCTCGACGAGGTGGGCCGGCCGGCCGTGCCGAAAGCGGAGCCACGCCGCCGCGCCGCCGCGACCGAGCCGCCCCAGCCGGCCGAAGCGGAGACGCCGCTGCTTGCCGCGCTCGGCTTCGAGCCGGTCGATGCCGACACCCTGGCCGTGCGCCTCGGGTTGACGGCCCAGCAGGTTTACGCGATGCTGCTTGAGCAGGAACTGGCCGGTCGGGTCGCAAGCCTGCCCGGTGGCCGCTTCCAGCGCCTTGGCTGAACCCAAGCCACCTTTTCCCCGCTGTGAGATCCAATGTTTGACGTATTAGTTTTCCTCCTCGAAGAGTACCAGGACCTCGACACCTGCCCCGAGCGGGAGGACCTGTCGCGCCACCTGTCGGCCGCCGGCTTCGAAGACGAAGACATCGACGACGCGCTGAACTGGCTCGACACGCTGTCCGAGCTGGGCGACGAAGCCTACGCTGGCGCCAACGAGGGCGTCAGCCTGCGCCTGTACGCCGAGTCCGAGATCAAGCGCCTGCCGACTGCGGTGCGCGGCCTCTTGCAGTTCCTCGAGACCGAGGGCGGCCTGACGCCGGCGCAGCGCGAACTGACCATCGATCGCCTGCTGGCGCTGCCCGACGACGAGATCACCGTGCAGGCGGTCAAGCTGGTCGCGCTGATGGTGCTGTGGAGCCAGAAGGCCGAGCTTCCCTTCCTGCTCGGCGAGGACCTCTTGGCGGTGATCCACGGCGAACCGACCATGCAGTAACGGATACCTGAACAAAAGCCGCGACTGAACGATTGTAATATTCCCTCACAACCCCAAGCTTGCAGGGGGGCGGAGGCTGCTCTACCATCCCGCCCCATCTGATCCAAGCGGTCAATGACGAACAACCCCGACAAGAGCGCCCCTTGCGCTCTTGTTTTCTTTGACGGATACAGGATGTGTCAGCCTGCGCACGACGCGCAGGTTCAATGGTGCACGCGGACATGCCTTCAAGCCTCTTGATTGTCGAATCGCCGTCCAAGGCGAAGACACTGAAAAAATACCTGGGCGCGGACTTCGAAGTCCTCGCCTCCTACGGTCACGTGCGCGATCTGGTGCCGAAGAACGGCGCGGTCGACCCGGACAAAGACTTCGCGATGAAGTACCAGCTGATCGCGCGCAACAGCAAGCACGTCGACGCGATCGTCAGCGCGGTGCGCGAAGCAGACCATGTCTACCTGGCGACTGACCCGGACCGCGAAGGCGAGGCGATTTCCTGGCATCTGGTGCAGATCCTCAACGGCAAGAAGCTCTTGAAGGACAAGACCGCCCAGCGCGTGGTGTTCCACGAGATCACCAAAAACGCGGTGCTCGAGGCGATCCAGAACCCACGCGACATCGCGCAGGACCTGGTCGACGCGCAGCAGGCGCGCCGTGCGCTCGACTACCTGGTCGGTTTCAACCTGTCGCCGCTGCTGTGGAAGAAAATCCGTCGCGGCCTGTCGGCCGGCCGGGTGCAGAGCCCGGCACTGCGGCTGATCTGCGAGCGCGAGAACGAGATCCGCGCCTTCACCGCGCAGGAATACTGGTCGGTACACCTGGACAGCCACAAGAGCCGCACCAAGTTCTCGGCCAAGCTGACCCAGCTTGCCGGCAAGAAGCTCGAACAGTTCGACATCCCGAACGAGGCCGAACAGGCCGCGATCCTGGCACGGCTGGCCGGCCAGAGCGCCACCGTTGCCGCGATCGAAAAGAAGAAAAAGACCCGCAATCCAGCCGCACCGTTCACCACCTCGACGCTGCAGCAGGAAGCCGTGCGCAAGCTCGGCATGACCACCGACCGCGCGATGCGTACCGCCCAGCAGCTGTACGAGGGTATCGACGTCGGCCAGGGTACCGTCGGTCTGATCACCTATATGCGTACCGACTCGGTGGCGCTGGCAGCCGAGGCGATCACCGAGATCCGCCACTACATCGAGAACAAGTTCGAGCCGGCCTTCCTGCCGAAGAGCCCGGTGGCGTTCAAGAACAAGTCGAAGAACGCCCAGGAAGCCCACGAGGCGATCCGTCCGACCTCGGTGTACCGCAGCCCGGAGGCGGTGAAGCCGTTCCTCACCTCCGACCAGTTCAAGCTCTATGAGATGATCTGGAAGCGCACGCTGGCGTGCCAGATGGCCCCGGCCAAGTTCGACACCACCGGCATTGACATCGCGGTCGGCGAAGCGGTGTTCCGTGCGTCCGGCCAGGTCCTGGTGTTCGCCGGCTTCCTCGCCGTGTACGAGGAAGACGTCGACGACGCCGAGGACGAGGACAGCGCCAAGCTGCCGGTGCTGGAGGAAGGCGAGACGCTGCCGGTCGACAAGCTGTACGGCGAGCAGCACTTCACCCAGCCGCCGCCGCGCTTCACCGAGGCATCGCTCGTGAAGGCGCTGGAAGAGTACGGCATCGGCCGCCCGTCCACCTACGCCAGCATCATCTCGACGCTGAAGGACCGCGAGTACGTTACGCTCGACAAGAAGCGCTTCGAGCCGACCGACACCGGCGACATCGTCAACAAGTTCCTGACCGAGCACTTCGCGCAGTACGTCGACTACAACTTCACCGCCAAGCTGGAAAACCAGCTCGACGAGATCGCCAGCGGCCAGCGCCAGTGGGTGCCGGTGATGGACAGCTTCTGGAAGGGCTTCAAGAAGCAGATCACCGAGAAGGAAGGCATCTCGCGCGCCGAGGTGACCACCGAGAACCTCGACGAGGCCTGCCCGAAGTGCCAGAAGCCGCTGATGATCCGCTTCGGCCGACGCGGCCGCTTCATCGGCTGCTCGGGCTACCCGGAGTGCGACTACACCCGCGACATGAACGAGACGGCCGAGAGCGCCGCCGCCGCGGCCGAAGAGCCGACCTTGGTCGAGGGCCGCGACTGCCCGGAATGCGGCGGACAACTGCTGATCAAGAAGGGCAAGTACGGCAAGTTCATCGGCTGCGCCAACTACCCGAAGTGCAAGCACATCGAGCCGCTGGAGAAGCCGAAGGACACCGGCGTCACCTGCCCGGAGTGCAAGACCGGCCACCTGATCGAGCGCAAGAGCCGCTACGGCAAGCTGTTTTACAGCTGCAACACCTATCCGAAGTGCAAGTACGCGACCTGGAACCCGCCTATCGCCGAACCGTGCCCGCAGTGCGGCTGGCCGATCCTGACGATCAAGACCACCAAGCGTCGTGGCACCGAGAAGGTGTGCCCGCAGAAGGAATGCGGCTACGCGGTGCAAATCGCCCCACCGGAAGGCAAGGAAGAAGCCGCACCGGAGGGCGCCGCCGACTAAGCGCCCTACCCGATCCGGTTTGGCAAACCCTTGATTTTATTTACCAAAACTGGGATTCAGCCACTATACTGGGTTCGTGGGGAGTGGTTGGCCCCCTTTGGAAGGTCAGGGTGATCCTGGCCAGTACGGCGCCAAGACGGGCCGGAATGCCTTCTTAGGCATATCAAACGCCGCTGCAAGGCGGCGTTTGCTATGGGTGCGCGTCAACGGCGTGCGGTGCCCTAATGAAGATCAACAGCCAATCCCTATTCGGCGGAGCAGCGATACTCGCCGTCATTTTCTTCGCCACCGAAGCGTGGCCGCTGTTGGCCGTGGTACTGCTGGTGGTGTTTTGCGGCCTGGTGGTGGCCGACCGCGAGCAGCTGGCGGTGATCGCACGCGACGCCGATACTGCCGCGATGTTCGTCGACTGCCACAGCCAGCCTTTGTTGTCGCTCGACCACTTCCGTGGCCACGAGCTGATCGGTTACCGGTCCGGTTACCCGGTGTACCGCACTTTGGCGGGACGCGGTGCGCACTGGGGGCTGGTCGGCCATGAGGACGAGGTGGACGAAATGCCGCGCGGCGCCATACGGGTCTTTCCCGGTTTCATCTATCGTCGTCTGGACGACTGAACGCCCACCCCATAGGCGTTCGGCCAACCTCCTCTCCCCCGGCTACGGCCGGGGGTATCATTTGTGCCTCTGGACGGACTAAGCTGCCAGCATGTCCTCTCCCGGATCAGCACGATGGCCGACTTCGACCGTTTCTACCGTTTCTATCTCGGCGAACATGCCAACCCTATCTGCCGCCGCCTGCACTTTGTCGGCAGCAGCTTGGTGCTCGCCATCTTGCTCGCTGCCCTGCTGACCCGACACTGGGCGCTACTGTGGCTGGCGCCGCTGGCCGGCTACGGCTTTGCCTGGGTCGGCCATTTCTTCTTCGAGCACAACCGCCCGGCGACCTTCCGCCATCCGTGGCTGAGCCTCGCCGCCGACTGGGTGATGTATGGGCAGATGCTGCGCGGCCAGCACTGGCATTGAAGGTCACTAACAAAGCCCTCCCGGCGTCGTTGCGCTGCCTTGCCGTACAACTTGTACTGTCTGCGGCAGCGCGACTAGCCGGGACCGCTTCGCTGGGCTTTGTTAGCGACTTGGGTAGCGCTTAAATGCCGCCCACGTTGACCGAATCCCGCTCAGCCGAACAACACCAGCCCCCACATCGCCGCCAGGTTCACCAAGCCCAGCAGCTGCGCGGCGCTGCCCAGGTCCTTGGCGCGCTTGGCGAGGGGGTGGCGCTCCAGCGAGATGCGGTCGACCGTCGCCTCGATCGCCGAGTTGAACAGTTCGATCACCAGCGTCGCCAGCGAACTCGCCACCAGAATCGCGCGCTCGGCGCGGCTGGCATCGATCACGAACACGAGAGGGATCAGGATCGCCGCCAGCAGCAGCAGTTGGCGGAACGCCGCCTCGTGGCGCAGCGCAGCGGCCAGGCCATCGAGAGAGTAGCCAAGGGCGTTGAAGAGGCGCTTCACGCCGGTCTTGCCCTTGAACGGGCTGGCAGGGTCGGGAGTGGTCATCGCAGGTGGGCTCGGCCCGGACAGTTACGGAAAGCGGACAAGGATAGAATCAGGACAGCTGCATGGCCAGTGTGCGGCGCTGCTTCGGTGCCGCAGCGAGCCATTCGAGCCGCTTGTCGAACGCCGGGCTGACCCAGGCGGTGCCATCGGCGTCGATCAAGAGCACGTATGGCGTGCCGAAGCGTGCCGCGTAACGGCCGGCACCGGCAGGGCCGGCGAAATAGATCGGCTTGCCCGCCACGTCGGCGCGGGCGCCAGCCTCGGGGCCGGCCGGCATCAGCACGGTGACCGCCTGCAGCTTGCAGTCGGTGCTGCCGTCGCGCGGGTCGACCAGGTGGCAATGCCGGCCGCCTCGGTCGCTGAAGTAGCGCTGGTAGTCGCCCGAGGTGGCGACCGCCTCGCCGTCGGCGAGCGCCAATACCGCCATCGCCTCGCTCTTGCGCGGGTGCTGGATGGCGACCTTCCACGGCGTGCCGTCCGGCTGTTTGCCCAGCGCGATCACGTCGCCGCCGATGTCGACCAGCACCGAGCGCACGCCGGCCGCCAGGAGTTCGCGGCGTGCCCGATCGAGCGCCAAGCCCTTGGTGTAGCCGCCGAAGTCGAGCGAGAGCTCGCGGTTGCGGCTGGTGAGCCGGTCGCCGTCTATCGTCAGGTCGGCGAGACTGGGCCGGCTGGCGGCGAGCCGGGCGACTTCGGCCGGGTCGGGCGTGACCGGCGCGAAGCTGTCGGCGTGAAAGCCCCAGAGCGCGACCAGTTTGCCGATGCCCGGCGCAAACAGGCCGTCCGACCAGGATTCGAAACGCGCGCCGTCGCGGATCAGCCCGGCTAGCTCGGCATCGACCGTAGCCGGTCGGCCGGCGGCGATCGCCTGATTGACCTTGAACAGCGCACCGTCCTGTCGCCACGGGTGCAGTTTGACGTGCAGCTGGTCGAGGTCGGCCAGCACCGAGCGCACCACGTGTTCTGCCTGCTCCTCGGGCAGGCCGGCGACGGTCACCTCGACGTGGGTGCCGAACACGTACGCTTCCCGCTTGTACGGCGGCGCGGATGCTTTGCAGCCGGCCAGCAGCAGCACGGCCAACAAAATTGGCCGAAAGCGTTTTAGCCCTTGCCGCACGCTGCTTCCAGCGCGTCGATGAAGATCGATGCCACCGGGGTGCCGCTCTGTTCCATGATCTCGCGGAAGCAGGTCGGGCTGGTGACGTTGACCTCGGTGAGGTAGTCGCCGATCACGTCGAGGCCGGCGAACAGGATGCCGCGGCGCACCAACTCCGGGCCGAGCGCCTCGGCGATCTCGCGGTCGCGCGCCGAGATCGGCTGCGCGATGCCGGTGCCGCCGGCGGCTAGGTTGCCGCGCGTCTCACCGACCTGCGGCACCCGCGCCAGGCAATATTCGACCGGCTTGCCGGCGATCACGATCACCCGCTTGTCTCCCTGCTTGATCTCGGGGATGTAGCGCTGCGCCATCACGGTGCGACGGCCGCGGTGAGCGATGGTTTCGAGGATCACCGCCAGGTTCGGGTCCTGCGGGTTGACGCGGAAGATGCTGTCGCCGCCCATGCTGTCGAGCGGCTTCAGGATCACGTCCTGATGCAGGCGGATAAAGGCGCGGAGCCTGTTGATGTCGGGCGACACCAGCGTCGGCGCCAAGTAGTCGGGAAAATTCAGGATCGCGAGCTTCTCGTTGAAGTCGCGCATCGCCTGGCCGCTGTTGAACACGCGTGCGCCCTGCTGCTCGGCCATCGTCAACAGCTGGGTGGCGTACAGGTATTCCAGGTCGAACGGCGGGTCCTTGCGCATCAGCACCGCGTCGAACGACGACAAGGGCAAGCGTTCGACTTCGCCGAGCTTGTACCAGTGCTTCTGTTCGCCGGAATGGCCTGCGGTCAGCGTCAGCTTGACGGTGTCGGCCAGCACGCGGCCGCCCTCGACTGCGATGTCGCGCGCCTCGCAGAACGCCAGCGCGTGGCCGCGCCGGGCCGCCTCTTCCATCATGGCGAAGGTAGTGTCTTTGTAGATCTTGAAGTGGTCGAGCGGGTCGGCAATGAACAGGATGCGCATTGGGGGGTCTCCGGGGCGCGGCAGGCGCCCGCAGCGGAAAAGGAGTTGGCCGAACGCCTCAGCGCCCGGCCCCATCAATCAGGCTTCGGCGTCCGGGTCGGTCGCCTCAAGCTCTAGCGACGCGGCCAAGAGCGCCAGGCGAGCGATCACGCCATAGGCGTAGAAACGGTTCGGCGGGCAATCCGGCGTGCCCTTCTTGTCCGGCAGACAGGCCGACTCGAAGCTCAGCGGCACGAAGTGCATGCCCGGGGCGTTGAGGTTCTCGTCGACGCCGCGCCCGGTGTGGACGCGGTAGAAGCCGCCGATCACGAAGCGGTCGAGCATGTACACCACCGGCTCGGCCACCGCCTCGTTGACGGTTTCGAAGGTGTAGACACCCTCCTGGACGATTACCTCGGACACCTCCAGGCCCTCCTTGACCACCGCCATCTTGTTGCGCGCCTTGCGGTTCAGGCCGATCAGCTCCTCACCGGACTTCACGCTCATCACGCCCATGCCGTAGGTGCCGGCGTCGGCCTTGACGATGACAAAGGGCTCCTGCTCGATGCCGTACTCGGCGTACTTGGCGCGGATCTTGGCAAGCATCTCGTCGACCGCGCGTGCCATCTCCTCCTCGCCCTGGCGGGAATGGAAGTCGAGGCCGGACACCTGGGTGAAATACGGGTTGATCAGCCACGGGTCGATCGACAATAGCTGCGCGAATTCGGCAGCGACCTTGTCGTAGGCGGCGAAGTGGTTGGTCTTGCGGCGCACAGCCCAGCCGGCGTGCCACGGCGGCAGCAGTGTCTGCTCCAGGCCCTTGAACAGCTCTGGGATGCCGGCCGACATATCGTTGTTGAGCAGCACCACGCAGGGGTTGAAGCCGTCGGCGAGTACCAGGCGATTGCCGCGGCGCTCAATCGGCTCGAGCGTGACGCTGTCGCCGTTGGCGGTGGCCAGCGTGGTGATCTCGGTGATCTCCGGGTTGAGCGAACCGAGCCGCACCTTCAGGCCGGCCTGCTCGAGGATGTGCACCAGCGCAGCGACGTTCTGCAGATAGAAGGTGTTGCGGGTGTGGTTCTCCGGAATCAGCAGCACGCTCTTCGCTTCCGGGCAGACCTTCTCCACCGCGCTCATCGCCGCCTGCACCGCCAGCGGGGTGAAGTCGCTATTGAGGTTGTTGAAACCGCCGGGGAACAGGTTCATGTCGACCGGCGCCAGCTTGAAGCCGCTGTTGCGCAGGTCCACCGAGCCGTAGAAAGGTGTGGCGTGGACGTGCCACTGGCTGCGGAACCAGTGCTCGATATTCGGCTGAGCGGCCAGAATGCGACGCTCCAGCTCCAAGAGCGGCCCTTTCAGCGCGGTGGCCAAATGCGGTACAGTCATGATTCCCCCGATTCATGTTTGGATTGAATCGCTTCATGGTGGGGCCTGCCGCAGCGATCTTCAACCCCGTGACTATGACAGACGCGCAGCACTGCCGGCTTTCCAGAGTCGCCGCCAAAGCCCAGCGCAGCGGGCCCGGCTCACTCCCCTGTCACAGCACGCGAGCCCCACCGCGCTTCTGCATAGCGCAAAACGAGACGGGCCCGCCATTTCAGTCGTCGCCCCCGTACCCATAGTATGGCAAGGCCGAACAACAACATCGGGAGGGGCTGAGCGGTGCAGAAACTCGGCCGAGCCTCGCTCTGTCAGCGGCGCTTAGCCCGGCCAGGCTGCGCCGTACGCCTGCTCGTACAGGTCGGCGAGGCGGTCCCAGTCGAAGAAGTGATTCTGAGCCCCCAGGCTCGCGACCTTCACTGCGCCGATCACATTGGCAAGCCGTCCCGTCACCTGCCAGTCGAGGCCGTGCTTCAACCCGTACAACAGCCCTGCGCGGTACGCGTCGCCGCAGCCGGACGGATCGACCGGAGCCCCCGCCAGCGGCGCGCACGGAATCCGGTGCACGCCGTCTTCGGTGTAGATTTCCGAGCCCTGGCTGCCGCGGGTGACAACCAGTGCCTCGACCTTGCGGCGCAGCGCCTCGATCGGTAGGCCGGCGCGCTCCCGCATCAGCTCGCTCTCATAGTCGTTCAGCGTCACATAGGTGGCCAGTTCGACCAGCTCGTTCAACTCGTCGCGGGAAAACAGCGGCAGCTCCTGGCCCGGATCGAAGACGAACGGCACGCCCAGCTCGGCGAGCTCCCGGCAGTGCTGCAGGCAGCCATCGTGGCCGGACGGCGCGACGATCGCGACCTCGATCGGCTCGGCGACGTCGCGCATATGGTTGGTGGTCGAATGGTCGAACGCCCCCGGGTGGAACGCCATCAGCTGGTTGCCGTCGCGGTCGCTGATGATGAAGCACTGCGCGGTGAACTGACCGGGAATGGTCGTGATATGGTCGTCGCGCAGCCCTAACCGCTTCAGGTGTGTACGGTACGGCGCGAAGTCCTCGCCGACGGTGGCCATCACCAACGGCGACTCGCCGAGCAGCGCCAGGTTGTACGCGATATTTCCCGAACAGCCGCCAAATTCGCGGCGCATCGACGGCACCAGGAAGGTGGTGGAAATCTTGTGCAGCTGGTCGGGTAAAATCTGGGAGTCGAAGCGGTTGTTGAAAGACAGCAGGGTGTCGTAAGCCAACGACCCGCAAACTAGAATGGCCATGCGAACTCCGGGCGACAGGGCAATGTCGGAAAAGCCGGCAAGTTTACCATGTCATTACAGCACGACCCATTGCCAAACCCAAGCAAGTGACTCATCGATAAGGAGAATCCATGCCCAGGCCCTCTTCCGTTCTCGGCGCGCTGCGCCGCGGCAGTGCCATCGCCGCTGCCACTCTCGCACTGGCCCTGCTGGCTCCAGCCGCCAGCGCCGCACCGGATCTTGCCGCCAGCCGCTTCACCGAGCTTACCAGCGGTCGGCCCATCGGTATCGAGGCCACCCGCGGCAAGGTCACCGTGGTCAACTTCTGGGCGACCTGGTGCGCGCCGTGCCGCGAGGAGATGCCGATGATCGCCAACGTCGGCCGACAGCTGGCCGGTCGCGGCGTGACGGTGGTCGGCATCGCGCTCGACAACAAGGCCGAGGTCAACAACTTCCGCAAGATGTTCCACATCGACTATCCGATCTGGCTGGGCGACAGCGACACCATCAATCTGATGCGCAGTCTCGGCAACCCATCCGGCGGCCTGCCGTTCACCGTGGTGCTCGACCGCAGCGGCAAGCCGGTATCGCGCCTGCTCGGCAAGATGACCGAACAGACGCTGCGCCAGGCGGTCGAGCCCCGGCTGTGAGCTGGCTGCTCCCGCTCGCGCTGCCGGTCGGCGGCGCACTGTGGCTCGCCCTGTTCGGCCCACACTGGAGCTGGCTGGCCGGCTACGCGCTCGCGAGCTTGCTGACGTTCGCGCTCTACGCCCACGACAAGCGCCGCGCCGTCGTCGGTGGCTGGCGCGTGCCCGAGGCGACGTTGCACCTGATGGAACTGGCCGGAGGCTGGCCCGGCGCGCTCGCCGGCCAGCGCTGGCTGCGCCACAAGACGCAGAAGCGCTCGTTCCGCACGGTGTTCTGGCTGATCGTGCTGCTGCACTGGGCGCTGTGGGGCAGCTGGCTATGGTGGCAAATCCGTGCCCGTTGAATACCGTAGCAAAAAGAACAAGCCCCGCTATTGCGGGGCTTGTTTACTGAGAGCCGCTAACAAAACTCAGCGAAGCGGCCTTGGCTAGGCGTGCGGCCGCAGACAGTACAAGTTAGTACGGCAAGGCCGCACAACAACGCCGAGGGGATTTTGTTAGCGACTCTTAGCGTGGCATCAGCGTTGAGTGGTTGACTGAGCGGCATCTCCCAGCGGGTCCCGACCATACCGGTTGGACCCCTCGGTCCCCTTCAGGAAACCGTTTTCGACCACCAACCAGAGACCGCCGATCACGGGAACAAACCCGATCAGGTACCACCAGCCGGATTTATTCCTATCGTGGAAACGGTGTACCGATACCGACATACCGATGACACCGATGGCCAAGCCGAATAACACGATAAAAAGCGGCTCCATGGTGGCCAACACACCGATTGCCGTCAGCACACCGATCAACAGACCGGCAACGACCGCGACACAGAGGCTGATGGCCCAATAACCCGAGCGGCTGAGCCGGCCATTAAACGAGAACAAGTTATCAATCATCGTCGTTGAGACAAGTCATTATTGGATGAGCGCGCCATGTTAATGTCATATAAATAAAATGACAAATGACTCGATTGATTTTGTCTGACGGCATGAAGCCTTCCATGGCGCATGAAAAACGCTGGTCGAATGAGGCTCAGATATTCAGCGCCAGCCGGGTGCCCTGGTCGATCGCGCGCTTGGCGTCGAGCTCGACCGCCACATCGGCGCCGCCGATGCGGTGTACGGTCTTGCCCAGCGCCATGAGCGGCGCCTCCAGTTCGCGCAGCGGCTCCTGCCCGGCGCAGATCACCACATTGTCGACCGGCAGCACCGTGTCCTCGCCGCGGATCGTCACATGCAGGCCGGCGTCGTCGATCTTGCGGTACACAACGTCGCCGTGCATCTCGACCCGCTTCATCTTCAGGCTGGCACGGTGGATCCAGCCGGTGGTCTTGCCGAGGCCCTCGCCCGGCTTGCCGCTCTTGCGTTGCAACAGCCACACCTGGCGCGCGCTCGGCGCCGGCTGCGGGCGCATCACCCCGCCCGGCTGGGCATAGCGCATGTCCACGCCCCACTCGCGCATGAATTCCTCCACGTGCAGCGACGCCGATTCGCCCTCCTGGGTCAAAAACTCGGCGGTGTCGAAGCCAATGCCGCCGGCGCCGATGATCGCCACCTTCTCGCCCACCGGCTTGCCATATCGCAGCACGTCGAGGTAGCTGAGCACCTTCGGGTGGTCGATGCCGTCGATATCCGGGGTGCGCGGCTTGATGCCGGTGGCGAGCACCACCTCGTCGAAGCCGGCGAGCTCATTGGCGCCGACCCGCTCGCCCAGCCGCAGCGTCACACCGGTCTCCTTGAGCCGTTGGCCGAAGTAGCGCAGCGTCTCGTAGAATTCCTCCTTGCCGGGGATTTTCTTCGCCACGTTGAACTGGCCGCCAATCTCATCGGCCGCGTCAAACAGCGTCACCGCGTGGCCGCGCTCGGCGGCGGTGGTGGCGAACGCGAGGCCGGCCGGGCCCGCGCCGACCACGGCGATGCGCTTGGTGGTGACGGTCGATGTCAGCTTCAGCTCGGTCTCGCGGCAGGCATAGGGGTTGACCAGGCAGGAGGTCAGCTTGCCCTGGAAGATATGGTCGAGACAGGCCTGGTTGCAGCCGATGCAGGTATTGATCGTCTCTGCACGGCCGGCGGCGGCCTTGTTGACGAAGGCCGGGTCGGCCAGGAACGGCCGCGCCATCGACACCATGTCGGCACAGCCGTCGGCCAGCACCCGCTCGGCCACCGCCGGGTCGTTGATGCGGTTGGTGGTGATCAGCGGGATGTTCACCTCGCCCATCAGCCGCTTCGTGACCCAGGCGAAGCCGGCACGCGGCACTGCGGTGGCGATGGTCGGCACCCGCGCCTCGTGCCAGCCGATGCCGGTGTTGATGATCGTCGCGCCGGCCGCTTCCACCGCCTTGGCCAGCTGCACCACTTCGTCCCAGCTGCTGCCGTCGTGCACCAGGTCGAGCATCGACAGGCGATAGATGATGATGAATTCGGCACCGACCGCGGCGCGCACCGCGCGCAGCACTTCCAGCGGGAAGCGGATGCGGTTCTCGAAGCTGCCACCCCAGTCGTCCGTGCGCTTGTTGGTGTGGCGCACGATGAACTGGTTGAGCAGATAGCCTTCCGAGCCCATCACCTCGACGCCGTCATAGCCGGCCGCCTGCGCAAGCTTTGCGCAGCGCGCGAAGTCGGCAATGGTGCGGCGGATGTCATCCTCGCTCATCTCGCGCGGGGTGTAGAAGTTGATCGGCGCGGTAATCGGCGACGGCGCAACCAGCTTTTCCTGATAGCTGTACCGACCGGTGTGCAGGATCTGCATGGCAATCTTGCCGCCGGCCGCGTGCACCGCGTCGGTAACCAGGCGATGGTGCGGCACCTCGGCTTCGTCAACCAGCATCGACGCCCCGTCAGCGACGCGGCCCTCCTCGTTCGGGCCGACCCCGCCGGTGACGATCAGGCCAACGCCGCCGCGTGCCCGCTCGGCGTAGAACGCCGCCATCTTCTCGAAGCCGTTCGGCGCTTCTTCGAGGCCGGTGTGCATCGAGCCCATCAGCACGCGGTTTTTCAGGGTAGTGAAGCCCAAGTCGAGCGGAGCGAGCAGGTGCGGGTAAGCGGTCATTTTGGTTCCTCGTGGTTGCGCAAGCGCTTGTTTTGTCATGGTGTCAGCCTGTCGTTCGACGATACTTACTAGTTAGTAAGGTGTCAACGGCATGAAACCGATCTGGAACCCTGCTCTGCCTCTGGCGGTCGTTTCATCAGTCATCAGGCCGAACCGCCCGTCCGCGCTCATCCGACGTTCACTTGGCCCGCCCATCAGGCCGATTACACTGTCACCTCCCCCGGCCACGAGCCGGGTCGTTTTTAAGCACAGGAGATCCCCGTTTTGCTCAACACCGACCACTACCTCCAGCTCGTCGAACGCCTGAGCGACAACCTGCTCACCGGCCTTGCCAGCATCGGCCTGAACCTGCTCTTGGCACTGTTGATCGTCAGGCTGGGCTGGAAGATCAGCCGCCGCGCCGAGCGGGTGCTGGATGCGTCGCTGTCTCGCTCGCAGCGCATCGACGACACGCTCAAGCCGCTGTTGAAAAGCCTGCTGAGCTGGGCGCTGAAGATCCTGACGCTGGCGCTGGCGCTGTCGCAGATCGGTGTGCAGATGGCGACGATCGCCGCGATGCTCGGCGCCGCCGGCCTGGCGGTGGGCCTGGCGCTGCAGGGCACGCTGCAGAACATCGCCGCCGGCATCATGCTGGTGCTGCTGCGGCCATTCCAAGTGGACGAGTACATCGAGTGCGGCTCGATCCAGGGCACGGTGCACGAGATCGGCCTGTTCAACACCCTGGTCGAGCGCTTCGACGGCATCTACCAATACGTACCGAACAGCCAGCTGTGGTCGGGCAGCGTGCTCAACTACAGCCGTAACAGCCAGCGCCGCCTCGACGTGCCGGTGAAGATCGATTTTCGCGCCGATACCGACCGGGCGCTGGCGCTGCTCGACCGCTTCATCCGCCAGCACCCGCAAACCTTGGCCGAACCGGCGCCGCGGGTGATGGTGCTCGACGTCAACGACGCGTTCACCACGCTGAACATCCGCGCCTGGACGCGCAACGATAACTACTGGGACTTCCGCTGGGACGTGTATTCCAAGGTACGCGCGCTGCTGGAGGACGACGGCATCCCGCTGGCGGTGCCGAGCTACCAGGTGTTCGCGCCGGAAAACGCCGCCGCCGAGCAGCCGGTACCAGTGCCGCCGCGCACCAAGGTCTGAGTCGCCCAAACAACGACAAAGCCCGCCGACCGGCGGGCTTTTTTGCGTGCGGGCGTCAGGCGGCCTGCGGCGTAGCCTCGGCCGCCAGGTGGTGGTCCAGCCAAGCCAGTAGATCGCGTTCGACCTCGTCGCGGTGCGTATCGTTGTGCATCTCGTGACGGCCCCCCGGGTAGACAGTGACGGCAACATCGGCCAGGCCCGCCGCGCGGTAGCGACGCGCAAGCTGGTTCAGGCCGAAGCGCCCCAAGCTGACCGGGTCACGGCTGCCGGCCAGCAGCCACACCGGGCACTGCCGGTTGAAGCCCGCCCCGCTCGCCTCGGCGGTTTCCAGCGCGATGATGCCGCCGAACAGGTCGCGCCACAGCCCGGCGCTGACGTCGAAACCGCACAGCGGGTCGAAGCGGTACGCGTCGACCTCGTGCGGGTCGCGCGACAGCCAGTCGAAACCGGTGCGTGCCGGCAGGAAACCGAGGTTGAAGCTGCCGAACACCAGCCGGGCCAGCAACCGGCTCGGCGTAGCGAAGCCATGCTTGCGGCCCTGCTGCGCGGCGACGCCGCCGAGCACGGTGGCGAGCCAGCGCTGCCGATAGCCGGTGGCAGACAGCACCAGCCCGGACAGGCGCTCGCCGTGAGCGATGAAGAATGCCCGCGCGATGAAGCTGCCCATGCTGTGGCCGAACAGGAGCTGCGGCAGGCCGGGATACTGCATCGCGACCCATTCCTGTACCACGCGCAGGTCGTCGACCACCTTGTTCCAGCCGTCTACGTCGGCATAGTGACCGCGCACCGCCGGCGTCACGCCGTGACCGCGATGGTCGTGCGCGACCACCAGATAGCCGGCACCGGACAACCGCGTCGCCAGGCGATGGTAGCGCGCCGCGTACTCGCTCATGCCGTGCGAGATCAGCACGGTGGCGCGTGGTGCGCTAGCCGGCGCCCACAGGCAGACGGAAATGGCAGCGCCGTCGGTAGCGGTCAGGGAAAAGGTCTGCATCGGCACGGCACTCCGCGTCGGGGATGACCACAGCATTTAGCCACGCCGCACGCAAAAACGCCAAGGGGGCGTGATGGCGACGTCACAGACGGAAGAACTGCACGCTCTGGCCCAACTCCCCGGCCACGCTGGCGATCTTCTGGCTGCTCTCGTCGATGCTCTGCATCGCCGCGGTGGCCTCCTCGGCCATCTGCGCCATCTGCTCCATCTTTTTGGCGATGTCGGTACTGGCGGCCTTCTGCTCTTCCACCGAGGCGGCGATGCTGTCGATGTCCTGACCCGACTCGCGCACGCTGACATCCGACGCGCTGAACAGCGCCGCGACCGAACCGACCACCTCTCGGCTGGTCGCCAGCGACGACAGGCCCTGCTGCACCACCGTGTCGAGCGCCGCCGACTTCACGCCGAGCTGCTGGTTGACGGTGTCGATCTCGGACGCCGAGCTCGACGACTTTTCGGCCAGCTTGCGCACCTCGTCGGCCACCACCGCAAAACCACGGCCCTGTTCGCCGGCGCGCGCCGCCTCGATCGCGGCATTGAGCGCCAACAGGTTGGTCTGATCGGCAATGTCGCGCACTTCGCGGGTCATGGTGCTGATCACCTGGGTGCTCTGCACGAAGTCCTGCACTGAGCCGGCCAGATTCTGGATCACCGCCTGCATCTGCTCCATCTCGGCCTGCAGCTGGGCGACGCTGCGGCTGCCGGCCTGGCTGCTCCCCAGGTTGTCGGAGGCCTTCTGGCGCAACTCGTCGGCCGCATCGGCGACGCTGGCGATGCTCACCGTCAGCTGCTCTACCGCCGCCGCCGACGCGCTGGCGGCCGAGGCCTGGTGGCGGCTCGCGCCGAGCACCTGGCCGGACGAAGCCGCGAGCGCCTCGACCATGCGCTGCGACTCGTCCACACCGGCACGCACCAGCCGCACCGTCTTGCCCAGATTCCCCACCATCTTCCGCAGCGCGTGCTGCAGCTGGCCCACCTCGTCATCACCATCGACTTCCAGCTCGACAGCGAGCTGACCGGACGCCACCGCATCGGCCACCTCCACCGCATCGGCCAGCGGTCGGGTGATCGAGCGGGTAATGGTCAACGCCAGGAAGGCGCCGATCAGCAGCGAGACGGCCGACAGCGTCACGATCAGCGTCTCGCCAAAGGCGATCCTGGAATTGCCCTGCTGGGCGTCGTCTTCGTTCGACGCGAATTCGGTCTCGAGGAAGCTCTTCAGCGTACCGGCCAGCGCGTAGTTGCTCGACGACAGGTCGGCACCGATCAGGCTTCGCGCCTCATTGATCTGGCCACCCTCGTAGAGCTGCACCACCCGCGTCAGTTGCTTGTCGAGCGCGGCACGGTTGCCCTCCAGCTGCGCGAACAGCGTGCGCTCCTTCTCGAGCCCGTCCGGCCCGTTGACCAGCGCCTTGAGCTTGTCGAGTTCGGCCAGGTAGATCTGACGGTTCTCGCTCAGCACGGCCTTCTTGGAGGCACGCTGCGCGTCGTCCTCGGCGAACACATAATCGCCGGCGGCGCGAAACTCGGTCATCGTCGCGGTCTGCATCCGCGACAGCGCCTGCACATTCGGGTTGGTCACCTGGGTGATGGTGCGGAACTTGTTGGCCACCCCGGCCATCTCGACCCAGGCGCCGGCGGCGATCGCCAGCATCAGGGCGAGCATCACGGTGAAGGCCATCCCCAAGCGGCTGCCGATCGACAGGCGTCGAAACAGACTGTTCATATTCATCCTTGAATGCTTACAGCTAACGCGGTTTTTTTAAATCGAAGCTGATTATTAGAGATAAATCGAGTCTCAACAAGCATGCAAAGATGACAATTTGCTTCAGCCAGCCTCGCCGTCGCGGCGACGGTGCCGGGCGAAGCGGCGCAACGCCGCCGCCAGGCCCGGGTCGCTGATCGTTTCGGCCGCCGTCTCGAGCGCCTCGATGCCCGGCGCGCCGACCGTCAGCCGGTTGTAGCGCTGCGGCGTTAAGCTAGGCAGCACCACCCTCACCCGCACGGTCCGCGCGACGTAGCCGGCCTTGGCGAGCGCCGGCAGCCAGCCCGGTGCCATCAGGCGCAGCCGCGCCGCCACCGCGCTGGTATCGGCGAACAGCACCAGTTCGCCGTCGCGGATGCGCACCGCGCGGCAGTATCCGGCCAGGTTGGCCGGTACCAGCTTCTTGAACTGGCGATCAAGCGCCATCAGTGCCCTCGCCTGTTCGGTCAGGCGCGAGAGCTGGTTGTCCTTGCGGACGATGTCGGCGGGGGTACGGCTGTCGCGCATCGTGAGCTCTTTAAGACTGAGTTGGGAGTGCCATTGTAACGCGCCCCCGCCACCACCCAGCGCCGCCGTCGGCTGCGACGACGGACGGGACGCGCACCGAATGCGACACTCGACAGCGAATTCCGGCCGTGGCGCTTGAGGAATCGCCAATATGCCCCCATCCGGGGGACCAACGATGTGCTAAACTTTTGACCATTTTTTTGGCTTTGGGCCTGGACGAATCCGCATGATTTCGACGCTACTCAAGAAAGTGTTCGGCAGCCGCAACGATCGGTTGCTGAAGCAGTACCGCCAGACCGTGGCGCGTATCAACGGCATGGAAGACGCCATGAAGGCGCTCTCCGACGAGGCGCTGGCTGGCAAGACCGCCGAATTCAAGGACCGTCTGGCCAAGGGCGAAACGCTCGACGCGCTGTTGCCAGAAGCCTTCGCGGTGTGCCGCGAAGCCGGCCGCCGCGTGCTGGGCATGCGCCACTTCGACGTGCAGCTGATCGGCGGCATGGTGCTGCACGACGGCAAGATCGCCGAGATGCGCACCGGTGAGGGCAAGACCCTGGTCGCCACGCTGCCGGTGTACCTGAACGCGCTCACCGGCAAGGGTGTGCACGTGGTGACGGTGAACGACTACCTCGCCAGCCGCGACGCCGGCATCATGGCCAAGCTGTACAACTTCCTCGGCCTGTCGGTGGGCGTGAACCTGTCGCAGATGCCGCACGACGAGAAGCAGACCGCCTACGCCGCCGACATCACCTACGGCACCAACAACGAATTCGGCTTCGACTACCTGCGCGACAACATGGTGTTCTCCACCGGCGAGAAGGTGCAGCGCCCGCTCTCGTTCGCCGTGGTCGACGAGGTGGACTCGATCCTGATCGACGAGGCGCGTACCCCGCTGATCATCTCCGGTCCGGCCGAAGACAATATCGACATGTACCGCCAGATGAACGCGGTGCCGCCGCTGCTGAAGCGCCAGGAAACCGAGGAAGGCGAAGGCGACTACTGGGTCGACGAGAAGGCCAACACCGTGCTGCTGTCCGAGGCCGGCCACGAGCACTGCGAAGAGATCCTCGCCCAGATGGGCCTGTTGACCGACGGCGACAGCCTGTACTCGGCCACCAACATCACGCTGATGCACCACCTGATGGCCGCGCTGCGCGCCCACGCCGTGTATCACCTCGACCAGCACTACGTGGTGCAGGACGGCGAAGTGGTCATCGTCGACGAATTCACCGGCCGCCTGATGGCTGGCCGCCGCTGGAGCGAGGGCCTGCACCAGGCCGTCGAAGCCAAGGAAGGCGTCGAGATCAACCGCGAGAACCAGACCCTCGCGTCGATCACCTTCCAGAACTACTTCCGCCTGTACGACAAGCTGTCCGGCATGACCGGTACCGCCGACACCGAGGCGTACGAATTCCAGGAAATCTACGGCCTCGAGACCGTGGTGATCCCGACCAACCGCCCAATGGTGCGCGAGGACTCGCACGACAAGGTGTACCGCACCGCACGCGAGAAGTACGAGGCGCTACTGGCCGACATCAAGGACTGCCACGAGCGCGGCCAGCCTGCGCTGGTCGGCACCACCAGCATCGAGAACTCCGAGCTGGTCGCCGAACTTCTGCGCCGCGCCAAGCTGCCGCACAACGTGCTGAACGCCAAGGAGCACGCCCGCGAAGCCGACATCGTCGTGCAGGCCGGCCGCCCCGGCGTGATCACCGTCGCCACCAACATGGCCGGCCGCGGTACCGACATCGTGCTCGGCGGCAACCCGGCACCGCAGATCAAGGCGGTCGAGGCCGACGACTCGCTGACCGATGACGAGAAGCAGCAGCGCATCGCAGAAATCAAGGCCGAATGGCAGGAGCGCCACAACGCGGTGCTCGCCGCCGGCGGCCTGCACATCGTCGGCACCGAACGCCACGAATCGCGCCGTATCGACAACCAGCTGCGCGGCCGTTCCGGCCGTCAGGGCGACCCGGGCTCGAGCCGCTTCTACCTGTCGCTCGAAGACCCGCTGCTGCGCATCTTCGCGTCGGACCGCGTCGCCGCGATCATGGACCGCCTGAAGATGCCGGAAGGCGAGGCGATCGAGCATCCGTGGGTGAGCCGTTCGATCGAGAACGCGCAGCGCAAGGTTGAAGGCCGCAACTTCGACATCCGCAAGCAGCTGCTCGAGTACGACGACGTCGCCAATGACCAGCGCAAGGTGATCTACCACCAGCGCAATGAGATCCTCGAGACCGACGACGTGTCCGACATCGTCACCAATATGCGCGAAGGCGTGCTGGGCGACCTGGTCGACCTGTACATCCCGCCGGAGTCGATGGAAGAACAGTGGGACCTGTCGGGCCTGGAGAAAACGCTGGAGGCCGACTACCAGCTGTACGCACCGGTGGCCGACTGGCTGAAGGCCGAGCCGAACCTCGACATCGAGGAACTGAAGCATCGCATCCTCAAGCTGGCCGAAGAGCAGTACGGCGCCAAGGTGGCGTTTGCCGGAGACGACGTAATGCGGCAGTTCGAGCGCAGCTTGGTGCTGCAGATGCTCGACACCCACTGGCGCGAGCACCTAGCGGCGATGGACCACCTGCGCCAGGGCATCCACCTGCGCGGCTACGCACAGAAGAACCCGAAGCAGGAGTACAAGCGCGAAGCGTTCGAACTGTTCGCCTCGATGCTGGAGCGCGTGAAGAAGAGCGTGGTCGGCGTGCTGATGACCGTCGAAGTGCGCAGCCAGGACGATCTGGACGCGGTCGAACCGCACGCGCCGAGCGAGATGCAGCTGATGCACGCTGACGCGGTGAGTGGCTTGGCCGGCGGCGTGGCCGACGACGAGGACAACAACCCATACAGCCCGGCCGTACTGGCGGCGCAGGGCCTGCGCATCGGCCGCAACGACCCGTGCCCGTGCGGCAGCGGCCAGAAGTACAAGGCCTGCCACGGCAAGCTGGTTTGAGTCTGCGCTAGGCTGGTAACGAAACAGGGCCCCAATCGGGGCTAATGCCGTTCACTTAGCGGATCGAACCTGTTTGATTGAGTAACGGGACGGCAGCTTTTTCACCACGCGGGGGCATTCACGCCCCCGCCGTTGTTTCGGTAGCAGCAACTCCCCGAGGCGTTCCCGCAGACGCAGCAAGCGCGCCGGCAAGGTGCCGGGGCTGCTGATCGCCAGCCAGCTCCACTCATAGCGCAAATAATGCAGCGCTGTCGTAAAGCTAAGATCGGTCGGCGCAACCCCCACTTCCCGCGCGATCTCAGCCATCTCCAGTCGGACCAGGTTGTAGGCCAAGAGCGTTCCCCACACTTCCTGTCGGACGGTCTCCGGAGTGCCACTGCGTAACGTCAATTCGTCCCCCAACATGTCCTGCTTCAGCTCGCGGTAGCTGGTCTCGATGTGCCAGCGTTCCTGGTATTGCGCCGCGATCTCCTTGGCCGGCCACGCCTTGGTATCCAGCAAGGAGGTCAACAAGATGCGCCGGCGCCCATGCCGAGACACCGTTTCGATGGCCCGCGCTTCCCAGT
>NZ_JAUEDK010000022.1 GCF_030385785.1 Crenobacter oryzisoli
CAGTACAACGAGCTGCTGTTCGACGACACCCCCGGCGAAGTCCGCGCCAAGCTGTCCAGCGAACACGGCAAGACCCAGCTCAACCAAGGCTATCTGATCCACCCGAGGAGCGACGGCAAGGGCCAGCCGCGCGGCGACGGCTTCGAACTACGCACCGACCAGCACGGTGCGATCCGCGCCGCCCACGGCCTGCTGCTCAGCACCGAAGCGCAGCCCTCAGCCTCCGGCAAACAGCTGGCGCGCGAGCAGGCCCAGAGCCAGCTCGACGCCGCGCTCAGCCTCAGCCAGAGCCTGGCCGAGACCGCCACCGGCCAGCTGGCCGACACCATGGAGACCGGCCCGGAGCAGATCCAGCCGGACAACAGCAAGGGATCAAATAAGCCCGACGGCCACCTGCACCACCATGCCGCAGCGCTGCAGGCCTGGGAGGCCGGGACCAATACAGACAAAGACTCACGAACCGCCAAGGATCAAGGAGGCCAGCAGCCGCTACTCATCCTGTCCGCCCCGGCCGGCATCGCCAGCGTCACCGAACAGAGCCACACCGTCGCCGCCGGCACCAACCTGGATCTCATCGCGCAACGCGACACCAACCAGACCTCGGGGCGGCGCTGGATCCACAACGTCGGCCAGCACCTCAGCTTGTTCGTGGCGGGGGTCAAAGACCAGATCACCATGAAGTTGATTGCGGCGAAGGGCAAGGTGCAGCTGCAGGCGCAGAGCGACAGTGTGGAGGTGACAGGGGATAAGGACGTCACCATTACCGCCTGTAAGGGCAAGGTTCAGATTGCTGCGGGCCAGGAAGTCTTGTTGACCAGTGGAGGCGGCTATATTCGACTGAAGAGCGGGAATATTGAGGTGCATTGTCCGGGAATAGTCAGTATCAAAGGAGCCAGTCACAAACTTAGTGGAGGAACTAGCCTAAGTAAAACCTTTAACAGTCTGCCAACTCCCAAATTTGATGATAAGTATCAAATAGTTTGTGACGCAACCGGGGCCCCGCTAAAAAATAAAAAATACGTAATCATAAGAGAGTGGGGAGAGGCAGAGGTGGGTGTTACTGATAAAAATGGGTTCACACATCTAATAAAAAACCCCAATAATCCTGAGAAAATATCAATCTTGGTGCTGTAAATGAGTGAGATTAAAGTAAAATTCCTAACAGACAGTCAAAATAATGAAGAAAAAATTATACCTATAAAAAATCAATTAATAATATTTCTTATAGGAGGTGCTGCAGACAAGAGGCCATTCATGGGGGCTGGTCCAACAAATTTAATAACCGAAATACAATCTCAAATCACAAAAAAATACCAAGAAGAAGTCAGTAATAGAGCAATAAGAATTATCTATCTAGGTTATTATGAAATTTTTGGGGAGAGAAGTATATGGAATGTTCTGAATGACGCAAATTTATATTTTGAAATAAATGGGGAAATATTTCTAAAACAAAATGAAATAATAATTATTGGTCATAGCCTAGGTGGGTGGAACGGGGCTCATTTTACCGCATCGATAAAAAAGTGGAGGTCAGTACAGAAAATAAAATGCATTAGCCCCTGTGGACCATCTGGATTAAATGTAAGCTTGCTAATAACATTGGACCCAGTTGGCCAAGGAGTAGTCATTGGCACATTTGCAGATATATATTTCTCTGAACCTAAAGTTAACATAACGAATTGGATAAATATCTATTATGATGCAGAGAGTTATAGCGGCAATGATTTCATTGCTGATCTGGGGGGGCAATGGAGAATGAAAAGCGGCCCAAGAATAAATGCGACAGCAAACCTAGATCATGCAGAAACATTAGCTGCAATGACATACAAACTCAACGCAAACGGAGACACGGCTCTAAATGAAACCTATAAGGTTATCAATAAATTTCTCAATGAATAAATTATTCGCCGCCATAATTATTTCTATGGCAACCTCTTTGTCCTTGGCTCAAGGCTCTATAAAAATAGGTAAAGTTGAGTCAATGAGAGATTCTACTTTTTTTTCTGTGCAAATAATCACAGATAGAGATGATTATCAAAACCCCGGATTTGGACTAACTAAATGCTCTTTTGACGGCGAAGTCATTAATTCAAACGCGGCACAGTATCAGGCGCGTGGGCATACGAAGGAAAAAGCACTATTTTCCGACAAATTATACAGCTATGAAATATTCTTCAGCATCACAAAATATGATCAAATAATCCCTTCTGGGGATAAAATTGCTTATGAAAATTTATTAAGCTATCTAAAAGACAAGGTAACCCTTACATGTAACATCTACAAGACTAGTTTCTTCTCCCCGCCAAAAGTGATTGGAAAATTCTCCGTGCCAATGAAATTAATCAGATAAAACATAGAAATGCACCGTTAACGCCAAAGCAATCGGCGCATTACCATGGAAGGATAAACGCCAAATTGCCAGATATTCTTTGTCAATTGTTATGATATATCAATGACAAAAAATGGGGCGGATTTATTTCTAAATAAACCCGTCCCATTTTACAACGGAAGCAAGCACACTTGAGGCAATTAAGGCGTGGGCAACAACCTGGAACCCTTGGGATGATGTTGTGGTAGTGCAGAAGCTGATTCGCAACCGCGACCAGCTAATCAAGGCACGCAGTAGTGATGGAGACTGGTCGCGCCATGCTAATTTCATGGTTCGTCATGTCGGTTGTGAGCATAAGCCACCCGAGTACTACGTCGGTTACGGCTATTACTACTACTCGAACTATGGCAAGAAGCTTATGCCGAGACTGAGTCCGGCGGGGCAGAAGTGGTTGATCGATGGGAGGAAACAGTTGCAAATAAATATGGAGAAGGGGCTGGCATGATAATATGCAAGGGCCAGTCATCACCATCCCGTGAAAACGTTACCCCAACCGCTCGGTTTCGACGAGCGTTGCCCAACAAAAGTTGGAGCTGAATAACACAGATTTCAAGAGGTTTGCGTTCGACACTCACGTGCCGGCTTATCTGGATGCTGGCTTGTCCGATTTGCCAGTCAGAGATCTAGTGCTGATCGGTGGCCAGCCGAACATCGAAGAATGGGCCGATAGCAATATTTGGCGCCAAGCAAAAGATAGCGGAATGGAAGTGGTCAAGGATTGGAGTAGCCAGGCGGCACAGGGCGGCAAGGAGCTGGTGGAGCGCGCGATGAAGCGTCTGATGTTGGTTTTTAAATAATGGTCAAGTCAAGATTATTACTATTGTGGCGCGTTTTACGCACGCTGCTCAAATGGCTGTTACTGGCAATCGTTGTCCTAGTCGGCATCAGCGCTTCCGCTTATGGACTGTATAAGGCATTCAGTATGTGGACTTACGAAACCGAATTGATGGAGCACGACAAACCCTACGGCGGCGGCGATATGCGTATTCATGCGCGGCAGGTAATGGTTTTCAAGCCAATTGGCCCTGAACAAAAGTTCAAACCAATGGAAGAATGGAAAAATCCTGAGGTTGCTGAACCAACCGAGCCTTGGATGAATGACATTGATGAAATCAGCAACCGCGCTACCATTCGCCTGCTGCGTGGCGACATGGGTAAGGGCATCCGTCGTATTTTCGAGAAACCCGGCCAGAACGGCGCCTGGTGGCTGTCGCCCGACTGGCAGACCATCTACCTGACTACGGATTGGTCTAACTACAAACTCCCGATGGGTCCAGATGGGTATGGTCAGCGCTGGCATGCCCTGTGGAAATCGGTGGATGGCGGTCAGCATTGGCAACAACTGCCCTGGCCGGAGCGCACCCAGCCCGGCCAACCGTTGTTCATGGCCGATGGCCAGCGTGGCTACCTGGTGGCCGATGGCATGCGTATCTGGCGTACAAGCGATGGGGGCCTGCATTGGCAAGCGCTTCCCTTGCCGGCTTGGGCGAATCAGCGCCTGATGATGAACCCGGACGGTAATGGTTTCTCTCCTTGGGTGAAAAATACACGTGCCAGGTTCGATGCCTTCGACGTGTCGGAAGACGGCACCTTGCGGGTGGCATTTTACGTACGCAAGGCCAGGCTGGCCGCCAAGTTAGGTGAAGTGACGGAGAGCACTTTGTTGTACAGCCTGCCATTCACAACCAAGGTGGAAGAGCTTCCGGCTAAATGGATGCAGCCAGATGCCGTGTTCAAGCAACAGTCCCTCATGGACATCAAGGCCGCTAAGGATGGTGGAGTGCACCTGATTGCTTTGCAGGGGCAGTTACAGCCTGATCAGGCCAATGGCGAGCAGCAGCGTCTTGCAGCGTATGTACATTGGCAGCAGGGCAAGGAAACCTTCCGTCATGTGTTTGCACCGCATGTCATCCCTGGCGCGCTGTTTATCGGCCGGCAAGACCAGCTGGTGCTGGCGGGAGAGAGTCAGCAGCCTGATCGGGTAATGCGTGATTCGATCACGCTGGTGAGCTCCGATGGAGGAAGGAGTTGGGATGAGACCAACGATGGCAGTGCCTACGCTTGGTATTACGAAACCGAGACCAATCGCATCTGGAAGTATGAGTACCACTCGCTTTATTGGCGGAAGCTGGAATAGGTCCTTCGGGATTAAAGACTCTGCTAGCCGTGCGAGCTCTCAGGGCCAACAGATGTGAATGCTGACAGCTTGTGAGTGCAGGGCTCTGAACGATTAGGTCTCGTGTCGTAATGTGATGGGTCCGACTGGGGGATTCCGCTGTCAACGGTTGAGCCTCTCTTAACTTAAAGTGGTTCCACATTAAGCCCGCCAAAAGGCGGGCTTAACGTTGGTCGAAACGGCGCTCAACTTGGCTGCTTCGCCGCAGTCGCTTTCCCTTTTCTCACCGGCGTCGCGTCCGACAGAGCCGGCGCCACCGTGCTCTGCCCGATCGAGCGGTTCACGTCGATCAGTACCGCTGGCTCCAGGGTGCCGGCCGCCTGAGCGAGCTGCAGTCGCGCGTTCAGATAGGCATAGCGCGCACTTGCCAGGTTCTGTACCGCCTCGTAGTACGCCTGTTCGGCTTGAACCAGGTCGATGTTGGTGCGCACGCCGACTTCCTTGCCCAGCTTGGTCGAGTCGAGCTTGGCCTTGGCCGAGATCAGCAACTGCTCCTGCGCGCGCACCAGCGCGGCGCCGTTGGTGACGCCGAGGTAGGCGCGGCGCACGCTCTCGCTGACCTGGCGGCGGGTCGCCTCCAGGTCGTCGCGTGCCTGCTCTTCCTTCGCGACGGCTTCACGCACCTGCGAGCGGATGCCTCCGCCGGTGAACAGCGGCATGGTCAGCTGGACGCCGACGCTGCTGGCGCGTGAGCTGGGGGAGGCGACGAAGATCGGCGCGGTGGTGACGTTGTCCTGATAGCCGGCGGTCAGCGCGACGGTCGGGAGGTGCTGGCCCTTTTTCGCCGTGACATCCTGCTTTGCGAGTTCCAGCGACTGCTCTTTCGCCTTCACGTCCAGACTGCTGGCGAGCGCCTGGTTCTGCCACGCCTCAAGGGTCGCCGGGCTCGGTGGGACCAGCACCAGCGGTTCGTTGACGCGCTGGATGCCCTTCGGGTCGAGGCCGGTCAGCTTGCGGAAGGCATTTTCCTTTACCTCCAGGTCGCTGACCGCGACGATTTCCTTGGCGGCGGCGCCATCGTAACCGGCCTGCGCCTCGTAGGTGTCGACGATGGTGGCGGTGCCGACCTGGAACGCCGCCTTGGCCTGGTCGAGCTGGGTGGCGAAGGCGCTCTTGGCTGCGCGCACCGCGTCGAGCGTGTCGCGTGCCAATAGCACGTCGAAATAGGCCTGGGCGACGCTGACGATCAGTTGCTGCTCGGCCGCCGAGAACTGGGTGTCGGCCAAAGCAGTGCCGAGCTTGCCCTTCCGGTAGCCGGTGTATTTGCCAACGTCGAACAAGGGCTGGGTCAGCTGCACACCATAGCCGTGGGTCTCGTAGCTGGGGATGCCGGCCGGGCTCATCGTGTTGGTGTTGCTGTAATTGCCGGTCAGGCCAACCTGTGGGAGCAGCTGCGACAGCCCCTGGACCTCCTGTTCCTGGCCGGCGTCGCGCTGCTTGCGCGCCGAGCCGAAGGTGGCGTCGTAGTCGCGCGCGGCCTGCCAGGCGCCGACCAGATCGACGGCGGACGCCGGCATCGCCAGCGTCAGCGCGAGGAGGGCGGCGAGGGGGGTAAGTCTTTTTGGGTTCATGCGAATTCTCGTCGTTCTTGGTCGTGTCGGGCGGGCGCTTGTACGCGGAACCACTGCGCGTACAGTGCCGGCAGGAACAGCAGCGTCAGCACGGTGGCGACCAAGAGGCCACCCATGATCGCGACCGCCATCGGCCCCCAGAAGGTGCTGCGGGTTAGCGGGATCATCGCCAGGATCGCCGCTAATGCCGTCAGCATGATAGGCCGGAAGCGCCGCACCGTGGAGTCGATGATCGCCTCGTAGCGGTCGTAGCCGTCCTGGATGTGGTGCTCGATCTGGTCGACTAGGATCACCGAGTTGCGCATGATCATGCCGGCCAGCGCGATCACCCCCAGCATCGCTACGAAGCCGAACGGCGCGTGGAACAGGATCAGCGTCAGCGTCACGCCGATCATGCCGAGCGGGGCGGTCAACAGCACCATCACGGTGCGTTGGAAGCTCTTGAGCTGCAGCATCAGCAGCGTCACCACGATCACCAGCATCAAGGGCGCGACCGCGTTGATCGCCTTCTGCGAGTTCTGGCTCGATTCGAGCGAGCCACCCAGCTCGATGTGGTAGCCGAGCGGCAGGGTCTTCTCGAGCGCCTGCAGCTTCGGCCACAGCGCCAGCGAGATGTCCGAGGCCTGCACGCCGTCGGCGGCGTCGGCGCGCACGGTGATCGTCGCCAGGCGGTTGCGACGCCAGACAATGCTCTCTTCCGGTGCGTAGCCGATGTGGCCGATCTGCGCGAGCGGCACGTAGCGGCCGCTGCCGGTCTGGATCATCAGGTTGCCGAGTTCGGCCGGGTCCTTGCGTTCGCCCTCGTTCAGACGGGCGACCACACCGATGGTTCGATCGCCGTCGCGGTAGTCGGTGACCGAGCTGCCGGAGATCAGCGTCTGCAACTGCTGCGCCAGGTTCTGTGTGGACACGCCGAGCGCGCGCGCCTTGTCCTGGTCGATGGTGACGCGCAGCGCCTTGATCTGCTCGCCCCAGTCGTTGTTGACATGGCGGGTGCCCGGGGTGGCGCGCACCAGCTGCTCCACCTGGGTGGCGATCTGGCGCACCTTGTCGTGGTCCTCGCCCATCACGCGGAACTGCACCGCGTAGCCGACCGGCGGGCCGTTCTCCAGCCGGGTGACGCGGCCGCGTACCAGCGGGAAGTCGGTGTCGAACAGCTGCTCCAGCTTGCGTTTGACATCCTCGCGCACCTTCTCATCCTTGGTCATCACCGTCAGCTGCGCGTAGTTGAGGTGCTGCTGCTGCTGGTCCAGCGGCAGGTAGAAGCGCGGGCTGCCGCCGCCGATGTAGCTGGTGACGCTGTCGATGTTGGCGTCGCCCGCAAGCTTCTTCTCCAGCTTCTTCACCTCGCGCTCGGTGGCGGCGTAGCTGGCGCCTTGCGGCAACCACATATCGACCATCAGCTCCGGCCGGTTCGACGAGGGGAAGAACTGCTGCTGCACGAACAGCTTGAACGCGCCGAGCGACAGCACGAAGGTGGCGAAGGTGGCGACGATCACCAGCTTGCGATGGTCTAGGCACCAGGCCACGAGGCGCCGGAAGCGCTGGTAGAACGGCTTGTCGTAGGGGCTGTCGTGACCGTGGTCGGCCAGGTTGCTCGGCAACAGCTTGTAGCCCAGGTACGGTGTGAACACCACCGCGACGAGCCACGACAGCAACAGCGCGATGCCGACCACCGCGAACAGGCTCCACACGTATTCGCCGGCGTTCGACTTGGCGAGACCCACCGGGATGAAGGTGGCGGCGGTGATCAGCGTGCCGGTCAGCATCGGGAAGGCGGTGCTGGTGTACGCGAAGATGGCGGCGTCGAAGCGCTTCCAGCCTTCCTCCAGCTTCAGCGCCATCATCTCCACCGCGATGATCGCGTCGTCGACCAAGAGGCCCAGCGCGATGATCAAGGAGCCTAAGGAGATGCGCTGCAGGTCGATTTTGAAGAAGTACATCGCGACGAAGGTCATCGCCAGCACCAGCGGAATCGACAGCGCCACCACGATGCCAGTGCGCATGCCAAGGCTGAAGAAGCTCACCGCCAGCACGATGATCACCGCCTCGGCCAGCGAGTGCATGAACTCGTTCACCGAGTCCTTCACCACCTTGGGCTGGTCGGATACCGCGTGGATCTCCACCCCCACTGGCAGCTTGCTGCGGATCTGTGCCATCGTCGCGTCGAGGTTGCTGCCGAGCTTCAAGACGTCGCCGCCGTCCTTCATGCTGATCGCCAAGCCCAGGGCCGGGCGGCCGTCGAAGCGCATCTTGAAGGTGGGCGGGTCGACGAAGCCGCGGCTGACGCGGGCGATGTCGCCGAGGCGGAAGGTCTGGCCGTTCGCGCGGATCGGTGTGTTGGCCACCGCGTCGACGGTGCGATAGGCGCCGGTCACGCGCACGAAGATGCGGTCGGAGCCGGTCTGGTAGGTGCCGGCCGGGGTGACGGCGTTCTGTTCGGCCAGTGCCTGCCAGATCTGCCGCGCGTCCAGGCCCAGCGTGGCGAGCTTGGCCGAATCGAGGTCGACGTAGATGCGCTCGTCCTGGTCGCCGACGATGTTGACCTTGGCGACGTCGGGCACGCGCAGCAGCTCGTGGCGCGCGTCGTCGACGTAGCGACGCAGATCCTCGTTGCTGAAGCCGTCGCCGGTCACCGCGTAGAGGTTGCCGAAGGTGTCGCCGAACTCGTCGTTGAAGAACGGCCCCTGCACGCCGGAGGGCAGCGTCTGCCTGATGTCGCCAAGCTTTTTCCTGACCTGGTACCACAGGTCAGGCACCTTCTTCGCGGGCGTGTTCTCGCGCAGGTTGAGTACGAACTGCGCCTCGCCGGGCTTGGTGAAGCTCTTCACATAGTCGAGTTCGGCCATCTCCTGCAGCTTCTTCTCGATGCGGTCGGTGACCTGCTGCTCGGTCTCGACGGCGGTGGCGCCCGGCCACATCACCTGCACCACCATCGCCTTGAAGGTGAACTCCGGATCTTCCTTCTGACCCAGCTGGGTATACGCCCAGACGCCGGCGACCATCAGCATCACGATCAGGTAGCGCACCAGCGGCTGGTTGTTGAGCGCCCAGGCGGAGAGGTTGAGTCTTTTCGTCACGCCGCCGACTCCTTGAGCAGGCTGACGCGCTGGCCGTCGCGCAACAGGTGCACGCCGGCGGTCACCACCTGCTGACCGCGCACGATACCGCCGCTTACCGCCACCCAGTCGGTGCCGACCGCGGCGACGCTGACCGGCTTTCGGCCCACCTTGCGGCTTGCCGGATCGATCACCCACACATAGTGCTTGCCCTGCTCGTCGAGCAAGGCGGTTAACGGCAGGCGGATCTGCTCGCCGGCGTTCGCGTTCGGCAGGCCCACGCTGGTGGTCATGCCGAGCTTCACCGCGTCGTCGGGGTTGTCGAGCGCGATGCGCGCGGCGTAGGTGCGGGTGGCAGGGTCGGCTGCCCCGGCCAGCTCGCGCAGGTGGCCGGTGTAGTGTTTGTTGGCCGCCCACAGCGTCACGGTGAACGACTTGGCGGTGCGCAGCGCGGTGAGCTTGTTCTCCGGCACCGCGATCGCCGCCTCGCGCGCGCCGTCTGCGGCGAGGGTGGCCACCGGCTGGCCGGCCGACACCACCAGGCCCGGTTCGGCACTGATGTCGGTGACGATGCCGTCGGCCACTGCAGTCAGCGTGGCGTAGCCGGTCTGGTTGCTGCTGGCGTCGGCCGAGGCGCGCGCGGCGGTCAGCTGGGCGCGCGCGGCACTGACCGCATTACGCTGCTGGTCGACCTGCGCCTGGCTGATGAAATTCTTGGCGAGCAGCTCCTGGTAGCGGCGCAGGTCGGCCTCCTTCTGCGCCAGGTCGTGCTCGGCGGCGGCCAGCTGCGCGCGCTTGGCCGACAGGTCGAGCGCGTAGTCGTGCGCGTCGAGCCGAGCGATCGCCTGGCCCTTCTTCACATGTTCGCCGGCGTTCACGAGCTTCTCGACCACCTTGCCGGCGACGCGGAAGCCGAGCTTCGTTTCCTGACGGGCGCGGATCTCGCCAGCGAAGCGTTCGCTCGGCTGCGCGGCATCGTCGCCGACCACGGTGTAGCGCACCGGGCGGACTTCCTCGGCGGGGGCGGGGGCCTTGCCGCAGGCGGCGAATAGCAGGGGGAGTAGCGTGGCCAGCAGCAGCGGCCGGGCAGCGTCAAACATGGTTCTTCCTCGTGGGTGGTTCTTGTTCTTTGTTGTTTTGGCACCGCCGACAAAAGCCGGCGTAGCGGGTCCGGCCTGGGCTGGTAGGCCGAGGTGCTGCGACACATCCCGGCGACGCGGTGCCCGGTGATCAGTCGCGCGGCAGCAGGCCGTTGAGCATCAGGTCCAGGCCGTCGAGCAGCACCCGGCACGGGTCGTTTTCGGCGGCCGAGCGACCGCCCTGCACCGTGGCGAACGAGTGCGTCCAGATCAGCTGATGGATCAGCGGGGCGAGCAGCGTCTCGACGGTGGTGTCGATCGGTACGGCGCGGAACTCGCCCTGGGCGATGCCGCGCTCGAGCACCTGCGCGACCATCTGGCGCGCCGGCAGGATCACCTCGTTGAAGTAGAACTGCGCGAGCTCCGGGAAGTTGGCGGTCTCGGCCATGATCAGCTTGCACAGCCCGCCGGACGGGGTGGCGCCGACTTGCTGCCACCATTGCTCGACGAAGGCGCGCAGCAGTTCGCGCGACGAGCCGTCGTACTGCTGGCTCATGGCCTGCAGCTTCGACAGGTTGGCTACCTGCGTTTCGCGCACCACCGCCTTGAAGATCTCCTCCTTGTTGGCGAAGTACAGATACGGCGTGCCCTTGGTCACGCCGGCGGCGCGGGCGATGTCCTCGAGCTTGGTAGCGCGGAAGCCCTTTTCCACGAACTGCGTCAGCGCCGCGTCGAGGATTTCGCCGGGGCGGACGTCTTTCTTGCGTTGCCAGCGTGTTGCGTTCGTCATGATAGTGAATATGGTTTCAGTAACTGATGGCACTGTACTGCGTCGGCGGGCGGGTCGCAAGGTTAATAAATGGAAATTCAGCAGGCGGCGTAGGTAGAATACGGGCAGGAAAAACCCGCGATACACCAAGGAGCAATCATGACCGTGACGTCGAGCGAACAGGCGCAGATCCTGGCCGAAGCGCTGCCCTATATCCGGCAATTCGCCGGCAAGACGCTGGTAATCAAGTACGGCGGCAACGCGATGACCGACGACAAGCTCAAGGAAGGCTTCGCCCAGGACGTGGTGATGCTCAAGCTGGTCGGTCTGAACCCGGTGGTGGTGCACGGTGGCGGCCCGCAGATCAACGAGCTGCTGGAAAAGGTCGGCAAGCAGGGCGAGTTCATCCAGGGCATGCGCGTCACCGACTCCGAGACCATGGACGTGGTCGAGATGGTGCTCGGCGGCCTGGTCAACAAGGAAATCGTGTCACTGATCAACAAGCACGGCGGCAAGGCGGTGGGCCTGACCGGCAAGGACGGCCATTTCATCCGCGCCAAGAAGCTGTTCCTGAAGTCGCCGGACGCCGGCGTGATCGACATCGGCCAGGTCGGCGAGATCGAGTCGATCGACCCGTCGCTGGTGTCGCTGCTCGACAGCCAGGATTTCATCCCGGTGGTGGCGCCGATCGGCGTTGGTCTGGATGGCGAGGCGTACAACATCAACGCCGACTTGGTGGCCGGCAAGCTAGCCGAAACCTTGAAGGCCGAGAAGCTGCTGTTGATGACCAACACCCCGGGCGTGCTCGACAAGCAGGGCAACCTGCTGACCAAGCTGACCGCCAAGCGCATCGACGAACTGTTCGCCGACGGCACCATCTCCGGCGGCATGCTGCCGAAGATCAGCTCGGCGCTCGACGCGGCCAAGAGCGGCGTCAACGCGGTGCACATCATCGACGGCCGCGTGCCGCACGCGCTGTTGCTGGAAATCCTCACCGAGGCCGGTGTCGGCACGATGATCCGCGCCGAATAAGCGCTACCGTCGTCCTTCCGCACAATGCCGTTCACCTCGTTAGGTGAACGGCATTTTTCTTGGTGGCACCGCGCCGGCGCTGTCCACGCGCGATGCGGTTGCCATGGTTACGCAGCAGGGGCCGTCGGCCTAGACATGGCGGCCTCCGACAGGTGTATCGTGGGTTTGCCCCATTGCGGGGTGAGGGAGGCCGGATGCGTCGCCGAGGTGCGCGGGGCGGGCGACCGGCGGCCGACTTGCTATAGTGTCAGCAGGGTTTGCTTTATTCCAGCAAAAGGGGGATTTGCCATGCTGAATGCAGGCCAGATACTGGCTAACAAGGCCCGCCAGGAACTGATCTTCGTGAGTCCTGATGCCACGGTGTTCCAGACCTTGCAGGTGATGGCGGAGCACAACGTCGGGGCCGTATTGGTGATGGAAGGGGGCGAGGTGCTGGGGATTTTCTCCGAGCGCGACTACGCCCGGCGCATCGTGCTGCAGGGCCGCACGTCGGCGGGCACTCGGGTGCGCGACATCATGACCAGCAAGGTGCTGTACGTGTCACCGGACAGTTCGCTCGAGCACTGCATGGCGCTAATGACCGAGAAGCACATCCGCCATCTGCCGGTGCTGGACGGGGAGCATACCGTGCTCGGCGTGCTGTCGATCGGCGATCTGGTGCACGCCACCATCGCCGAGCAGCAGTACGTGATCGACCAGCTGGTCACCTATATTCACGGTGGAGGACGTGCCTGAGCCGACGCCCTCGCAAGTGCCCGAATCCCACGAACGAAAAAGCCGGACATCGTGTCCGGCTTTTTGCATTTGGCCCGACCCGTTGTGGCCTACAAGGTCGGGACGATAGACCGGGCGAGGTCGACCAGCGCCGGGGCGATCTCGTGCTCGAGCACGCTGGGGGTGAACAGCAGGCTCGGGCCGCTGGCGTTCAGCGCGAACGGCGGCTGACCCGGCGTCGGCGACGGCAGCGGCACGCCGATCGCCATCACCTCGGGACCGTACTCGCCCCAGGATACCGCGTAGCCGCAGGTGCGGTATTGCGCCAGGCTCTGCTGCAGACGCTTGTGCAGTTCCGGCCAGTCGTCCTGATAGCGTTCGGCCAGTTGCGCGTCGAGCGACTCGCGCTCGTGCGCGGTCAGGCCGGCGTAGAACGCTCGGCCGATCGCGGTGGTGGCGATCGGCACGCGCGAGCCTACGGTCAGCTGAACCGTTACCCGCGCCGGGCTGCGGCAGGTTTCCAGGTACAGCATGTCGGTGCCCTCGCGCATTGCCAGGCTGACCGACACGTTGTGCTTGATCGCGAACTCGCGCATCAGCGGCGCGGCGATGCTGCGGATGTCGTAGCTGGCCAACACCACCGAGCCGAGCGCCAGCACCGACAGGCCGAGCCGGTAATAGCCGCTGTCGGCCTCCTGGGCCAGGTAGCCGAGCCGGGTCAGCGTGTAGGTGAGCCGCGACACGGTCGACTTGGGCAGGCCGGTGCGTGCCGCCAGTTCCTGGTTGGACAGGGCGGCCTCGCCGGGGCGGAACGCACCGAGGACCGCCAGGCCACGGGCCAGCGCGGTGACGAAGAGGCGATCCTTGTCGTCGTCCACCGGATCGGCGGCCAACGCTGCATGATCGAGCGAAGTATTTTTCATGGCGCCAAGGATACCTGTGCTGGGTGGGCTGTAAAGAGTTGCTTTACATGGTGAGAATGGTGGCGTATGTTGTTCTGCATGGTAGAACAAAATTCCGCTTAGCGGAACAATCTCGAAGGCCGACACCGGCCCGATCATGACAAAGGAGAGACTACGATGGCTGCCACCCAACAACGCGCCCCGTTCGCCTGGGAAGACCCGTTGCTGCTCGAATCGTTGCTGACCGAGGAGGAACGCCTGGTGCGCGACACCGCCCATGCGTTCTGCCAGGAGAGGCTGATGCCGCGCGTGCTCACCGCCAACCGCGAGGAGCGCTTCGACCGCGAGATCCTTGCTGAAATGGGCGAGCTGGGTCTGTTGGGCTGCACTATCGACGGTTATGACTGCGCCGGGCTCAGCCACGTCGCCTACGGCCTGATCGCCCGCGAGGTGGAGCGGGTCGACTCCGGCTACCGCTCGGCGATGAGCGTGCAGTCGTCCCTGGTGATGCACCCGATCTGGGCGTACGGTTCGGACGAGCAGAAGGCCAAGTACCTGCCGAAACTGGCCAAGGGCGAACTGGTCGGCTGCTTCGGCCTGACCGAGCCGGATGCCGGCTCCGACCCGGGCAGCATGAAGACCCGCGCCAAGAAGGTCGACGGCGGCTGGGTGCTCACCGGCAGCAAGATGTGGATCACCAACAGCCCGATCGCCGACCTGTGTGTGGTGTGGGCCAAGGACGACGCCGGCGAGATCCGCGGCTTCCTGCTCGAGCGCGGCATGAAGGGGCTGTCCACCCCGGCGATCCACGGCAAGTTCAGCTTGCGCGCGTCGATCACCGGCGAGATCGTGATGGACGAGGTGTTCGTGCCGGATGCCAATCTGCTGCCGGGGGTGAAGGGCCTGAAGGGGCCGTTCGGCTGCCTGAACAAGGCGCGCTTCGGCATCGCCTGGGGGGCGCTGGGCGCCGCCGAATTCTGCTGGCACGCCGCCCGCCAGTACACGCTGGACCGCCAGCAGTTCGGCCGCCCACTCGCCGCCACCCAGCTGATCCAGCTGAAGCTGGCCGACATGCAGACCGAGATTGCGCTGGGGCTGCAGGCCTGCCTGCAGGTGGGCCGCCTGATGGACGAGGGCCGCGCCGCGCCGGAGATGATCTCGCTGATCAAGCGCAACAACACCGGCAAAGCGCTGGCGATCGCCCGTGTGGCGCGCGACATGCATGGCGGCAACGGCATCTCGGACGAGTTCCACGTAATCCGCCACATGATGAACCTGGAGGCGGTGAACACCTACGAGGGCACGCACGACGTGCACGCGCTGATCTTAGGCCGCGCGCAGACCGGGATCGCGGCGTTCTGAGTCGCGGATCGGGTCGGCCAACCTTGGGGGTTTGAGGTTGGCCGAACCGTTACAGAAGACTGGACGATCCGCCTCGCCGGCGGGGCCTTACTTTCTTTGCGTCGCCAAAGAAAGTAAGCAAAGAAAGGCGAGCCCCGCCGCCGCTTGCTTCCGCCCGGGAAACGCCCGGCGAGGCGTCGCCGAACTAATCGCTGAGCGAATCAAAGATTCGCACGCAGGGATTCGCTAACGTCGAATCGCTCGAACATGCGGCGGCTTAAGACCTCGCCGAACGTCCTCCGGACGGCGCGGCGGAAGGGTCCCTCGGCTGTCTACTGTGGCATTCGTGATCGGCGTTAGCGCCTGCCGGCGAGGCAGATGCTGCAATTCGTACGTACTCTCCTAATTAAAGCTTCGGCCAACCTTCAAGAAACCGGCAGCACCCACGTTGGCCGAACTCTCGACAAAGGACCACCCCCATGCAAGGCCAAGGCGCACTGTCCGGCATCAAGGTGCTGGATCTCTCCCGCGTACTCGCCGGACCGTGGGCCGGCCAGCTGCTGGCTGACCTCGGCGCCGACGTGATCAAGGTCGAACGCCCCGGTCTCGGCGACGATACCCGACAATGGGCACCGCCCAGCCTGCCGGACGGCACCGCTGCCTACTTCCTGTCCGCCAACCGCGGCAAGCGCTCGGTCACCGTCGACATCACCCGGCCGGAAGGGCAGGCAATCGTGCGCCGCCTGGCCGAGCAGGCCGACGTGCTACTGGAGAACTACAAGGTCGGTGGCCTGGCCAAGTACGGTCTCGACTACGCCAGCCTGTCCCAGCTCAACCCGCGACTGGTGTATTGCTCGATCACCGGCTTCGGCCAGGACGGCCCGTATGCCGACTCGCCCGGCTACGACTACATCGTGCAGGGCATGAGCGGGCTGATGAGCATCACCGGCCCGGCCGATGGTGAACCGCACAAGGTCGGTGTGGCTGTCACCGACCTGTTCACCGGCCTCTATGCCGCCAACGCGGTGCAGGCGGCGCTCTTGGCCCGCCACCACACCGGCCGTGGCCAGCATATCGACATGGCGCTGTTCGACTGCTCGCTGGCAATGCTCGCCAACGTCGGCATGAACTACCTGGTCAGCGGCGCCACCCCGCCGCGGCTCGGCAACGCCCATCCCAACATCGTGCCGTACCAGGTGTTCGCCGCCGCCGACGGCCACTTCATCCTCGCCTGCGGCAACGACAAGCAGTTCCGCGCGGTGGCGGCACTCATCGGCCAGCCGGCGCTGGCCGACGATGAGCGCTTCGCGACCAACCCGGCACGGGTTGTACACCGCGAGCTCCTGGTAGGCCGTTTGGCCGAGGCGTTCGGCACCGCCACGCGCGATGATTGGCTGGCGCGCCTCGATGCGGCTGGCGTGCCGTGTGGGCCGATCAACTCGGTGGCCGAGGCGTTCGCCGACCCGCAGGTAGTGGCGCGCGGCATGCGTATCGAAATGCAGGATGCGGCCGGCCAGACGGTGCCGCTGATGGCATGCCCGGTCAGACTGTCCGACACGCCGGCAATGTACCGACAGGCACCGCCGAAGCTTGGCGAGCATACCGCTGCGGTACTGGCCGAGCTGGGCTACGACCGGGAACAAATCGCCACGCTTCAGGCATCCGGAACCGTTTAAACGCTTGTTTGATTTTGACGGCCGGCCACGAACATTGCATGATTCGATCATTAAGCAATGACGCACCGCGCAAAGGAGACACGGTGGAACGCGAATACATGGAATATGACGTGGTAGTGGTCGGCGGCGGCCCATCCGGGCTGAGCGCCGCAATCCGCGTCAAGCAGTTGGCCGAACAGCAGGGGCGCGACATCAGCGTGTGCCTGCTCGAGAAGGGCTCGGAGATCGGTGCCCACATCCTGTCGGGCGCAGTGATCGAGCCCAGGACGCTGAACGAATTGATCCCGGACTGGAAGGAAAAAGGCGCACCGCTCAACACTCCGGCGGCGAAAGACCGCTTCCTGTTCCTGACCGAGACCGAGTCGGTGCAGCTGCCGACCCCGCCGCAGATGAACAACCATGGCAACTACATCGTCAGCCTGGGCAACTTCTGTCGCTGGCTCGGCGAGCAGGCCGAGGCGCTCGGCGTGGAGATCTACCCGGGCTTCGCCGCCGCCGAGGTGCTGTACAACGCCGACGGCTCGGTGAAGGGCGTGGCCACCGGCAACGTCGGCACCGGCAAGAACGGCGAGCTGGAAGGCGAACCCGGCATCGAGCTGTGGGCCAAGCAGACCATCTTCGCCGAAGGCTGCCGTGGCTCGCTGACCAAGACGCTGTTCGAGCGCTTTGCCCTGCGCGACGGCGCCGACCCGCAGACCTACGGCATCGGCATCAAGGAGCTGTGGGAGGTGAAACCGGAGAACCATCAGCCGGGCAGCATCACTCACACCGTCGGTTGGCCGATGGATACCGCCACCTATGGCGGGTCATTCCTCTATCACCTGGAGAACAATCAGGTGGTGGTCGGCTTCGTGGTCGGCCTCGATTACGAGAACCCCTACCTGTCGCCGTTCGAAGAGTTCCAGCGCTTCAAGACCCACCCGGCGATCAAGAAGGTGTTCGAGGGCGGCCGGCGCATTTCCTACGGCGCCCGTGCGCTCAGCGAAGGCGGCATCCAGAGCCTGCCGAAGCTGACCTTCCCGGGCGGCGTGCTGGTCGGCGACACCGCCGGCTTCCTCAACGTGCCGAAGATCAAGGGCACCCACACCGCGATGAAGTCGGCGATGCTGGCCGCCGAGGCGGTGGTCGAGGTGTTGGCCGGCGACGCGGGCGGGGCCGGTGTCGAGGCGAGCAGCTACAGCGCCAAGGTGAAGCAGAGCTGGCTGTACGACGAACTGTGGAAGGTGCGCAACATCCGCCCGTCGTTCCGCTGGGGGCTGTGGCCGGCAATGATCTACTCGGCGGTCGACACCTTCCTGTTCCGTGGCCGTGCGCCGTGGACGCTGCGCCACCGTCACGCCGACAACGAGACGCTGCGCCCGGCCGCCGAGTGCACGCCGATCGACTACCCGAAACCGGACGGGGAGCTGACCTTCGACCGCCTGTCGTCGGTGTTCATCTCCAACACCAACCACAGCGAGGACCAGCCGCCGCACCTGAAGCTGAAGAACAAGAGCGTGCCGATCGAGGTGAACCTCGCCGAATACGACGCGCCGGAGCAGCGCTATTGCCCGGCCGGCGTGTACGAGATCGTCGGCCGTGACGAGGGCCAGCCGCGCCTGCAGATCAACGCGCAGAACTGCGTGCACTGCAAGACCTGCGACATCAAGGACCCGACCCAGAATATCAACTGGGTGACGCCGGAGGGCGGCGGCGGGCCGAACTACCCGAACATGTAAAATGCCCCGTAAAGCTGCTGCGTGGGCGTGATCTCGGGTTGGGTGGTCGGCGTGTGAATCTATTGATTCGCTCAGCTGTCAGGAATCCTCATGTACTTAAGTACATGCCGGTTCCTGCGTTCCAGCCGCCCCTCGCTGACGCCCGCTCGCGACGCTTTGCAGGACATTTTGGGGTTTAGGTTGACCGAACCGGTGCCGGGCTTCGCCCTGCGCCGGTTTTTGCGTCTTGTCATACGCCCAGGGTTGACAGCCGGGCACGATGCGGCGCAGCATGGAGTCCATGAATTCCCGACTCGCGTTCTCCTACGTTTCGTTTTATTGGTACCGCTCACCACGGCGGCACCAGGGAACGCGTGCACACTAGAAATACAGAACACTTTCCCGACAAATGCCGCCGCTTCCAGGCGGCATTTGCGTTTCCCGATGATTCTCCGCCGCCTGGATAGCCCCAGACCAGGAGATCTACCATGAACGAAGTCTGCGACTCGTTGTCCATCGCCCGGGCCAGCCTGAGCTTGCAGAGCGCCCGTCCGCTGTGCGCGCTGGCACTCTTGACCGACGTCGAACATGCCATGCCCGGTACGCCACAGCTGCCGCCGGCCGAGGCGCTGGAATTGACGCCGTTGCGACTGTCCGAGGCGCTGCTGCCGGACATCCGGCTCTTGGCGATGCTCAGTGCCACGCTGCGCGCTAATCTGGAAGCAGCGCCGACACCGGTGCGGCTAACCGACGCGTCGGACTGGTTGGCGGCGCGGATCGCGGTATTGGGGCTTACCCATGTGCTGGTGACGCCTGCGCAGTTGCCCGAGCTCGATGAGGCCAACCGCCGCCTTCAAGCGCTGGCGCAGCGTTTCGACCTGAGCGTCAGCCCGGCATCGCCGGTGCTGCTGCCGGCGGTGCTACCGGCCGAGGTCGGGGTGCTGCGCGGCTGGTGTGCGGCCGAGCCGGCCGCCAGCGGGCGGGGGGCAGGGCTCGTCGATGCGAGCCGCCGGGTGCACCGCGCGGCGCGGCGCCGCCTGGCGGGATTGTTCACGGCGCTTGGCCTTGCGGCGGACTGACTATTTTTCAAGGAGACTGCATGTATCAAGACCCGGAACAGCCGGTGATCACCCGGCTCGACGACCAGAAGCTGAACAACCTGACGATGGCAGTGTACGTGCTGCAGGCGATCAGCCTGTTCGTCGGCGTGACGGCGATCGTCGCGGTGATCGTCAACTATGTGAAGCTGCCCGACGTGATCGGCACGCGCTACGAGAGTCACTTCCGCTGGCAGATCAAGACCTTCTGGTGGGCGCTGGCCGGCTACCTGATCGGCGGCCTGTTGACGGTGGTGCTGGTGGGCTTCCTGGTGCTGGCGATCACCTGGATCTGGTTCATCTATCGGGTGGTGAAGGGCTACCTGGTGTTCAACGACGGTTTGGCGATCGAGGACCACTAAGCGCCGTGGCCGCTCCACGTATTACGCTATAAAAAAGCGGGTACCCTAGGGGGCTTGCAAGATGGCTTAGCGCGAATCGCGGCAAGCGATGAGCGAGTCCTCCTGCAAGCCCAGCCTTGCTTACCATCCGGCTGGCGGGCTGATCCGGCCGGTGGTTCTTGATTGGCAGCGACACCGACTGCACTCGCCAAGCGACGCGCGCTTTGGCACAATGCGCCCCTTCCCGACGAGTCCACTGCGATGCAAGCCGCTGATTTGGAAACCCTAGTCACCCTGCGCATGCCGTTCGGCAAGCACAAGGGGGTGCTATTGGCCGACCTGCCGGAAAACTATCTGGACTGGTTCGCCCGGCAGGGCTTCCCGCCCGGCGAGATCGGCCGCTTGCTGGCGCTGATGCACGAAATCCAGCTCAACGGGCTCAGGCCCTTGCTCGACCCTTTACGAAAGCGATAAATCCATGGCGATCCAATGGTTCCCAGGCCACATGAACAAGGCCAAGAAGGCGGTGGCCGAACGCGTCAAGGACATCGACGTGGTGATCGAGATGCTCGATGCGCGCCTGCCGGCGTCCAGCGCCAACCCGATGATCGCGCAGCTGACCCGCGGCAAGCCGGCGCTGAAGATCCTCAACAAGCAGGACCTGGCCGACCCGCAGCGCACCCGGCAGTGGATCGACTACTACAAGGGCAAGAGCCACACCCAGGCGATCGGCCTCGATGCCGGCGAGCGCTCACCGGCGAAGAAACTGATCGACGCCTGTCTCGACCTGGTGCCCAACCGCGGCAGCGTCGATCGGCCGCTGCGCGTGCTGATCTGCGGCATTCCCAACGTCGGCAAGTCGACGCTGATCAACTCCATGACCGGTCGCCGTGTCGCCAAGGCCGGCAACGAGCCAGGCGTGACCAAGGGCGAGCAGCGCATCATCCTGGCCGACGGCTTCTGGCTGTTCGACACCCCGGGCATGCTGTGGCCGAAGATCATCGTCGAGCAGGGCGGCTACAACCTGGCCGCCAGCGGCGCAGTCGGCCGCAACGCGATGGACGAGGAAGAGGTGGCGCTGGAGCTGCTGGCCTACTTGGGCCAGCACTACGCCAAGGAGCTGGCCACCCGCTACGGCCTGAAGGAAGACGTCGAGACGCTGCGCGACGAGGAACTGCTCGAGGCGATCGGCCGGCGCCGCGGCGCGATGCTGGGCGGTGGCCGGGTCAACATGCAAAAGGCCGCCGAGATCGTGCTGACCGACTTCCGCGCCGGCGCCATCGGCCGCATCACGCTGGAGACGCCCGACGAATGGCGCGTCTGGGAAGAGGAGTCGAAGGCCCGCGAGGCGCAGCGCATCAAGGAGCGCGAGGACCTGAAGAACGAGCGCGAGCATAAGCGTCGTCTTGCCGAAGCCGGCCGCAACAGCCACTGAGGCCCTGCCTTCGGCCAAGCTTGGCCCAGCAAAACGGCAGCCCTGCTCACTGGGCTGCCGTTTTTGCGTAGATGATTGATTGAACAGGATTTTTACTGAAGCAGGCGCGCTTTTCTGGCATAATGCGCGCCTTGCCGGAAAACACACCCACCATGAACACGCCGACCACTCCCGCCAAACCGATCAATTCCTACCGCAAGTACTGGGCCCAGCGCTTCGGCACTGCCCCGTTCCTGCCGATGAGCCGTGCCGAGATGGACGAGCTTGGCTGGGATTCCTGCGACATCATCCTGGTGACCGGTGACTGCTACATCGACCATCCGAGCTTCGGCATGGCGCTGGTGGGGCGCCTTCTGGAGGCGCAGGGTTTCCGGGTCGGCATCATCGCCCAGCCGGACTGGCACAGCGCCGAGCCGTTCCGCGCGCTCGGTAAGCCGAACCTGTTCTTCGGCGTCACCGCCGGCAACATGGACTCGATGATCAACCGCTACACCGCCGACCGCAAACCGCGCTCGGACGATGCCTACACTCCGCACGCCGAGCCGAACAAGCGCCCGGATCGCGCGGTGACCGTGTACGCGCAGCGTTGCCGCGAGGCCTACCCGGGCACCGGCGTGATGATCGGCAGCATCGAGGCCTCCTTGCGCCGCATCGCCCACTACGACTACTGGAGCGACAAGGTGCGCCCATCGGTGCTGGCCAACTCCAAGGCCGACATCCTGCTGTTCGGCAATGCCGAGCGCGCGCTGGTGGAGATCGCCCACCGTGCCGCCGCCGGCGAGAAGCTGTCGGAGATGCGCGACATCCGTGGCACCGCCTTCCTGGTGCCGCATGGCTGGCTGCCGAACGAGGAATGGGAGGAGGCCGACTCCACCACCGTCGACGTGCCGGGCCGGGTCGATGCGCACCTGAACCCCTACGAAGAAATCCCCGAGCAGGCGGCCAAGCAGGCCGAGGCGAACGGTGCCACTGCCACCGTCCAGCCGATCAAGTTCATGAACGTGCACGAGCGGGTGGCGATCCGCCGCGCCCAGCGCGCCAAGACCGTGGTGCGCATCCCGGCCTTCGAGGCGGTGGCCTACGACCCTGTGCTGTATGCGCACGCCAGCCGCGTGCTGCACCTCGAATCCAATCCGGGCAATGCTAGAGCTCTCGTCCAGCTGCACGGCGAGCGCGACGTGTGGCTGAACCCGCCGCCGATCCCGCTGACCACCGAAGAGATGGACTTCGTGTTCGGCCAACCTTATGCCCGCAATCCGCACCCGAGCTACGGCGATGCGCACATCCCGGCCTGGGAGATGATCAAGTACTCGGTGAACATCATGCGCGGCTGCTTCGGCGGCTGTACCTTCTGCTCGATCACCGAGCACGAGGGCCGCATCATCCAGAGCCGCTCGGAAGAGTCGATCCTGAAAGAGATCGAGGAGATCCGCGACAAGACCGAGGGCTTCACCGGCCATATCTCCGACCTGGGGGGGCCGACCGCCAACATGTATCGTCTGGCGTGCAAGGACCCGAAGATTGAGACCAAGTGCCGCAAGCTGTCCTGCGTGTACCCGGACATCTGCGAGAACCTCAACACCGACCACAGCAGCCTGATCCAACTGTACCGCAAGGCGCGTGCGCTGCCGGGCATCAAGAAGATCAACATCCAGTCGGGCCTGCGCTACGACCTGGCGGTGAAGTCACCCGAGTACATCAAGGAACTGGTGACCCACCACGTCGGCGGCTACCTGAAGATCGCCCCGGAACACACCGAGGAGGGTCCGCTCTCCAAGATGATGAAGCCGGGCATGGGCGCCTACGACAACTTCAAGAAGCTGTTCGAGAAGTTCTCGAAAGAAGCGGGCAAGGAGCAGTACCTGATCCCGTACTTCATCGCGGCCCACCCGGGCACCAGCGACGAGGACATGATGAACCTGGCGCTGTGGCTGAAGAAGAACAACTTCCGCCTCGACCAGGTGCAGACCTTCACTCCGACGCCGATGGCGATGGCGACCACGATGTGGCACACCCGCCGCAACCCGTTGAAGAAGCTCAGCCGCAGCTCGGAAAAGGTCGACGTGGTGCGCGACGGCTATCGCCGCAAGTTGCACAAGGCCTTCCTGCGCTACCACCATCCGGACAACTGGCAGATTCTGTACGACGCGCTGATCGACATGGGCCGCCAGGACCTGATCGGCTACGGCAAGCACCAGCTGATTCCGCCGACGCCGCCCAAGGGCAACGAGGACAAGGGCCAGCGCTTCAACACCGCGCGTACCGCCCACCATCCGACCCGCCGCTTCCAGGACGCGCCGCCGGCCTCGGCCGCGCGCAAGCCGGGTGGCAAGCAGGTCGGCAAGGGCAACAAGCCGGGCAGCCGCAACGGCGCCGCCGCGACCACGGCCGGTAAGCCGAAGGGCCGCCGCTGAGCCCGGTTTCATCCTCCCGCCACAGGCACCGCAAGGTGCCTGTTTTTTTGCGCGTGTGCCGCGCACAATCGGCGCTTGACCCTCACGCGACGTGAGGCTTCACCATGACATCAGCACAGTGAGGGAGGCAACGATGCTGCTCAAAGTTGGCGAACTGGCCAAACGGACCGGACTGACGGTCCGGGCCCTGCACCACTACGACGGCATCGGCCTGCTCACCCCCTCTGCGCGCTCCGACAGCGGCTACCGGCTGTACAACGCCAACGACGTCACCCGGCTGTACCGCATCCTGGCGCTGCAACGGCTCGGTTTCGCGCTGGCCGAAATCGGAGACATGCTGGCCGGCAGCGGCCCGGCACTGCCGGGGCTGATCGCGCAACAGCTCGCCGCCCTCGACGCACAGATCGAGCAGGCGCTCGCGCTGCGCACGCGGTTGCAGCAGTTGCAGCAGCGCCTGGCAGACGACGCCGAGCCGACGCTGGCCGATTGGTTGACCACACTGGAGTTGATGACCATGTACGAGAAATACCTGACCAGCCAGCAAGCCGACACTCTGCGCCAGCGCAAGGCTGCGCTTGGCGAACAGTACGACGCCGACTGGCGTGCGCTCACCGACCGGGTGCGTGCGCTGATCGACGCCAAGGTGCCGCCGCACGCGGCCGAAGCGCAGGCGCTGGCGCAGCAGTGGACGGACCACGCCCAGGCGCTGGTGCACGGCGACGAGGACCTGCTGATCAAGCTCGACGCGATGCACCGCAACGAGCCGGCGCTGCAGTCGCATAGCGGTATCGACGCCGCGGTGCTGGAATACGTCAGCCAGGCGATGACCGAGGCGCGCCTGCCGATCTACGCCAAGTACTTCGACGCGACGGAGATCGAGCGGCTGCGCGGCAACTTCCGCCGCCACATGCCGGAATGGCCGGCGCTGGTCGGCGCGGTGCGCCAGGCGATGGACCGTGGCCTGTCGCCGGATCACCCGGACGCGCGGGCGCTGGGCGCGCGCTGGCAGGCGTTGTCGCACGCGACCTTTTGCACCAACGAGCCGGCGATGCGCGACAAGTTCATGCAGGCGGTGCGCAGCGAGCCGGACCTGTTGCTCAACACCGGCATCGACCGGGCGCTGCTCGACTTCGTGATCGCCGCACAGGGCGGCCAGCCGGCGTGATCTGCCCTTGAGACCGGGAGCCGGCCTGGCCGGCTTTCGGGCTACAATGGACGCTCACCAAGGAGAGGACATCGGCATGCTGAAGATCTGGGGGCGCATCAATTCGACCAATGTGAAGAAGGTGGTATGGGCGGCCGAGGAGCTGGGCCTGCCGTACGAGCGCATCGACGCCGGTCGCCAGTTCGGCGTGGTGAACACGCCCGAGTACCGCGCGCTGAACCCGAACGGCCTGGTGCCGACCATCGACGACGACGGCTTCGTGCTGTGGGAATCGAACGCGATCCTGCGCTATCTGGCCAGCAAGGCCGGGGCCGAGTCGCTGTACCCGAGCGCGCTGCACCCGCGTGCCGAGGTGGAACGCTGGCTCGACTGGCAGACCACCGCACTGCAGACGGCGGTGGGGCCGGCGCTGCACGGCCTGATCCGCACCCCGGAAGCCGAGCGCAACCTGCAGGCGATCGAGGCGGCCCGGCAGAAGACCGAGACGCTGCTGCCGATCCTGGAAGCGCGCCTGAGCGAGTCACCCTATCTGGTCGGCGAGCAGTTCACCCTGGCCGACCTGGCGGTCGGCTGCACCGTACATCTGTGGTTCAACCTGCCGCTGCCGCGCGTGCCGCACCCGGCGCTCGAGGCCTGGTATGCGGGGCTGCGCGCCCGCCCGGCCAGCCGCGAGGCGCTGGCACTGCCGCTGAGCTGAGCCGCACGCCCCCGCCATGATCGTCTTTCGCAACGACCTCCTCGAGCTGGCGCTGCTCTCCACGCCGGCGCGGGGCTTTCCGAAGCACAGCCATGACGAGTATGTGATCAGTGCCAGCCTGAACGGGCTGGAGTCGGTATGGCTGGACGGCAAGACCTTCGAGGTGGACACCGCGACGCTGACCACCTACAACCCCGGCGAAGTGCAGGCGAGCCGGGCGGTCAGCGACGGCGCCTGGCGCTGCCTGTCGCTGTATGTGCGGCCAGAGGCGTTCGAGCACTATTTCCAGGCGCCGTTCGAGTTCGGCCGACCCTGCGTGCGTGAGGCGGCGCTGGTGCGCGAGCTCGCCGCCGTCGCGCGGTCGGGGAGCCTGGTCGAGGAGGGCTGCGTAGCGCTGCTTGACCGGTTGCGGGCCTTGGTGGGCAGCCGGCCGTCGGCACAGGCGCCGTCGCTGGATGTGGTGCGCATCCGCCGGGTGCAGCAGCGCCTGCTCGACGAGTTGGCCGAAGCGCCGAGCCTGGAGGCGCTGGCGGCGGCCGAGGCCATCTCGCCCGCCCATCTGGTGCGCTCCTTCCACCGCCAGGTCGGCCTGCCGCCACACGCCTGGCTGATCCAGCAGCGCCTCAGCCTAGCACGCCGCCTGCTGCGTACTGGTACCCCGATCTCCGAGGTGGCACTGGCGGCAGGCTTTGCCGACCAGGCCCATTTCAGCAAGGCCTTCGCCCGCTTCTCGGGCATGACTCCCGGCCAGTTCCGGCTGGCCAATGTCTGACCAGATCAATTTCTGACAAGACTGCGCCGGCGCGCGACGCTATCGTCAGGCCATCATTGATTGCTGTCGTTACCTGTCATGTTTGCCGTCGTCCTGAAGGGTTTCCTGCTGTCCCTGTCGCTATGCCTGGATCTGGGCATGGTCAATACAGCGCTGATCAACACCGGCCTGCGTGCCGGCATCCGGCCGGCTTTCCTGGTCGGGCTCGGTTCCTGTTTCGGCGATCTGTTCTACGCGGTGTTGTCGCTGTGCGGGCTGGCGCTCTTGTTCAGCTACACGCCGGTACGCTGGATATTGTGGCTGGGCGGGGGGGCGGTGCTACTGTGGTTGACTTGGCGGATGGGGCTGGCGGCCTGGCGTTCGTCGCGTCAGCCGGCCGCTTCGGCCGAACAGGCGGCGGTCGCCGCATCGGTCGACTGGTCTGCACGGGCTGAGCTCTTGCGCGGTCTCGGTATGGCGCTGGCGTCACCAACCTCACTGTTGTGGTTCGCCGCGGTGGGCGGCGCGATCATTGCCCATTCCACCGATGGCAGTACAGGAATGAACGGTCTCTTTCTCGTCGGCTTCTTCGGCGGCGGGTTGGCCTGGAGCAGCTTCCTAGCGGTGCTGGCCGGACGAGGCCGGCAACTGCTCGGCCATAAGCTGGTGCTGTTCTGCAACGCCGGCTCGGCCTTGCTGTTCGGCTATTTCGCGGTGTCGGTGATTGCCGACGGCTATCGGACCCTGCTGTGAACGTGTGGTCAATGCTAGTGGCCCAGACTTGGGAAATCGCTTTCTTTTGACGGGGCGATAAGCCTTCTGCCGCGAACCCCACGAAAAAACACGAACGGCTATATATCGTTCGTGTTTTTTCATGGGGTTTGTGGCGAACGGTCTTGGAAACCACGTACCCAGGGCCGGGAGGCCGCTACGCTCAGCGCCGCCCCAGTGCGCGGGCGATCTTCTGGTCGGTCTTGTACTGGCTCAGCGCGTACACCGACCAGATCGCCGCCGGGATCCAGCCGATCAGTGTCAGCTGCAGCACCAGGCACAGCAGCCCGGCAAACGGTCGACCGATAGTGAAGAACTGTAGCCACGGAATCAGGATGGCGAGAATCAGGCGCATAACGGATCGCGGGGGGAAAGGGATCGGAGCCGCAGCTTAGGGGGGACGCGCCGGCCGCGTCAATCGGCCAGCTCGGTTGCCGGCGTACTGCCTGGCAGCTCCAGGAAGGCGCGGATCGCCTCGCGGCGGGCCAGCGCGTCGCGGTAGCCGAGCTCGACCAGCGCGTGACAATAGCCTGGCTCGAACAACAGATAGGTCGACAGCGCAAGTCCGCGCGCGTGAGTGGCACCGGTTCCGGACAGAAGGAAGCGCAGTGGGGCCGGAAAGCTGTGGATGTGTTCGCGTGCGATCTCTTCCAGGGGGCGGCTGGGGGCCAGCGTGAACACCTCCACCCGGTGAAGCGGCGTGGCGTGTTGGGCCAGGAGCGTCGACGACAGCAGCGACACCGTCTGGTTGACCCGGCTCAGCCGCTCGATGTCGCTCTCCATCCCGTCGAAGAACACGCTGCTGAGCAGGTGGCCGAACACCTGGGCGAGCGATGGATAGCGGCCATCGCCGTTGCGCGGGACCGGCAAGTGGGCGCCGGCTAGACTGATCACGAACAGCTTCTGCGCGCCCAGGTGCAGCGCTGGCGACAGCGGAGCCAGTTGGCGGATCGCGCCATCGCAGTAGTAGTGTTGGCCGATGCGCTGCGCCGGGAACAGCAGCGGTATTGCCGAGGTGGCGAGCAGGTGTTCGAGCGTCAGCCGGGTGCGCATGCCGTCACGTAGCTGGCGCTGCCAGCCTTCCAGTTCCGGCCGTCCTTCGAAGAAGGTCACCGAACGCCCAGTGCTATAGCAGGAGGCGGTGACGCCGAGCGCGTCGAGCGCACCATTGGCGATGGCCAGGCCGAGCTGCTCGAAACGCACGGTCTTGCCGAGCAGCTCACGTAGCGGGTCGTTATCGAGCAGCGAGCGCGGGTTGTAGGGGCCCAGACCACCGCTGACGAACGACAGTCCCCAGTAAAGGGTGCGGCGCACGAAATAGCCAAGATCGGCGCGGTAGATCATCGGCACGTGCAGCTGCTGCCAGACTTTCGACAGATAGATCGCGGTGCGGGAGAACTCTTCTGCTCCACAGGCAAGGCCGGCGGCATTGATCGCACCGGCCGAGCTGCCGCAGATGATGGAGAAAGGGTTCCCGACACCGGCGGGCAACAGCTTGGCCACCGCCAGCAACACCCCTGCCTGGTAGGCTGCACGCGCCCCGCCGCCGGCCATCACCAGTCCGATCCTGGTCCGCCCCGTCATCGCCGCTCCTTCGTCCCGTCTTCTCCCACGCTAGACCAGCCAAGCGACACTGCCAATCGGCGGTGCGAGAGGGCATGTCTAGTGAGGCCCGCTGGTCCTTCGTCGTCGATTCAAGCGTGGCGGCGGGCATCGAAGACGCGAGTAGGAGACAGCTGGATTTAGCCCAGGCTCATCGAATGTCGTTGGCAAGCGTTATTTATTAACCTATTGTCATAGTGCAAGTGTTGAATATTGCGAGGTGCCGACATGTCAATCGACTATTCTAAGCTGCAGGTGCTGCTGGTTGACGACCAGATGTTGGTTCGCAGCTTGTTGATCCAGACGCTGAAAAGCATGGGATTCCATCCCGAGTTGATCGCTCAGGCGAGCGATGGCACTGCGGCGCTGCGCCTGCTCCAGGTTCGCCCGGTGGATCTGGTCATCTGCGACATCGAGATGCGCCCGATGAACGGGCTCGAGCTACTCAAGGAGTTGCGCTGCGGACATACGCTCAACGCGCCCAATCTACCCTTCCTGTTTCTCTCAGGCCATTCCGGGCCGGTGAACGTGGTGCAGGCCATACAGCTGCACGCCGATGATTTCATCGTGAAACCGCCGACGCCCGCCGAGGTGGAAAAAGCCATCCGCCTGACGATGTCGCGTCCGCGTCCGCTAGTGGATCCCTTCGCCTATTACACCGCCCAGATCGACGACAGCGGTTTTGTGGGCAGAAGGTTTGCCCAAGCCCCGCTTGAGTCCGACCCGGCACAGGAGCTCGAGCTCTGGGATGTTCCCGCAGACGCCTTGCTGGCCAAGGATCTGTTCAGCCTGAGCGGCCATCTGCTGTTACCCGCAGGAAGCCGGATCACCGCGGGCCAGTTGAACGTCCTGCGCGAACATCACGATCGCTATGGCGTGTCGCACATCGCCGTCGTGCCGGAAGAAACCAGTGAGCAATGAGGGAAGACCGGCCGCCGTGCGCATCCCCTACGCCAGCGTCAATCAGACTCGCTCCATCGGGCGAGCGGTCATCGGCATCGTGGTGGGGCTGTGCATCATCCTGGTCCTTATCTTCGGCATCTTGCTGAGCGACTCGTTCAAGCAGCACCGCCTTGTTGCCCGCCTGGAGCAGTTGAACCAGTCCAGCAGTCTGCTGTACACGGCGGCAGACCTGATCCAACAGGAGAACACCCAGACACGGGTGCTGTTGTCGCGGGAAGTGGCCCCATCGGCAAAGGAGCTCGCCCATTTAGAGGCACTGCAACAGCGCAACGCATCCATCTTGAGGCTCGGCTTGGCCCGGATCGACGCTGCCGAGCTTCGCGAGGCGGGGGCCAAGGTGAGCCAGGCCGTCGACAATTTGCAAAGAGTACGACAGGAGGTGGACCTCGCTTTGGCCGCCCGGCCGTTCCGACGGGAAGAGGCGCTGGGCTTCGGCTATTCACTGGCGGTGGCGCATCTGCTCGACAGCGTGGATTCGCTGCTGGTCGAGAGCACTTTCCTGCTGGGAGACCAATCCAGCGCAGCCATGACCCGGCTGACCGTCACAAAGCTGAACGCCTGGGCTCTCAGCCGTAGTCTGCGTTCGGAGGGCGGCGCACTCCAGATACGAGCCGAGTTGGCCAGGCAGCTCAACAGCACCGAGGAGTCTCAGCTGCTTGCCCTACGGGAGCGGGACGAGCTGTTGCTCGAACGCTTGCGACTAGTCACTCAAGTCATCCGGGACGACGCACTGCAACGGCGGCTGATCGACACCGCGAGTCTGGCCAACCAGTTGCACAATGCCAGCGAGAGCCAGTTGACCCGGTTGGCTCAGCCAGGAGTGGTGCTCAGCGCGGCGGAACGGCAGGCCGCGATCGGACTGAATACTCGATTGCAGGCAGAGGCCAGGGAGCTGTTCAGAGAGGTCGCGAGCATCAGTGAGATTCAGACCGAGGACAGCATCCGTCATTATCACAATGAATTGCTCCGTACCTTGGCGTTGGCAGGCATAACGGCCTTGCTGCTTGCCGCGCTGATGTACGTGCTTTCACGCCGGGTGATGCGGCCGCTGTACTTTCTCCAGCGTCTGCTCGACTCTACCGATGAAGCCATCTTCGCGATTCGAAACGACAGGCAGATTCTGATGGTCAACCAAGGCGCGGCCAGGATGTTCGGTCTGGCCGTCGACGACATGATCCATCAGGACATCAGCCGGTTTCTGGATCTGGGGGACTCGTCGCAGGAGCCGGAACTCACCCCTCTGTTGCTGCGCAGGCATGATCAGGTCGCCGGTTGGGGACCGGACGGCACAACGTTTCACGCCAGCATCACCGCGAGCCCTGTGGAATCCGAGACCGGTGAGGCTTTGACGCTACTGGTCGTTCGCAACGAGAACAAGCGCCGTCAGGCCGAGCTTTCGCTGGAACACAACCTGGCGCTGTTGTCGTCCATTTCACAGATCGAAAACATGTTGCTGGAGAGGGCCGCGCGCTCGGAGGTCTTTGCGGCGCTGTTGGACACCCTGGTGCGATTTTCACAGGCCGAGACCGGCTGCCTGATCGGTCCTGCTCCTGCGTCGGAGGGGGGCAGCCAAGTGTTGGCCGGCGCCTTGCCGGAATATGCTGGGCTGCATGGGCAAGCACTGGTGGATTTGCCGCAGGTGATCGCCAGCTTGCCCGGCTGGATCAGCTGGCCGATCGAGAGGGCCGGCGAACTGAAGGCCTATATCGTCCTGTACCGGCCCCGCGTCACCGATATCGCGGCACTGCTGCATGTATTTGCCAGCACGCTGGGATACTACGAGGAGGAGGACAAGCGGAAAATCAGCGAGCAGCAATTGCTCGGGGTCTTGCGAGATGAAGAGGCGATCTACCGCGCTTCCCCGGTGGGCTTGCTGCGCCTGGACGCGGACTTCACGATTTGCCGTGCCAACGAGGCCGCCGCCAAGCTCTTCGGCCTTTCCGAAGAAAGCATGGTGGGACATTCCCTTTATAAGCTGTTTGCCGACGATGCAGAGTGGGAGGCGTTTCGTGACGCTTTGATCGTGGCCCGGGACAATCGGGAGGAGACCCATGGCGAATGGCGGTGCCTGAAGCGTAGCGGCGAGAGCATCTGGGTTCAATTGGATGGATGCCCGATCGAGAATAACGGCCTGTTGCTCGCCTGCCTCGACACGACCGAGCGCAAAGCCGTGGAAATCGCCCTTCGCCGGGCGCGCGACCAGGCCGACCAGGCGAACAACGCCAAGAGCGCCTTCCTGGCGACGATGAGCCATGAAATCCGCACGCCGATGAATGGCGTGCTGGGCATGCTGGAGCTGTTGGAGGGCTCATCGCTCGATGCCGAGCAGCAGGACACGGTCGCGACCATCCAGGAGTCGGCGCAGACGCTGTTGCGCCTGATCGACGACATTCTGGACTTCTCGAAGATCGAGGCGAGCAAGCTCGACATTAATAGGGAGCCGGTCGACCTGAGGACGCTGATCGAACAGGTCGTCTCCCTGTATCGCGAAACGGCCTCCAAAGGAGGGTTGTATCTGCAACGTTGGGTGGCTCCGGAGGTCGCCGCGACGGTGGAAGCGGATCCGCTACGGATACGTCAGATACTGCAGAATTTCTTGAGCAATGCGATCAAGTTTACCCCGCAGGGGACGATCTCGGTGCGGCTGACCGCAGCGGGTCCGATACAGGATGCCCATCAAGTATTGATTTTCGAGGTTCACGATAACGGGATCGGCATGAGCCCGGAAAACATGGCGCGACTGTTCGAACCCTTTACCCAGGCCGAATCCACGACGACGCGGCGATTCGGGGGAAGCGGGCTTGGCCTGGCGATTTGCCGCCGACTGGCCGAGTTGATGGGCGGGCAGGTGGTGCTGGAAAGCGAACTCGGCAAGGGAACGATCGCTCGCTTGCAAATCCCGGTAAGGATCATGGACGAGCAGGCAGCAGTGCAGCGTGATGCATTGGAGAAGCCGCTGCAGGCAGCCGCCGTCAATGTACTGCCCATCCTGTTCGTGGAGGACAACCCGACCAACCGCAAGCTAACGCTCAAGCAGCTGCAAAAACTGGGCTACCGCGCCGACTGGGCAGAGAACGGCGTCGAGGCGCTGCAAAAATGGCAGCGTGGCCGCTATGGTCTGATCCTTACAGACTGCCATATGCCCGAAATGGATGGCTATCAATTGGCAAGGGAAGTGCGTCACCTCGAGCAGCTGCGGGGGATGGACAGAACGCCCATCATTGCCTGCACCGCCAATGCAGGGAAGGAAGAAGCCATGCGGACACAAGCCGCCGGCATGGATGATTTCCTCACCAAGCCGCTGGGTTTGATGGTGCTATCGGCGGCTCTGGGGCGTTGGCTGTCTGGCAATGGTGCGGAAAGGCCTGCTCCACCTGCACCGAGTTCGGAAAGTCCGGCTTTGGCCGAACCGACGGTGCCGCCGCTCGATCAAGCCATGCTTGCCGTTTATAGCGAGGGGGATCTGGCGGTAGAAAAGGACATCTTGCGCGACTTCCTGACGAGCAACGACGACGATGTCGAGGGCTTGCGCCAAGCGCTGCGGCAGCAAGATGCCGAGCAGATGGCATGGTTCGCCCACCGTATCAAAGGCGCCAGCCGCATGGTGGGAGCCGGCGCGCTGGGTCAATCGGCCGAGGTGTTGGAGAAGGTGGGCAAAGCCGGAACGCTGGCAAGCGGTCAGGAGCAGGAGGCCTTCTTTACCGAACTGGGACGGCTGGATGCCTGGCTGACCCAATGCTATGGGGAGTTGCGTAGCGAATGACCGGGAGGATCACAATTCGCAGGGGACCGGGCTCATGGCACGGATTGGTCAACATGAAAAACCGCCGTATTGAGACGGCGGTCATGTAGTCAGGGGCCGAAGAGGCTTAGCGCAGCGCGTCGTTGATTGCCATATTGGTCGCACGCTGGGCGTTGCCGATGTGTTGCAGGATGCGATGCTGCAGGTCGCGCAGGTAAGGGTCGTCTTCCTCGTGGCCGGCGTCCTGGCGAGACTTGGCGAGCAGGTTGAGCGCTTGGTGGAAGCGGTCGGTCGGACGCAGATTGGCATCGATTGGGAACTGGTAGTTCGCGTTTTTGCCATCATCGAACGCCGCTTGGCGCATCAGCCCGAGCGCCGCGTCGATCTCGTTGACCGCCATGTGCTCATCGTGGGCCACCGGATCGTAATCCGGGCGGTTGAGGTAGGCGCGAGCCATGCGCAAATCGCTCATTGCATGCAGATAGTAGGGATGCTGCTCCGGGTGCCAGTTCGGCGGCGGGCCGCCTTGCCAGCGCGGGGCAGGAGCGGGGGCCTGCCAGGCCGGCGGCGGATAGGCGCAGGCGGTCAGCGGCAGCAGGGCGGCGGCGATCAGCGCGCCGATCAGCGATTTCTTCAACATGCGTCGAGTCTCCGAAGATTGTTGTTGGCGTGCTAGGAAACGGGGCAGGGCGCGTTCCGGTTGACCGGCCGACGATCAACCGGAAACAGGGTTACCGGCCGATCTGGCGGCTGACGGCGTTTTCCTGCTGGTTCAGCGTGCGCTGTTCGAGCTTGGTGACATGGCCGTGGTTTTGGCCTGCCATTGCGCGCTCTTCCACGCGGATCTGGTGGTCTTCCCTGTGCAGGGCATGGGCTTGGCGGTGCGTCAGTTCGCCTTCGCGCACTTCCCGGTTGATGCGGTGGTCCTGGTTGGCCAGACGGTGGTTGACCTCGACGCGGCGCGGGTGGTTGTGCTGCCAAGCGGTTTCGGCCATGGCGCTGCTGGCAAAGCCGGAGGCGAGAACGGTTACCAGGACTACGTTCAGGGTTTTACGGATGCTGGTCATTTTATATTCCTCTCGATCAGTGTTCTCAATGCGATGCATTGAATACGCCCCTAGTATTCAGTTTGCCGATTAAATCGGCAATCCTGTTTTATTGGGGTTTTGGTTACCGACTGTTTCCTAATGTAAAAGTGGTAGCCAATTACTAAGATCCAGTGCTTGGTAAAATAGGGGCAATAAGAAACCGCCATCGCAAGGATGGCGGTTAAGAGGTATTGCCGAATGCGTTATTAATCGTAGTCGTGGTGCCAATGGTGCGCAGGTGGCCCATAATACCCGTAGTAAGGGCGGGCCGGGACGACCACGCAGGCGGCCAGTTGTGCCAATGCCAGCGCAGCCAGCGAATAGATCAGGCATTTTTTCAACAGCGGTTTCACGGAAGGTCTCCTGCTGTGCTTTCAATCACGTGCAATAAATAGTGGAATAATCATCGCCAAGGCGAGATCATTTTTCTTGCTTGAAGATTTGCACGAGCTGAAAATAAGATCAACGCAGAAACTGTTAATGGCTATCGTGAACTGTTAATAAGTATTAAGCGGCGATGAAAAGAGAAGGAAAGCGAGAGGCACCACTGCTATTTAGGCTATCTGTTAAGTTAAAATGAATAAATTTTGTTGATTTGCAAGAACATTGGTAAGTTGCTTGGAGTAAAAAAACAGCCGCCCGGGGGCGGCTGTGTGCGGATGCGGCGGCGTAACGGGGATCAGAACGCCGGAACGATCGCGCCCTTGTACTTGGTGGCGAGGAAGTTTTTCACATCGGCGCTGTTGAGTGCCTTGGCGAGCTTCTGCATGGCCGGGCTGTTCTTGTTGTCCGGGCGGGCCACCAGCAGGTTGGCGTACGGCGACTGCTTGCCCTCGATGAACAGCGCGTCCTTGGTCGGGTTCAGCTTCGCTTCCAGCGCGTAGTTGGTGTTGATCAGCGCCAGGTCCACTTGGCCAAGCACGCGCGGCAGAGTGGCGGCTTCCAGCTCACGGAACTTCAGGTGTTTCGGGTTGGACACCACGTCGCGCGAAGTGGCCAGCAGGTTGCTCGGGTCCTTCAGCTTGATCAGGCCATTGCTCTGCAGCAAGAGCAGGGCGCGCGCGCCGTTGGACGGATCGTTCGGGATCGCCACGGTGGCGCCGTCCGGCAGCTGGGCGGCCGACTTCACCTTGGTGGAGTAGGCGCCGAACGGCTCGACGTGCACGGCCACGACCGGTACCAGGTTGGTCTTCTTGTTCTTGTTGAACTCGTCGAGGTACGGCTTGTGCTGGAAGAAATTGGCGTCGACGCGCTTTTCAGCCAGCTGCACGTTCGGCTGCACGTAGTCGGTGAACACCTTTACTTCCAGGTCGACGCCCTGCTTGGCGAGTGCCGGCTTGATGTGCTCGAGGATTTCGGCATGCGGTACCGGGCTGGCGGCCACCACCAGCTTGTCGGCGGCGTTGGCCGCACCGGCAAAGGCGCTGGCGGCCAGGGCCAGCGAGATCAGGGTCTTCTTCATCGTTTCGTTCCTAATTCCAGAGAGACGGTACTGCAAAAACCAGGGCGGGCCGTTGAGGGCCCGGCACGAATTCATTTCTTCGAGACGCGGGCGACCAACCAGTCGCCGAGCATCTGCAACAGCTGCACCAGCACGATCAAGATCACCACGGTGACGATCATCACCTCGGTCTGGAAGCGCTGGTAGCCGTAGCGGATCGCCAGATCGCCCAGGCCGCCGCCGCCGATCACGCCGGACATCGCGGTATACGACACCAGGGTGATTGCAGTGACGGTGAGCGCGGCCAACAGGCCCGGGCGCGCCTCGGGTAGCAGCACCTTCCAGACGATCTGCCAGCGGGTGGCACCGAGCGATTGCACTGCCTCGATCACACCGCGGTCGACTTCGCGCAGCGCGTTTTCGACCAGGCGGGCGAAGAACGGCGTAGCGCCGACCACTAGCGGCGGAATCGCGCCTTCGACGCCGAGCGAGGTGCCGACCAGCCAGGCGGTCAGCGGAATCATCACCACCAAGAGAATCAGGAACGGCAGCGAGCGCAGCACGTTGGCGATGAACGACAGCGCCCGGTTGAGCCAGTTGTTCTGCAGCAGCTGGCGACGCGAGGTGAGGAACAACAGCACGCCCAGCGGCAGGCCGAACACCACGGTGAACAGCAGCGACCAGCCCATCATGCGCAGCGTGTCCCAGCTCGCCAGGCCGATTTCGCCCCAGTCCAGAATGCTCCAATCGAGCCCCATCATCGCAATACCTCCACTACCACATTACGCGCCGCCAGCCCCTCGCGGGCTGCGGCCAACTTGTCCGTTTCACCCTGCCACTCGACCACCAGCTGGCCGTAGGGCAGGTCCTTCAGGCGTGAAACCGTGCCCTGCAGCAGGCTGAACGACAGACCGTAACGGTGGGCGGTATCGAACAGGATCGGTTCGTGAGTGGTGGCGCCGACAAAGGTCAATCGCCAGACCGCGCCGGAGGCGCTGTCGAGCAGGCCGGAATCCTCCAGCTCGTCGGCGTGAGACAGCTCGGCGACCATGCTCTGGGTGGCCGACTGCTGTGGATGGAGGAACACCTCGGCGACCGGGCCGATTTCGACGATGCGGCCCCCGTCGATCACTGCGACGCGATCGGCGATGCGGCGGATCACGCCCATCTCGTGGGTGATCAGCACCACGGTCAGCTTTAGCTGCTTGTTGATGTCGGCGATCAGGTCGAGGATGGACTGGGTGGTCTGCGGGTCGAGCGCGCTGGTGGCCTCGTCGCACAATAGCAGCTTGGGGCGGTTGGCCAGCGCACGGGCGATGCCGACGCGCTGTTTCTGGCCACCGGACAGCTGGCTCGGGTATTTGTCGCGGTGGGCGGCCAGGCCGACCAGTTCCAGGAGCTCGTCGACGCGGGCGTTCTGCTCGGCGCGGCTGCCGCTTCGGATCAGTTCGAGCGGCAGGCGGACGTTCTCCGCAACGGTGCGTGAGGACAGCAGGTTGAAGTGTTGGAACACCATGCCGACCTGCTGGCGCATACCGCGCAGCGCGGTCTCGGACAACGAGGTGACATCCTGGCCGTCAATGACGATGCGGCCGCTGTCGGGGCGTTCCAGCAGGTTGAGCATGCGGATCAGCGTGCTCTTGCCGGCGCCGGAGCGGCCGATGATGCCGAACACTTCGCCGGCGGGCACGTCGAGCGAGATGCCGCGCAGCGCAGGGACGGAGCGGCCATCGACGATAAAGGTCTTTTCCAGATTTTCTAGGCGTATCACGAGGGTAACCGTGCGTATCAGTAATTAAGAGTCGCTAACAAAGCTTCTGCGATACTGAAATCCCGGTGTTGGACGTTGCCTTACGGGACGTCTGCGACAGTGCGTCTGGCCGGGATCGCTTCGCTGGGTTTTGTTAGCGACTCTATGCGGGGGAGGGTGACCCGATAGCTTATGCTAACCGGTTTCCCTGTCGTCGTGAACGAATACAATCGCCACGCTTTATTCCTAGCGGAAATATGGGGAAGGGTTATTCGTATGTCTTGCTCTTAAGGGGCTGGGACCGGACTCTGCTGGCTAAAGGATCAACAGCGCAAGTCCGCTTAGCGTACCGGACGCATATGAATATTCTGAGTGCACTCCAAGCGGGACAACATGAGTCCGACAGGGCACCGTGCCGGGGAGTCGCAAGGACCGTGGCCGATGTCAGCTTTGCAGTAACATCATCGCCCCGACGGCAGCGATGACCAGCGCTATCGCCTTGCCGGCCCAAGCGGTCCAGTGTTCGCCGGTCTCCAAGCACGCCTCGGCCGGATTGTCCGGGTTGTAATAGACCCGCACCACGCTGTCGACCGGGTAGCGCGACACGACCGCGGAGGCCTCGCTCTGGGACATGCCGTAGCCGGGGTTGGGAAAGCGTCGGTTGGCCGACTCGTAGTCGTGGCCGTTCACGCTGTAGCGGTAACGGACCAGGCCGAGATAGAGCTCGCGGTTGGCGCTGTCACCGCCGCCTGTACGAAAGTAGGTGTCGATGCGGCTGTCGAGCACGGTGCCGGCGGTTGTCGGCCAGCTGGCCGATGCGGCTCCGCGGCTGCCGAGCCGCCAAAGGTAGCCGAAGGCGGCGAGGCCGACGACGAGGAGGGCCAGGCCGATCAGGCGGGAAGTCATGTAGGTCTCCGAAGGAAGCGGTGATGGCACGTCGCATCAGAACCGGGGAAAGGTCACCGGCAACATGTCGCATGCCCGCCTCTGCGTAAACCCCATTGCAGCGGGGTTTGACACGCACTGCACCGGCCGGGTTCGCCGGAGTGGTGAACCCGCCGGTACCCAAACAGGGACCGGGGTGGGGACAAAATCGATAGGCGATGCGAGAGGCAGCCGGCTCAGAGAGACGGTTGCCGGATGGGGCGCTACAGGGCCTGTCCGGGCGTGTCGAACCACGTGGTCAGGATGGCCTGTGCGGCGACCTGGTCGAGCGCTGGTTTCTGGCGGCGACCGCTGACGCCGGCTTCGGCCAGCAGCGACTCGGCGACCAGCGAGGTGAGGCGCTCGTCGACCAGCCACACCGGCAGGTTGAAGCGCCCCTTCAGGCGCTGCGCGAATTTCTTCGCCAACCGGGTCAGCTCATGCTCGGTGCCGTCGGTGTGGGTGGGCAGGCCAACCACCAGCTGCGCCGGGCGCCATTCGGCGATCAGCGCACCGATGCGGGCAAAGCGGGCGTCGTTGGCCTCGGCGGCGATGGTTTCGAGCGGGTGGGCGATCGCGAGTTCGAGTTCGCCGACAGCGACACCGATACGAGCCTCGCCGAAGTCGAACGCCAATGCGGTGCCGTGGCGGTCAGGCATGCCCCACCTCGCCGGACAGCAGCGAGGGGTCGAAGCCGAGCAGCGCCACCGCCGCGTCGTAGCGTTCTTCCGGGGCATGGCCGAAGATGATCTCCGGGCGCGCCGGCACGGTCAGCCAGGCGTTCTGCGAGATTTCCTCTTCGAGCTGGCCGCTCTCCCAGCCGGCGTAGCCGAGCGACACCAACAGCGTGTCGGGCCCCTCGCCCTTGGAGACGGCGGTGAGCACGTCTTTCGACGTGGTCAGCGCGACATCATCGGTGACAAGCAGGCTCGATTGCCAGCTGCCTACCGGCGTGTGCAGCACGAAGCCGCGGTCCGGGTGCACCGGGCCGCCGAAGTAGACCGGCAAGCCGGCCTGCTCGTCGCTGATCGACAGGCCGATCTGCTCGAACAGTTGGGCCAGCGCGATGCCGGAGGGCTTGTTGACGATCACGCCCATCGCGCCGTGCTCGCCGTGCTCGCACACATACACCAGTGCGTGGGCAAACAGCGGGTCGGCCATATTGGGCATGGCGATCAGAAATTGGTCGGCAAGCGATAGCGGTTCCATAGGAAGCATTATGGCACAGCCGAACGGTGCGGGCGGTGAATCCAGTCATGGAAACGCAGACGCCAATAGGTTTTTGTCATGATTTTTTCACAATGGATTGCCTCCGTTCGAGCGCCCGGACGGCGCGTTCGGCGCAAGGCTTGCTAAAATCGCCGCTTCTGACGACTTTTCCCGCTCCGAGGCCGTTTTGCGACTGACCCACATCAAGCTTGCCGGATTCAAATCCTTCGTCGACCCGACCGCGATCCCGGTGCCGGGCCAACTGGTCGCGGTGATCGGCCCGAACGGCTGCGGCAAGTCCAACGTGATCGACGCGGTGCGCTGGGTGCTGGGCGAATCGTCTGCCAAGCAGCTGCGCGGCGAATCGATGCAGGACGTGATCTTCAACGGCTCGACCACCCGAAAACCGGTCGGCCGAGCCTCGGTGGAGCTGGTGTTCGACAACGCCGACGGCGCGCTCACCGGGCCGTGGGGTCAGTACGCCGAGGTGGCGATCAAGCGGGTGCTGACCCGCCAGGGCGAGTCGAGCTACTACATCAACAACCAGCAGGTGCGCCGCCGCGACATCACCGACCTGTTCCTCGGCACCGGCGTCGGTGCTCGCGGCTACGCGGTGATCGAGCAGGGCATGATCTCGCGCATTATCGAGGCGCGCCCGGAAGAGTTGCGCGCCTATTTGGAGGAAGCCGCCGGCGTCTCCAAGTACAAGGAGCGCCGCCGCGAGACCGAGAGTCGTCTGGCCGATACCCGCGACAACCTGGAGCGCATCGGCGACTTGCAGCAGGAACTGGAGCGCCAGGTCGAAAGGCTGTCCGAGCAGGCCGAAGTGGCATCGCAATACCATGACCTGCGTGGCGCGCTGACCCACAAGCAGAATCTGCTGGCTTTGGCGCGCCGCGAGGAAGCCGCGCGTAACGAGGCGGCGGCACGCGCCGAACTGGCGCGGCTGGAAACCCAGGAGGCCGAACTCGACGCGATGGCGACCGGGGTCGAGGCCGAGCTGGAGCTGTTGCGCGAGCAGCACTACGCCGCCAGCGACGCGGTGCAGGCGGCGCAGCAGCAACTGTCCGATGCCAACGCGCAGCTGGCGCGCTTGGAAGAGCAGCAGCGCCACCGCCTGCAGAACCGCGAGCGGATCGAGCGCGAACTGGCCGCCGCCCGCAACGAGCGGCAGACCTTGGCCGAACAGAAGAGCGCGGTCGAACTGGAGCTGGACGAATGGCTGCCGCGCCGCGAAGAGGCGATGCTGGCGCTGGAAGAGGCGCAGATGGGCCTGGAGGACGGTGCCGACAGCCTGCCTGCCGCCGAGGCCGAATTCCGCCGCCACGAACAGGCACTGAACGACCTGGTGGCCAAGCAGGCCAACCTGACCCGCGAAAGGGATCTCGCACGCCAGCAGCGCGAGCACCTGACGCGCAGCCAGGAACAGCTGGCCGGTCGCGAGGCGGCGCTAGCCAAGGAGCTGTCCGACCTCAACCTGCCCGAGCGCGTCGCGCTGGAGGCGGCGCAGGCCGAGGTGGAGCGCGCCAAGAGCGCGCTGGAGGCGGTGCGCGCGCGGCTGACAGCCGACGAGGCGAAGCTAGCCGATCTCGCCAGCGAGCGCGAGAAGCTCGACGAGACGCTCAGCCAGCGCCGCGCCGAGCACGCCCGTGCCGAGGCCGAGGCCGGCGCCCTGGCGGCGATGCTGGCGCGCGAGTCGGCCGGCGAGGCACTGCAGGACTGGTTGGCCGAACGCAATCTGTCCGACGCGCCGCTGCTGTGGCAGGCGGTGACGGTGCCTCCCGAGTGGCAGGTGGCGTTCGAGGCGGTGCTGGCCGAACGGCTGTCGGCGCGCGCCGCCGCGCTGCCGGGCGAGGCTCCGCCGGCCGCGCTGGCGCTGGTCGACGGTGCTTCGCCCAACGCAGTCGCTGCTGCCGGCAACCGCCCGAGCCTGCTCGGCAAATTGACCGTGCAGGCGCCATTCGACGCGGCGCTGGCCGACTGGCTGGCCGGTGTGTACTGCGTCGACTCGCTCGACGCAGCGATCGCGCGGCGCGGCGAGTTGGCAGCCGGCGAATGCTGGCTGACCCCGGACGGCCACCGGGTGTTCGCCGCCAGCGTGCTGTTCCACAGCGAGGCGAGCGGAGACGGCCTCTTGGCCCGCAAGGCTGCCTGCGAGGCGGCCCAGGCCAAGGTCGACGCGCTGCTGCCGGAGCTGGCGCAGCTGCAGCGCCGCCGCGAATCGCTGGTCAGCATGGCCGGCATGTTGGCCGAAGCGGCGCGAGCCCAGAAGGGCTCGCTGAGCCGGCTGGAAGCGGAGCTGAACGCTGCCACGCTTGAACATGTGCGGCTCGACCAGGCGGCCCGGCAGGGCGCGGCGCGCCTCGCCGCGATCAACGCTGAGCGCGAGCGGCTGGCCGAGGAGCGCCAGGCCGCCGCCGAGACCATCGCCGAGGCCGAGATCATCGCCGAGGAAGCGGCGATCACGCTGGAGGAACTGGTCGAGGTGCTGGAGGAGGCGCGCATCGCCCGCCTCGATGCCGAGACGGGCCTGAACCTGGCGCGCAACAAGACCCGCGATGCCGAGCGGTTGGTGCACGAGGCGCGCCTCGCGCTCTCCACCTCGGAGCAGAAGAGCGGCGAACTGGCGCGGCGCGCCCGCGAGCTTGCCGACCGCGACGAGCTGTTGGCCGAACGGCTGGAGACGCTGGCGATGGAGGCCGAGGCCGGCGAGGAGGCGCTGCCCGAGGACGCGTTGCAACTGGCCTTGGCCAAACGGGAGCTGCACGAACAGCGCGTGGCCGAGAGCCGCGACACACTGAACGGTCTGACCGAGAAACTGCGCCAGCTCACCCAGCAGCAGCAGCAGGCGCACGCGGCGCTGCCGGCGATCCGCGAGGCGCGCCAGCAGTGGCTGCTGAAGGAGCAGGAGGCGCGCCTGGCGCTGGAGCGCTTCAACGAGGAATTGGCCGAGGCGAAAGCCGACGAGGCGGCGCTGCTGGCCGATCTGACCGACGCGGTGAAGCCGAACGCGCTGGCGGCCGAGATCGCCCGCATTGCCCGCGCGCTGGAAGGGCTCGGCGCGGTCAACCTGGCGGCGTTGGAGGAACTGGAAGAGGCAAGAAAACGCGGCGATTACCTGCGCGACCAGTCCGAGGACCTGGCGCAAGCGATGGCGACGCTGGAGGAGGCGATCGCCAAGATCGACGGCGAGACTCGCGAGATGCTGCAGGCCACCTACGACGCGGTCAACGCCAAGATGAGCGAGTTCTTCCCGACCCTGTTCGGCGGCGGCCGCGCCGAGCTGATGCTGACCGGCGAAGACCTTCTGGACGCCGGCATCCAGATCATCGCCCAGCCGCCGGGCAAGAAGAACAGCACGATTCACCTGCTGTCGGGCGGCGAGAAGGCGCTGACCGCGATGAGCCTGGTGTTCTCGCTGTTCAGCCTGAACCCGGCGCCGTTCTGCTTGCTCGACGAGGTGGACGCGCCGCTCGACGACGCCAATACCAGCCGCTTCTGCGACCTGGTGAAGCGCATGTCGGAGCGCACCCAGTTCCTCTACATCTCGCACAACCGCCTGACCATGGAAATGGCCGAACAGCTGGTCGGCGTGACCATGCAGGAGCAGGGCGTCAGCCGCATCGTGGCGGTAGATATCGTCGAGGCGCTGAAGATGCGCGAGGTGGCCTGAGCGCTGTCTCCAACGCTACTGCGCGGACGCGCTCGCGGAATCGCGTACTGCGGGTCCAACTCTTCCCGCCTTCCGTTCCGGGCTGTGCAAACGGGGGCCGGACCGGCGCCGTTTTGCCAGCTTGCGACGTGGAATAAGGCGCTGGCGGCATTCCAGAACGGGCTTTGATGTGTCGCAAGGTGACAGGGCGATGCCCTCGGCAGACTCGCGCCACTCGTCACCTTTGGAGCTCGCGATGACCATCGCCATCAAGCGCTGGGAACCGGAAAACCTGTTGTTCTGGCTGATCCGCGGCAAACGCATCGCCCGGCGCAATCTGATCCTGTCCACCCTGGCCCTGCACCTGAACTTCATCGTCTGGATGATGTGGAGCATGGTGGTGGTCAACCTGCCGGCGATCGGCTTCGCGCTGACCAGCCAGCAGCAGTTTCTGCTGGTGTCGATCCCTCCTCTGGTCGGCGCGCTGATGCGGGTGGTGTACGCGACCGCCTGGACGCTGTTCGGCGGCGGGCGCTGGTTGGCGCTGTCGACCTTGTTCCTGCTGTTGCCGGCCGCCGGCGTCGCCTACGTGGTGCAGCACATCGACGCACGGTTCTGGCTGCTGCTCGCCGTCGCCGCCAGCTGCGGCATCGGCGGCGGCGCGTCGTCTTCGCACCTGTCCAATACCAGCTTCTTCTTCCCCAAATCGGAAAAGGGCCTGGCGATGGGCATCAACGCCGGCTTCGGCAACCTCGGCGTGTCGGTGGCGCAGCTCTTGATCCCGCTGACCATCGCTGGCGCGATGTTCGGCCGCCTCGGCGGCGAGCCGCAGATCTGGGGCATGGGTAGCGAGGTGCGCGAGGTGTGGCTGCAGAACGCCGGCTACGTCTGGTGGCCGGTGATCCTGATCGTTGCCGCGGCGTGCTGGCTGTACAGCCACGACCTGCCGGACATCCGCCTCACGCCGCGCGACCAGCTGACGATGATGGGTGAGCGCCATACCTGGGCCATCTGCCTGCTCTACATGGGCAGCTACGGCACCTTTCTCGGTTTCGCCGCCGCGTTTCCGCTGCTGGTTGGCAAGATGTTCCCGCTCGACAATGCAGCCGCCTACGCCTTCATCGGCCCGATGGTGGCGGCGCTGTCGCGGCCGTTCGGCGGCTGGATGGGCGACCGGGTCGGCGGCGGCATCGCCTCGTGCGGCGCTTACGCGCTGATGGCGCTCGGTACGCTCGGGGTGTTTGTCAGCCTGCCCGGCGAGAACGACGGCGGGCAGTTCTGGTTGTTCCTGGCGATGTGCTTCCTGATCTTCCTCGCTGCCGGCGTCGGCAACGGCGCCTCCTATCAGCTGGCGCCCAAGGTGTTCCTGATCGAGGCCGGCCGCGAGGCGGCGGCGCGCGGAGAGACCGTCGCCGATGCCTACGCGCGCGGCGGCAAGCGCGGCGCGGCGGCGATGAGCGTCAGCTCGGTGATGGCGGCATTCGGCGGCTTCGTGATCCCCAAGACCTTCGGCAGCTCGCTGGACCTGACCGGTAGCTTCGTGCCGGCCTTCGGGGTGTTCTTGGTGTTCTATCTGATCGCGATGGTAGTGGCATGGTGGCTGTATGCACGCCCCGACGCGCCGATGCGATGCTGATTTAAAATCATGCCCATGAACCGACTACCTGTGCCGCGCGGTCTTGCGCTGGCGATCCTTTTTTCACTGACTGTCCATGCGGTGTTGCTCGCGGCGCTCAGGCCGTGGCCGGCCGGATCGCCGTCGGGGACGGTTCCGTTACAGGTCGGCCTGTTGGTGCAAGGTGATGGTGAGAAGGCCGCCGGGAATGAGGTCAGGCCGGCTGGGCGCGGCACCATGCCGGCAGCTTCGCCCGCGCGTACGACCCCGCTGCCCGCTGTGTCCCATCCGCTGAATGCTCCTTCCCAGCCGTCGCGGACGATGGCCGCTCAGACGGCCGATCGGGCGCTGCCGGTCGGCAAGTCGGCCGAAACAGCGGCAGCGCCAGCACAGAAGTCGGCGTCGCTGTCGGCGCAAAGCCAGACGGTAGCGGCCGATACTGGGCATGCCGGCACTGCGGCCAATCCGGCCACGGTTCCCGGCGAGCAGGGGAGCACCGCTGGGGGCAGCGATAGCGGCGCAGGCAGCGGGCAAGGCCAGGGGGGCGGTCATGCGATTACGCCGGTGCGTGATGGATCCTCCCGTTTCGACCACCCTCGGCCCGCCTATCCGGCTCGTTCGCGCGATCTGGGTGAGGAGGGGCGGGTGGAGTTGAAGGTGAGGGTCGGGCACGACGGAATACCACTCGAGGTGAGGATATGGCACTCCAGCGGCTTCCAGCGGCTCGATCGCGCCGCGCAGCGGGCAGTCGAGCGCTGGCTCTTCGCTCCGGCGCCCGACGGTGACACGCCGGTCGAGGCGTGGCCGAGTGTGAAGATAACGTTTTCACTGGCCGACTACTGACCCGTCCAACGCAAAACAGCCCGACATGTGGCGGGCTGTTGCATTGCATTCGACCTGCGTGGCTGAAGCCGTGTCGATCAGCTGGCGGCGATCGCCTCGATCGTGATGTCCAGTTTCACGTCGTCGCTGATCGCCGGCACCATCATGCCCATGCCGAAGTCGCTGCGCTTGATGGTGGCTTCGGCGTTGGCGCCGTAGGCCTGCTTGCCGCCGGCCATCGGATGCTTGCCGCCGCGGAAGTTGGTGATCTTCAGGGTGACTGGCTTGGTTACGCCCAGCAGGGTCAGGTTGCCCTTCACTTCGGTCAGCTTGTCACCGCTGAATACCAGGTCGTTCGACTTGAACGTGATGGTCGGGTACTTGGCGACGTTGAAGAAGTCGGCGCTCTTCAGGTGCTTGTCGCGGGCCGGCAGGTAGCTGTTCAGCGAGTTGGCATCGATGCTGATGTCGACGCTGCCCTTCTTGGCGGCGTTGTCCAGTACCACGGTGCCGCTGGTCTGGGTGAATACGCCGGACTGGATCGAGAAGCCCAGGTGGCTGACTTCGTAGCCGGCGTGGGTGTGGGTCGGGTCCACTGAGTAGGTTACCGGGGCGGCGAAGGCACTGGCGGTGAGGCCGGCCAGGACGGTGGCGAGCAGAGTCTTGCGAAGTTGCATCGGATTCTCCGTTTGAGTTGGACGTTGCTGGTTTATTTGCCGTTCAGGGCAACTTTGAATTTGATCTGCACTGCATCGGCGACGGTGCCATCATCGGCCCACTCGCCCTCGCCGATCTTGTACGCGGTGCGCGAGATCGGCAGCACGCCCTCGACCAGGGTCTGGCCGCCGGTGCTCTTGGCGGTGAACGGGGCCGACACGTCGCGCGTGGTGCCCTTGATGGTCAGCTTGCCGCTGAACTGGTAGCGGTCGCCGCCCAGCGGCTTGATGCTGCTGGTCACGAAGCGCGCGGTCGGAAACTGGGTGGTGTTGAACCATTCCTTCTTCTTCGCCTCGCCTTCCGCGTCGCGGGTCGGCAGCGCGATCGAGCCGGTCTGGATGGTGATGTCGGCACGGCCGGCGGCGGCCTTGGCCGGGTCGAAGTCGATGTTGGCGTTAAACGCCTTGAAGCGGCCGTCGACCGGCACGTTCAGCTGCTTCATCGTGAAGCCGATCTGGCTCTTGGCCGCGTCGATCGGCTGGGCCAGCGCCAGCACCGGCAGTGTGGCTAGGGTCAGGGCGGTGATCAGTCGCATCGTGGTGTCCTGTTAGCGAGTGGGCGATAAGAATTGGGTCAACGGCGCTGGGCATGCGGGCTCATCCGCCACAGCAGGCCGTCGCGGTCGACGAAATGGTGCTTGAAGGCGGCAGCGACATGGCCGGCCACACAGGCGGCCATACTCCAGTTCAGCCACTGGTGCACGCTCTTGAGCAGGTCGCCGAGCGCCTCGTCGCGGCCGACCAGCTCGGGCAGTTGCCAGAGCTTGAACAGCACCACGGGGAAGCCGTACGCCGAGCTCATCGCCCAGCCGGTCAGCGGGATGGCGAACATCAAGACGTACAGCGCGAGGTGGCCGGCGTGCGCGGCGGCGCGCATCAGGCCTTGAGTGCTCTCCGGCAGCGGGGGCGCGCCGTTGACGAGACGGTAGACCAGTCGCAACACGGCAAGCGTCAGCACGGTGATGCCGATCCACTTGTGCCAGGCGATCAGCTTGAATTTGGCCGGCGACAGCGGCAGGTCGGCCACGTAGAGGCCGAGGGCAAAGCCGCCGACGATCAACAGGGCAACCAGCCAGTGCATGGCGATCGCTGGCCGGGAATAACGGTCAATCTGCACGTTCAGAATTCTCCATGTAGTCGAGGTTGGCCGAGCGGAACGCGTCGCCGAGGCGGCGCAGTTCGTTGCGGATTTCCCCGAGTTCGGTTGCGGTAAAACAGGCGAACGCCGCCTGCATATGTGTCATGTGGGCCGGAAACACGCGCTGGAACAGCGCGTCTCCCTCCGCGGTCAGCCGGATCGTCACGCAGCGCCGATCGCCGGGGGGCGTCGTGCGCGACACCAGTCCCTTGTCGATCAGCCGGTCAATCACCCCGGTCAGCGTGCCCTTGGTGATCAGCGTCTTTTCCGACAGTTCCCTCGCCGTCATGCCTTCGGTGTTGCCCAGTGTCGCCACCACGTCGAACTGTGGCGGCGTCAGTCCCATCTCACGCACGTGCGCGTCCGAGAACTGTTCGAAGGCCTGGAAGGTCTGAGCCAGTTCACGCATCAGTGGCAGGAAGGTTTCCTTGCTGTGATTTGTCATAGAGGCTTCCAAATAGTTCCGACTAGTTTAGTTCTAGTTAGAAATAAATGCTAGCCGGAAAAATGAAAATGCCCGTCACCCTGCCACCCCAAATGGGTTTCGTTATAATGGCCCTCATTCCAACCGATCCCGTCCGGACTCCGACATGAGCGAATTGCAAATAGGTCTCCTGGTGCTCGGCGCCGCCATCATCACCCTGGTCTTCGGTTTCAACGTGTTCCAGGAGTGGCGTTTCCGCCGCAAGACGCGTCAGGCGTTCGCGCGTCAGCATTCCGACGTGCTGCTCGACGTGCCGAAGAACCATGTGCGCGACGGCGTGAAGGCCGACCGCCTCGAGCCGGTGTTCCCCGGCGCCGCACCGGCTGCCGAGCGGGTCGAACCGGCCAGCCTCAACAACAAGCCGTCACAGCCTGCCGACGCCGCCGCGCCAGCCATCGCTGAGCCGCAGCGAACGGAAGAGATCCCGCCTGTACACGCCGAGCCGATGATGGATGTGAACGAGCTCAAGCTCGTCGATCTGGCCTGGCTCGATGACTCGCTCGACTTCATCGCCGACATCGCACTGACCGCGCCCCACGCGCTCACCAGCGTGCCGCGTTTCAATACCACGCGCCGCGTGCAGATGATCGGCTGCACCGAGCAGGGGCGCTGGCAGCCGGTCGAGGCGCTGCCGGGCGTGCGCTATGTGGCGTTTCGCATCGGCCTGCAACTGGTTGATCGCAGCGGCGTGTTGTCCGAGGCGGATCTGGGCCAGTTCTGCCAGCAGGTCACCCAGTTCGCCGACGCGCATGACGCGGCGGTGAGTTTCCCGCACCGTCACGAGCAGCTCACCGCGGCCCGCGAGCTCGACCAGTTCTGCGCCGAAGTCGACGTGATGATCGGCATCAACATCGCGCCGAGCGCACCGATCGACGGCAGCCGACTGCGCGTCGTGGTCGAAGCGGCCGGCTTCATGCTCGAGCCGGATGGCGCGTTCCACTACCTGTCGGAGCACGGCAACACGCTGTACACGCTGACCGCGGCCGACCAGACGCCGTTCACCCCGCATACGCTGCTCGACAAACCGTTCGCCGCGCTGACCCTGGTCTACGATGTGCCGCGCGTCGAGGGCGGCGTTGTCTCGTTCGACCAGGCGCTGGCATTCGCGCGCAGCCTCGCGCACGAGTTCGGCGGCCAGCTGGTCGACGACAACAGCCGTCCGCTGACCGACGCCGGTCTGGCGCGGATCCGCCAGCAGCTGGCGCAGATCTACGAGCGCATGCAAGAGCGCGAACTGGAGCCGGGCGGGGACGCCGCCCTGCGGCTGTTCGCCTGATTTTTTCCTGATGATTGTGATGTCGGGCCGGCCACTGTGCCGGCCCGTTGCGTTGACGAGGCCACCATGTCCCTAACCGATCCGGCTACGCGCCTTGCCGAGCTGACCGAACTGCTCAACCGCTATGGCTACGAATACTATGTGCTCGACGCGCCGAGCGTGCCCGACGCCGAATACGACCGGTTGTTGCGCGAACTCGAGGCGATCGAGCACTCACACCCCGGGCTGAAGCGGCCCGATTCGCCGACCGTGCGTATCGGTGGCGAGCCGTTGTCGGCGTTCGAGCAGGTGACCCACGCGGTGCCGATGCTGTCGTTGAACAATGCCTTCTCCGACCTGACGCTGGAGACATTGGCCGAACGGCACGCCGAACTCATCGCGTTTGACGAGCGGGTGCGCAAGGGGCTGGGCGTTGCGACTGTCGAGTACGTCGCCGAGCCGAAGTTCGACGGTCTGGCGATCAGCCTGCTGTACCGCAACGGCGTGCTCGTCCAGGCGGCGACCCGTGGTGACGGCGTGACCGGCGAAAACGTCACCGAGAACGTCCGTACCGTGCGGGCGATCCCGCTGCGCTTGAACACCGCAGCGCCGCCGGCCCTGCTCGAGGTGCGCGGCGAGGTGCTGATGCTCAAGCGCGACTTCGAACAGCTGAACGTCGACCAGCTCGCGCGCGGCGACAAGGCCTTCGCCAACCCGCGCAACGCCGCCGCCGGCAGCCTGCGTCAGCTCGACTCCAAGATCACCGCGCGCCGCCGTCTCTCGTTCTTCGCGTATGCGATCGCTCAGGTCGACGGTGCGGCTTGGCCGGACAGCCATGCGGCAGAACTGTCGTGGCTCGCCGAGTTGGGGCTGCCGGTGCCCGAGGCCAGCCTGCGCCCCCGGCTCAACGGCGTCGCCGAACTCGCCGCCTATTACGAGCAGGTACATCAGCGCCGTGCCGGCCTGCCGTTCGACATCGACGGCGTGGTCTACAAGGTCAACCGACTGGACCAGCAGGACGAGCTTGGCTTCGTGTCGCGCGCGCCGCGCTGGGCGATAGCGCACAAGTTCCCGGCCGAGGAGGCGCTGACGGTGGTCGAGTCGATCGACGTGCAGGTGGGCCGAACCGGCGCGCTGACCCCGGTGGCGCGACTGCAGCCGGTGTTCGTCGGCGGCGTAACGGTGACCAATGCCACCCTGCACAATGAGGACGAGGTGCGCCGCAAGGATGTGCGCGTCGGCGACACGGTGGTGGTACGCCGCGCCGGCGACGTGATCCCGGAGGTGGTGTCGGTGGTGTTGGAGCGGCGGCCGATGCGGCCGAGCACCGGCGGTGCCGACCTGTTCGATCCCGCCGAAGAGCCGCTGTATCCGGCCTACCGCCTGCCGAACCGTTGCCCGGTGTGCGGCAGCCATGTGGTACGCGAGGAGGGCGAGGCAGTCGCACGCTGTTCCGGCGGCCTGATCTGCCGCGCGCAACGCAGCCAGGCGATCCAGCACTTCGCCGGGCGGCGGATGATGGACATCGAGGGTCTGGGCGAGCGTTACATCGAGAACCTGGTCGATCTCGAGTATGTGAACAGCGTCGCCGACCTGTACACGCTGACGCTCGACGACCTGTTGGAAATGAAGCGCCGGGCCGACGAACGCGACGGCGTGGTGCCGGAGACGGTACAGCAGGGCAAGATCGCGACGAAATGGGCGGAGAACCTGCTCGCCGGCATCGCCGCCAGCAAGACCCCGCCGCTGGCGCGGCTCTTGTTCGCGCTCGGTATCCGCCACGTCGGCGAATCGACCGGCAAGACCTTGGCCGACTGGCTAGGCCGGCTCGACTATGTACGCCGTGCCCCGGCCGCGCTGCTGGCCGCCTTGCCCGACATCGGCGCGGTGGTCGCCGACGCGATCGCCGAGTTTTTCGCCGAGCCGAACAACGAAGTCGGCCTCGACGCGCTACTGGCCGCCGGAGTCGCACCGCAGGACGAGCATGCGCCGTCCCCGAGACTGGCCGAACGGCTGGAGCCGGCCTTGTTGCTGGCAAAACTCGGCATCCCGAAGCTGACCGAGATCCGCGCGCAGCAGCTGACGGCACAGGTCAATGGCCTAGCCGCCTTGGCGGGGCTGGAGCGCCGACAGGTGATCGGGCTGAGCCTGCCTGCCGAGGTGGTCAACGCGCTGGCCGATTGGCTGGATGGGGCGGGTCATCGCGAGCAGCTCGTTGCACTCGACGCACTGCGCGCCGAGCTGCTTGCCGCGTTGCCGGCCGAAAGCGCGGCGGCGCAGGTGCTGGACGGCAAGACCCTGGTACTTACCGGCACCCTGCCGACCTTGAGCCGCGATCAGGCGAAGGCACTGATCGAAGCGGCTGGCGGCAAGGTGGCCGGCAGCGTGTCGAAGAAGACCGATTATGTGGTGGCCGGCGAGGCGGCCGGCAGCAAGCTTTCCAAGGCAGAAGAGCTCGGGGTGCCGGTGCTCGACGAGGCTGGCCTGAAGGCATTGCTGGGCAACTGAGTGGCCGGTCTATGCTCGATTCAGTTGGGGGCGAGCGATACCTGTGGGTAAAATGGCCGGTATAACCATCAGAGATGACGTGAGCAAGATGACGAAAAAGATTACCAAGGCGGTGTTTCCGGTGGCCGGCATGGGTACCCGGTTCCTGCCGGCGACCAAGGCCAGCCCGAAAGAGATGCTGCCCATCGTCGACAAGCCGCTGATCCAGTACGCGGTGGAAGAGGCGGTCGCCGCCGGCATCACTGAAATGATCTTCGTCACCGGCCGCAATAAGCGCAGCATCGAGGACCATTTCGACAAGGCGTACGAGCTGGAGAACGAGCTGGAGATCCGCAACAAGCAGAAGCTGCTCAGCCTGGTGCAGGAAATCCTGCCGCCGCACGTCAGCTGCCTGTACATCCGCCAGACCGAGGCGCTCGGCCTCGGTCATGCAGTGCTGTGCGCCCGTCCGGCAGTCGGGGACGAGCCGTTCGCGGTGATCCTGGCCGACGACCTGATCGACGGCGAGCCGGGCGCGATGGAGCAGATGATAAAGCTCTACGAGGCCAGTGGCGCGTCGGTGCTGGGCGTTGAGAACGTCGCGCGCGAGGAGACCGGTTCCTACGGCATCGTCGAAGTCGCTCCGGTTGCGGAAGGCTGCCAGCAGGTCAGCAGCATCGTCGAGAAGCCGCACCCGGACGTCGCACCGTCGACGCTGGCAGTCGTCGGCCGCTACATCCTGACACCGCGCATCTTCGACAAACTGCGCGAAACCCGGCCCGGAGCCGGTGGCGAGATCCAGCTCACCGACGGCATCGCCGCGCTGCTGAAGGAAGAGCGGGTGCTGGCCTTGCCGTTTGAGGGCACTCGCTACGATTGTGGTTCCAAATTGGGTTATTTGAAGGCAACCATCGCATATGGCTGCAAGCATCCCGAGGTCGGGGTAGAATTCGCCCATTACTTGAAGACTCTTGACTGCTAGAGACTTCGCACTGACCCAATCGACGCCCCGAAAGGGGCGTTTTCACGTTTATGTCGTTAGGAGTAGCCATGCCCAACCTTGCTGAAGCCAACGGTATCCTCAACAGTGCCGACGTGCTGTTCACCGCCGAAGAAGTGACCGCCGCGGTCGACCGGATGGCCGCCGAGATCACCGCCGATCTCGGCACTTCCTACCCGTTGGTGCTGGCGGTGATGGGCGGCGCGGTGGTGTTCACTGGCCAACTGCTGCCGAAACTGGCGTTCCCGCTGGATTTCGACTATGTGCACGTGTCCCGCTACGGCGACAAGACCCAAGGCGGTGAATTGCTGTGGAAGACCGCACCGAAAGAAGAAGTACGCGACCGCGTGGTGCTGGTGCTCGACGACATCCTCGACGAGGGCCACACCATGGCAGCGATCCGCGACCGCGTGCTGGAAATGGGCGCCAAGTCGTTCCACTGTGCGGTGTTCGCCGACAAGATGATCAACAAGGACAAGCCGATCAAGGCTGACTACGTCGGCATCGACATGCCGGACCGCTACGTGTTCGGCTACGGCATGGACGTGCGCGGCGCCTGGCGCAACCTGCCGGCGATCTACGCACTGAAGTAATCGGCTTGGCCAACGTTTGATACACCCCGCCCTGGCATTGCTGGCGCGGGGTATTGTTTTTCGGAGTAGGATTACATCAGCATCACTGGCGTGCGGATGAGGGGGCTCTTACCGTCGCGAGCGTTTCACAGGAGAGACGCTTGGTGCGTGAATGGGCGTATCGCGGATACGGACGCCGACCGCCCGGCGAAGCATCCGGAATGTGCAGTGGATTGTAGAGGGTCCTGTCGTTGGATCCTGGCAGATAGAACAACAAGGAGAGCATCATGCTGGCCATCATCGGCGGCAGCGGCCTGGCCCGCCTGCCCGAACTCGACGTCGAACACCGCCGTGTCGTTCGCACCCCGTACGGCGACCCATCCTGCGCACTGACCTTCGGCCGCATCGGCAGCCAGAGCGTCGTGTTCATCGCCCGTCACGGCTACGGCCATTCCTTGTCACCGCACGAGATCAACTACCGCGCCAATCTTTGGGCGCTGCAGGAACAGGGGATACGGGGCGTGCTCGCGATCGGCGCCGTTGCCGGCATTCGCCCCGACATGGCCCCGGGGATGCTGGTGGTGCCGAATGACATCATCGATTACACCTGGGGGCGCAAGCACACCTATTTCGAAGGCGCTGGCCGACCGGTGACGCATGCCGATTTCAGCGAGCCGTACGATGCGGCGCTACGCCGGCGCCTGCTCGAGGCGGCCGAGGCCGCCGGCGTCGACATCGTCGACGGCGGCGTGTACGCCTGCAGCCAAGGACCGCGCCTTTCCACTGTGGCCGAGATCAACCGGATCGAGCGGGACGGCGCCGATATCGTCGGCATGACCGGCATGCCCGAAGCGGCACTGGCCCGCGAGCTGGGCATCCCCTACGCACATCTGTGCGGCGTGACCGGATGGGCGGCCGGCAAGCGCATCGGCGAGGGTAACGGTAGCGCCGGTGCGTTCGACCCGGACCACGCCAGCACGGCGATGGAGCGAGTTCGCAAGCTATTTGGCGTGCTGTTCTGAATGGCTGCGGTGGTTGAGGTAACAGGGAAGTTATGAGGGTGTCTGGAGCTTGGGAATCGTTGCAGCGCTACTGCCCATTGCGTCCTTAGAGCCTGTTCAAAGTCTTTTGACGGACTGCGCTGTCCGTTTGCCGGGCCTGCCCTCCGGGACCGTACCCTGCCGGCACACCGCGTTGTCGTTCGTCCCTGGCAGTGAAAGTAGTACAGCGAGGCCGCATAACAACGCCAAGGGGGTTGTTAGCGGCTCTTAGCCGTGGCGGCGGGCGGGGAATTGTGCTTGGCAAGTTAGCAACCCTCACAGCATCCTGTTTTTCCTGACTCCTGACTCCTGACTCCTGACTCCTGACCTCTTGGGGAAGAGTGTGCCTTGCAAGTCCTGACTGGAGGGTAACTTGACCTGTGAGTGGGTGTTGATTGACGATTTTGGGCTGGCTTGTGCTTTGCATGCTGGCCTAACTGTGTCGCAACAGGAGTTGTGCCTGTGTCATTACGGTGAGTCTTGCCAATCAGAGGCCAGGCGCTTGGCTCGACGCTACTCAAGCTGGCTTAGGCTGTTGGGTACGGAGTGCATATAGTTTTTAGGCATCTGCATGGTATGCTTACTAATTGATTTTATTGGACTTAACCACCCAGGTAGTGACCCAAGCTGCCTTTGAACAGTTCTCCTAGAGCACCTCTTCGCTGAAGAGCGGCAGCTCCTTGTGATGCCGAGGTTGCATTGGAGTTGTTCAAGTGTTTGGCGATACGGTCGAAAATAGTATGTCTTTCAGCATGCAATGTATCGGGGCTGAAGGAGAGGAGTCTGCAATGACTTTGAGGTTTTATTGGTAATATTTTATGACATAGATATGCTTCTTTGTTGTTTGCAGCTACCTTTTTTTGCTTATTGCAACACTGTGCTCAAATGAAAAACTGGACGCGTCTACATTAACCTGATTGTAGGCATGGGTAGTTAGCATCGCGGATTAGGAATCAAAACTGAAGATGAGCTTCAGTAGGTGGACTTCCATTGTCTATCTATGAATTGGAAAGTTTCCGGGTTTGATTAATTTTCAAGTTTGATCGAGAAATAAGTTTTCTGTGCTAAATAAAATTTTCTGCACTACGATCAAATTCCATTGATAACGTAATTTTTAGCTGGGGTGGTGATGTCATCGGTAAAAGAGGGTATGTTTGACAATCAAACAATTTTGGTGACTGGAGGAACTGGTTCTTTTGGTAATGTTTTCTTGCCGATGACTCTGGAGAAGTTCAATCCTAAAAAGGTAATTGTTTATTCCAGAGATGAAATGAAGCAATGGGAAATGGCCAAGAAATTTCAGGGCGATTCCCGGGTGCGTTTTTTCATCGGCGATGTGCGCGATAAAGATCGTTTGTACCGCGCGCTGGACGGAGTCGATTACGTCGTGCACGCAGCCGCCACCAAGATCGTGCCGACGGCCGAATACAATCCCTTCGAGTGTGTCAAAACGAACGTGAACGGCGCGATGAACCTGATCGATGCGTGCATCGACCAGGGCGTCAAGCGGGTCGTGGCGCTGTCGACCGATAAGGCGAGCAGCCCGGTCAATCTGTATGGGGCCACCAAGCTGGCGTCCGACAAATTGTTCGTGGCGGGCAATTCCTACTCGGGCGGCGAGGGCACCCGGTTCGCTGTTGTCCGCTACGGCAATGTGATGGGGTCGCGCGGATCGGTCATTCCCTTCTTTATGTCAATCAAAAACAAAGGCGTGTTGCCGATCACCGACGAGCGTATGACTCGCTTCATGATCTCGCTGGAAGAGGGCGTGGAACTGGTCTGGCATGCCTTCGAGGACATGGAGGGCGGCGAAATCTATGTGAAGAAAATCCCGTCGATGAAAATGACCGACCTTGCCCGCGTAATCGCCCCCGACGCACGGCAGGAAATCATCGGCATTCGTCCGGGCGAGAAGCTGCACGAGCAGATGATCAGCGCCGAAGACGCCTACTACACCTACGAGTATCCCGAGCACTTCAAGATACTGCCGAATATCAACGGCTGGGCGACCTGCGAGAAGCGCATCAAGGACGGCAAGAAGGTGGCAGAGGGCTTTGTCTACGCCAGTGACAATAACAGCGAGTGGATGGACGACGCCCAGCTGCAGGCTTGGCTCGATCGCAACGCCAACAAGATTGGGAGCTTCTAAGCGATGATTCCCTACGGCCGCCAAGACATTACCCAAGCCGATGTCGATGCCGTCCTCGATGTGCTGCAATCGGACTTCCTTACTCAGGGGCCGATGGTGCCGCGCTTCGAACAAAGTGTGGCCCGCCATGTCGGCGCGAGCCATGCCGTGGCGGTCAACAGCGCCACGTCTGCGCTGCATATCGCCTGCCTTGCATTGGGGCTCGGCCCAGGCGACCGTTTGTGGACTTCGCCGATCACCTTCGTCGCCTCGGCCAACTGCGGGCTGTATTGTGGCGCCACGATCGACTTCGTCGACATCGACTCTTGCACCTACAACCTGTGTCCGCAAGCGCTCGAACGCAAGCTGGAGCAGGCTGAGCGAGAAGGCACGCTGCCCAAGGTCGTCGTGCCGGTCCACCTGTGCGGCCAGCCCTGCGACATGGCCGCGATCCATGCTTTGTCCCAGCGCTATGGCTTTAAGATCGTCGAAGACGCTTCCCACGCGATCGGAGGCAAGTACCGCGGGGAGTTCATTGGCAATTGCCGCTATAGCGACATCACCGTGTTCAGCTTCCATCCGGTGAAGATTGTCACCACCGCAGAAGGCGGTATGGCGCTGACCAACGATCTCGAACTGGCCAACAGAATGAATCTGCTGCGCAGCCACGGCATTACCCGCGACCCGGTCCAAATGACCTGCGAGAGCGACGGCCCGTGGTACTACCAGCAGATCGACCTCGGCTTCAATTACCGCATGACCGAACTGCAGGCTGCGTTGGGCGTTTCGCAGATGGAACGGCTGGACCAGTACGTCGCGCGCCGCCACCATTTGGCCCGTCGCTATGACGAGCTACTGGCAGGCTTGCCGGTGACCACGCCTTGGCAGCATCCAGACAGTTATTCCGGTCTGCACCTCTACGTCATCCGCCTGCGACGGGACAAGCTCGACAAGAGCCACCGCCAGGTTTTCGAGTCCCTGCGTGAGAGGGGCATCGGCGTCAACCTGCACTACATCCCAGTGCACACCCAGCCCTACTATCAGCGCATGGGTTTTCTACCTGGCGATTTCCCGCAAGCCGAAAGTTACTATCGCGAGGCCATCAGCCTGCCGATGTTCCAGACCATGACCGAGTCGCAGCAGAATCAGGTTATCGCGGCCCTGCGTGAGGTATTAACATGAAACTGGCCATTATTCCTGCCCGAGGTGGCAGCAAGCGCATCCCGCGCAAGAACATCAAGACGTTCTGCGGTAAGCCAATGATCGCCTGGTCGATCGAGGCAGCGCTCAAAAGCGGCTGCTTCGATCAGGTGATCGTGTCCACCGATGACGCGGAAATCGCCGAGGTGGCACGTCGGTACGGCGCTGCCGTGCCTTTCATGCGCCCTGCCGAACTGTCCGACGACCACACTGGCACCATCCCGGTTATTCGCCATGCCATCGAATGGGTCAACACCCATGATCAGATGGTCGAACATGCCTGCTGCCTGTATGCCACAGCGCCGTTCGTCAGTGGTGATGACATCCGACGCGGTTTGGAGATCATTACCAATGACGATGTTGACTACGCCTTCTCGGTCACCACGTACGCCTTTCCCATTCAGCGGGCCATCCGCATCACCGCAGAGGGCCGGGTCGAGATGTTCAACCCGGAACATTTCAACACTCGTTCTCAAGACCTGGAAGAGGCCTGGCACGACGCCGGCCAGTTCTACTGGGGGCGTGCCGAAGCCTGGCTGCAGGGGAGGGTGATTTTCAGCCCGGCTTCCGTTCCCGTCCCATTACCCCGTCATCGGGTGCAGGATATCGATACCCCGGAAGACTGGGTGCGCGCCGAGTGGTTGTTCAAGGCCATGCAGTCCTAGGGCAGAAAATGAAAGTCGCTTTTCGCGTTGACGCTTCCCTCGACATGGGCACAGGCCACGTCATGCGTTGCCTGACTGTGGCCGATGCGCTCAAGGCCAGGGGCGCCGAATGTCATTTCCTCTGCCGTGCACACCGCGGCAACCTGATCGAACTCATCCGCAACAAGGGCTACGACACCTATGTCCTGGACGGCTCGGAACCTCAGGATACGAGTTCATCTGCGATGAAGCAGGTCAGCCGGGCACCCCAGCCCGCGCACGCCGCTTGGCTCGGTACCAGCCAAGAGCAGGATGCAGCCGAATGCGTGGCCATCCTTCGCGAGTTGCAGGCGGACTGGCTGATCGTCGACCATTATGCTCTCGATGCTCGCTGGGAAAGCGAGCTCAAACCGTATTGCCGCCACCTGTTGGCAATCGACGACTTGGCCGATCGGCCTCATGTGTGCGATCTCTTGCTGGACCAGACCTTTAGTCGTTCTCCCTCCGACTACGCTTCTTGGGTTCCCGCCGGCTGTATCTTGCTTTGCGGTTCGCAATACGCCCTGTTGCGTCCCGAATTCGCCGAGTTGCGTCCTTATAGCCTGCAACGCCGGGAAAAGCCGCGGCTCGAACACCTGCTCATCACCATGGGGGGCGTCGACAAGGACAACGCCACCGGCCGAATACTAGAGGCGCTCAGGTTGGCCGAGCTGCCTGCCCATTGCCGGATCACCGTGGTTATGGGGGCCAACGCCCCCTGGCTTGCTAAGGTTCGCCAACAGGCCGAACAGATGCCATGGTCGGCCGAGGTCAGGGTGGCTGTCGACGATATGGCGCGACTGATGGCCGACTGTGACCTGGCGATCGGTGCGGCGGGAGCGACATCCTGGGAGCGTTGCTGCCTGGGGTTGCCGACCGTGATGGTGGTGCTTGCAGATAATCAGCGCCATGTTGCTGACGGGCTCGAACAGGCAGGGGCCGCTCTTGTTCTGCAACATCCGGCGCAGATTCCGGACCGGCTTCCCGGCTTGTTGAATTCCCTGTTCTCATCGCCGCAACGAGGCAAAGCCTTGAGCCTGGCGGCTGCCCACATCGCAGACGGCCGCGGGGCGGAGGCTCTCGTGCGGCACATGGAGTCCCTGAATTGACTGAAAGCGGATCGACCCTGCATCAGCATCGGATTCGCCCGATGACGCATGATGATCTGGAGCTCGTGCTGGCTTGGCGCAACCACCAAGAGGTGCGCAGCTATATGTACACGCAGCGCGAGATCGAGCTTGCCGAGCATGCCCGCTGGTTCGAGCGAGCGTCTCAAGATCCCGACCGGCACCTGTTACTCTTTGAACGCGATGGCGTCCCGCAGGGATTCATTAACCTGCATCAGATTGCGCCGGGCGGCATCGCCGACTGGGGCTTCTACGCGGCGCCTGAGGCTCCCAGGGGAACGGGGCGGCAACTCGGGCATTGCGCGCTCGAGCATGCGTTTAAGGAACTGAAGTTGCACAAGGTCTGCGGCCAGGCGTTCGCTTGCAACGAGCGCTCGGTCGGGCTGCATCAGCGCTTGGGATTCCGTCAGGAGGGAATTCTGCGCGAACAGTATTTTGACGGGCAGGAGTATTACGACGTTGTATGCTTCGGCCTTCTTGCCGCCGAATGGCTAGCGAACCCCAGAGAATAACAGCATGTCGACCCTCCCCAGCATCCACATCGCCGGCCGCCGCATCGCCACGGATACGCCCCCCTACGTCATCGCCGAACTGTCGGCCAACCATAACGGCAAGTTGGAAACCGCGCTGCGTCTCATTGAGGAAGCGAAACGGGCCGGCGCCGACGCAATCAAGCTGCAGACCTACACTGCCGACACCATCACGCTCGACTGTGACTCGGACGCGTTCCAGATCCACGGCGGCCTGTGGGACGGCAAGACCCTCTACCAGCTCTACCAGGAAGCACACATGCCGTGGGAATGGCATGCCCCGCTATTCGAGCATGCCCGCAAACTCGGCATCACCATCTTCAGTTCGCCGTTCGACACCACCGCCGTCGACCTGCTGGAAGACCTGAATGCCCCTGCCTACAAGATCGCGTCTTTCGAGGCGATCGACCTGCCGCTGATCAAATACGTCGCGGGCACCGGCAAGCCGATGATCATTTCCACCGGCATGGCCGATGCCGAGGAAATCCAGGAAGCCATCAACGCCGCTTATGAGGGGGGCTGCAAGGAGCTGGCCATCTTGCATTGCGTGAGCGGTTACCCGGCCCCGCCCGAGGATTACAACCTGCTCACCATTCCCGACATGAGCCGCCGTTTCGGCTTGGTTACAGGTTTGTCCGACCATACGCTCGACAACACGACGGCGATCGCCGGCGTGGCCCAGGGCGCCTCGATCGTCGAGAAACACTTCACACTCAACCGCAAGGGCGGCGGGCCGGATGACAGCTTTTCGCTCGAGCCGGCAGACCTGGCGGCGTTGTGCGTCGGAGTGCGGACCGCCTGGCAAGCGTTGGGCAAGGTCGATTACGGGCGCAAATCTAGCGAGCAGGGTAATGTCAAATTTCGCCGATCCTTATATTTCGTCAAATCACTAAGAGCAGGTGATGTGGTGACGGAAGATGCGATCAGGAGTGTTCGCCCGGGCTTTGGTTTGCCCCCCAAGTTTTTTGAAGAAATAGTTGGGAAAAAAGTGATTAGGGATGTCGGTAAGAATACCCCTGTTTCCCTAGACAGCCTTGACTGATGATTTGGTTTTGAAAATATGGCTATTTTGAATGTGGCTTTGATTGGCTGTGGGAAAATTGGCTATAGCTTTATCAATTCTGGGAGCGGGGTTGGCGTCTATACACATGCGGAAGCTTATGCACGCGCAGATGGACTGCAGCTAGTCGCGGTGGTCGACCCAGACATTCAGCGCGCGCATGAGTGTGCTAAGCGTTACGGGGTTGATGCCAGTCGTGTATATGGGTCGACAGAAGATTTTTTCCGAAACGAAACGGTAGATATCATTAGCATTGCTAGCCCTGATGCTACTCATGTGAGCTTGGTACGGCAGGCTTTGGCTATGAAGTCAGTTAAGGGAATTTTTCTTGAGAAGCCGCTCGCGCTAACATTGGAAGATGCCCAGGGTGTATTGGCGGAAGTTAGAAGATCTAATATACCTGTTCTGGTTAATTACTCAAGAAGGTATTGCTCCGAACACCGGAAACTGGCCAGCCTGATTAGAAGTGGTACTCTTGGCGAGGTTCAAACTGTCAATGGGTTTTATACCAAGGGGTTGATGCATAATGGAACTCATTGGTTGGATTTGTTTGACTGGTTTTTTGGCGAGATCAAGATGGCTGTCGGGTGGGAGAGTGCCTCGATAGACTTTCAAGGAGACCCAACGCTGAATGTACATTTGAGATCGCGCGCTGTGAGCGCGATGCTCCACGGTTGTGATGCTAGATATTTTTCCGTTTTTGAAATGGATGTGGTGACAGATAAGGGGCGAGTTCAGATTGTCGATGGTGGTGGAAAAATTGTGGTATCCCGAGTTTTTCCCAGTGCCATTTATCATGGTTACACTGAACTCAAGCTGGTCGAAGAGTGGTCCCATGAGAATATGAAGGATTTGTTGCTGAGGGCTGTGGAAGATTTGCGAGACTCGATTCTGGAGAGTCGCCAGCCAGTCTCAAACGCGGAAAATGCATTTAGAGCTTTAAGGGCAGCCAATACGGCAATGAGGGAAGTCGTGTCGTGGTGATGCATTGCCAAGGCGAATCAGTGGTAGCCATTTTGGCGGGCGACCCCGGTGGGGCGAAAGCTTTATTGCCGCTAGTGGCAAGATTGAGTGCAGAAAAGATAAAAATAAGTGTCGCCGGCTATTTTCAGGCGTTTGCGGTATGGAGCAATGAGCATGTTCCCTGTTGTCGTTTGAATGACGAGTCAGAGTTGTATGCCTGGCTTGATAATCTGCCTGGTGTGAAGCTGTTGTTGCTTGGGACCTCTGTAAACGCCCTTTCATTGGAGAGAAAGGCAATTCAGTGGGGAGGTAATAACGGAGTGCCGAGCATCGCGGTGCTGGATTACTGGAGCAATTATCGAGCGAGGTTTTTGGGTGAGGCGAATGAACTGCTGTTACCCAGTCTGATTGCAGTAATGGATGATAACGCCAAACGCTCCATGGAAATGGAAGGGTTTCCGGCTGAGATCGTTAAAGTTACGGGGCAGCCGGTACTAGAGAGTCTCACCCAGTATAAGTTGTCGAGCTCTTTGAAGGAATGGCTGCGCAACTGCCTATTGAAAAAATATGGAGTAGACTTTTTATTTGTTTTTGTTTCACAGCCGCTTTCTAGCTTCTATGCCCAATCCATCTTTGATGGTGTTGTGCTGCCATTCGATGAAAAGTTAGCCCTGAGAGATGTCGTAACCGAGCTGGACAAGGTGCTGTTGCATGCTGGGGAAGAGAGGCAATTAAAAGCATGTGTGCTTGTGCGTCGACATCCTCGAGAAATGGCCACGCCGGATGAACTGTCGACCGGGCGTGTAAGAGTGGTCGAAGCGGAAAATTTCCAATTTGAACAGCTTAAAGTGGCCTCGTATGAATATGTTCAAGTGGCAGATCTGGTCTTTGGGATGAATTCCATGCTCCTGTTAGAGGGGTGCTATCTAAAGTCGCATGTTTTGAGTTATCAGCCAGGGGTGGTGAGCGAATTGGACTGTTTGCCTTCAAACAAGTTAGGCTGGAGTCGAGTCGTGTATGAAAAGGATGGCTTGTTTGAGGCAGTGCATGAAGAGCTGTTTGAGGAAAAATCAAGAAGATGCCGCACTGAAGTTCTTGAACGGATTGAATTGAATCAGAAAGCGACTGATTGTATTTTCAATCATATTGCTGAATTTATTAATTGAGGTGGTATTGTGCAGCGTCTGGCGATAAATGGTGGGGAGTCTGTTCGGGAAAAACCATTTCCGACTTATAACACTCTGGGGGAAGAGGAACGTGCGGCTGTAAATAAGGTCCTTGACGCAGGAATTCTATCTCAGTTCTTGGGAACCTGGTCCGACGATTTTTACGGTGGCCCCCATGTACAGCGTCTGGAAAGAGCGTGGGAGGATTTTTTCTCGGTGAAGCATGCTGTTTCAGTCAACTCTGCTACGTCGGGCCTATATGCCGCAGTAGGTGCTGCAGGGGTTGGTCCAGGGGACGAAGTTATCGTATCTCCCTATACCATGTCTGCATCAGCCACGGCTCCCTTAGTCTATGGGGCGGTGCCGGTCTTTGCGGATATCGATCGAGAGTCTTATTGCATAACCGCGGAGACGATAGCGAAAAAGATCACGACAAGGACAAAGGCCATCATCGTTGTCGATATCTTTGGTCGTCCGGCAGAGTTTGAGAAGATTATTTCGCTGGCCAATGCCCATGGGCTTGTCGTGATTGAAGACTGTGCTCAGGCTCCCGGTGCCCGTTATGAGGATCGTCTTGCAGGGACTTTAGGTCATATTGGCGTTTTTAGTCTGAATTACCATAAAACCATCCACTGTGGTGAGGGGGGGGTTGTGGTAACAGATTCCAGCGAGTTTGCCGAGCGTTTGCAGCTCATCAGGAATCATGCTGAAGCGGTGGTGGCAAAGAAGGGTGTGCGCAATCTAGTCAATATGGTGGGTTTTAACTACCGGATGACTGAAATAGAGGCGGCGATTGCTTATGAGCAGCTCAAGAAACTCCCTGAATTGGTCAAGCGTCGGCAAGAAAATGCGGAGTATTTGGGCCGCGCGCTTAAAGGCGTTTCTGAGATAGAGGTGCCTTTGTTGCCAGAAGGAATGCTACATGGCTGGTACGTTTATCCATTCAAGTTTTTCTCTGATCGAGCCGGGGTAAGCCGCGCAGAATTTGCCAAGGCCTTAAGGGCGGAGGGCGTACCGGTTGGGGAAGGGTATGTAGAGCCATTGTATTTGCAACCCTTGTACCAGCAGAAGGTCGCTTTTGGCAAGAGCGGCTTCCCCTTTGAATGGGATGGCTACGACGGGGTGGTGGATTACAGCAAGGGGTTGTGCCCAGTCGCCGAAGAGATGCATTTTGAGCGCTTGTTGGTTGGAGATTGGGTGCATGCGGCAATGACATTTGAAGATTTGGATGATATTGCGATTGCGGTAAAAAAGGTTGTTGCTGCTTATAGGGCAGTGTGATGAAATTTTTAGAAACCGAGCGTTTTTTTTTGAGCCTGCTGACGGAGCAACATGCTCAGGGGGTATACCCTGAGTGGCTCAATGATGAGACCGTCTGTCAGGGGAACTCACATCATGTTTTCCCTTATTCACGGAAGGGGGCGTTGGAGTATATATCGGGCCTTGATGGGCGTCGCGACTGCTTAGTTCTGGCGGTGGAGGGCAAAGAGGATGGTGCTCATGTTGGGAATGTGTCGCTAAATCGTATCGATTTAATCTGCCGCTCTGCGGAGTTTTCTATATTGTTGGGTGGGAGTGCCCCGCCTGGGGCTGGTTTTGAAGTGGCCACTTGCATTTTTTGTCATGGGTTCAAAGCTCTGAATCTGCATCGAATATACTGTGGAACTTTTGATAATAATCATAGAATGATTCGCCTTGCTCAGAAACTGGGGATGCGGGAGGAAGGGGTGCGGAGGCAGGCCGCTTTCAAGAGTGGTGAATGGCGAGATGTTGTTGAGTTTGGCTTGTTAAGAGATGAGTATTGGAAAGAGGGTAAAGAATAATTGTGGCTTTCCATATACTAAGGTTTTCACTAGTAATGTCACTTTCAGTGTTTTGTAACATGCTGATTTTGTTCATGTTGCAAAGCTGGTCAAAATGACACTACAAGCTGAAAGGTTAGTAACAAAATGGATGTTTTAGATTTTTCGGTGCCCGATATGGGGCGGAACTAGCTTCGTCTCGGGTTACGGTGTGGTGCACAGAATTCAGGCTTGCTCAGATGAAGTGGTGTGTTTGTTCGTTTTGCGAAACAATTGCTATTGTAGCCGAATTTTTTGACAGGGTTGTCTATGTCTTTGCTATTGAACGATGCTAATGAAAGCTTGCTATCTGGTAATTATGAAGAAGCTGAGGCCCTGTTTCGCTCGTTACTAGATAGTGTGGATGTGTCGGTTGAGGCCAGTTTTGGCTTGGCGCTGACCTGTTATCAACAGTGTCGTTTTGATGAGGCGATTGCCTATTTGGAACAAATCATCAAAAAAGATAGCAGCCCCGTGGTATTGCAGTGGCGCTTGGAGTGTGCCTATTGCCAGGGTGATGCGCAATATATTGCCGACCATGCCTTGCCGTGGTATCGGGAGAGCGGGCATATCGAGTTGGCTGCTATTGCCTTGCGAGCTATGCGGCTTTCGGGTCTGTGGCAGGATGCCCGTCAACTGGTCGATGAGGTGCTTGCGCAGGATGTGAGCGATGCATTCTTTTTGTCGGAAGCATTGTTGTTGCAAGTGGACTGTCCCGAAGGAAATCTACCTTTCGCCATCGAGGCCTTGCAGAATCTGTTCGAGCAGCTGCCCGGCAATGAACCCATCGGTTATGCCCTGGTTTACGCACTTATCCGTTCTGAGGATGTCAGTGGCGCCTGGAGAGTGTTGAATAGTCTGGCGGCCCAAGGTGTGCAAGCTGGCATACACCTTTCTTTTCAGGCATGGTTGTCGGTTCTGGAAGGGGACAGCAAAACAGCGGCGGAGTGCCTCTTCCAGGTTCAGATGCTGATGCCGCATCATCCGGTGTGCCTCCTCGCAACCGGCTATCTCGAACAGGCACAGGGCGCCTACGTCAGCGCTGCTCAGGCTTTTGCGAAACTGTTGAACAGTTACGAGGGCTTGCACCGGGAGTCGCGAGAGGTGATCGCGCTGCTCGTTCACAAGCTGCAGAACTATTCTGCTGCGTTCAAGGGGATCGTCAAGTTATTTTTTGTGGCGCCGGCCACGTATGCAGACCTGTGTCAATTGATCTGGGTGGCGTTTCAACTGGAAAAATACGAGGAAGCGCTGTCGTATGTCGATGCCCTCGAAGGGCAGTATGGCGTCAGCATCGACTCGTGCGCCGCGCGTGCCGTGGTTTCGGCTTCGCGCGGTGATATGCAGCTCTTGTTGTCTGCCTTTGAGCAGGGCGTTAACCAAGGTGAGACGGTCTTTGCTTACTACCAGCAAAGCCTCTTTTATGTCAGCGTTCAGGACTATGCTGCAGCGCTTGAGGCGCTGGCAGGTGCGCAGGCCATGTATCCGGAGGATTTACTGCTCTCGAAGGCGCGGGTCAACGTCTTGCTGCGCGCCGGGGCATCGGTAGAGGCGCTGCAGTACAGCGAGCAGGTGTTAGAACGTTACCCCCGCGACTTCGAACTGCGAACGCAGGCGGTGGAAGCGGCGTGCAATTTGCATGATTTCACTGTGCTTTCTCGGCATGCGACTTTGCTCGGCCTGCACAATCTCCGGCAGTACGAAGTATGGTTAGCCGACAAACTGGAAAACGAGCAAAGCGAGGACGGGGTCGATGACCTCGCCGAACTGTATATCCGTGCCGCCACGACGGCCAAGGAGGAGTTCTCGCGCTTCCAGTTTGCCGACAAGGCGGAAAAGGTATGCCGCGAGCGCCTGAGCAAGAGCGGCGACATGGTGCGCTTCCAGCGCCTGCTGTTCAATCTGCTGAGAGCGCTGGAGCGTTTCGACGAGTGCTTCGCCCTGCTGGAGGACCCGGACTATGCGAAAGCCAGCCCGTGGCAGTTCGATATGGCGAAGGCCAGCCTCTACCTGACGCGTGACCAATTGGCCGAGGCGGAAAGCCATGCGGAACGGGCGGCTGCTCTGATAGGGAACAAGCCGGACTTTTACCAGATGAGCCAGCTGGTGAATGTTTATGCAGACCTGGGCAACCGGCACGCCGAGACCATCGGGCTGTACGAAAAAATCCTGCACACCTATCCGGATATGGTGGTGGCTCAATACAATCTGGGGCACTACTACTCGTTCATCGGTAATGCCCGTGCCGCGGATAAATATATTGATTCGGGCCTGATCCTGGGTAAGCGGCAGCCCAACCGCCAGTTCATGGTGCCCCGCTGGTCGGGCGAATCCCTGCATGGCAAGACGATTCTTGTGTGGCGTGAACAGGGGGTCGGTGACGAAGTTTACATGTCTATGTATTACTCTGCCCTAATAGAAAGGGCGCGGCAGGAGGGAGGGCGCGTCAAGATAGAGTGCGACCGGCGCCTGGTTTCGCTGCTGCAGCGCAGCTTTCCCGAGGCGCAGATTGCCGCCGAGGGGCTGGATAACGACATGACCCGTACCGATATCGATTGCGATGTGGCGGCCTTCTCGCTGCGTAGCCTGTTACAGGGCGATTATGTCTATCCGGCGTGCCGTATCCAGCACCTGCAGCCGCGTGCTGATTTGCAAAATCTGTGGCTGGAACGTCTGACAGCGCTCGGCCCGGGACTCAAGATCGGGCTCTGCTGGCGCAGCAGCCTGCAAAATTCGCAGCGCAACAAATTCTATGCCAATTATGATGAACTGGCGCCGCTGTTTGCCCTGCCGAACGTTCATTGGGTAAACCTCAACTATGTATGCCCTGAAGCCGACGTGGAAGAGGTCGAACGCCGCTATGGTGCCCAGTTGCACATTTGGCCGGATCTGGATTTGAAAGACGACTTCGAAGGCGTGGCTGCTCTGGTGAGTGGACTAGACCTGGTGATCTCGGCATCGGCATGTCCTGGTGCGCTGGCTCGCGCGTTGGGAGTGGTGACCTGGCTGTTCATGCCGGGGGCAGAAACACCGCAAAGCGTGCCGTCCGAGCGCAATGAAGTGAACTATCCGGCGCTGACCTGGCGGCGCCACTACACGGAAAACTACCGGGACGTCTTTGCCCGGATGGCTGAACGCCTTGCTGCGTGCGGCGTTGCGCCGGAGGAGTCGGACTGGCAGGTCGCTGCAAAAAAATGATGTGCAGAAACTCTAAAGCTTTTTTGAACGTGACCGACATAGAGTCTATGGCGCAACTGCATGGCGAGTTCCAGTGCAGTTCTACCTGCCACAACCGCAGTTAAGTTAACTAAGTTAAACGGAGTCGACCATGGCACTGTACGTCAATACCAATATTTCTTCCCTGAACGCCCAGCGCAACCTGAACACCTCGGAGTCGGCCCTCGCTACCTCGCTGCAGCGTCTGTCGTCGGGTATGCGCGTCAACAGCGCCAAGGACGACGCGGCGGGTCTGGCGATCGCCAGCGGCATGTCCGCGCAGATCCGTGGTAGCAACCAGGCCATGCGCAACGCGAACGACGCCATCTCGATGGCTCAAACTGCCGAAGGCGTGCTCGGTCAGATCGAATCGAACGTGCAGCGTATGCGCGAACTGGCCGTGCAGGGGGCCAATGGCACTTCGACCACGGCCAACCGCGTGCAGATGAAGCTGGAATTGGATCAGCTGAGTAATGAAAACAAGCGTCTGATCAAAGGTTCGACGTTCAATGGCCAAACGTTGATGAGTACTGCGACAGCGAAGGTCTTTACTTTCCACGTGGGGGCGGGTACCACGGCCAATGATTCGATTAAGATGACCATTGCTGCCGCTAATTTCAGCTTGGCGGCTACGACCTCTGTTACCTTCACGACGCAAGCCAATGCGTCGGCAGCGATCGGTAAGTTCGATACTGACCTGAAGACTCTTGGTGACATGCGCGCCCAGCTCGGCGCGGCACAAAACCGCTTCAGCGCGGTGGTGACCAACCTGCAAACCTTCACCGAAAACACGTCCGCTGCGAAGAGCCGCATCATGGACACGGACTTCGCTACCGAATCGGCCACGCTGACCCGCAACCAGATCATCCAGCAAGCCGGTACCGCGATGCTGTCGCAGGCCAACCAGCTGCCGCAAGCGGCGCTGAGCCTGCTGAAGTAATCGGTCGGGTCTTCGCCTCGCGAAGGGTACTGGGGCCCCGGTGTGTACCGGGGCCTTTTGCCTTAACTTGGGATGTTTTTCATGCAAACGAATTTCTTACCGCTCGTGAACCCAGCTGCACAACCGGTGGCAGTGCGTTCGCCTGAACAACTGCCGCAGTTCGCGGGCAATCAGGCCCCATCGGCCTCGCCGGAGACTGGCACGGCGGTGCCGGTGGTCAATGCGCGCGACAACGGACTGGCCGCCGATCTGGCCAGCCAGCAGCGTCGCCAACCCGACGAGAAAGCGCTGAACGATAGCCTGAAAAAGCTCAACGACCATGTGTCACTGATCAACAGCGATCTGGAGTTCACCACCGATAAAGAGACCGACACGCCGGTCGTGCGGGTGGTCGACCGTGGCACCAAGGAAGTGATCCGGCAGATTCCGTCGGAGGAGGCTGTCAGGTTGGCCCAGGCGCTCGAGCACTTGCAGGGCTTGTTGATCCGCGACAAGGCCTAAGGCCCGTCGTTCCGCTTCGCAGCATTTAGGAGAAAGTCCATGGCGTATAGCATGCCTTCCGGCCTGGGTATGGATGTCAATCAGCTGGTGAGCCAGCTGATTTCGACCGAGCAGGGTCCGCTGAATCAGGTCAAGAGCAGGATCATGACGATCGACACGCAGGTGTCCGATCTCGGCAAGCTCAAGTCGGCGTTGTCCGACTTGAAAGCGGCAATGAGCAAGATGACCGCGTCGGACTTCTTGAAAGTCAACAAGGTGACCTCGAGTGACCCGAGCACGGTCACGGCGACGTCGGATGGAACGACGCCGAACGGTTCCTTCCAGCTGAATGTCACCCAACTGGCGGCGCCGCAGACGGTGACCTACTCGCTCAGCGGTGTAGCGGATCCCACGACGGCGGTGACCGGTCTGCAGGGGGCTGTAATGATCAACGGCCAGACGGTCAACTTGGGGGCTAGCAATCTGTCGCTGAACGACTTCGTGTCGAAGGTGAACGGTGCCGGTGTCGGTGTGACTGCCTCGCTGGTGAACCAGGGCGGCGGTAGCTACAAGGTGGTGTTGATGAGCCAGAAGACCGGCTCGACCGATGGCCAGATCACTAGCAATGGCCAGCCCGGGGATCCTTTGGTTGCCAAATTAGCCGGCACCGGCAATCCCCCCGCTACAATCGGCAACTCGACCGCGCAAGATGCCCAGTACACGTTAAACGGCGTGTCGCTGACCAGCCAGAGCAATACCGTCAGCGATGCGGTGCCGGGCATGACGTTCACTTTCAACAAAGTCGGCAGCAGCGGCGTTACGGTCGGGCGCGACAACGATGCAATCCAGAAGAAGGCGCAGGACTTCGTCGACGCCTACAACAAGGTGATCGACCTGACCAACTCGCTGCGCGGCAAAGACGGCTCGTTCAAGGGCGACAGCATGCTGCTGTCGGTGCAGCGGCAGATCTATACGCAGATCAGTGCGCCGTATAGCGCCTCTGGCAGCCCCAAGGTAACGGACGCCTTCCCGCTGGTGAAAATCGGCATCACGCTCGACAAGAACGGCAAGCTCATGCTCGATGGCAGTGCATTTACGAAGGCCTTGCAGAGCGATCCCAACGGGGTTGCCACGATGCTGACGAATGGCCCGGGTACCAATCTCGTTAACAGCATCTCTGGCATGCTGGACACCCAGGGGCTGATCGGTTCGCGTGATGGCAACCTACAGACTAGCCGCCGGCAGCAGAGTAACCGGCAGGACAGCATCCAGGCAGCGTTGGATCGTCGTCAGCAGGCGCTGCTCGCCCAATACTCCCAACTGAATTCCAGTCTTGCTACCATGCAGGCTTCGCTGAACCGGGTCGCTTCGTCCCTCGGCATGTAAGTGTTAGGTGGCTATGAGTATCAATCGACAACTGCAGCAGTTCCAACGCGCCTATCAGGACGATGCGCTGCAAACCAAGGTGCTGGGTGCGACTCCTCTCGAGTTGATCGTGTTGCTGTACGAGGGCGCGATCGAGGCGCTGGAGAAGGCCCAGCGCGCGATCGCGGACGGCAACATCCAGCTCAAGGGGGTAATGGTCAACAAGGCCAGCGACATCGTCGAAGGGCTGCGCACCGCATTGAACTTCGAGAAGGGCGGCGACATCGCCCACCAGTTGGACGCCCTGTACCTGTTCGCCAAGCATCAGATCTCGCAAGGTCATGCGGCCAACGATGTGAAGGCCCTGGCCGCGGTGATCGGCGTGCTGCGCGAGCTGCTGCCTGCGTGGCAGCACATTGCTCGTGAGGATGGAGCAGGCAGCGAGCAGGGTAAGGCGCATGCCTGACTGTGCTGCATTGCTCGAGCGCTACACGGTACTGACGGGCCAGCTGCTGCTGGCTTGTCAGGGACCGGATTGGGCGACACTGGAGCCCTTGCTGACAGCGCGCAACGCGGTCGAGGAGCAATGGCTGGCCGAAGCGGCCAGCCAGGCGCCTTCTTTGCAGGAACAAGTGCGTCTGCGCGAGTGCGCCGATCAGTTGCGGCAGGCAATGGCACTGCTCGAGGGGCAGCGTGATGAACTGCTGCGAGGTCTGGACGACGTCGAGCAAGAGCGCCGCCAACTCAAACAGCTTAACCTTAATCTCAATCGGCTCGACTCGGCCTATCGTTGAGCCTGCCGGCCCCGTGAGTGATGGTTTACACTAAAATATGCGTGGGCGAAGTGGCGACCGGATGACGTGCACGGGTCGCTTGAATCACGTTATGGGATAGTGGGGGGTGAAGTGTGAACGGAGTATTGTGGTCACTGGTGGGGTTGACCCTGCTGGTGTCGTGCGGGCTGGCCGTGTGGGTGTTCCGCACACTGCGCAGCACTCAACACGCCGGTCAAGTGGACGCTCTGCAGCGTCAGATATCGAACCTGCAGCGGGATGTGCACGCGCTGTCAGCGCAGGTGCACGAGCTGTCGGCGAAGAGCACACAAGCGTCTTCGCGAAGCAGTAAGACCGTGGTGTCGGCACCGGTGCCTGCTGCCGACTCTCCCTACAATCATGCCATTGACTTGGTCCGCCTTGGCCTGTCTGCGAGCGAAGTTGCCTCGCGCTGCGGCATCTCTCATAGCGAAGCTGAACTGATCGCCTCGTTGTACCGTAACAGCCCTGCCGAATGATCAACCCTGTCAACCCAGTGCTGTCACCTGTCTTGGCGCTGGCGAACACGCGTTTGCAGACAGAGGGGCGGCTGCTGCTCGAGGCGAGCGTGCTGCCGGCGCGCTTGCCCCCCCTCAAGCCAGGGGAAGAGGTCGTCGCACAAGTCGCAGAGCGGCTCGACGGCCAGCGCTTCGTGGCGGTGATCAAGGATAGTCTGTTCACGCTCGATCTACCGGCACGCGCTACGCTGAAGAGCGACACGTTGACGTTGCGGGTGGCGGGCACCTCGCCTCTGACGTTTGCGCTGGTAGGCGCTGCCGAACCGGAAGCCCTGCCCGGCAAGGGGTTGACGGCCGTGACGTTGAGCCCGGCGTCGCGCTATCTGACCGAGTTGTTGACCGCCTCGCGCGATCCACAGCCTCAGCTGCGTCCCGGTTCGCAGGCTGCCACCGGCAACGCCAGCGCCCCGCTGATGCTGCTGGCGGCAGGAGCAGAAACCCATTCGCCGGTGCAGTTGGCCGAGGCGCTGAAAAACCTGGTCAGCCGTAGCGGTCTGTTTTACGAGTCTCATCTGAAGTCGTGGCTTGAGGGCAAGCTGCCGCTGTCGTCGCTGCGTGCCGAACCGCAGGCACGATTGATGCCGAGTTCGCCTTCGGGTCTGCAGAAGTTTTCCTTTCCATCATTGTTTGCCGAGCCCGAGGTCGTCAATACGCCTGGCACATTGCGCCCGGCAAGCGATACGGTACGTGCGGCGGCCAGCGAGATGGGGCAGTTGGTGCAGCGCCAGCTCGACACGCTGGAGCAGCATACGCTGACGCTGGCGCTGCAACCTTGGCCGGGGGCTGCTGCGGCTCTGAGCATCGCCGAGCAGCGTGTCGAGGAACGCGAAGCCAATGGACAGCAAGGCGGCGAGCCTGCCGAGCGCAGCTGGCAGACTCAGCTGGCGTTACAGCTGCCGAAGCTAGGTGGCATCAACGCCAATCTGACCTTGGGCGGTGGCGCTTTGCAATTGCGTTTTCACGCCGACGACCCGACGACGGTGGCACTGATCCGGGAGCATCAGGAGCGCCTGCAAAGCAGTCTCGCTGCAGCCGGTCTGTCCCTTTCCTTGATGACGGTGAATGATGAGCATAAGCCTGGATAAGTCAGACCGCCGCTCGGCGGTAGCGTTGCGCTATCGCCAGGGAAGTCGTGCGCCGCAGGTGGTGGCGAAGGGGTATGGCGAGTTGGCCGATCGGCTGATTGCGCGTGCGCGCGAGGCCGGAGTGTTTGTTCACGATTCACCGGCATTGGTGTCGCTGCTGATGCAGGTGGATCTCGATCAGCATATTCCGCCGGAACTGTATCGGGCGGTGGCCGAAGTGCTGGCCTTCGTGCATTTCCTCGAGAAGCAAGGGGCTGAGGCTGGCGGTACGACGATCGAGGAGTGGCGTGATAAACGCCCGCCATTGCCAGGCTGAATCGCCGCGCGCTGTTCTTCGGGTTCCCTTCTTCGAGTCAAGCCAACTGTACCGCCTCGCTTCGACGCCGACTGTCGCTGGCTGCGGCTAGGGCTTTTCATTAGGCTTGCGCCATCTATTTCGCATTATTCACAACAAAGGCGCTCGGAGCGCTGCGCTATAGCCTGTTGGCGTGGTGTCGTCCGGGAATGCCAGGGGAGCTATGAAGATGAATATCGGATATATCGGTCTGGGCATCATGGGCAAGCCGTGCGTGCTGAATCTGCTCAAGGCAGGCCATCAGGTGACGATCTGGGCACGCCGCCGCGAGTCGGCTGAACCGCTGCTGGCCGCCGGGGCGCAATGGGCGGATAGCCCGGCCGCGCTCACCGGTGCGGTCGACCTGCTGATCACCAATCTGCCGGACACGCCTGATGTGGAGGCAGTGCTGTGCGACGAGGCCGGGGTGTTCGGTGCGTTGAAGTCGGGGCAGATCGTTGCTGACATGAGCACGATTTCGCCGATTGGTGCTCGGCGTGTTGCGGTGAAATTGGCCGAAAAAGAGGTGAAATTCATTGATTGTCCTGTGTCCGGCGGCGAGATCGGTGCAATCAATGCGACGCTGACTTTCATGGTCGGCGGCGATGCAGAGGCACTGGCGACGATTCGTCCGGCGCTGGAGGCGATGGGCAAGAGCATTACGCGGGTCGGCGATTCTGGGGCAGGGCAAGTTGCCAAGGCCTGCAACCAGATCGCGGTCGGCGTGACGGTGATGGCAGTGGCCGAGGTGATGAAGCTGGCACGCGCCTGCGACGTGGATCTCGCCGCGGTGCGCGCCGCGCTGATGGGGGGCTTTGCACAGAGCCGAGTGCTCGATGTGCATGGCCAGCGCATGATCGATGACGCGTTTCCGGCCGGTTTCAAGGCTACTCTGCATTTGAAGGACATGAACATCGTGCTCGATACCGCACGCGAGCTGGGCATTCGCCTGCCAGAGTCGGAGCGGATGACCGAGCTGATCCGCGAGCTGATCGACCAAGGCGATGGCGACCTCGATTCGTCGGCGATTGCCAGGCTGATTTGGGCAAAAAACTGAATATTGCTGTCATAGCTAGATGCGACAAAGCCGCCCATAGGGCGGCTTTGTCGCATTTGGGACAAAAAAACCGCGCCACAGGCGCGGAAACGAGAGGAAAAAATGGAGGCCTGGCAGGCGCGTTGCGCGGGCGGGTTGTTAGAGCCTGTTCAAAGTCTTTTTGCGGCCCCGGAGGGCCCGCGCAGTCCGTAAAAAGACTTAGAACAGGCTCTTAGTACCTCATCGACTCTGGGTCGTACTTGTGACCGGGCGGCTAAGCCTGGGGGGAAATTCAAGGGCAGACTCAAGACGGAGGCTAGAGACTGGGCTGTTCTTTATGTGTTCCAAATACAAAATCATTTTAATGAGTGCCCCTAGAGAGGCGCTTGATTTAGCGCAAGCAATCTCCACAGTGGGGTCGTTGCAGACAGGGGGCGCCTCTTGTCGCAGTGCTTGGGTTTTGTCGGCCTTTCTGGGAAAATTGCCGGGCAGGCCGGCCCGTTCGCGGGCCGGTTTTCATTTTCACCGCAGCCCAGACAGGAAGCCGTACCGATGGACAGTCCAGCCCGCAGACAAACAGCCGAACGCGTTTGGACGGTGGCGATCGTCGGTGGTGGCCCGGCTGGCCTGATGGCTGCCGAGGTGTTGCTGGCGCGTGGCCTTCGCGTCGAGCTGTACGACGCCATGCCATCGGTCGGCCGGAAGTTCCTGCTCGCTGGTGTGGGCGGGATGAATATCACCCATTCAGAGCCGTTTGCGCCGTTCGTAGCGCGTTATGGCGCGCGCCGGGACCAGGTCGAGCCGTGGCTCGCCGCCTTTGACGGCCAGGCCTTGCGCGATTGGGTGCATGGGCTCGGTATCGATACCTTTGTCGGCAGCTCCGGCCGGGTGTTCCCGACCCAGATGAAGGCAGCGCCGCTATTGCGTGCCTGGCTCGCCCGGCTGCGCGAGGCGGGGCTCGCGATCCACGTGCGTCATCGGTGGCTGGGCTGGAGCACGGACGGCGCGTTGCGTTTCGCGACACCCGAAGGCGAGAAGACCGTTTCGGCCGACGCAGTGTTGCTGGCGCTCGGCGGTGGCAGTTGGGCCAAGCTCGGTTCGGACGGGACTTGGGTAGCCACGTTGGCCGAAAGCGGCGTGGCCGTCGCACCGCTGGTGCCGGCCAACTGCGGCTTCGAGGCGGACTGGAGCGCACATTTCAAGGACAAGTTCGCCGGTGCGCCGCTGAAGGCGGTGGTGGCGAGCGTCATGCTGCCTGACGGATCGATGCTCAGCCGCCGAGGCGAGTTCGTAGTATCCGAGTACGGCGTGGAGGGCAGCCTGGTGTACGCGCTGTCGGCTCCGCTGCGTGATGCGATCGCCGCGCACGGCGAGGTGACCCTGATACTCGACCTGTCGCCAGACAAGAGTGCCGAGCGAGTGGCAGCAGAGGTCGCTCACCCGCGCGGTTCGCGTTCGCTGTCTAGCCACTTGCAGAGCAAGGTCGGCATCCATGGCGTAAAGGCCGGGCTGCTGCGCGAGTGCCTGACGAAGGAGCAGTTCGCCGATCCGGCGCGGCTCGCCGCGGCGATCAAGGCGCTGCCGGTCCGTCTCATGGCGCCACGGCCGCTCGACGAGGCGATCAGCAGTGCCGGCGGCGTGCGCTTTGATGCGGTCGATACGCGGCTGATGCTGACTGCGTTGCCCGGGGTGTTCTGTGCTGGTGAGATGCTGGACTGGGAAGCGCCGACCGGCGGGTATCTACTGACCGCCTGCTTTGCCAGTGGCCGCATCGCAGCGGAAGGCATCGCAGCCTGGTTGGTCGAATCGGCCGCCGCCAGCTGATCCGAATACTGTCCTGCCGGCAGGGCGGACGTTCTATACCCCTTGGACACTTCGCCCACTCCTCCTGCCAAGACCAGGCAGCGCAACGATGCTGGGAGGGGCGGGCCGTCGGCCCTACAATAGCGGCAATCAACAGGGAATCCAATTCATGAGCCTCATCCCGGAAATCAAGCCCGAGCAGTCGATCGAACTGCTCAAGGAACTGCACATCCTTACCCGCGACGGCAAGCTCAACCAGGACAGCCGCCGCAAGCTCAAACAGGTTTACCACCTAGTGCAGTTTATCGAGCCGCTGCTCACCGAGCTGCTCGACGAGCAGGGCGACTTGACGCTGGCCGACCACGGCGCGGGCAAGTCCTACCTTGGTTTCATTCTCTATGACCTGGTGCTGAAGGCGCGCCATGCCGGCCACATCTACGGCATCGAGACCCGCCAAGAGCTGGTCGACCGCACCCGAGAGCTGGCGCAGCGGCTCGGCTTCGAACGAATGTCCTTCCTCAACCTAAGCGTGGAGCAGTCGATTAGCGCACCGGAGTTGCCGACCAAGATCGACGTGGTGACCGCGCTGCACGCCTGCAATACCGCCACCGACGACGCCATCCGTTTCGCGCTGGCCAAGGACGCGCGCTTTATCGTGCTGGTGCCGTGCTGTCAGGCCGAGGTTGCCACGGTGCTGCGCAAGCACAAGAATCAGAGCTTCGGTATGACGCCGCTGTCGGAGATCTGGCGTCACCCGATCCATACCCGCGAGTTTGGCAGCCAGATCACCAATGTGCTGCGCTGTCTGCTGCTGGAGTCGCATGGCTACCAGCTGACAGTGACCGAGCTGGTTGGCTGGGAGCACTCGATGAAGAACGAGCTGATCATTGCCCGTCGCACCGGTCAGCGCCGCAAGAATGCCCGGGAGCGGCTGGAGGCGATCCTTGCCGAGCTGAATCTGGAGGATTTGCACGAGCGCTTCGTCTATTGATAAGGGAATGACAGCGCCTGCTGACGGCCCCGCTCAGTGCCCGCAGGGCAGTGACCGAATGGCTGCTACTTGCAGGAATTGTGTGAGCATTGCGACCCCTCTCCGATAGAGGGGGTATTGTGGTGATGGATTACCGGGCTTGGCTTTGGCCCGCTTCGCATGGTTAATGCGTTGGTGGCAGCCCGGATCCTGTGCGGGGCCAGCTCATCGAGTCGGCTACCCGGTTGAATCGGGTGGCGCGCAATGCTGTAATTGGCTACAAATGTCATAACGACACCTTAAAGGCATCGCTATGCAGATAGCCAACATTCGCCCTATTGCCGTGCGACCGAGGTCCGATCAGCCCAACGGCTACGAAGTCGACATACAGGTGGAATGGATGGGGTCTTCGGAGAGTTGGGTTGCCATCAGCGCCTACTATAGCGTGGTGAGCGTCCCGTTAACCGCAGAGCCCAACGCCACGACCGATCGGATTGCCGCCGAGGGGTTGCTGCTGTTCCGTTCTGCCCTGAACAGCACCACGCCATCCGATGTCCAAACAACGCTCGAACTGGCCATCGGACATGGCGTCGTGCTCGAGGAGGTGGACTGAGGGCCTGTTCAACGTCTTTTACGGACTGCGCTGGCCGTTTACCGGACCTGCCCTCCAGGGCGGACTCCTGTCGGTGCATCCGTTGTCGTTTGCTCACGGGTAGTGAATGGCACTACTACGGGACCTTCTCCTGGCGCTGCATCCGGCAGGAGCCGGCCGCAGCCGCAAAAAGACTTTGAACAGGTTTTGAGAGAGTAAGGCCGGTTTCTGGGCGCTTTCATCCCGGTTACCATTAACGGGTCCTGCCCGCCATGAGCCTGCCCCGATGATCGTCCGCCCTAAGCTACACTGGCTGCGCCTGCTGCTCGTCTGGCACGGTTCCGTGCTGCCCAATATCCTGCGCCGGCTCGTGCTGATGCTAGCCATTGCCGTCTTGGCCGTCGCAAGCCACACCCGGTTCCAACAGCTGGGCATACACCTGTCCCTTGCTCCGTTCAGCCTCTTGGGGATTGCGCTGGCGATTTTTCTCGGCTTTCGCAATAGCCTGTGCAACGAACGCTATTGGGAGGCTCGCAAGCTATGGGGCGGGCTGCTGACCACTTGCCGTTCTATGCTGCGTCAGGCGCAAAGCCTGACCGGGAGGCGTCCAGACGATCCCGAGGTTGCCGGTTTCACTGCCCGTCTGATCGCATTGGCCTATGCGCTGAAGCATCAGCTGCGGGCCACGTCGTACGAGGCCGAGTTGGCCCGGCTACTGCCGGCAGAACTGGCCACGCGCCTGGCCTCGGCTCACTACCCTTGTGTCTTGTTGTTGAGAGAACTGGCCGACTGGTTGAGTCGGCAGCATCGCGATGGGCGACTTAGCGACATTAGCCGCCAGTCGATCGACACCAACTTGAACCGCCTGTCCGAGATCATCGGCGGTTGCGAGCGCATCGCCGGCACGCCGATCCCTTACGCCTACAGCGTATTACTGCACCGCACGGTCTATCTCTATTGCCTGTTGCTGCCATTCGGTCTGGTCGGCGACATTGGCCTGCTGACACCACTGATCTCGGTGTTCATCTCCTATACCTTCATGGCGCTGGATGCCATCGCCGGCGAGCTCGAAGAGCCCTTTGGAATCGAACCGAATGACCTGCCGCTCGACGCCCTGTGCCTGACCATCGAGCGCAGTCTACTCGAGATGAACGATGTGGCTGACTTGCCTGCCCCCATGCAGCCAAACCGCTACCACATCCTGTCCTGAAGACGTCTAGGAGGTCCCCTGTGTGGCTTTTGCGGCGATCCCATGATTGAGGACTAAAAACTGGGCGGGCTGTTGGGAAAATAATGAAGAGGGCTTGAGCAGGGCGCTGGTGGAAACACCATAGGCAGAGATGGCCGGGCCGCGGCGAGAGAAGGCGGGATGGGTGGGGTGCCGTTCATACTGTCGGCCAACAGGTCGACACGTTGCGGACGTATACTACCGTTGGTGATATTAATATTAGTTACATGTCATGCTTTACAAGGTCAAGGTGGTGTCGGAGATTTTCGGTGTCGACTTCGACGGCCCGTTGCACCCGACTGAAGCCCATGCCCGGCGGGCTGCCCAGACACTGTTAGCGGTCCATTCGGGAAAGATCGTGGTGGAGATCCACAAGCTGCTCGATCCGCAGTTCCGGAGCAGCGAAATCGTGGGCAGGCTGGAGAAATAGGCGGGGACCACGCAACCGACTATGGTTCGCCGCGACCTCTACGGTCTGACGGTCTTGCGTTGCCGCTCCTTTTTTCCTCAGGCATGGCGTGAGGAGGGTATGCGACAGTGCAGACGGGCATCAAGGCCGGCTGCCTGAATGGCCCAAAAAGAAGCCCGCTTGCGGCGGGCTATGATGGATGAGCATTTCCCCATGAGCACGGGGTAAGGCATTTTATTTGCAAAGTTCACTGTCCATACCCCCCATAAGAGAGTGGTATACCTCTCTCAGGTCACTTGGCCGTTGCCATCCACCCGGCCTTCAAAGCATTCTCCCGCCTTGATCCATGCCCGGATCTGCATTTCGTCTGTTTGCCCATGCAGCGCCTCCTGAATAGCGAGTAGATGCCCTTATCCCGCCCTAGCCTGCGTATTCCGGGGCAACCTGATCACCTGTTCCGGCTGAACCTGGACAGTCGTTCCAGCGCAAACTGGACACCCGTTCCAGGCCAACCTGGACGGCTTGCAACATTGCCGTAACAAGCTGTAGCGCGCGGGGTAACCCGTGGCACCCTCGAGCTTTTTTCCTGGGTGCCCGATGTCTAACCACAGGTTATCCATGCGCAAAATCGTCGAAATCCTTCGCCTGCATCACGCAGGTCTGTACTCGCGGCGCGCGATCGCCCGAATGATCGGCGCATCCCCCACCACGGTCAGCGACTACCTCGCCCGCGCCAAGCTCGCCGGGCTGAGCTTCCCGCTACCCGCCGGCCTGGACGAAGCCACCGTCAATGGCCTGCTATTTCCCCCGACGGCGCCGTCGAAAGTCCGCCGCACCGAACCCGACTGGCCGACGCTGCACCAGGAACTGCGCCGCAAAGGCGTGACGCTGGAGCTGCTGTGGCAGGAGTACAAGGCCGAAACACCGGACGGACTCCAGTACAGCGCGTTCTGCGACCATTACCGCCGTTGGCGCAAGACGCTGGCAGTGACGCTGCGCCAGCACCACACACCCGGTGAGAAACTGTTCGTCGACTACGCCGGGCAGACGGTCGACGTCATCGACCCGCATACCGGCGAAATTCACGCCGCGCAGATCTTCGTCGCGGTGCTCGGCGCCTCCAACTACACCTACCTCGAAGCGACCTTCACGCAGCAGCTGGAAGACTGGATCGGCAGCCATGTGCGCGCCTTCGACTATCTCGGTGGCGTCACCGCGCTGGTGGTCCCCGACAACCTGAAGAGCGGCGTGCGCCATCCGTCCCGCTACGAGCCGGACCTGAACCCGACCTACCAGGACCTGGCACAACATTACGGCTGCGCGGTGCTGCCGGCGCGGCCGTACAAGCCGCGCGACAAGGCCAAGGTCGAGGTCGGCGTCCAGGTGGTCGAGCGCTGGGTGCTGGCCCGGTTGCGTCACCAGCGCTTCTTCAGCCTGCAAGAACTCAACCTGGTTCTGCGTCAGTGCCTGGAG
>NZ_JAUEDK010000023.1 GCF_030385785.1 Crenobacter oryzisoli
GAAAAGTTCGAGCGGACAAAACCGCACGTAAACGTTGGCACCATCGGTCACGTGGACCATGGTAAGACCACTCTGACTGCAGCGATCACCACCATTCTGTCGAAGAAGTTCGGTGGCGAAGCCAAGGGCTACGACCAGATCGACAGCGCGCCGGAAGAAAAGGCTCGTGGTATTACTATTAATACCGCGCACGTTGAATACGAAACCGAAAGCCGTCACTACGCACACGTAGACTGCCCGGGCCACGCCGACTATGTGAAGAACATGATCACTGGCGCTGCGCAGATGGACGGCGCGATCCTGGTGTGCTCGGCCGCTGACGGTCCGATGCCGCAGACCCGCGAACACATCCTGCTGTCCCGTCAGGTAGGCGTTCCGTACATCATCGTCTTCCTGAACAAGGCTGACCTGGTGGACGACGCTGAACTGCTGGAACTGGTGGAAATGGAAGTGCGCGACCTGCTGTCGTCGTACGACTTCCCGGGCGACGACACCCCGATCATCGTGGGTTCTGCTCGTCTGGCGCTGGAAGGCGACCAGTCCGAATACGGCGAGCCGGCGATCTTCCGCCTGGCCGACGCTCTGGACAGCTACATCCCGACCCCGGAGCGTGCTGTTGACAAGCCGTTCCTGCTGCCGATCGAAGACGTGTTCTCGATCTCGGGTCGCGGCACCGTAGTAACCGGTCGCGTAGAGCGCGGTATCGTCAAGGTCGGTGAAGAGCTGGAAATCGTGGGCCTGAAGGCTACCGCCAAGACCACCTGCACCGGCGTGGAAATGTTCCGCAAGCTGCTGGACCAGGGTCAGGCCGGCGACAACGTGGGCGTGCTGCTGCGCGGCACCAAGCGTGAAGATGTAGAGCGTGGTCAGGTTCTGGCCAAGCCGGGCAGCATCACCCCGCACACCAAGTTCGAAGCTTCGGTGTACGTGCTGAGCAAAGAAGAGGGTGGTCGTCATACCCCGTTCTTCGCGAACTACCGCCCGCAGTTCTACTTCCGTACCACCGACGTGACCGGTGCCATCTCCCTGAAAGAGGGTGTGGAAATGGTTATGCCGGGTGACAACGTGGAGTTCTCGGTTGAACTGATCGCTCCGATCGCCATGGAAGAAGGTCTGCGCTTCGCTATCCGCGAAGGTGGCCGTACCGTCGGCGCCGGCGTGGTTGCTAAGATCATCGCTTAATTGTTGATCTAAAGGTTTTAGGCCAGTAGCTCAATTGGTAGAGTATCGGTCTCCAAAACCGAGGGTTGGGGGTTCGAGACCCTCCTGGCCTGCCAAATAAGACTAACCGGCGAATTTTCGCCGGTTGGTCTTTTGTCGCATACGCGCAAGAGATATTCCCCTCATGGAAATGCAAGACAAAATCAAACTGGTGCTGGCGGGCCTCTTGGTCGTTGCTGGTATTGCTGGTTTCTATCTGATTCCTGAGACGCAGGGCATTCTGCGTGTGCTGGCCTTCGTGGCCGGTCTGGTTGCTGCCGCCGGGGTGATTTGGGTGTCGCAGCCGGGCAAGGCGTTTGCCGGTTACGCGCAGGAATCGGTGGGCGAAGCTCGCAAGGTAGTGTGGCCCTCCCGCAAGGAGGCGATGCAGATGACCGGGCTGGTCTTCCTGTTCGTGCTGGTGCTGTCGCTGTTCATGTGGTCGGTCGATTCGACCTTGTCCTGGGTGTTCTATGACTTGCTGCTGGGTCGGGGTTAACTGATGGCTAAACGTTGGTATGTTGTGCACGCCTATTCGGGTTTCGAAAAGAGCGTGCAGAAGGCGCTTCGCGAGCGTATCGACCGCGAAGAGAAGCAGGACCTGTTTGGTCAGATCCTAGTGCCGGTAGAAGAGGTGGTCGACGTCAAGAATGGTCGTCGCTCAATCACCGAGCGCAAGTTCTTCCCGGGTTATGTGTTGGTCGAGATGGAAATGACCGACGACACTTGGCACTTGGTGAAGAGCACGCCGAAAGTGACCGGCTTCGTTGGTGGTACCGCCAACCGTCCGGCGCCGATTTCCGCGAAGGAAGTCGAGGCGATCATGCAGCAGATGCAGGAAGGCGTCGAAAAGCCGAAGCCGAAGGTGTTGTTCGAGGTGGGTGAGCGCGTGCGCGTCACCGAGGGTCCGTTCACCGACTTCAATGGTTCGGTCGACGAGGTCAACTACGAGCGCAACAAGCTGCGCGTGTCGGTGCAGATCTTCGGTCGCGACACCCCGGTCGAGCTGGAATTCAGTCAGGTCGAAAAGCTGTAAGCGATTGCTTTGTGATTTCAATGGAAGCGTGTATACTTACGCGCTTTCGTCGGGAAGCGGGTGCTGTTGCCCGCGTTAAACCCATCTTAGGAGCCTCATTGTGGCAAAGAAAATTGTCGGCTACGTAAAGCTGCAAGTGCCCGCTGGTAAAGCCAACCCGTCGCCACCGATCGGTCCGGCGCTGGGTCAGCGTGGCCTGAACATCATGGAATTCTGCAAGGCGTTCAACGCCGCGACCCAAGGCATGGAGCCGGGTCTGCCGATTCCGGTGGTTATCACCGCCTACGCGGACAAGTCCTTCACCTTCGTGATGAAGACCCCGCCGGCCACCATTCTGCTGAAGAAGGCCGCTGGTATCCAGAAGGGTAGCCCGAAGCCGCATACCGACAAGGTTGGTAAGGTGACCCGCGCTCAGCTGGAAGAGATTGCCAAGACCAAGCAGCCGGATCTGACCGCTGCTAACCTGGATGCCGCTGTGCGCATCATCGCTGGTTCGGCCCGCTCGATGGGTCTGGAAGTGGAGGGTCTGTAAGATGGCTAAGCTGTCCAAACGTCTGCAGGCGCTGAAATCCAGCGTTGATCGCAACAAACTGTACCCGGTTGAAGAAGCCCTCGCGCTGGTGAAGGGCGCCGCTACCGCCAAGTTCGACGAGTCGATCGACATCGCCGTGAACCTGGGCGTGGATCCGCGTAAATCCGACCAGGTTGTGCGTGGTTCGGTTGTGCTGCCGCGTGGTACCGGTAAGTCGGTGCGCGTTGCCGTGTTCGCCCAAGGCGCGAACGCCGAAGCCGCCAAGGCTGCTGGTGCTGAAGTGGTTGGTTTCGAAGACCTGGCCGAGCAAGTTAAAGCCGGCAATCTGGACTTCGACGTTGTGATCGCTTCGCCGGACGCAATGCGTATCGTCGGCCAGCTGGGTCAGATCCTCGGCCCGCGTGGTCTGATGCCGAACCCGAAGGTTGGCACCGTGACCCCGAACGTCGCCGAAGCCGTGAAGAACGCTAAGGCAGGTCAAGTTCAATACCGTACCGACAAGGCCGGTATCGTTCACGCCACCATCGGCCGCGCTTCGTTCGAGGCCGATGCCTTGCGCGAGAATCTGACCGCTCTGGTTGATGCCCTGGTGAAGGCCAAGCCGGCCGCCGCCAAGGGCCAGTACCTGCGCAAAGTCGCCGTGTCCAGCACCATGGGCGTGGGCGTTCGCGTAGATACCGCTACCGTTACTGCCTAAGTAATGGTAATAGGCGGGCCGCCCGGCTCGCCAAGGCTTTGGGCTGGAGGCAGGCGTGCCTGCCTCCAGATTGTCAAAGACCGTAGGAGCCTTCCGGCTTAATCGCTGCTCGCAGCATCCTACGCAGATGGTGAACCCGAACAGCAGGCTTTATATCTGTTGTCGTAATCAGAGCCCATGTAGCTCAGGGGTAGAGCACTCCCTTGGTAAGGGAGAGGTCGGCAGTTCAATTCTGCCCATGGGCACCAGTTACGATGACGGAAATCCGTAATGTCTCCTGAAACTGGTCGCCGCTGCACTGAAGGGGAATGGCGCAAGCTGTTCCGTTCATGACTAGGAGGTAGACCTTGAGTCTCAATATCGAAGCCAAGAAGGTGGTAGTGGCTGAAGTGGCGGCAGAAGTTGCCAACGCTCAGACCATCGTTATCGCCGAATACCGCGGCGTCGGAGTGGGCAGCATGACCCAGCTGCGTGCGAAAGCGCGTGAGCAGGGCGTGTACCTGCGTGTTCTGAAGAACACGCTGGCTCGCCGCGCAGTGGAAGGCACCCCGTTTGCTGGTCTGGCCGAACATATGGTCGGTCCGCTGGTCTACGGTGTTTCCGCTGACCCGGTGGCAGCTGCCAAAGTTCTGCATCAATTCTCCAAGCAGGACGACAAATTTGTCGTCAAGGCCGGTTCCTACGATGGCAAGGTGCTGAACGTCGCTCAGGTTGCTGAGCTTGCGTCCATCCCGGGTCGCGAAGAGCTGCTGTCCAAGCTGCTGTACGTTATGCAGGCTCCGGTTGCTGGTCTGGCTCGCGCTCTGGCCGCTGTGGCAGAGCAGAAGCAGGCCGAAGCCGCTTAATCCGATTTGCTTTAAACGAATACCGATTCAGGAGTTTTACAAATGGCTATTACTAAAGACGACATCCTCGAAGCCGTTGCCGCTATGCCGGTTATGGAACTGAACGAGCTGGTTAAGGCGTTCGAAGAGAAGTTCGGCGTATCCGCTGCTGCCGTTGCCGTTGCCGGCCCGGCTGCTGGTGGCGCTGCCGCTGCTGAAGAAAAGACCGAGTTCGACGTGGTTCTGACCGCTGCTGGCGATCAGAAAGTGAACGTGATCAAGGTTGTTCGTGCTCTGACCGGTCTGGGCCTGAAAGAAGCCAAAGACCTGGTAGACGGCGCTCCGAAGACCCTGAAGGAAGCCGTGTCGAAGGCCGAAGCCGACGATATCGTGAAACAGCTGATCGAAGCTGGCGCGAAAGCAGAAGTGAAGTAAGCTTCCTATACAGGAAGAGCGTTAGGGCTGGCGGAGTAATCCGCCAGCCTTGTTGCGCTTGTTAGCGTCAAGCTGACAAACGTCAGCATTACAATTGCGCATGACTGCTGACCTTTGGTTGCTTGCGCCACCCCACCTCGATGGAGACTCTATGAGTTATTCGTTTACTGAGAAGAAACGTATCCGCAAGAGTTTTGCGAAACGTGCCAGCGTTCTCGATGTCCCCTTCCTGTTGGCGACCCAGATTGATTCGTACACCGAGTTCTTGCAGCTTGGCACACCGTTCGATCAGCGCAAGGATGTGGGCCTGCAGGCGGCATTCAAATCGATCTTCCCGATCAATAGCCACAATGGCTATGCGCGTCTGGACTTCGTCCACTACGTGCTGGGCGAGCCGCCGTTCGATATGCAGGAATGCCAGCTGCGAGGCATTACTTACGCTGCTCCGCTGCGTGCGCGGATTCGTCTGACGATCCTCGACAAAGAGTCGTCCAAGCCGGTGGTGAAGGAAGTGCGCGAGAACGAGGTGTACATGGGCGAGATCCCGCTCATGACCACCAACGGTTCGTTCATCATCAACGGTACCGAGCGGGTCATCGTGTCCCAGCTGCACCGTTCCCCGGGCGTGTTCTTTGAGCACGACCGCGGCAAGACCCACTCGTCCGGTAAGCTGCTGTTCTCCGCCCGCGTGATTCCATACCGCGGCTCCTGGCTTGACTTCGAATTCGATCCGAAGGACCTGTTGTACTTCCGTATCGACCGCCGCCGCAAGATGCCGGGCACGATCCTGCTGAAGGCGCTGGGCTACACCGAAGAGCAGATCCTGGCCGAATTCTACGACGTCGACACCTTCTACCTGACCGACAACGGCGTGTACATGAAGGTGGTGGCCGATCGTCTGAAGGGCGAAGTCGCCAAGAACGACATCGTGGCGCCGGATGGCAAAGTGATCGTCCAGAAGGACAAGCGCATCACCGCCAAGAACATCCGCGACATCGCTGCGGCGAACATCGACCGGATCGAAGTGCCGTTCGATACGCTGGTGGGCAAGATGCTGGCCAAGAACGTGGCGAATCCGGAAACCGGTGAAGTGCTGGCGCGAGCCAACGACGAGATCACCGACGACCTGGTGGCCAAGCTCGATATCCACGAAGTGCCGGAAATCGAGGTGCTGTACATCAACGACCTGGACCAGGGCGGCTACATCTCGCAGACGCTGCGCAGCGACGACATCCAGGACCGTCAGCAGGCCCGCGTGGCGATCTACCGCATGATGCGTCCGGGCGAACCGCCGACGGAAGACGCGGTTGAGCTGCTGTTCAACCGTCTGTTCTTCAGCGAAGATTCGTACGACCTGTCGCGCGTCGGTCGCATGAAGTTCAACACCCGCACCTACGAGCACAAGCTCGACGAGAAGTCGCCGGAATGGTTCCGCTCGCTGCTGGCTGACAAGTTTGGTCACCGTCGCGGTGTGATGGACGGCATCCTGTCGACCGAAGACATCGTGTCGGTGATGGCGATCCTGGTTGAACTGCGCAACGGCCGTGGCGAAGTGGACGATATCGATCACCTCGGTAACCGCCGCGTGCGTTCGGTGGGTGAACTGGCCGAGAACCAGTTCCGCGCCGGTCTGGTGCGTGTCGAGCGCGCGGTGAAGGAACGCCTGAATCAGGCCGAGTCCGACAACCTGATGCCGCACGACCTGATCAATGCCAAGCCGGTGTCGGCCGCGATCAAGGAATTCTTCGGTTCCTCGCAGCTGTCGCAGTTCATGGACCAGACCAACCCGCTGTCGGAAATCACCCACAAGCGTCGTGTCTCGGCCCTGGGCCCGGGCGGTCTGACCCGCGAACGCGCCGGCTTCGAAGTGCGTGACGTACACCCGACCCACTACGGCCGCGTCTGCCCGATCGAGACCCCGGAAGGCCCCAACATCGGTCTGATCAACTCGCTGTCGGTGTTTGCTCGTACCAACGAATACGGCTTCCTGGAGACCCCGTACCGTCGCGTGATCGACAGCAAGGTGACCGACCAGATCGACTACCTGTCGGCGATCGAGGAAGGCCGCTATGTGATCGCTCAGGCCAACGCCGAGCTGGACGACGAAGGCACGCTGATCGACGAGCTGGTGACCTGCCGCGAGAAGGGCGAAACCATCCTGTCCACCCCGGACCGCGTCCAGTACATGGACGTGGCGACCGGCCAGGTGGTATCGGTGGCCGCCTCGCTGATTCCGTTCCTGGAACACGATGACGCCAACCGTGCACTGATGGGCGCCAACATGCAGCGTCAGGCCGTGCCGTGTCTGCGCCCGGAAAAGCCGTTCGTCGGCACCGGTATCGAGCGCTCGGTGGCGGTCGACTCGGGTACCACCGTGATCGCCCGTCGTGGCGGCGTGGTCGACTATGTCGATGCGACCCGTGTGGTGGTGCGCGTCAACGACGAAGAAGCGACCGCTGGTGAAGTGGGTGTGGATATCTACAACCTCACCAAGTTCACTCGCTCCAACCAGAACACCAACATCAACCAGCGTCCGCTGGTGAGCGTCGGCGATATGATCGCCCGTGGCGACGTGGTGGCTGACGGCGCCTCGACCGACCTGGGCGAGCTGGCGTTGGGTCAGAATATGACCATCGCCTTCATGCCGTGGAACGGCTACAACTTCGAGGACTCGATCCTGATCTCGGAGAAGGTCGTTGCCGAAGACCGTTACACCTCGATCCACATTGAGGAACTGTCGGTTGTTGCGCGCGACACCAAGCTGGGGCCGGAAGAAATCACCCGAGACATCCCGAACCTGTCCGAGCGCATGCAGAACCGCCTGGACGAGGCCGGCATTGTCTACATCGGTGCCGAAGTGGAAGCCGGTGACGTGCTGGTCGGCAAGGTGACACCGAAGGGTGAAACCCAGCTGACTCCGGAAGAGAAGCTGCTGCGCGCGATCTTCGGTGAGAAAGCGTCCGACGTGAAGGACACCTCGCTGCGCGTGCCAACCGGCATGGTCGGCACCGTGATCGACGTACAGGTATTCACCCGTGAAGGCATCGAGCGCGACAAGCGCGCCCAGTCGATCATCGACGCGGAACTGAAGCGCTACCGCCTCGACCTGAACGACCAGTTGCGTATTTTCGCCAACGACGCGTTCAGCCGTATTGAGCGCCTGATCGTCGGCAAGGTGGCCAACGGTGGTCCGAAGCGTCTGGCCAAGGGCACCGAGATCACCACTGCTTACCTGGAAGAGCTGCCGTCCAAGCACGACTGGTTCGACATCCGTATGAGCGACGAAGACGTTGCCAAGCAGCTCGAACTGATCAAGGACAGCCTGGCGCAGAAGCATGAAGAATTCGACCTCAAGTTCGATGACAAGAAGCGCAAGCTGACCCAGGGCGACGAACTGCCGCCGGGCGTGCAGAAGATGGTCAAGGTCTATGTGGCAGTGAAGCGTCGCCTGCAGGCCGGTGACAAGATGGCTGGTCGTCACGGTAACAAGGGTGTGGTATCGCGCATCCTGCCGATCGAAGACATGCCGTACATGGCCGACGGCCGTCCGGTCGACATCGTGCTGAACCCGCTGGGCGTACCGTCTCGTATGAACATCGGTCAGATTCTCGAAGTGCACCTGGGCTGGGCCGCCAAGGGTATCGGCGAGCGCGTCAACAAGATGTTGGCCGAACAGCGCGACATCGCCGAGCTGCGCAGCTACCTCGAGTCGGTTTACAACGAAACCGGCAAGAAGGAAGAGCTCGCCAGCTTCAGCGACGCCGAGATCCGCACGCTGGCCGAGCACCTGAAGAAGGGTATGCCGTTCGCGACCCCGGTATTCGACGGTGCCAAAGAAGCCGAGATCATGCGCATGCTGGACCTCGCCTACCCTGACAGCGACCCGATGACCGAGCAGCTGGGCTTCAACGATTCGAAGACCCAGATGAACCTGTACGACGGCCGCTCGGGCGAAGCCTTCGATCGCAAGGTCACTGTCGGCGTGATGCACTACCTGAAGCTGCACCACCTGGTCGACGACAAGATGCACGCCCGTTCCACCGGCCCGTACTCGCTGGTGACCCAGCAACCGCTGGGTGGTAAGGCACAGTTCGGTGGTCAGCGTTTCGGTGAGATGGAAGTGTGGGCGCTGGAAGCGTATGGCGCCGCCTACACCCTGCAGGAAATGCTGACGGTGAAGTCGGACGATGTGACCGGTCGTACCAAGGTGTACGAGAACATCGTCAAGGGCGAGCACAAGATCGACGCCGGCATGCCGGAATCGTTCAACGTGCTGGTGAAGGAAATCCGTTCGCTAGCGCTCGACATCGACCTGGAACGCTATTGATCACTGCGTGAGGTGTGGAGTGCGAAGGTTGGCCAGTGGCCGGCCTTCGCGCCTGATCCTCACCCCGCACGGGAGTAAAAATGAAAGCTTTGCTCGATCTCTTTAAGCAAGTAACGCAAGAAGAAGAATTCGACGCGATCAAGATCGGCATCGCCTCGCCCGAGACGATCCGCTCCTGGTCCTTCGGTGAAGTCAAGAAGCCGGAAACCATCAACTACCGTACCTTCAAGCCGGAACGCGACGGCCTGTTCTGCGCGCGCATCTTCGGCCCGGTGAAGGATTACGAGTGCTTGTGCGGCAAATACAAGCGCTTGAAGCACCGCGGCGTGATCTGCGAGAAGTGCGGCGTCGAAGTGACCCTGTCCAAGGTGCGCCGCGAGCGCATGGGCCACATCGAACTGGCCTCGCCGGTCGCTCACATCTGGTTCCTGAAGTCGCTGCCGTCGCGTCTGGGCATGGTGCTCGACATGACGCTGCGCGACATCGAGCGCGTGCTGTACTTCGAAGCGTTCGTGGTGACCGAGCCGGGCATGACCAGCTTGCAGCGCGGCCAACTGCTGTCGGAAGAAGACTATCTCGACTTGGTTGACGAGCACGGTGAGGAATTCACCGCGCTGATGGGCGCGGAGGCCGTGCGCGACCTGCTGCGCAAGCTCGACCTGACCTCCGAGATCGAACAGCTGCGCCGCGACCTGGAATCGACCGGTTCCGACACCAAGATCAAGAAAATCGCCAAGCGCCTGAAGGTGCTCGAGGCGTTCCAGCGCTCCGGCATGAAGCCGGACTGGATGATCCTGGAAGTGCTGCCGGTGCTGCCGCCGGAACTGCGCCCGCTGGTGCCGCTGGACGGCGGTCGTTTCGCGACCTCCGACCTGAACGATCTGTACCGTCGCGTGATCAACCGGAACAACCGTCTGAAGCGCCTGCTCGAGCTGCGCGCGCCGGACATCATCGTGCGCAACGAGAAGCGCATGCTGCAGGAATCGGTGGACTCGCTGCTGGACAACGGCCGTCGCGGCAAGGCGATGACCGGTGCCAACAAGCGTCCGCTGAAGTCGCTGGCCGACATGATCAAGGGTAAGGGCGGTCGCTTCCGTCAGAACCTGCTGGGTAAGCGCGTGGACTACTCCGGTCGTTCGGTGATTACCGTGGGCCCGTACCTGCGTCTGCACCAGTGCGGCCTGCCGAAGAAGATGGCGCTGGAACTGTTCAAGCCGTTCATCTTCCACAAGCTGGAAGTGATGGGCCTGGCGTCCACCATCAAGGCGGCCAAGAAGCTGGTCGAGCAGGAAGTGCCGGAAGTGTGGGACATCCTCGAGGACGTGATCCGCGAGCATCCGGTGCTGCTGAACCGTGCGCCGACCCTGCACCGCCTGGGCATCCAGGCGTTCGAGCCGGTGCTGATCGAAGGCAAGGCGATCCAACTGCACCCGCTGGTCTGCGCGGCGTTCAACGCCGACTTCGACGGTGACCAGATGGCCGTTCACGTGCCGCTGTCGCTGGAAGCGCAGATGGAAGCCCGCACCCTGATGCTGGCCACCAACAACGTGCTGTCGCCGGCCAACGGCGAGCCGATCATCGTACCGTCGCAGGATATCGTATTGGGTCTGTACTATATGACCCGCGACAAGGTGAACGGCAAGGGTGAAGGCATGGTGTTCGCCGACACCAAGGAAGTGCATCGCGCCTACGAAACCCGTCAGGTCGAGCTGGCCACCCGCATCACCGTCCGCCTGAAAGAATGGGAAAAGGACGAGCAGGGCGAATTCCAGCCGGTGGTCCGTCGCTACGAAACCACGGTCGGCCGAGCGCTGCTGTCGGACATCCTGCCGAAGGGCCTGCCGTTCGAGAACATCAACAAGGCGCTGAAGAAGAAAGAGATCTCCAAGCTGATCAACGTCTCCTTCCGTCGTTGCGGCATCCGCGACACGGTGATCTTCGCCGACCAGCTGATGTACACCGGTTTCGCCTTCTCGACCCGCGGCGGCATCTCGATTTGCGTCGACGACATGCAGATCCCGGCCAAGAAGGTCGAACTGCTGGCCGAAGCGCAGAAAGAAGTCAAAGAGATCGAAGAGCAGTACCGTCAGGGTCTGGTGACCCAGGGCGAGCGCTACAACAAGGTGGTGGACATCTGGGGTCGCATCGGCGACAAGATCGCCAAGGCGATGATGGACGACCTGTCGAAGCAGAAGGTCATCGACCGCGACGGCAACGAAGTCGACCAAGAGTCGTTCAACTCGATCTACATGATGGCCGACTCCGGTGCGCGGGGTTCCGCGGCACAGATCAAGCAGCTGGCCGGTATGCGGGGCCTGATGGCCAAGCCGGACGGCTCGATTATCGAGACGCCGATTACCGCGAACTTCCGCGAAGGTCTGACCGTACTGCAGTACTTCATCTCGACCCACGGTGCCCGTAAGGGTCTGGCGGATACCGCGCTGAAGACTGCGAACTCGGGTTACCTGACCCGTCGTCTGGTCGACGTGACGCAGGATCTGGTGGTGATTCAGGACGATTGCGGCACCTCGAACGGCTTCGTGATGAAGGCGGTGGTGCAGGGCGGTGACGTGATCGAAGCGCTGCGCGACCGTATCCTCGGCCGCGTGACCGCGGTTGACGTGGTGGATCCGTCCACCGGCGAAACCCTGGTCGAAGCCGGCACGCTGCTCGACGAAACGCTGGTCGACCAGATCGACGGCTCGGGCGTCGACGAAGTGAAGGTGCGTACCGCGATCACTTGCGACACCCGCTATGGCCTGTGCGCCAAGTGCTACGGTCGCGACCTGGCCCGCGGCAAGTCGGTGAACGCCGGCGAAGCGGTCGGTGTGATCGCCGCCCAGTCGATCGGTGAGCCGGGTACCCAGCTGACCATGCGTACCTTCCACATCGGTGGTGCCGCGTCGCGTTCCGCCGCAGCCAGCCAGGTTGAAGGTAAGTCGAACGGTACCGTGCGCTTCTCCAGCCAGATGCGTTACGTCACCAACAGCAAGGGCGAGCTGATCGTGATCACCCGCTCCGGCGAAGTGGTGATCCACGACGACATCGGCCGCGAGCGCGAGCGCCACAAGGTGCCGTACGGTGCGACGCTGATGGTGACCGACGGTCTGGTGATCAAGGCCGGCGCCGTTTTGGCGACCTGGGACCCGCACACCCGCCCGATCATCACCGAGTACGCTGGTCGCGTGAAGTTCGAGAACGTCGAGGAAGGCAACACCGTTGCCAAGCAGACCGACGATGTGACCGGTCTGTCGACCTTGGTCGTGATCGATCCGAAGCGCCGCGCCGGTTCGCAGAGCAAGCTGCTGCGTCCGCTGGTGAAGCTGCTCGACGAGAACGGCAACGAAGTGCGCAACAGCGGTTCGGACACGGCCGTGTCGATCACCTTCCAGGTGGGCGCGATCATCACCGTGCGCGACGGTCAGGAAGTGGGCAAGGGCGAAGTGCTGGCGCGTATCCCGCAGGAAACCACCAAGACCCGCGACATTACCGGTGGTCTGCCGCGTGTGGCCGAACTGTTCGAAGCGCGTGCACCGAAAGACGCCGGCATGCTGGCCGAAGTCACCGGTACCGTGTCGTTCGGTAAGGACACCAAGGGCAAGCAGCGTCTGATCATCACCGATCTGGACGGCAATGCGATGGAAAGCCTGATTCCGAAGGACAAGCACGTGCTGGTGCACGACGGACAGGTGGTGAACCGCGGCGAAATCATCGTCGACGGTCCGGTCGATCCGCACGACATCCTGCGCCTGCAGGGTATCGAGGCGCTGTCGCGCTACATCGTCCAGGAAGTGCAGGAGGTCTACCGTCTGCAGGGTGTGAAGATTAACGACAAGCACATCGAGGTGATCATCCGCCAGATGCTGCGTCGCGTGAACATCTCCGACTCGGGCAACACCGACTTCATTCAGGGCGAACAGGTGGAGCGTGCCGAAGTACTGGCCGCCAACGACCGCATGGTGGCCGAAGGCAAGGAGCCGGCGCATTACGAGAACGTGCTGTTGGGTATCACCAAGGCCTCGCTGTCGACCGACTCGTTCATCTCGGCGGCGTCGTTCCAGGAAACTACCCGCGTGCTGACCGAAGCGGCAATCATGGGCAAGAAGGACGACCTGCGCGGCCTGAAGGAAAACGTGATCGTCGGCCGTCTGATCCCGGCGGGTACCGGTCTGGCTTACCACCGCAGCCGTCGCCGTCAGGGCGAAGAGGGTGGTCTCGAGCAACTGATGCTGGAGCCGTCGACCGAATCGGTCGAAACCAACGAGTAAGCCTCGCGAACAGCCCGGTTCGCCGGGCTTGCAAAAAACGCTGCCAATTCAACGATTAACGCTGAAGGGGCAGCGTTTTTCTCATTGACGCTGCTTGACTGATTAAAATATAATCCGCTGCTTGGCGGTATGGTGCCGCCAGTTTTACCTCAATTAGGAACTGAAGTAATGCCAACCATTAACCAACTCGTGCGCAAGGGCCGCGTCGCCATCAAGGCGAAGAGCAAGGTCCCGGCACTGGAATCCTGCCCGCAGAAGCGCGGCGTGTGCACCCGTGTGTACACCACCACCCCGAAGAAGCCGAACTCGGCTCTGCGTAAGGTGTGCAAAGTGCGTCTGACCAACGGTTTCGAAGTGATTTCGTACATCGGCGGTGAAGGCCACAACCTGCAGGAACACTCGGTAGTGCTGATCCGCGGCGGTCGTGTAAAAGACTTGCCGGGTGTGCGTTACCACACCGTCCGCGGTTCGCTGGATACCGCTGGCGTGAAAGATCGTAAGCAGGCCCGTTCGAAGTACGGCGCCAAGCGTCCGAAGTAAGCTTCGGCATCTGTCGGCAGCCCGTGGCTGTCGAGTAAGTGACCGCTTGATTGGGTGGTCATGAGCCCATTGCTCAACTGAATAAATTTAAGGAATTACCATGCCGAGACGCAGAGAAGTCCCGAAGCGCGATGTATTGCCGGATCCGAAGTTCGGTAGCCAAGACCTGTCGAAGTTCATGAACGTTGTCATGATCGACGGCAAGAAGTCGGTAGCCGAACGCATCATCTACGGCGCGCTGGACCAGATCGCCAAGAAAACTGGCAAGGACGCCATCGAAGTGTTCAACACTGCGATCGCGAACGCCAAGCCGGTTGTCGAAGTAAAGAGCCGCCGTGTCGGTGGCGCCAACTATCAAGTTCCTGTTGAGGTCCGCCCGTCGCGTCGCCTGGCTCTGGCAATGCGTTGGCTGCGTGACGCTGCGCGCAAGCGCGGCGAGAAGTCCATGGACCTGCGTCTCGCCGGTGAGCTGCTCGATGCCTCCGAGGGTCGTGGCGGTGCTATGAAGAAGCGTGAAGAAGTTCACCGCATGGCTGAAGCCAACAAGGCGTTCTCGCACTTCCGCTTCTAATTTTCTCTTAAAGATAAGGCAACCGCTGTGGCTAGGAAAACTCCTATCGAGCGCTACCGTAACATCGGTATCAGCGCTCACATCGACGCCGGCAAGACCACTACGACCGAGCGTATTCTGTTCTACACCGGTGTAAACCATAAGATCGGTGAAGTACATGATGGCGCAGCCACCATGGACTGGATGGAGCAGGAGCAGGAGCGTGGTATTACCATCACCTCCGCTGCTACCACCACCTTCTGGAAAGGTATGGGCCTGCAGTTCCCGGAGCACCGCTTCAACATCATCGACACCCCGGGTCACGTGGACTTCACCATTGAGGTGGAGCGTTCCATGCGTGTCCTGGACGGCGCCGTAATGGTGTACTGCGCGGTGGGTGGCGTTCAGCCGCAATCCGAGACCGTATGGCGTCAGGCCAACAAGTACCAAGTGCCGCGTCTGGCCTTCGTGAACAAGATGGACCGTCAGGGTGCCAACTTCTTCCGCGTGGTTGACCAGATGAAGACTCGTCTGCGTGCCAACCCGGTACCGATCGTGGTGCCGATCGGCGCCGAAGACGGCTTCACCGGCGTGGTCGATCTGCTGAAGATGAAAGCCATCATTTGGGACGAAGCCTCGCAAGGCATGAAGTTCGAATACGGTGACATCCCGGCCGACGTGCAGGCGACCGCTGAAGAGTGGCGCGAGAAGATGATCGAAGCCGCCGCTGAGGCGAACGAAGACATGATGAACAAGTACTTGGAAGAGGGCGAGCTCTCCGAAGAGGAAATCATCAAGGGTCTGCGCGAGCGTACCCTGAAGTGCGAAATCCAGCCGATGCTGTGCGGTACCGCCTTCAAGAACAAGGGCGTGCAGCGCATGCTCGACGCCGTGATCGAACTGCTGCCGTCGCCGGTGGACGTGCCGGCCATCAAGGGCGAAACCGACGGTGTTGAAGCCGAGCGTCACGCTTCGGACGATGAGCCGTTCTCGGCCCTGGCGTTCAAGCTGATGAACGACCCATACGTCGGTCAGCTGACCTTCTTCCGCGTCTACTCGGGCGTGGTGAAGTCGGGTGACTCGGTGATGAACTCGGTCAAGGGCAAGAAAGAGCGTATCGGCCGTATCGTGCAGATGATGGCGAACGACCGTATCGAGCTGGAAGAAGTGCGTGCCGGCGACATCGCCGCCGCCATCGGCCTGAAGGAAGTGACCACCGGTGAAACCCTGTGTGCCGCCGAGTCGCCGATCATCCTCGAACGCATGGAATTCCCGGAGCCGGTGATTCACGTTGCCGTTGAGCCGAAGACCAAGGCCGACCAGGAGAAGATGGGTATCGCTCTGAACCGCCTGGCCAAGGAAGACCCGTCGTTCCGCGTGCGTACCGACGAAGAGTCGGGTCAGACCATCATTTCCGGTATGGGCGAACTGCACCTGGAAATTCTGGTTGATCGCATGAAGCGTGAATTCGGTGTGGAAGCCAACGTGGGTGCCCCGCAAGTGGCTTACCGCGAAACCATCACCAAGACCGTGACCGACGTCGATGGCAAGCACGTCAAGCAGTCCGGTGGTAAGGGTCAGTACGGTCACGCCGTGATCACCCTGGAGCCGTCTGGCGAAGGCAACGGCTACAAGTTCATCGACGAGATCAAGGGCGGCGTGATTCCGCGCGAATTCATCCCGTCGGTCGACAAGGGCATCCAGAACACCCTGAGCAACGGTATCCTGGCCGGCTTCCCGGTGGTGGACGTGACCGTGCGTCTGACTTTCGGTTCCTACCACGACGTCGACTCTTCGCAGATCGCGTTCGAACTGGCTGGTTCGATGGCGTTCAAGGAGGCGATGCGTCGCGCGGGTCCGTGCATCCTCGAGCCGATGATGGCCGTGGAAGTGGAAACCCCGGAAGAGTACATGGGCGACGTGATGGGCGACCTGAACCGTCGTCGCGGCATCGTTCAGGGTATGGACGACGACGAAGCGGGTGGCAAGAAGATCCGCGCCGAAGTCCCGCTGGCGGAAATGTTCGGTTACTCGACCGACCTGCGTTCGGCCACCCAGGGTCGTGCTACGTACTCGATGGAGTTCAAACACTACTCCGAGGCGCCGAAACACATCGCTGACGCGGTGATGAACGCTAAGAAGTAATCTGCGCGCTGAGGTTGGCCGAACCGGTTTCGGCCGACCTGGCTCTGTTGTTCTTTAAATCAAGGATTTTTGCAAAATGGCAAAAGAAAAGTTCGAGCGGACAAAACCGCACGTAAACGTTGGCACCATCGGTCACGTGGACCATGGTAAGACCACTCTGACTGCAGCGATCACCACCATTCTGTCGAAGAAGTTCGGTGGCGAAGCCAAGGGCTACGACCAGATCGACAGCGCGCCGGAAGAAAAGGCTCGTGGTATTACTATTAATACCGCGCACGTTGAATACGAAACCGAAAGCCGTCACTACGCACACGTAGACTGCCCGGGCCACGCCGACTATGTGAAGAACATGATCACTGGCGCTGCGCAGATGGACGGCGCGATCCTGGTGTGCTCGGCCGCTGACGGTCCGATGCCGCAGACCCGCGAACACATCCTGCTGTCCCGTCAGGTAGGCGTTCCGTACATCATCGTCTTCCTGAACAAGGCTGACCTGGTGGACGACGCTGAACTGCTGGAACTGGTGGAAATGGAAGTGCGCGACCTGCTGTCGTCGTACGACTTCCCGGGCGACGACACCCCGATCATCGTGGGTTCTGCTCGTCTGGCGCTGGAAGGCGACCAGTCCGAATACGGCGAGCCGGCGATCTTCCGCCTGGCCGACGCTCTGGACAGCTACATCCCGACCCCGGAGCGTGCTGTTGACAAGCCGTTCCTGCTGCCGATCGAAGACGTGTTCTCGATCTCGGGTCGCGGCACCGTAGTAACCGGTCGCGTAGAGCGCGGTATCGTCAAGGTCGGTGAAGAGCTGGAAATCGTGGGCCTGAAGGCTACCGCCAAGACCACCTGCACCGGCGTGGAAATGTTCCGCAAGCTGCTGGACCAGGGTCAGGCCGGCGACAACGTGGGCGTGCTGCTGCGCGGCACCAAGCGTGAAGATGTAGAGCGTGGTCAGGTTCTGGCCAAGCCGGGCAGCATCACCCCGCACACCAAGTTCGAAGCTTCGGTGTACGTGCTGAGCAAAGAAGAGGGTGGTCGTCACACCCCGTTCTTCGCGAACTACCGTCCGCAGTTCTACTTCCGTACCACCGACGTGACCGGTGCCATCTCCCTGAAAGAGGGTGTGGAAATGGTTATGCCGGGTGATAACGTAGAGTTCTCGGTTGAACTGATCGCTCCGATCGCCATGGAAGAAGGTCTGCGCTTCGCAATCCGCGAAGGTGGCCGTACCGTCGGCGCCGGCGTGGTTGCTAAGATCATCGCCTAATCAGATCGGAGAACGATATGCAAAGCCAGAAAATCCGCATCCGCCTGAAGGCGTTCGATTACAACCTGATCGATCGTTCCGCCCAGGAAATCGTTGAAACCGCCAAGCGCACCGGCGCCGTGGTCAAAGGTCCGGTTCCGCTGCCGACCAAGATCGAGCGTTTCAACGTCCTGCGTTCGCCGCACGTGAACAAGACCTCCCGCGACCAGCTGGAGATCCGCACTCACCTGCGTCTGATGGACATCGTTGACCCGACCGACAAAACCGTCGATGCTCTGATGAAGCTCGACCTGCCGGCTGGCGTGGACGTGGAAATCAAGCTGCAATAATCACACGGTTCAAGCGCCGTTTGCGCTAAGTGCTTGCGGCGCTTGAATTTTCTGTGATACATTTGCGGACTTGCCATTTTGGCAAGTCCGCTTTTGTTTTAGATTGCTGGTCAATCGTAATCAGCACCTGCAAAAGGAAATAAACATGACTTTAGGTCTTGTCGGTCGCAAAGTCGGCATGACCCGCATTTTTGCCGAAGACGGTGCATCCGTTCCGGTAACTGTGCTGGACATGTCCGCTAACCGCGTGACGCAAATTAAGAATGCCGACGTAGACGGCTACACTGCCGTTCAGGTGACCTTCGGTTCCCGCAAGGCTAATCGTGTGACCAAGGCTGAAGCCGGTCATTTTGGCAAGGCTGGCACTGAAGCCGGTCGTGGCCTGCACGAATTCGCCCTGTCGGCCGAAACCCTGGCTAACTACAAGGCTGGCGACGCCATCACCGTCGAAATCTTCACCGTGGGTCAACTGGTCGATGTGACCGGCACCTCCAAGGGTAAGGGTTTCTCGGGTGTGATTAAGCGTCACAACTTCAGCTCCAACCGCGCATCGCACGGTAACTCGCTGTCGCACAATACGCCGGGTTCTATCGGTCAAGCTCAAGATCCGGGCCGTGTATTCCCGGGTAAGCGCATGGCTGGTCAGTACGGCAACGTCAAGAGCACCGTTCAGTGCCTCGAGATCGTGCGCATCGATGCCGAGCGTCAGCTGCTTCTGGTCAAGGGCGCAGTCCCGGGTGCCAAGAACGGCGACGTAGTCGTTCGTCCTAGTGTGAAGGCGGGTGCGTGATGGAATTGAAAGTAATCAATGCACAAGGTCAGGCTGCCGAAGGCCTGCAGGCGTCCGAAACCCTGTTCGGTCGTGAGTACAACGAAGCTCTGGTTCACCAGGTCGTCACCGCTTTCCTGGCTAACGCCCGCAGCGGTAATCGTGCCCAGCTGAACCGTCGCGACGTCAAGCACTCGACCAAGAAGCCGTGGCGCCAGAAGGGTACCGGCCGTGCTCGTTCCGGTATGTCCTCCTCGCCGGTATGGCGTGGTGGTGGTCGTGCGTTCCCGAACAGCCCGGACGAGAACTTCGCCCAGAAAGTTAACCGTAAGATGTTCCGTGCCGGTATGGCCGCGATCCTGTCGCAGCTGGTCCGTGACGAACGTCTGATCGTTGTTGACGAGCTGTCCGTTGCATCCCCGAAGACCAAGGAATTCGCTGCCAAGGCGAAGGCCCTGGGCGTGGAGCAGGCTCTGTTCGTGACCAAAGAGATGGACGAAAACCTCTACCTCTCGTCCCGTAACCTGCCGAACGTGCTGGTGATCGAAGCTCAACAGGCTGACCCGTATAGCCTCCTGCGCTTCAAGAAAGTTGTGATCACCCGCGACGCCGTGAAGCACCTCGAGGAGCAGTGGGCATGAATCAAGAACGTCTGATGCAAGTAATCCTTGCTCCGGTAGTCTCCGAAAAGAGCACGTTCGTTGCTGAGAAGCACCAGCAAGTTGTCTTCCGCGTAGCAACCGATGCTACCAAGCCGGAAGTCAAGGCTGCGGTGGAACTCCTGTTCAACGTAAAAGTTCAGGATGTGACCACTGTGAACGTTAAGGGCAAGGTCAAGCGCTTCGGCCAACGTTTCGGCCGTCGCAAAGACTGGAAAAAGGCTTATGTAAGCCTGGTTCCGGGTCAAGAACTTGACCTGAACGCCGCTGCTGCGGAGTGAGGAGATAGAGCATGCCTATCGTAAAAGTAAAGCCGACTTCTGCGGGTCGCCGTGGCATGGTCAAGGTGGTGTCGCCTGACCTGCACAAAGGTGCACCGTATGCGCCGCTGCTGGAGAAGAAAATCTCCACCGCCGGCCGCAACAACAATGGTCATATCACCACTCGCCACATGGGCGGTGCACACAAGAAGCACTACCGTGTGATCGACTTCCGTCGCAACAAGGATGGTATCCCGGCGAAGGTTGAACGTTTGGAATACGACCCGAACCGTACCGCGCACATCGCGCTGCTGTGCTACGCCGACGGCGAACGCCGCTACATCATCGCCCCGCGCGGTGTGAAGGCTGGCGCCGTGCTGCTGTCCGGCGCTGAAGCGCCGATCAAGGCTGGTAACGCCCTGCCGATCCGCAACATTCCGGTTGGTACCACCATCCACTGCATCGAAATGCAGCCGGGCAAGGGTGCGCAAATCGCCCGTTCGGCCGGTGCTTCGGTGATGCTGCTGGCCCGTGACGGTTCTTACGCTCAGCTGCGTTTGCGCTCGGGTGAGATCCGCAAGGTGCACGTTGACTGCCGCGCCACCGTTGGCGAAGTGGGCAACGAAGAGCACAGCCTGCGCAAGATCGGTAAAGCCGGTGCCAACCGCTGGCGCGGTATTCGTCCGACCGTTCGCGGTACTGCGATGAACCCGATCGACCACCCGCACGGTGGTGGTGAAGGTAAGACCGGCGAAGGCCGCGTACCGGTTAGCCCGTGGGGCACGCCGGCGAAGGGCTATCGCACCCGTCGCAACAAGCGTACGAGCAACATGATCGTACGCCGTCGCTTCTCGAACAAAGGGTAATTGACATATGGCACGTTCGCTGAAAAAAGGCCCGTTTGTTGATCTGCACCTGTTGAAGAAGATCGACGCGGCTCGTGCGACCAATGACAAGCGTCCGATCAAGACCTGGTCGCGTCGTTCGACCGTCCTGCCGGACTTCATTGGCCTGACCATCGCTGTTCACAACGGCCGTACCCACGTTCCGGTTTATGTTTCCGAGAACATGGTGGGTCACAAACTGGGTGAATTCTCGCTGACTCGTACCTTCAAAGGCCACGCGGCCGACAAGAAGGCGAAGAAGAAATAAGGTGATGCAATGAGAGTTTCTGCACAACTTAACAATACGCGCCTGTCGGCACAGAAGTGCCGCCTGGTAGCGGATCTGATTCGCGGCAAGTCGGTTGAGCACGCCCTGAATATCTTGACCTTCAGCCCGAAAAAAGGCGCTGAGCTGATCAAGAAAGTGCTGCTGTCGGCTATCGCCAACGCCGAGCACAACGAAGGCGCGGATATCGACACCCTCAAAGTGACGACCATCTACGTCGACAAGGGGCCGAGTCTGAAGCGTTTCACCGCCCGTGCCAAAGGCCGCGGTAACCGCATCGAAAAGCAGACTTGCCACATCACGTTGACCGTGGGCAATTGAGGGAATAGCAATGGGTCAGAAGATTCATCCGACGGGGTTCCGTCTTGCCGTAAACAAGAACTGGGCGTCCAAGTGGTTCGCTAGCTCCCAGAACTTCCCGGGCATGCTGAAGCAGGACATCGAAGTCCGCGAGTTCCTGAAAAAGCGCCTGGCTCACGCGTCCGTTGGTCGTGTGATCATCGAGCGCCCGGCCAAGTCCGCCCGCATCACCATTCACAGCGCCCGTCCGGGTGTCGTGATCGGTAAGAAGGGCGAAGACATCGAGCTGCTCAAGAAAGAGCTGCAAGCTCGCCTGGGCGTGCCGGTGCACGTGAACATCGAAGAAGTCCGCAAGCCGGAAATCGACGCGCAAATCATCGCTGACGGCATTGCCGCCCAGCTGGAAAAGCGCGTGATGTTCCGCCGTGCGATGAAGCGTTCGATGCAGAACGCCATGCGCATGGGCGCTCAGGGCATCAAGATCATGTCCTCGGGTCGTCTGAACGGCATCGAAATCGCTCGTACCGAATGGTACCGCGAAGGCCGCGTGCCGCTGCACACTCTGCGTGCTGACGTGGACTACGCGACTTCCGAAGCGCACACCACCTACGGTGTCATCGGTATCAAGGTTTGGGTTTACAAGGGTGAGTTGAAGCCGGGTCAGGCTCCGGCCGCACCGGTAGCCCCTGAGAAGAAATCCAGAAAGGCAGGTGGTCGAAATGCTGCAGCCAACTAGACTCAAGTACCGTAAACAGCAGAAGGGCCGCAACACCGGCATCGCTACCCGTGGTAACAAGGTTAGCTTCGGTGAGTTTGGTCTGAAAGCCGTCGGTCGTGGTCGCCTGACTGCTCGTCAGATCGAAGCTGCCCGTCGTGCGATGACCCGTCACATCAAGCGTGGCGGTCGCATCTGGATCCGCGTGTTCCCGGACAAACCGATCACCTCCAAGCCGGCCGAAGTCCGGATGGGTAACGGTAAAGGTAGCCCGGAATACTTCGTGGCGGAAATCCAGCCTGGCAAGATGCTGTACGAAATGGATGGTGTGAACGAAGAGCTGGCACGTGAGGCTTTCCGTTTGGCCGCAGCTAAATTGCCGATCGCGACTGTGTTTGTGACTAGACAGGTAGGTCAGTAATGAAAGCGTCCGAACTGAAAGCAAAGAGCGTGGACGAGCTGAAGGCTGAACTGTTGAGCCTTCTGAAGGCCCAGTTCGCGCTGCGTATGCAGCATGCTACCCAGCAGCTCGCTAAGAACAGTGAACTGAAGAAAGTGCGTCGTGACATCGCTCGCGTTCGCACCATTCTGAAAGAGAAGGCTGCTTAACATGAGCGAAACCAAAGTGGTACGTACGCTGACCGGTAAGGTTGTCAGCGACAAGATGGACAAGACCGTAACCGTCCTGGTCGAGCGCAAGGTTAAGCACCCGATCTACGGCAAGGTAATCCGTCGTTCGAAGAAGTTCCACGCTCACGATGAGCAAAACGAGTACCGCGAAGGCGATATCGTTGTTATCAGCGAATCCCGTCCGCTCTCGAAGACCAAGTCGTGGGTCGTGACTGCACTGGTCGAGAAAGCTCGTCAAGTGTAATGCTTGCAGAGGGGGTGACCCCTCTGTATAATGGCCACTTTCTCGCCTTTAGAAAAAGGCGAATCCGCCCGTACGGGTTCCAAGACTGGCCGTTTGATACGCCGCGTAAGCGGCGTTTTGCCTAGATATGGTTGCACCCTCGCAACCCGCTGTCGCGGCGAAAGTGACGGAATAAGTTGGAAAGAAAGGTAATCACACAATGATTCAAATGCAGACCATGCTGGAGGTCGCAGATAACACTGGTGCGCGCAAAGTAATGTGCATCAAGGTTCTCGGCGGCTCCAAGCGTCGCTACGCATCCGTAGGCGACATTATCAAGGTGAGCATCAAGGACGCCGCTCCGCGCGGTCGCGTCAAGAAGGGTGACGTGTACAGTGCCGTGGTTGTGCGCACTGCCAAGGGCGTTCGTCGCCCGGACGGCTCGCTGATCAAGTTTGACAACAACGCGGCTGTGTTGCTCAACACCAAGCTTGAGCCGATTGGCACCCGTATCTTCGGGCCGGTGACTCGCGAACTGCGTACCGAGCGCTTCATGAAGATCGTGTCGCTCGCGCCGGAAGTGCTGTAAGGAGAGGTCGCATGCGTAAGATTCGCAAGGGTGACGAGGTCATCGTTACCACTGGTAAAGACAAAGGCAAGCGTGGCGCCGTGCTGCGCGTGCTGGACGAAAAAGTGATCGTGGAAGGCGTGAACGTCGCCAAGAAACACCAGAAGCCGAACCCGGTTCGCGGTGTTGCTGGTGGTGTTGTCGAGAAGACCATGCCGATTCACGTGTCTAACGTGGCGATTTTCAACCCGGCTACCCAGAAGGCTGATCGCGTTGCGATCAAGCAACTGGAAGATGGCCGCAAGGTTCGCGTGTTCAAATCGAACGGCGAAATCGTCGGCGCGTAAGGAGCAAACATGGCACGTCTTTACGATTTCTATAAGAGCGATGTTGTACCCGAGCTGATCAAGCAGTTCGGCTACAAGTCGGTCATGGAAGTGCCGCGCATCGAGAAGATTACCCTGAACATGGGTGTCGGCGAAGCGGTGGCAGACAAGAAGGTCATGGAACATGCCGTGGCCGATCTTCAGAAGATCGCAGGTCAAAAACCGGTTGTGACGGCAGCCAAGAAGTCGATCGCCGGCTTCAAGATCCGTGATGACTACCCGGTTGGTTGCAAGGTGACCCTGCGTCGCGAACGTATGTACGAATTCCTGGATCGCCTGGTGACGATCGCGCTGCCGCGCGTTCGTGACTTCCGCGGTGTGTCCGGCAAATCGTTCGATGGTCGCGGCAACTACAACATGGGTGTGCGTGAGCAGATCATCTTCCCGGAGATCGAGTACGACAAGATCGATGCTCTGCGTGGTATGAACATCACGATCACCACCTCGGCGAAGACTGACGAAGAAGCCCGCGCTCTGCTGGCTCTGTTCAAGTTCCCGTTCAAGGGTTAAGCACATGGCAACACTTGCACTGATCAATCGTGAGAAGAAGCGCGCTAAGCTGGTGGCTAAGTTTGCCGGCAAACGCGAGCAGCTCCTCGAGATCGCCAATAATCTGTCGCTCACCGAAGAAGAGCGTTTCGAAGCACGCCTGAAGCTGCAGGCGCTGCCGCGTAACGCCAGCCCGGTTCGCCAGCGTCGCCGCTGCGCCATCACCGGTCGTCCGCGTGGCGTATTCCGCAAATTCGGTCTGGGTCGCAACAAGCTGCGTGAGATCGCCATGAAAGGCGAGATCCCGGGTGTTGTGAAGGCCAGCTGGTAATAGGAGATACCGAATGAGCATGCATGATCCTATTTCCGATATGTTGACCCGCGTTCGTAACGCACAGCGTGCAGCCAAGGTGTCGGTTTCTATGCCGTCCTCGAAGCTGAAACTGGCGATTGCCCAGGTGCTGAAAGACGAAGGTTATATCGAAGACTTCGCCGTAGGTGGCGAAGAGAAGAAGCCGGTTCTCGACATCCAGCTGAAGTACTACGCTGGCCGTCCGGTGATCGAACGCATCGAACGCGTTTCGCGTCCTGGTCTGCGTGTCTACAAAGGCACCAGCGAGATTCCGAAGGTGATGAATGGCCTGGGCGTGACCATCGTGTCGACTTCCAAGGGCGTCATGACCGATCGCAAAGCGCGCGCAGCCGGTATCGGCGGCGAGCTGCTCTGCATCGTGGCTTAATGGAGGGTTGAATGTCTCGCGTAGCTAAGAACCCGGTTGCGATCCCGGCTGGCGTTGAAGTGAAGTTCAACGCGACCGACGTGACCGTGAAAGGCAGCCTTGGCACCCTCAGCACGCCGCTGTGCGGGGATGTCGAAATCAAGCTCGATAACAACGAGCTGACCTTCGCTGCGAAAAACGATAGCAAGTTCGCACGTGCCATGTCCGGCACGCTGCGTGCTCTCCTCAACAACATGGTGACCGGTGTCTCCAAAGGCTTCGAGAAGAAGCTGCAGCTGGTGGGTGTGGGTTACCGCGCTCAAGCCGCTGGCGATACCCTGAACCTGTCGCTTGGTTTCTCGCACCCGGTGGCCCACAAGATGCCGGAAGGCATTACCGTGGCGACTCCGACGCAGACCGAAATCCTGGTTAAGGGCGCTAACAAGCAGCTCGTTGGCCAGGTGGCTGCCGAGATCCGCGCTTACCGCTCGCCGGAGCCCTACAAAGGTAAGGGTGTTCGTTATGCGGATGAAGTCGTGGTTCTCAAAGAGACCAAGAAGAAGTAATTGAGGCGCTGAAATGGACAAGAAACAAGCTCGACTCCGCCGTGCACGCAAAACCCGTGCTCGGATTGCGGAGCTCAAGATGGTGCGGCTCAGCGTGCATCGCACGAACGGCCACATCTACGCTCAGATCATCGATGAGACTGGTAGCCGTGTGCTGGCCAGCGCTTCGACTCTTGAAGCTGAAGTGCGTTCGGATGCAGGCAATGGCGGCAACGTGAAAGCGGCCGTCGCTGTAGGCAAACGCATCGCCGAGAAGGCTAAAGCAGCTGGCATCGAGAAAGTGTCGTTTGACCGCGCCGGCTTCAAGTACCACGGCCGTGTCAAGGCCCTGGCTGATGCCGCTCGCGAGCACGGTCTCGTATTCTAATTCGGAGTGAAGAATGGCTAAGCACGAAATGGAAGATCGTGGCGACGGTCTGATCGAGAAAATGATCAGCGTCAACCGCGTCACCAAAGTGGTGAAGGGCGGTCGTATCATGGCCTTCTCCGCGCTCACCGTGGTGGGTGATGGTGATGGCGGTATCGGCATGGGCAAAGGCAAGTCGAAAGAAGTGCCGGTTGCCGTGCAAAAAGCGATGGAACAAGCCCGTCGCACCCTGGTGAAGATCCCGCTCAAGAACGGCACCCTGCATCACGCCGTAGTGGGTAAGCACGGTGCTACCACCGTCTTCATGCAGCCGGCCAAAGAAGGTACCGGTGTGAAGGCTGGCGGCCCGATGCGTGTGATCTTCGACGCCATGGGCGTTCACAACGTGTCCGCGAAGATTCACGGTTCGACCAACCCGTACAACGTGGTTCGCGCCACGCTGGACGGTCTGAACAAGATCTGCACTCCGTCGCAGATTGCTGCGAAGCGTGGTCTGACCGTCGAGGACATCCTGGGGGTGGAGCATGAGTAACGCTAAAACCGTGAAAGTGACGCTGGTGAAGAGCCTGATCGGCCGCCTCGAGTCGCACAAGGCGTGCGCTCGTGGCTTGGGCCTGAAGAAGATTCGCCAGACCGTCGAAGTGATCGACACGCCTGAGAACCGTGGCATGATCAACAAGATCAGCTACCTTCTGAAGATTGAGGGCTAAATCATGTTGCTGAACACGATTAAACCGGGCGCCGGCGCTAAACACGCCAAGCGCCGCGTTGGTCGCGGCATCGGTAGCGGCTTGGGTAAGACTGCCGGTCGTGGTCACAAGGGCCAGAAGAGCCGTGCCGGTGGTTTCCACAAGGTCGGTTTTGAAGGCGGCCAGATGCCGCTGCAGCGCCGTCTGCCGAAGCGCGGCTTCAAGTCGCTGACCGCTGGCAAGACTGCTGAAGTGCGTCTGTCCGAACTGAACCTGCTGCCGGTTGACGACATCGATCTGCTGGCGCTGAAGCAGGCTGGCCTGATCGCTATCCAGTCGCTGTCGGCCAAGGTCATTCTGTCCGGCAAAGTTGAGCGTGCTGTGACGCTGCGTGGTGTGCTGGCTACCGCCGGTGCCCGTGCTGCGATCGAAGCCGCTGGCGGCAGTATTGTTGAATAAGGCGCACGTCGGTGGCGAATACTTCTCTAGTGGCAAGCGCCAATAAATTTGGCGATCTGAAAAAGCGCATTTGGTTCTTGATCGGTGCGTTGATCGTATACCGGATCGGGGCTCATATCCCGGTTCCGGGCATCAATCCTGCCGAACTAGCGAAGTTGTTCCACTCGTCGCAAACGGGCCTCCTGGACATGTTTAACATGTTTTCCGGGGGGGCCCTGTCGAGATTTACGGTATTTGCCATTGGCATCATGCCGTATATCTCGGCTTCCATCATTCTGCAGCTTGCGGGCGAGGTCGTGCCCAGTCTCAAGCAGCTGAAGAAGGAAGGCGACGCGGGGCGGCGCAAGATCACTCAGTACACTCGCTACGCCACAGTGCTACTCGCGACTTTCCAAAGTTTCGGTATCGCTGTGATGCTGTTTAAGCAGCCGAATCTGGTGGTGACGGCTCAGTGGGAGTTCTACCTCACCACGGTTGTTACCCTGGTAACGGGTACGATGTTCTTGATGTGGCTGGGTGAACAGATCACCGAGCGCGGCATCGGCAACGGTATTTCGCTGATCATCTGCTCGGGTATTGCGGCAGGTGTACCGGCAGCAATCGGCAAGACGCTGACTCTGACGAGCCAGGGTTCGTTGCCGATTCTGTTTGCGATCGTGCTGTTCATTGCCGTAATTGCCGTTACCTACCTGGTCGTGTTCGTCGAGCGCGGTCAGCGCAAGGTGCTGGTCAACTACGCCAAGCGCCAGGTGGGCAACCGGATCATGCAGGGCCAGAGCACGCACTTGCCGCTCAAGCTCAACATGGCCGGCGTGATTCCACCTATCTTTGCTTCGAGCATTATCCTGTTCCCGGCTACCGTGCTGGGCTGGTTTGGCAATACGCAAGGGTTTGGTTGGCTGAAGTCGGTGGCAGACAAACTGCACCCGGGCCAGCCGATTTACGTGCTGCTTTACGCGGCAGCCATCATCTTCTTCTGCTATTTCTACACGGCGTTGGTCTTCAACCCGAAGGAAACGGCGGACAACCTGAAGAAGAGTGGGGCGTTCGTTCCGGGTATTCGTCCGGGTGAACAGACTTCTCGGTACATCGAGAAGATCCTCCTGCGGCTGACGCTGATTGGAGCGATTTACATCACGCTGGTCTGCTTGCTGCCAGAATTCCTGATCCTGAAGTGGAACGTTCCGTTCTATTTTGGGGGTACCTCGCTGCTGATTATGGTAGTGGTGACCATGGATTTCATGGCACAGGTCCAGTCCTACGTGCTGTCACACCAGTACGAGAGCTTGCTGAAGAAGGCCAACTTCAAAGGCAATGCGCTCACCCGCTGATTGACCGAGTTCACTGGGTTTATGGCTAAGGAAGATACGATCCAGATGCAGGGCGAGGTCCTGGAAACGTTGCCTAACGCGACTTTCAGGGTCAAGCTGGAAAATGGACACGTAGTACTCGGGCATATTTCCGGGAAGATGCGGATGCACTACATCCGCATCCTGCCGGGCGACAAGGTGACGGTGGAAATGACCCCGTACGATCTGTCGCGTGCCCGAATCGTGTTCCGTGCGAAGTGATTGCTTCGCGCGCGTTTAGATAAGGAACTGACATGCGAGTACAGCCTTCGGTAAAGAAAATTTGCCGTAACTGCAAAATCATTCGTCGCAATCGCGTAGTTCGCGTGATCTGCACGGATCCGCGTCACAAGCAAAAACAAGGCTAACATTTGTTAGACCTGTTTTTGCGTGTTACAATCGCAAACTTTTCAAGGTCTTAAGGAAAGAGTATGGCCCGTATTGCAGGGGTAAACATCCCCAATCATGCGCACGCCGTAATCGGCCTGCAGGCCATCTATGGTATCGGTTCCACCCGTGCGAAGGGCATCTGCGCCTCCGCCGGGATCAACACCACCACCAAGGTGAAGGATCTGACCGAAGCCGAGATGGAGACGCTGCGTGAAGAAGTGGCCAAGTTCACCGTAGAAGGTGACCTGCGTCGCGAAATCACCATGAGCATCAAGCGTCTGATGGACATGGGCTCCTACCGTGGCATGCGTCATCGCCGTGGTCTGCCGTGCCGTGGCCAGCGTACCCGCACCAATGCCCGTACCCGCAAGGGTCCGCGCAAGGCTATTGCCGGCAAGAAGTAATTTAAGGAACACAGAGAATGGCTAAAGCAAACACAGCTGTCCGTGTACGCAAAAAGGTGCGCAAGTCTGTTAGCGAAGGCATCGTGCACGTGCACGCTTCGTTCAACAACACCATCATCACCATCACCGATCGTCAAGGGAATGCTTTGTCTTGGGCTACCTCCGGCGGTGCTGGTTTCAAAGGCTCGCGCAAGAGTACACCCTTTGCTGCTCAGGTAGCAGCAGAGCATGCTGGTAAAGTTGCCCAAGAATACGGTGTGAAGAACCTGGAAGTTCGCATCAAGGGCCCGGGCCCGGGTCGCGAATCCTCCGTGCGTGCTCTCAACGCGCTGGGCTTCAAGATTACCAGCATCTCCGACGTGACGCCGGTGCCGCATAACGGCTGCCGTCCGCCTAAAAAACGTCGTATCTAATTCGGAGAGTGTGAGAACATGGCACGTTACATCGGCCCAAAATGTAAACTCGCGCGTCGCGAAGGTACCGACCTGTTCCTGAAGAGCGCCCGACGCTCTCTGGACTCCAAGTGCAAGCTGGACAAAGCTCCGGGTCAGCACGGTGCCAAGACACCCCGTCTGTCGGACTACGGTGTTCAACTGCGCGAGAAGCAAAAGATCCGCCGTATCTACGGCGTTCTGGAACGTCAGTTCCGCAAGTATTTCGCTGAAGCCGTTCGCCGCAAGGGTTCGACTGGCGAAAACCTGCTGCAAATCCTCGAGTCCCGTCTGGACAACGTGGTTTACCGCATGGGTTTCGGTTCCACCCGCGCTGAAGCACGTCAGCTGGTGAGCCACAAGGCCATCACGGTAAACGGCATCGTGGTCAACATCCCGTCGTACCAGGTGAAAGCCGGCGACGCGGTGGTGGTTCGCGAGAAGTCCCAGAAGCAGGTTCGTATCCAGGAAGCGCTGGCGCTGGCTGGCCAAGCCGGTTTCCCGGCTTGGGTTTCGGTGGATGCCAAGAAAATGGAAGGCGTGTTCAAGAACATGCCGGAACGTTCCGAACTGTCTAGCGATATCAACGAACAGCTTGTTGTGGAATTCTACTCCAAGTAATCGCTAGCCCATAAGGAATGACAATGCAAAACAGCGCTTCGGAATTTCTGAAACCGCGCCTCATCGATGTTCAGCCGATTTCGGCCACGCATGCACGCGTGTCGATGGAGCCGTTCGAACGCGGCTACGCCCACACCCTGGGCAATGCGCTTCGTCGCATTCTGCTGTCGTCGATGCCCGGCTTTGCTCCGACCGAAGTGACTATCGCTGGCGTTTTGCATGAGTATTCCGCTCTGGACGGTGTTCAGGAAGATGTCGTCGACATCCTCCTGAACCTGAAAGGCGTGGTGCTTAAGCTGCATGGTCGTGACAGCGTGGTGCTCTCCCTCAAGAAAGAGGGCGAGGGCGCTGTCTTGGCTGGCGATATCGAGTTGCCGCACGACGTCGAGGTGATCAATCCGGATCATGTGATCGGTCACCTGGCCGCTGGCGGCAAGATCGAGATGGAAGTCAAGGTCGAGAAGGGCCGTGGCTACCAGCCGGTGGCTAGCCGCGTGAACCACGAAGAGAACCGTACCATCGGTACCATCCAGATGGATGCGTCGTTCTCGCCGGTGCGTCGCGTGAGCTTTGCTGTGGAGTCGGCACGCGTTGAACAGCGTACCGACCTCGACCGTCTGGTGCTCGACATCGAGACCAACGGCGTGATCGAACCGGAAGAAGCAGTCCGCTCCGCGGCTCGCATTCTGGTCGACCAGCTGTCGATCTTCGCCGATCTGCAAGGCACGACGGTAGAGGAAGTGGTCGAGAAGGCTCCGCCGATCGATCCAATCCTGCTGCGCCCAGTCGACGATCTCGAACTGACGGTACGTTCGGCCAACTGCCTGAAGGCTGAGAACATCTACTATATCGGTGATCTGATTCAGCGCACCGAGACTGAGCTTCTGAAAACCCCGAACCTGGGTCGCAAGTCGCTCAATGAAATTAAAGAAGTTCTCGCCTCCAAAGGTCTGACTCTCGGCATGAAGCTGGAGAACTGGCCGCCGGCAGGGCTGGAAAAGCCGTAAGGTTTGAGACTAAAGGACATTAAGAATGCGTCATCGTTACAGTAATCGTAAACTGAACCGCACGACCAGCCACCGCCTGGCGATGCTGCGCAACATGGCGAACTCGCTGCTGCGTCACGAAGTGATCGTGACCACGCTGCCGAAAGCCAAGGAACTGCGTCGTGTGGCCGAGCCGCTCATCACGCTCGGCAAAAAGCCGTCGCTGGCCAACCGCCGTCTGGCGTTTGACCGCACTCGTGACCGCGACATCGTCGTTAAGCTGTTCGACGAGCTGGGCCCGCGTTTCGCAGCCCGCAATGGCGGTTACGTGCGCATCCTGAAGTACGGTTTCCGCAAGGGCGACAACGCCCCGCTGGCTCTGGTTGAGCTGGTTGACCGTGCTGAAGGTGCGCCGGTAGAAGTCGTAGAAGAAGCTGCTGCCTAATCGATAGCGCTTGTTCAGAAAAAGCCAGCCCTAGGGCTGGCTTTTTTGCGTCCGCCTTTGGCCGCGATCTTGCGGTTAGGGTGGAGAGGTTGGGTTAAAATAGCCCATCAGATCAATGGCTTGGGATTGACTCATCTGTCGGATGATGCGGCTTGGCTGCTCAACGCGCAGGTGGCCTTGTGCTAAAATCGCCCAACTTATTCATTTGCCTGTGAAAATTGCCGCCCCATTGGTTGTCCGGGCGCTTGGTCACGGGTGAGATCACCGGGTCGCTGCCAGCCAATGGGAGCGGCGGCCCGCTTCAACGGGAAGTGCCGCAACAATGAAGAAGGTGTACATCAAGACCTTCGGCTGTCAGATGAACGAGTATGACTCGGACAAGATGGTCGATGTGCTGGGCAGCAAGGAGCCGCTCGAGAAAACCGACAAGCCGGAAGAAGCCGACGTTATCTTGTTCAACACCTGCAGTGTGCGTGAGAAGGCGCAGGAGAAGGTATTCTCGGACCTGGGGCGCATCCGACACTTGAAGGATCAGAATCCCAACTTGGTGATCGGGGTGGGTGGCTGTGTGGCATCGCAGGAGGGCGAGGCGATCGTGAAGCGAGCGCCGTTCGTCGACGTGGTGTTCGGGCCGCAGACGCTGCACCGTCTTCCGGAGCTGATTTCGGCCAAGCAGGAGAGCGGCGCTTCCCAAGTGGACATCTCATTCCCTGAGATCGAGAAGTTCGACCACATTCCGCCTGCGAAGGTGGAAGGCGGCGCGGCCTTTGTGTCGATCATGGAAGGCTGTTCTAAATACTGTTCGTTCTGCGTGGTGCCCTACACCCGCGGAGAGGAAGTGTCGCGGCCGTTCGACGACGTGCTGACCGAGATCGCGGGCCTGACCGCGCAGGGGGTGAAGGAAATCACCCTGTTGGGGCAGAACGTCAACGCCTATCGCGGACTGATGGCGGATGGCGAGATCGCCGACTTCGCGCTGCTGCTCGAATATGTGCACGAGATTCCGGGCGTGGAACGCATCCGCTTCACCACCAGCCATCCGCGTGAATTCTCTCAGCAGATCATCGACTGTTATGCCAAGCTGCCGAAACTGGTCTCGCATCTGCACCTGCCGGTGCAGAGCGGGTCGGACCGGGTGCTGATGGCGATGAAGCGCGGTTATACTGGCCTGGAATATAAGTCGATCATTCGCAAACTGCGCGCGATCCGCCCGGACTTGTGCCTGTCGAGCGACTTCATCGTCGGTTTCCCGGGGGAATCCGAGGCGGATTTTGAGGCGACGCTGAAACTGGTGAAGGACTTGGAGTTCGATTTCAGCTTCGTGTTCATTTACAGTCCGCGCCCCGGCACACCGGCGTCCAACTTGCCGGACGACACCCCTCATGCCGAGAAGGTGCGCCGCCTGGAGGCCCTGAACGAGGTGATCGAGGCGAAGGGCTTCGAGATCAACCGCAGCATGGTCGGCACGGTGCAGCAGGTGCTGGTTGAAGGCATCTCAAAGAAGGATCCGTCGATGCTGGCGGCGCGCACGATGAACAACCGCGTGGTGAACTTCGTCGGCCATCCACGTCTGATCAACCAGATGATCGACGTGGTGATCACCGAAGCGTATCCGCATTCGCTCGGTGGCGAGGCGGTGATTGTCGAGGCGGTGTAAGGGTTTCGCCCGGGCGGTGGCGGCGGTATCCTAACTGTTTCGCGACTATCATGGGTAGCATGCCATGTTCATCGTTTCGCTGAGCTATACTGCGGCGCTCGAAGAGATCGACGTGCACTTGGCTGAACATGTCGAGTGGTTGGAGGCCGGCTACGCGGCTGGGGTGTTTCTCGCTTCAGGGCGCAAAGTGCCGCGCGATGGAGGAGTGATCCTGGCGCGCGGCGAGCGTGCAGCGCTGGAAGCGCGGTTGGCCGACGACCCGTTCGCACGGGCAGGCCTCGCGCGTTATGAGATTACCGAGTTCATTCCTACCATGACCGTCGACGAGCTTGCCGCCGTGCGCGAGCGCTTACCGGCCTGATCCGCGGAGTTGTCCTACTTGCACACTGAGAATCTGAGTTTCAACCCGATAGACAATGAGCGGCTGGCCCGACTGTGCGGCCCGCTGGACGAAAATCTACGTCAGATCGAGACCGCGCTCGATGTGGTCATTCACCGCCGTGGCGAGGCGTTCCGCATCAAGGGCGAGCTAGCACGCGAGGCGGTGACGGCACTGACCCGTTTCTATCTGTTGGCCGAAAAGCAGGACCTGGAGGTTGACGATATCCAGCTCGGCCTGGTCGAGGTGCGTCGCCATCAGCAGCCGCTGAGTGCCGCCGATGAGGCGAGCGCGCCGGTGCTGCAGACCCGTCGTGGTGAACTGCGCGGTCGCACCCCGCGCCAGTCGGGCTATATCAAGGCCATCCTGGAACACGATGTGACTTTCGGCCTGGGACCGGCTGGTACCGGTAAGACCTATCTGGCGGTGGCCTGTGCGGTCGATGCGATCGAGCGCGATGCGGTCAAGCGCATCGTGCTGGTGCGTCCTGCGGTGGAGGCTGGCGAGAAGCTCGGCTTCCTGCCCGGCGACCTCGCGCAGAAGGTCGATCCGTATCTGCGTCCGCTTTACGACGCGCTCTATGACCTGCTCGGTTTCGACAAGGTGACGCGTTACTTCGAGAAGAACCTGATCGAGATCGCACCGCTCGCCTATATGCGCGGGCGCACGCTGAACAGCGCCTTTATCATCCTTGACGAGGCGCAGAACACCACGCCCGAGCAGATGAAGATGTTTCTGACTCGGATCGGTTTCGGCTCCAAAGCGGTGATTACCGGCGACCAGAGTCAGGTCGACCTAGCTCGCCACCAGAAGAGCGGCCTCGCCGAAGTCGAGCGCATCCTTGGTCATGTGCGCGGCATCCATTTCCACCGTTTCCAGAGCGACGACGTGGTGCGCCACCCGCTGGTGCAGAAGATCGTCGACGCTTACGATGCATATCAGGGTAGTACCGATGAAAATCGCCAAGCGTAACCCGCTGCGCCAGCGGTTGGCCGAACGGCTCAATCTGGCGCTGGCTATCCGTAGCGCGGCAACCGACCTGCCGCGTGTCGCAGAGCTGAAGCGCTGGGCGCGCGCCGCGCTGCAGGCCGACGTGCGCCAGGCCGAGATTTCGCTGTTGATCGTCGACGCTGAAGAAGGCCAGACGCTCAACCGCGACTATCGCGGCAAAGACTATGCGACCAATGTATTGAGTTTCGCGCTGAACGAGGGTGAGCCGGTACCCGGCATGCCGTTGTTCGGCGATCTGGTGCTGTGCGCGCCGGTGGTGGCGCGTGAGGCGGCCGAGCAAGGCAAGCCGCTCGCTGCCCACTATGCCCATTTGACCGTGCACGGCATGCTGCACCTGCAAGGTTTCGACCACGAAGACGACGCCGAGGCCGAGGAGATGGAGGCGCTGGAGACGCGCATCCTCGCCGGCCTGGGCTATCCCGACCCCTATCTTGAGGCCAACCCGTAATTCCACCATGGACGACCCCAGTAAGCCCCGATTGAACTGGTTCGAGCGCCTGCTCAACCGCCTGTCCCACGAGCCGGAAGACCGCGAAGAACTGGTCGCGCAACTGCGCTCCGCCTTCGAGCGCAACCTGATGGACGCCGACGCACTGGCGATGATCGAAGGGGTGCTCAATTTCAGCGAGATGACGGTGCGCGATGTGATGGTGCCGCGCAGCCAGATGGACGTACTGCGGGCCGACGACCCGATCGAGCGCTTCCTGCCCTTCGTGGTGGAGATGGCGCACTCGCGCTTCCCGGTGGTCGGCCATGACAAGGACGACGTGCTCGGCGTGCTGCTCGCCAAAGACCTGCTGCGCTATTTCACCAGCCCGGATACCTTCGACCTGCGTGCCAGCCTGCGCAAGCCGGTGTTCGTGCCCGAGTCGAAGCCGCTGAATACCTTGCTGAAGGACTTCCGCTCTGCGCGCTATCACATGGCGATCGTTGTCGACGAATACGGTGGCGTATGCGGCCTGGTGACGATCGAGGACGTGATCGAGCAAATCGTCGGCGACATCGAGGACGAATACGACTTCGACGACAGCGAGGACAACATCGTCGCGATGCGCAACGGCCGTTACCGGGTGAAGGCACTCACCGAGATCGCCGATTTCAACGAATTCTTCGATACCGATTTTTCCGACGACGAGGTCGATACCGTCGGCGGCCTGGTGATCGGCGCGTTCGGGCTGATGCCCAAGCGCGGCGAGAAGGTCGATATCGGCCCCTTCACCTTCACCGTGCTGCGCGCCGACAGCCGCCGCTTGCACACATTGAGCGTCGAGCCACGCCGCGAGCCGGAAACCACGGACTGACGCATGCTGCGTTCCCTTTGCTATCTGCTACTGGCGATCGTCGCCGGCGCGTTGACGGTGTTTGCGTTTGCGCCGTTCCGGTTGTTCTGGCTGATGCCGCTGCTGCTCGCTGTGCCGGTGGTACTGGCGCAGAGAGCCCCACGCCATGCCTTTTTGCTTGGCTACCTGTGGGGACTGGCGACGTATACCAGCAACTTCCACTGGATTTACAACAGCCTGCACGACATCGCCGGCTTGCCGGCGTGGATCGCCGCGCCGCTGGTGCTGCTACTGCCAGCGTATCTCGCACTGTATCCGGGTTTGGCGACCTGGTTCGCGGTTCGGGTCGATACGCGGCCATGGCTGCGCTGGGCTGTGGCGTTTCCGGCTGCCTGGACGGTGACCGAATGGCTGCGCAGCTGGATGTTGACCGGCTTCCCCTGGGGGGCCGTCGGCTATTCGCAGATTACCGAGAGCCCGCTGGCGGGCTTTGCCCCGGTGACCGGCACGCTAGGGGTGACGTATGCGGTGGCGCTGTCCGTCGGCCTGATCGCGCTGTTGCCGCTGGTGACGTGGCGCAGCCGGCTGGTCGCCGTGCTGGCAGGGCTGGCGCTGTGGAACGGCGGGCTGTGGCTGAAGGGTCAACAATGGACCTCGCCGGTCGGCCAGCCGGTGCGGGTGGCGCTGGCGCAAGGCAATATCCCGCAGTCGCTGAAGTGGGATCCAGCCAATTTCGAAAGCTCGTTGAGGCGCTACTACCAGCAGGTGGCGACCACCCGGGCCGACCTGATGATCCTGCCGGAGACCGCGCTGCCGGTGTTTCTCGGCGATCTGCCGTCTGGCTACCTGACCATGATCACCAATGCCGCCGCTATTAATCATATGGCGCTGGCGACCGGTATCCCGCGTCGCACTCCGGACGGCCGCGGCTACCTGAATGCGGTGGTGGCGCTGAGCGACCCGACCCAGCCCTACTATGCCAAGGACCACTTGGTACCGTTCGGTGAGTTCGTGCCATTGCCGCTGATCACCGGTTGGATCTACCAGTTCATGAACATGCCGCTGTCCGGCTTTACCCGTGGCGGCGAGAACCAAGCGCCGTTGAGCCTGGCTGGGCAACAGGTGGCGTTCAACGTCTGCTACGAGGACAGCTTCGGTAACGAGCTGATTGGCCCGGCTGCCCGCGCCACCATTCTGGCCAACGTTAGCAACCTTGCCTGGTTCGGGCAGAGCAATGCGATGAGCCAGCACCTGCAGCTGTCGCAGGCGCGGGCGCTGGAAACCGGCCGCTACATGCTGCGTGCCACCAATACCGGTATGACCGCGATCATTCTCCCGAACGGCGAGATCGGTTCGGTGGCAGCGCCGGATTCCCAGCAGGTGCTGATCGGCACCGTCACTGGCCATACCGGGCTGACGCCGTATATGCGTTACGGCGACCTGCCGGTGTTGCTGCTGGCCGGTGTGCTGATGCTGCTGACCCTGCTGACCGGCTGGTGGCGCAACCGGCGAGGCTGAGCACTTGCACCGCTCCATGGAGACCCCGCTTCGGCGGGGTTTTTGTTGGCCCCGCTTGGAGAGTCGGGCGGAATGAAAAAAGCCCGGCGCTGGACCGGGCAAGGGATGACAGGGTCGCTGTCTTGATGCACCTGTTTACTTCATCGTCGGCATCGCGAACTCGGCGGTCAGCGATTCCGGCCAGCGGCTGGTGACGGTCTTCAGCCGGGTGTAGAAGCGCACCCCCTCCGGGCCGTGGATTGAGTGATCGCCGAACAGCGAGGCTTTCCAGCCCCCGAAGCTGTGGAACGCCATCGGCACCGGGATCGGTACGTTGATGCCGACCATGCCGACCTGGATGCGGCTGACGAACTCGCGCGCGGCGCGGCCGGACGCGGTGAACAGGCTGGTGCCGTTGGCGAACTGGTGGCTATTGATCAGCTCGATCGCCGCCTCGAAGTCGGGCACGCGCACCACCGACAGCACCGGGCCGAAGATTTCTTCCTTGTAGATAGTCATGTCGGTGCCGACCTGGTCAAACAGGCACGGGCCGATGAAGAAGCCATCCTCATGGCCGGCCACCTTCAGGCTGCGGCCGTCCACCACCAGCTTGGCGCCTTCGCGCACGCCGCTGTCGACATAGCCCGAGACCTTGTCCAGATGCTGACGGGTGACCAGCGGGCCCATCTCGGCAACCGGGTCGTCGCCGGCGCCAACCTTCAGCGAACGGGCGCGTTCGGCCAGCTTGGCGACCAGCGCGTCGGCCACGTCGCCAACCGCCACTGCCACCGAGATCGCCATGCAGCGCTCGCCGGCCGAGCCGTAGGCGGCACCCATCAGCGCCTCGACCGCCTGGTCGAGGTCGGCGTCCGGCGCGACTACCAAGTGGTTCTTGGCGCCGCCGAGCGCCTGCACGCGCTTGCCGTGCGCAGCGCCGGTCTCGTAGATGTGCTTGGCGATCGGCGTGGAGCCGACGAAGCTGATTGCGGCCACGTCCGGGTGGGTCAGCAAGCCGTTCACCGCATCCTTGTCGCCGTGCAGCACGTTGAATACGCCGTCCGGCAGACCGGCCTGCTTGAGCAGGTCGGCGAGGAACAGGCCGGCAGACGGGTCGCGCTCGGATGGCTTGAGGATGAAGGTGTTGCCGGTGGCGAGCGCGACCGGAATCATCCACAGCGGCACCATGGCCGGGAAGTTGAACGGGGTGATGCCGGCGACCACGCCGAGCGGCTGGCGCAGGCTGAAGCTGTCGACGCCGCTGCCGACCTGTTCGGAGTATTCGCCCTTCAGGAGCTGCGGGATGCCGCAGGCGAACTCGATCACTTCCATGCCGCGGGTGATTTCGCCGAGCGCGTCGGACACCACCTTGCCGTGCTCGCTGGAGATCAGTTCGGCCAGGGCCTGGGCGTTTTGTTCGAGCAGTTCCTTGAACTTGAACATCACCCGGGCGCGGCGCAGTGGGGTGGTGGCGGCCCAGGCCGGGAAGGCATCGCGGGCGGCGGCGACCGCCGCGTCGACCTCAACTGCGGAGGCCAGCGGTACCTGGCGCGCCACGGCGCCGGTGGCCGGATTGAACACGTCGCCGAAGCGGCTGCTCTGGCCGTCGACGAGACGGCCGGCGATGAAATGCTGAAGTGTCTGCATGATTAATCCGTGTTGCGAGGGCGCCGCGCGCCAGGGCGCGGCGCGGTGTCGATAAGCGGGGCGATCAGGCGGTGGCGTTGATCGCGTAGTCGATGATGCCGAACAGCTGCTGGATCTCGGCCTCGCTGATGATCAGCGGTGGCGAGACGGCGATGATGTCGCCGGTGAAGCGCACCAGTGCACCCTTTTCCCAGCATTTCAGGAACACGTCGAAGGCGCGCTGTCCCGGCGCGCCCGTGCGGCTTTCCAGCTCGATGCCGGCTACCAGGCCCAGGTTACGGATGTCCTTCACGTGGCGGGTGCTGCGCAGCGCGTGGGCGGCGTCCTCGAAGACCTGCGACTTGGCGGCGGAGGCCTGGAACAGCCGCTCGTCTTGGTACAGGTCCAGCGTGGCGATCGCCGCGGCGCAGGCCAGCGGGTGGGCCGAGTAGGTGTAGCCGTGCGGGAACTCGACGGCGCGTTCCGGTGCGGCGGCCATGAAGGCGTCGTGGATCTCGCGCTTGGTCAGTACCGCGCCCATCGGTACCACGCCGTTGGTCAGGCCCTTGGCGCAGGTGAGGATGTCCGGCAGCACGTCGAATTTGTTGGCGGCCCAGTCGGCACCGAGTCGGCCAAAGCCGGTGATCACCTCGTCGAAGATCAGGAGGATGCCGTACTTGTCGCAGATTTCGCGCAGGCGCTTCAGGTAGCCCTTCGGTGGGATCAGCACGCCGGTGGAACCGGCCATCGGCTCGACGATCACCGCGGCGATGGTCGACGGGTCGTGCAGGGTGACGATGCGCTGCTCCAGCTCGTCGGCCAGTTCTGCGCCGTGCTCCGGCTCGCCGCGGCTGAAGGCGTTGCGGGCCAGGTCGTGGGTGTGAGACAGGTGGTCGACCGTCGGCAGCGATACCGGGAAGTGCTTGCGGTTGCCGGCCATGCCGCCGACCGAGATGCCGCCGTAGTTGACGCCGTGGTAGCCGCGCTCGCGGCCGATCAGCTTGACGCGTGCCGCGTCACCGCGCACCCGGTGGTAGGCCTGGGCGATCTTCAGCGCAGTGTCGGCCGCCTCGGAGCCCGAGTTGACGAAGAACACCCGGTCGAGACCCTGCGGCGCCATCGCGGCGAGCTTCTCGGCCGCCTCGAACGCCTTCGGATGGGCCATCTGGAATGGCGGGGCGTAGTCGAGGGTGGCGATCTGCTGCTGTACCGCCTCGACGATGGGCTTGCGGTTGTGGCCGGCGTTGACACACCACAGGCCGGCGCTGCCGTCGAGGATCTGGCGGCCGGCGTCGTCGGTGTAGTACATGCCGTCGGCCTTCACCAGCATCCGCGGTGCGGACTTGAAGTGGCGGTTGGCGGTAAACGGCATCCAGTAAGCGTCCATGGCGGGGCGATTCATTGGCAGGTCTCCTCAGGGTGGCACCACCTGTCTCGGCGGCGGCTCTGTTTAAGAATCTAGACAGAAAACCAGTACAATCACAGGTACAGTTGGGCGGAATTTCCGACGTTCTGTACTGACGCTTCGGCCAGTACAGTAGGTTGATCAGCGGCCGCGCCGCCGGCCTATGGTGTGTCGTTATAGACGGCGTACGGCATCCTGGAGAATGCGATGAGCGATAAGGACATCAAGTTGGCACCCGGACAGACTCGGGTCGAGTGGCTGGTCGGGCGCTTGATTGGTGCGATCGAGCAGGGGCGCTACCTGCCCGGCAGCCGGGTGCCATCGATCCGCCGTACCGCCGCCGATGCAGGCCTGAGTCCGTTTACCGTCGCCGACGCCTACGACCGGTTGGTGACGCGCGGCTATCTGTCGGCACGCCGCGGCGCCGGTTACTACGTCGAGGCCAGACAGGTGACGCCGCCACCGCGACCGGCGGTGCTCGACGAATTGCCGATCGACGATTCCTGGCTGCTGCGCAGCGTCTACGAGACGCGCCAGCTCGGCGTACGCGCCGGTTGCGGCTGGCTGCCGGCCGGCTGGTACGACGACGAGGCGCAGCAGCGCGCACTGCGCGCACTGGCGCGCGGCGGCATCGTCGGCGACCACTACGGGGAGCCGAAGGGGTATGGCGCGCTGCGCGCTGAGCTTGCCCGCCAGTTGGCCGAACGCGGCATCCCGACCGGACCGGAGCAGCTGGTGCTGACGCAGGGTGCCAGCAAGGCGCTCGACATGGTCGCGTGTACCCTGGCGCGGCCTGGCGACACCCTGCTGGTCGACGATCCGGGCTACTGCAACCTGATCTCCTGCCTGACCTTCCGCGGCTTCAAGCTGGTCGGCGTGCCGTGGACGGCGCAGGGTCCGGACACCGCGGCGCTGGAGGCGCTGCTCGCCGAGCACCGGCCGCGCGCCTACTTCACCAATCCGTGGCTGCACAATCCGACCGGCGCCAGCTACACGTTGCCGGTGGCGCATCGGGTGTTGAAACTGGCCGAACAGCACAATTTCTGGATCGTCGAGGACAATGTGTCGGCCGACCTGTGCGCCGAGCGCACGCCGAGCCTGGCGGCGCTAGATGGCCTGTCGCGGGTGCTCTACATCGGCAGCTTCTCCAAGACGCTGTCACCGGGCCTGCGCGTCGGCTTCATTGCCGCGCCGACCGAGCCGGTGGAGCGGCTGGTGCGCTACAAGATGCTGTCCGGCCTGACCACGCCGGAATTGAACGAGCGTCTTGCGCTGGCGCTGGTGTCGGACGGTCGCTATCGGCGCCAGGTCGAGCGGCTGCGCCAGCGGCTCGCCGGCGCGCAGGCGAGGGTGGGGCGGCGACTGCAGGAGCTGGGCTGGACGCTGTTTACGCAGCCGACCGGCGGGCTGTTTCTGCTGGCCCGTCCGCCGCGCGACGTCGACCCGCAAGCGTTGGCCGAATCGGCGCAGGCCGAGGACATTCTGCTCGCGCCAGGCCGTCTGTTCAGGCCGCATGGCGCCGCCTCGCCGTGGCTGCGCTTCAACGTTGCGTACAGCGACGACGAGAAGCTGTGGCGCTTCCTGGCGCGCTCGGTCGAGCAAACAGCCGATTGAGCACGCTATCCAAACGGAGTACGCTCGCAGGCTTCACGAGGGAGAGAACAGCATGCAGTTGAGCCAGCTTTATGTGCACCCACTCAAGTCCGGCCGCGGCATCGCCTATAGCCGCGCTTACGCTGGCCTGCAGGGCTTGCTGCACGACCGCGAGTGGTTGATCACGCTGCCGGACGGCCAGTTCATCACCGCGCGCGACGAGGCCAAGCTGGTGACGCTCCGCGTCACGCCGCTGGCGGGTGCGCTGCTGCTGCATGCGCCGGGCCGTGCACCGATCGCCGCGTTGACGCCGGTCTACACTGAGCCAGTCGCGACCACCGTTTGGCGCGACCATTTCACCGCGCAGCACGGCGACCCGGATGTCGACGCCTACCTATCGGACTGGCTCGGCAAGCCGTGCCAGCTGCTGTGGCTGGGTGCGAAGCCGACCCGCTCGCAGAAGACCATCGCTGCGCCGTTGTCGTTCGCAGACGGTTATCCCTACCTCTTGATCAATCGTGTCTCGCTCGATGCGCTGAACGAGATGCTGCCGCGCCCGGTGACCGAGCGCCACTTCCGCCCCAATCTGGTGATCGACGGTGCGTTGCCTTGGGAGGAGGACGACTGGCAGGTGCTGAAGATCGGCGACATCGTGTTCGACGTCGCCAAGCCGTGCACCCGCTGCGTGCTGACCACCATCGACCCCGAGCTGGGCGAGCGCGATCCGGGCGGCGAGCCGCTGAAGACGCTGATCCGCACCCGCCAGCTGCCGGAGGGTATCTGCTTCGGCGTCAACCTGGTGGCGAGGAGCGAGGGCATCCTCGAGGTTGGCGCGCCGGTTGAAGTGCTGGAGGGCAAGTACCGCTTCTGAGGGCGCATCGCCAGCAGAGAAAGGGCCGGGAGCGGATGCTTCCGGCTTTTTTGTGTCGGCTCGATCAGCGCGACACATCAGTTAGGGCAGGGCATGGGAGTGCCAGCGGGTAGATAACGGCAATGGTTGCTATACGCAACGATATCGCTTAAAGTGCCCAACTAGTTTCTTGCGGTATTACTAGAATGGCTAGTCAAACTGAGGCCGCCCTGTTGCGGCAAGTCATGTACGGCTTCTTCGCCGAGCAGCGCCAACAGCTGACGCTCGCCAATATCGTGGGCAGCCACCGGCTGCTGCTGCCATTGGCACGCCACGAGCCGATGTCGCAAGCCGAGCTCGGCCGGTTGGTGATGCTGGAAAAGAGCTGGGTCAGCCGTGCGATCGACCGGCTGGTGGCGCAGGGCTGGGTCAACAAGGCGCCCAGCCGTCACGACGGCCGGGTGGTCGAGTTGACGCTGACCGCTGCCGGTCGCAAAGAAGCGGCGCGCATCGAGGCGCTGCTCGACGAGCATGCCACCACGGTGTTGGAGCGCTTGGACGATGACCAGCGTGCTGCGCTGGTGTCGGCGCTGCGAGCGTTGGCCGAAGCCGTGTTGCCCGCTCGTGTCGCGTAATTTGTAGAGTCCCCCTGTACGGATATCCCATGGCTCCTCCCCGCTCCCGATTCGAATCCCTCGCCGCGATGATCGGCATCTGTCTGGTGCTGATGCTGATCGCGCTCGACCAGACCGTCGTCGGCACTGCGCTGCCGCGCGTGGTCGCCGAGCTGCAGGGCTTTGCCCTGTATCCCTGGGTGGCTTCGGCCTACCTGATGACCAACGCGGTCACCATCCCGATCGCCGGCCGGCTCGGTGACCTGTACGGCCGCAAGCCCTTCGTGCTGGTGTCGATCATCGTGTTCACGCTCGCTTCGGCGCTGTGCGGCATGTCGCAGAGCATGCTGCAGCTGGTGCTGGCACGCGCGCTGCAGGGCCTGGGCGGCGGCATGCTGGCCGGTGCCGCGTTTGCCGCCGTCAGCGACCTGTTTCCCGACCCGATGCAGCGGGTGCGCTGGCAGGCGATGCTGTCGGCGGCTTTTGGCATCGCCACCACCGTCGGCCCGGCGCTGGGCGGCTGGCTGACCGAGCATCTGGGCTGGCGCAGCGTATTCTACGTCAACCTGCCGATCGGTCTCTTGGCCTTCCCGGTCGTATGGCGCTTCCTGCCGCGGGTGGTGCACCATCAGGGCGATCGCCGCATCGATTGGCTGGGTGCGCTGCTACTCACCGTCGCGGTGGTGACGTTGCTGGTGACCACCGAGCAGGGCGAGCGGCTCGGCTTCGCCAACCCGCTGTTCTGGGGGCTGGTGGCGTTGTCGCTGGGGCTGGGCTGGCTGTTCATCCGTCACCAGCATCGCTCCGCCGCGCCGATCATCCCGGCGCACCTGTTCGACAACCGCACGGTGAGACAGCTATGCGCGCTGGGCGCACTGACCGGGCTGGTGATGTTCGTGCTGGTGTTCTACGCGCCGCTGCTGCTGCAGGGCGGCTTCCACCTGTCGCCGAAGGAGGCGGGCCTCTTGGTGACGCCGCTGCTGGTCAGCATCACTGTGGGCAGCATCATCAATGGCCGCCTGCTGCCCAAGCTGCCGCATCCGGAGAAGCTGATCTCCTGGGGGCTGATCGGCTTGGCGGTGGGGGCGGCGTTGCTGGCCACGCTGAGCCATGAGACCAGTCACGCGCTGATGGCGGTGATGTTCGGCCTGTGTGGGCTGAGCCTGGGCTTCCAGCTGCCCAACCTGACGCTGCAGATCCAGGCGGCGGTGGAGAAGCGCGACACCGGCATCGCCTCGGCGCTGATCCAGACCACCCGCACGCTGGGCAGCATGGTCGGCGCCAGCGTGGCCGGCCTGGTGGTCAACCTGCAGTATGGCCGCACGGTGGCGGCGGCGCTGGCCGAGGGCAAGGTCGGCGATGCCGCGGTGCACCGGCTGTTCGCCACCCCGCAGCTTCTGGTGCGTCAGCAGGACCTGGACAGCTTGGCGCGTTTCGGCCAACAACTGCACTTCGATGCGGCGGCGTTGGTCGAGCAGGGGCGGCTGGGCCTGGTCGGTGGCATCCATCAGGCCTTCGCCGGTTGTGTGCTGGTGACGCTGCTGAGCTTCGTCATCGCTCGCAGGTTGCCGCCGTTTGTCCCAAGAGGGGCTGCACGCGGCAGATAAGCCGTTTCGGTGAGTCGTCTACCCTGTTACGGGCGTCCTTGTGGCGCCCGTTGTCGTTTTGCGAGCGACGATGTCACTGTTATCGATAGTGGAAAACCATTTATATGGGCTAAAAGCTGATGTTGCCGGCAACCCCACCTAGGAAATCGCCGAGATGATCGGCCAGATTCAGCAACGCAGCAGCCAGGTGTCCGAGCCGTTGCAGGACGGTGTGGAACGGCTCGGCAGCGGGGGGCGTTCTTCAAGCTGTAGTCCGCCGGCTTGGCTGGCCGGCTGGTGGTGACGTGCTTGATCTGCAGCGTTCAACGAACACGGCCCGGTATGACCGGGCCGTGTTGTCGTGGACGAGCGCTCAGTGGCGCGAGGCGAAGGCTAGTCGGCATGCCAGTGCGGCGAATACCGAACCGAGTAGGTACTGCGGCAGCTTGTGATAACGCAGGCTGGGCGATGCCAGGCGGCGCAGGCGGCTGGCGGTCAGGATCACCAGGCCGTTCACCAGCAGGCCGACCAGGTTCAGCACGGTAGCCAGTAGCAGCATCTGCAGCACCAGCGAGCTGCTGCCCGGTTTGACGAATTGCGGGAACAGCGCCAGCACGAACAGCGCCATCTTGGGGTTGAGCAGATTGGTCAGTAGCCCTTGGCGGAACACTCGCCCCAGCGGCAGGCGCGGCGATGCGCCATCAGGGGTGCTGGCTACGCCATCGGCTCGCACGGTTTTCCAAGCCAGGAAGAGCAGGTAGGCGGCACCGGCGAGGCGGACCACATCGTAGGCGACCGGTACCAGCAAAAACAGCTGTGACAGCCCCAGAGCGGCGGCCAAGGCATGGCAGTAGGTGCCCAATTGGATGCCGGCCAGGGAGGCGAAGCCGGCGCCGCGGCCCTGGCTGACGCTGCGCGAGGCGATCAGCAGCATGTCCGGGCCGGGGGTCGCAGCCAGCACCAGGCAGGCGGAAGCGAACAGCGCAAGTGTGTAAATGTCCGGCATGGCGGGGGCCTCGGGAAAAGGCGAGTGTAGCATGCACGCCGCGGCGCGCATGGCTGCCCAGGCCTATGGCCTTCTGAGATTGCCGGCTTATCAATCACTTGGCGTTATCGCAGTGCGGGAGTATAAGAAACCTCGTCACACACTGTGACAAACTGTGACGCACTGCAACATCTGTAAACACTTCTACACTGGAGTCCTGGCGCCGGACCGATACAATGAGCTTGTACCTGCCGTCGTCCTGAACCCGTTCAGGTGGCACCCGCGGAATCCCCCTCTGCACGGTGCCATGGTATGTGCAGCTTTTCTCCTTCTTTGTGTCCAAGCTTAGCGGCGGCCCCATGGCCGCCATTTTTTTTGTCGACCAAAAGCCGCTGCTATCGGGGAAGGCCAGCGTCGCCAAGCGTATCCATGGCGAGATGTAGGCCTACGGCACGCGAAGCCCTGCGAAAGACAAGGAACTGGCAAGATCGCCGCAGGCGGCTAACCTTGATCTGATGGTCGGCGTGTGATGGTTGCCCACTGTCTTGCTCGTTGCGGCCCAGCTCGATGTGGGCTCATGAGCGCTGGTGCTTATCGGATCGATCGGTCTCTGTCCATGCAACGCTTCCTCGTTATTGTCGGGCTGCTGCTGGTCATCGTCGGTGTGGCCTGGCCTTGGCTGTCAAAGTTTCCGCTTGGTCATCTGCCGGGTGACATTCACATCGTCAGGGCGGGATTCAGCTTCCACTTTCCTATCGTGACGTGCATCGCCATCTCTCTGCTGCTGTCCCTGCTGCTCTGGATCTTTCGGCGCTGAAGCGGTGGCGCCTGATGGCGTCATCCGCGCTCACTCCCGGGGCCCTTGAGCCGCGTGGGCGTCAAGCCCGGTGACGAGCGCCTCGGCGACGGCCTGCTGGCGCGCTTCGGCATTGGCGGCGGGAGCCGGGAACGATAGCCGCTGTCGCTGGCCGCGATATTCCAGATCGGCGCCATAGGCATCGAGCCCCAGCCAGCGGGCATCGGGAAAACGCGATGCGAGGGCGGAGAGTTCCACCGCTTCTTGTTCCGCTACGAGCACCTCTGCCTGGCCCAGTTCATTGTCCTCGATCCAGCCCATCCGCCCGAAACCGGCGATCAGCCGCCATGCCAGCGGCTCCAGTCGGTAGAAGGCGAAATCGCCAAGCGCGAGATAGTCGGCTGCTTCGGGGTAATAGCGCAGATAGCGCTCGGTCATGATGGCATCGGCCCCGACTGGCTGGACTTCTCCCACCACGGTCAGCCGTGCGCTGCTGAGCACATCGGTGGCGTCCGGCTCGGCCACCAACAGGCTGGCGCGCGGGTCGGCGGCGAGGTTGCGGGTGTGCTCGGCGAGACGGCTGATCAGGAACAGCGGCCGGTGCTGGGCATCTGGCACGAAGGGCAGTAGGGTGGCGAACGGGTAACCGGGCAGGTGCAGGGAATGGCTGGCTAACGCGCCGTGGGCGGCGGTGTGCAGCAGGTCGATGACATGGCTGGGCGGGATCTTCATGGCGGTGTCCGGACGGCGTCAGGGGTGACGAAAGCATAGCCGCTTCGCCGCGAAAGGCAATCAGGAGGGCCGTTGGCGTGCGGTCCAGTGCCGGCGAGCGGCTCGTGGAACCCGACCATGACCATGGTCGCACTGGCACAGGATCTGGCGGCTTGGCTGAGCGCCCGTTAAGTCCAGCCTCTAGATCGAGCGGCGAGAGTGCCGCTTCAAGAGGGGCGCTCTTCGCGCCAATCGGCCAACCTGTATCCAAGGTTGGCTAAATCCTTTCAACCCTCTTCCAGGCGGCCGCCGTCGCGAACCGTCAGCTCCTTCATGATGTGACCATCGCGGATAAAGACGGCACGATGTTGGATGCCGGCGTAGGCACCGGAGCTGTTCTTGATGTTGACATTGTAATAGGCGAGATAGCCGTAGGTGATCACGGTGAGGTCGTGCCGACTCCAGGCCGGCGTTATCGAGCTTAGTCCCTTGAGCTGGTAGGCAGTGCCGTGAAGCGTGCTGGCCAAGTGCCCTCGGATCAGGGCAGCTGCTTCGCGCTGCGTGGGCTTATGGCCGTAGTCGGCCGCCTCTTGCTGCGCTAGAGAGGGGTCACGCATGCCGGCGCAGCCGGACAGGCCGAGTGTGGCGGCGAGAGCCGCCGCAGCGAGTAACGTTCTTGCCAAGGACATATTTTTTACGAGGGGGCGTTCGTGCTACGGGTTTTATAATCGGTTGCTTTACCGCGCTGGTCTCATCATCGTGCGGGGGCTGCGATAGCCCCTTTGTACGTCCTTCGGGCCGGATGTCGCCGAATTGTTCAGCTCGGTCTTGTCGACGCTCGCCTCGCCCAGGGGGATGCTTGAGCCTTGTCCCCATCTGCACGGTTCTTGTCCGGTCGCTGTCTGGTCGAGCTCCAAATCGGGGAATGGAGCAGGAGGCATCTGTATCATCGCCTATAAAATCAGGCGTCGATTCTAGCAGGCTGAATGTGAAATGAATGTTGCGCGCCGAGCCGTCTAGCCTGGAATCTGACGAGCGGTTCCAGCGCTTTGCCGGCTTTCAAGGCGGCCTTCCACTCAAGGCCCAGTCCAGCGATGGCACCTTGTTGCCGGCCCGCAAGGTACAGCGATCGAGCATGTGGAATGCTTGCGTTAAAAGTGCGAGAAATGTTCCTTGTCGGAATAAACCAAATGGCTATTCATGAAGGGCGATGAGCTGCGGGTGCTCGAGTTCAATTGATAAACCCGCTCCACACAAAACAAAGCCGCCCGGAGCTTGAGGCCGGGGCGGCTCGCTTCCTGGGCGGCGACATCACTCAAGAACAGATTCAGCGATCTGGATAAGGGTCGGCTGGCGGGGTGGCTGGCACGTTCGGCCAGGAGTCGAATGGGCAGCTATCAACCATAATGCTTCTCCAATAATAATGACAATGACTTTGCTGAATCGGCCTAGATCGACTTAGCGTCATTCCTCGCCTTCTCCATGGACGAAAAGGCAAAGTTTCCTGAAGGTGATTGACAGAACTATTCGTCAGTCAAATGGCTGGGCCGCTTCGTCGTCCCTCAGGTCAGTCGTATTAAACATCTGGATTCTTGAATGTTGACCCCCGCTATCGGAGTGGGGTCGCAGCCCCCCCTCGTCCGCCAAAGGGAAAGCGCGAAGCGAAGTCGTCTTTTGGTACCCGGAGGTATTTGACTGGGCAATGAGGGGCCGGCAAGTCAGTGGAAATGCCGCCCAGCCTGGCTTACCGCACTAACCGATAGTTGCTACCCGGTGGTTATTGCCCAGCCAAGGAGTGTCTGGTGACATCCAGATGGTGAGCTTGGCCCGGTACTGTAGGCTGCGGTTGTTGGCTGGTTTGGTGGTGCGGTAGCTAGTCTTGCGCGGGTTCATCTGGCGATGACTACATGCACAAGGCCGCGAAGATAAGAAAAAATAATTGGAATATATGGCCGCTTCGTGGGGGTGTGACATGCCATATAAATCAACGGAGAGGCTGGTAAGCGCTAAAGCTGGGCCATTTGCTGGTGTTGAGCCTTTGTTCAGCCCAGAAACGGAAAAAGGGGTTACGTTTGCACGTAACCCCTTAAAATCCTGGTGGCGAATCAGGGACTCGAACCCCGGACCTGCGGATTATGATTCCGTCGCTCTAACCGACTGAGCTAATTCGCCGTTACTCGCTGCGCTTGGCGCTGCGAAGTGGAGCGAACTATACGTGGCGGCTTTTTGGCTGTCAACACCCTGTGCCGAAAATTTTTCATTTCAGTGAAATGTCATTCTGCTACAAAGTGTGGCAGCGGTCGCCCTGGGTGAAGCCGATCCAGTCGATCGGCACGTTGCGGCCGAAGCCGATCACCTTGAACAGCTCGCCCATCTCGGCCGGGTTGGTCAGTTTCTGCACCGCGTTGGCCATGGGCAGGTAAGTGGCGTGGTCGTCGATGTCGAGGGCGGCCAGTTCGGCGGTGAGGCCGGCGTTGATCAGGAACTGCGCCTGGGTGGTGTAGCCGATCAGGTCGAGGCCGGCGTCGAGGCCGGCTTCGGCGATCAGGGTGAAGTCGACGTGGCAGGTCAGGTCCATCAGGCCGGGCAGATAGAACGGGTCGTCGACGGTGTGGTGGCGGTAGTGGCCGATCAGCGTGCCCATGTGGCGCTGCGGGTGGTAGTACTCGGCGCGCGGGAAGCCGTAGTCGATCAGCAGGATGGCGCCGCGTACCAGCCGTTCGGCCAGCAGGGTAATGAATCCACGGTTGGCCAGGCTGATTTCGCTGGTGTAGCCGGACAGCGGCGGGAACACCGTATCGGCCAGCCTCTGCAAGGCGGCGTCGACGATCGGGCGGTCTTCCCAGGCGAACGCGCCATCGCGCACGGTGACGCCGCGTTGCAGCGGCGCGCCGTCCCAGCGCAGCAGTTCGCAAGGCATGGCGTCGAGCACTTCGTTGCCGATCACCACGCCGTCGAGCTCGGTCGGTAGTTCGACGAGCCACTCGACCCGATCGAGCCAGTGCGGCACCCGTTCGGCCAAGGTTTGACGCTGGCGCTCGATCAGCTCGGGCGACAGGTCGACGATGCAGTAGCGCGCAGGCGGTACGCCGAGTGCGTCGAGCGCGGCGAGCAGGTCGGCGGCGAGCATGCCGGTGCCGGCGCCGAACTCGTAGACGATGCCGGCGGTGTGCGGCAGCAGTTCGGCCAGCTGGCGCGCTACGGTGCGCGCGAACAGCGGGGTCAGCTCCGGGGCGGTGACGAAGTCGCCGGCCGCGCCGAACTTGCGGCTGCCACCGGCGTAGTAGCCCAGGCCCGGCGTGTACAGCGCCAGTTCCATATAGCGCGAAAACGGCAGCCAGCCGTCATGGGCGGCGATCTGGTCGGCGATGTGGCGAGAGAGTGCCTGGCTTGCGGCCAGTGCATCGGCGGACGGGGAGGGAAGGGTGCTCATTGGAGGTAAACCGTTATACTCTGGCGCGAATTGTCGATGAATTCGTCGAGGTTGAGAAGAATGAAGAAGATGCATGGCGCAGCCTTGGTGCTGGCGGCGCTGCTGACTGGCATTGCCCATGCTGCTGACTGGCAGGTCAGCAGCCCGTACGCCGACAACGCCTTGGAGACGGCCTGGATCCGCTCGGGCAGCACCGATGTGCTGTGGTCGTGCCGCGCCGACGCCGGCCAGCCGGTGCTGGCGCTGGAGGTGCCTGCATCCAGCAGCTTCGATCTGGGGGCTTTCGAGGGGCGGGGTGCGGCTGGCGAGAAATACAAGCTCGCGGCAATTGGTCTGGACGGCAAGTTTACCCCGGTCAATGTTAGCGGCTGGCATGTCGACAGCGACCACTTCCACTGGGAGGTGACGTTGCCGCCGGCGCTGCTGGCGCGGGCGATCAAGGCGCGGTTGCTGGCGTTATCGGTGAAGCCGGCCAGGGGGAGCGGCAACCGTTACCGGCTGTGGGTCGAACTGCCAGCCAACCACGCGACGCTGCTCGAGGTGTTGCAGCCTTGCCTGGACGCGAATAACTAACCCACGACGAGGATTGCCCATGCACGACAAGGTGGTTTTGATCACCGGCGCGGCAAGACGCGTCGGCGCCGGCATTGCCCGGCATCTGCATGAGCACGGCTGGCGGCTGGCGCTGCACTGCCGAGGCTCGCGCGCCGAGGCCGATGACTTGGCCGAACAGCTGAACGCGCAGCGCGCCGGCTCGACCATGGTGTTGCAGGCTGACCTGCTCGACAATGAACGTTTGCCGGGGCTGGTCGACGCGACGGTGGCGGCGTTCGGTCGGCTGGATGCGCTGGTCAACAATGCATCGAGCTTCTTTCCGACCGAGGTCGGGGAGGTGACCGAGGCGGCGTGGCATGACCTGATGGGTTCGAACTTGAAGGCGCCGTTGTTTCTCGCCCAGGCGGCCGCACCGCATCTGGCGGCCTGCGGCGGTGCCATCGTCGGCATCGTCGACATCCATGCCGAGCGGCCGATGAAATCACACCTGGTCTATAACCTTGCGAAGGCCGGCCACGCGCAGCTGATCCGCTCGCTGGCGATCGAGCTGGCGCCGAAGGTGCGTGTCAACGGCGTGGCGCCGGGCAGCAACGTCTGGCCGGAGGGCGATTCGTTCTTCGACTCCAAGCTTCGGACGGAGATCGAGGCGAGCATTCCGCTGCAGCGCACCGGAACACCAGACGACATCGCCCGCACCGTGCGTTTCCTGCTCGACGATGCGCCTTACATCACCGGACAGATCATTGCGGTGGACGGCGGGCGCAGCGTGGTGCTGTAGCCGCGTCACGCCGCCGCTTTTGGCCAACGTCGGCCGCCCGCGCCGCCCGCGCTTCGCCGCCGGGCGGCGTTTTTGCACGCGGGCTGAAATCGGCGCCGCTTTGCGCTAAAATCGCCTGTTTTTCAAATTCTTAGCCGCACCCCATGCACGACACCGAACAAGGTCTTGATCCCAAGGCCAAAAAGGAACTCTTCGAGGCGAACAAGCTCGCCAAGCGGCTGCGCCACCATGTCGGCGACGCCATCAACGATTTCAACATGATCGAGCAGGGCGACCGCATCATGGTCTGCCTGTCCGGCGGCAAGGACAGCTATGCCATGCTCGACATCCTGCTCGGCCTGCAGAAGTCGGCGCCGATCGACTTCTCGATCGTGGCGGTGAACCTGGACCAGAAGCAGCCGGGCTTTCCCGAGCACGTGCTGCCGACCTATCTGACTGAGCTCGGCATCGAGTACCGCATCGTCGAGGAGGACACCTACTCCATCGTCAAACGCGTGGTGGAAGAGGGCAAGACCACCTGTGCACTGTGTTCGCGGCTGCGCCGCGGCATCCTGTACCGCGTCGCCGACGAGCTGGGCGCGACCAAGATCGCGCTGGGCCACCACCGCGACGACATCCTGCAGACGCTGTTCCTCAACATGTTCTACGGCGGCAAGCTCAAGGGCATGCCGCCGAAGCTGGTGTCGGATGACGGCAAGCATATGGTGATCCGCCCGCTGGCTTACTGCCGCGAGAAGGATATCGAACGCTATGCCGCGATCAAGCAGTTCCCTATCATCCCGTGCAATCTGTGCGGCTCGCAGCCGAACCTGCAGCGCCAGGTGATCAAGGAGATGATCAACGACTGGGACAAGCGCTTCCCGGGGCGTGTCGAGACGATGTTCCGTGCGATGCAGAATGTCGTGCCGTCGCATCTGGCGGACACCGAGCTGTTCGACTTTGCGGGTTTGAAGACCGGCGCGGTGCCGGAGGCCGGTGGCGACATCGCCTTCGACAAGGAAGAATTCCGCGATCCGCAGCCGGAAGGTGCTGATGCGCTACGCGGCATCAGCATCCTCGATTCGCGTAAGCCTTCGACGATCGTTGGGGAGCAGACCTGTGGCAGGTAAGGCGAGACATCCGTTCCGGCGCCGGGTGCGCCAGGGGCAGGACGCGCTGCCCGAGGTGGAGATTTCCGAGGTCGACAACATCCGCTCGCTGCACCTCGGTAGCGAGACGGTGCAAAGCTCGATGGACATCGACGATCCGGAGCGGTTGGTGCTGTCGTACAGCCGCTCGATGATGGGCTGGCTGCTGTTCAACGACGCGCCCCAGCATATTCTGCAGATCGGCCTCGGCGGCGGTTCGTTCGCGCGCTGGATCGACTTCTACCTGCGCGACGCCAAGAGCGTGGCGGTGGACATCAACCCGCAGGTGATCGCGGTGGCGCGAGCGTTCTTCGAGCTGCCGGAAGAGGGCGAGCGCTTTGAGATCGTCGAGGGCGACGGCGCCGACTATGTGAAGGTGCTGCGCGAGTCGACCGACGCGATCCTGGTCGACGGTTTCGACGGTTTCCAGATCGTCGATGCGCTGACCACCGAGGAATTCTTCGAGGACTGCAAGCGCGCACTGACACCGGACGGCGTGTTCGTCACCAATTGGTGGAGCGGCGACATCCGTTACGTGAGCTTCCTGGAGCGACTGCTGTCGGTGTTCGAGGGGCGGGTGCTGGAGCTGCCGGCGTCGACGCACGGCAACGTGGCGGTGATGGCGTTCAAGAACTCGCCGAGCCCGGTGCGGCTCGATGCGCTCGCCAAGCGCGCGGAACAACTGGAGGCGCGCTTCGGTCTGGAATTCGGCGACTTCGTCGGCAGGCTCAAGTCGAACAACCTGCATTCGGCCAACCGCCTGACGGTGTAACGATTCGTACATCGGCACCGCGCCGCGCGGGGCGAGGCGTATAATCGCCGACAATCGCGCGGCAGTGCGTCGGTTTGCGGCAGAACAGCGTCAAGTTTGGCCGAAACCACTACACCGGCCGCCAGCGGGCCGCTGCCGGCGCTTCGCGTCGCCAGCCCGGACATGATATCGGCAGTGGGCGCTACCCGCGCGCTGCCACGACATTCTCAAGCTTTGGATCGTGATCGTGATCAAACAGCAACTGCTCCAGAAAGTGGCGGACAAATCCGCCGTCATCGGCATCGTCGGGCTGGGCTATGTCGGCCTGCCGCTGATGCTGCGCTTCGCCGAAGTGGGCTACAAGGTGCTCGGCTTCGACATCGACCAGAGCAAGGTCGACGCGCTGAGCGCCGGCCGTTCCTACATCGAGCACATCAGCGCCGACAGCATCGTCGAAGCGCGCGAGCGTGGCTTCGAGGCGACCACCGACTTCAGCCGCGCACCGGAAGCCGACACGCTGATCCTGTGCGTGCCGACCCCGCTGAACAAGTACCGCGAGCCGGACCTGTCCTTCGTGCTCGACACCATGGACAGCCTGGTGCCGTACCTGCGCGAAGGCCATCTGGTGTCGTTGGAGTCCACCACCTACCCGGGCACCACCGACGAGGAACTGCTGCCGCGCATCGAGTCGCGCGGCTTCAAGGTGGGCGAGAACGCCTTTTTGGTGTTCTCGCCGGAGCGCGAGGACCCGGGCAACCCGAACTTCACCACCCGCACCATCCCGAAGGTATGTGGCGGCGTCACCGAGGCCTGCCAGGAAATCGGCGTGGCGCTGTACAGCGCGGTGATCGACCAGGTGGTGCCGGTGTCGTCGACCCGCGCCGCCGAGATGACCAAGCTCTTGGAGAACATCCACCGCGCGGTGAACATTGGTCTCGTCAACGAGATGAAGATCGTCGCCGACAAGATGGGCATCGACATCCACGAGGTGATCCGCGCTGCCGCCACCAAACCGTTCGGCTTCGTGCCGTACTACCCGGGCCCGGGCCTGGGCGGCCACTGCATCCCGATCGACCCGTTCTACCTGACCTGGAAGGCGCGCGAATACGGCGTGAACACCCGCTTCATCGAGCTGGCCGGCGAGGTGAACAGCAATATGCCGGACTGGGTGGTCAGCAAGGTGGCCTCGGCGCTCAATACTCGCAAGAAGGCGATCAACGGCAGCCGCGTGCTGGTGCTGGGCATCGCCTACAAGAAGAACGTCGACGACATGCGCGAGAGCCCGTCGGTGTTCCTGATGGAGAAGCTGCGCGACCTAGGTGCCGAAGTGGCGTACAGCGACCCGCACGTGCCGGTATTCCCGAAGATGCGCGAGCATCACTTCGATCTGGCGAGCGTGGCGCTGACCGCCGAGAGTATCGCCAGCTACGACTGCGTGCTGCTCGCCACCGATCACGACAAGTTCGACTACGCCCTGTTGGCCGAACACGCCCAACTGCTGGTCGACAGCCGCGGCAAGTACCTGACGCCGCGCGCCAACGTGGTCAAGGCCTGATCGCTGCCGTCTGATTCGTCGCCCCGGCCCGGCCGGGGCGGCTCACAAGGATCTCCGTCCCATGCTCGTCCCCCAACACTCCCCGATCACCGACCGCAAGATTCGCTTCGCGCTGGTCGGCTGTGGCCGCATCGCCAACAATCACTTCGGCGCGCTGGAAGCGCACGCCGACCGTGCCGAGATCGTCGACGTCTGTGACGTCGACCCGGTGGCGCTGCAAGCCGCGGTCGAGCGCACAGGCGCGCGCGGTCACACCAATCTGGCCTCGCTCTTGGCCAGCAGCGATGCCGACATCGTCATCCTGACCACCCCGTCCGGCCTGCACCCGAACCAGAGCATTGCCTGCTCGGAAGCCGGTTTCCACGTGATGACCGAGAAGCCGATGGCGACGCGCTGGCAGGACGGCCTGCGCATGGTCGAGGCGGCCGACAAGGCCGGCCGCCGTCTGTTCGTGGTGAAGCAGAATCGCCGCAACGCGACCCTGCAGCTGCTCAAGCGCGCGATGGAAGCGGGCCGCTTCGGCCGCATCTACATGGTCAACGTCAACGTGTTCTGGACCCGCCCGCAGTCCTATTACGACGCGGCCGACTGGCGCGGCACCTGGGAGTTCGACGGCGGCGCCTTCATGAACCAGGCCAGCCACTATGTCGACCTGCTCGACTGGCTGATCGGCCCGGTGGAGAGTGTGCAGGCCTACACCGCCACGCTGGAGCGCAATATCGAGGTGGAAGACACCGGCGTGGTCAGCGTCAAGTGGCGCTCGGGCGCGCTTGGCAGCATGAACGTGACCATGCTGACCTACCCGAAGAATCTGGAAGGCTCGATCACCATCCTCGGCGAGAAGGGCTCGATCCGCGTCGGCGGCATGGCGGTCAACGAGATCCAGCACTGGGAGTTCGCCGAGCCGCATGAGATGGACGAGGAGATCAAGGCAGCCAGCTACGCCACTACCAGCGTCTACGGTTTCGGCCACCCGCTCTACTACGACAACGTGATCAAGGTGATGCGCGGCGAAGCCGACCCAGAGACCGATGGCCGCGAGGGCCTGAAGTCGCTGGAGCTCTTGATTGCGATGTACCTGTCGGCCCGCGACGGCCGCCGCGTCAGCCTGCCGCTCGACTATTAATCTGCTGTGCCGCCCGGTGTGTCCGGGCGGCCCGATCCACTACTGCGACGAGTCTGCCATGAGCGATATCACGATTCACCCCACCGCCATCGTCGACGACGGCGCCACCCTGGGAGCCGGCACCCGCGTCTGGCATTGGGTGCACATCAGCGCTGGTGCCACCATCGGCGAACGCTGCTCGTTCGGCCAGAACGTCTACGTCGGCAACGACGTGCTGATCGGCAACAACGTCAAGGTGCAGAACAATGTGTCGATCTACGACGCGGTGACGCTGGAAGACGACGTTTTCTGTGGCCCGTCGATGGTGTTCACCAACGTCAACAACCCGCGCAGCCACGTGGTGCGCAAGCACGAATACCGCCGCACCATCGTGCGCCGCGGTGCGTCGATCGGTGCCAACGCCACCATCGTCTGCGGTCACGAGATCGGCGAGTACGCCTTCATCGGCGCCGGCGCGGTGGTGACCCGCGACGTGCCGGCCTATGCGCTGATGGCCGGCACGCCGGCGCGGCGCATCGGCTGGATGTGTGCCTGTGGCGAGCGGCTGCCCGAGCAGATCGACGTGCACTGCTGTTCGGCCTGCGGCCAGCGTTACGAGATCGGCGGCAACCACTGCACGCCGCTCGGTCCGGACGCCGAGTAAACGCAGCACCGGGCCGCAAGCCCGGTTCGAATCAGTTGGCGGAGTGCCTGCATGGCGGGGCTTCGCCGTTTTCCGTTCAATGCCCGCGGGCCCCGACTGGGGTGTCCGGCCCGGGCGGGAAGAGGGCGCCGATCCGGCGCACAGCGGCCATGTTGGCCGAAAGAGTGGACTAGCCCATGAATTTCATCGACCTGAAGTCGCAATACCAGCATCTGAAAGCCGACATCGACGCGCGCATCCATGCGGTGCTCGACCACGGCCAGTACATCATGGGCCCGGAAGTGGCCGAGCTGGAGGCTCAGCTGGCGGCTTATGTCGGCGTGAAGCACGCGATCGGCGTGTCCGATGGCACCACCGCCTTGCAGATCGCGCTGATGGCGATCGGCATCCAGCCGGGCGATGAGGTGATCACGACCCCGTTCACCTTTATCGCCACCGGCGAGATGATCGCGCTGCTCGGCGCCAAGCCGGTGTTCGTCGACATCGACCCGGCTACCTACAACCTCGACCCCAATCTCATAGAAGCGGCGATCACGCCGAAGACCCGCGCGATCATGCCGGTGAGCCTGTACGGCCAGTGCGCCGACTTCGACACGATCAACGCGATCGCCGCCAAGCACAATCTGGCGGTGATCGAGGACGGCGCGCAGAGCTTCGGCGCGACGTACAAGGGCCGGAAGTCCGGCGCGCTGTCGACCATCGGCAGCACCAGCTTCTTCCCGTCCAAGCCGTTGGGTTGCTACGGCGACGGCGGCGCGTTGTTCACCGATGACGACGAGCTGGCCAAGACCATCCGCCAGATCCGTTCGCACGGCCAGGACCGCCGCTACCACCACCCGATCATCGGCCTGAACGGTCGTCTCGACACCCTCCAGGCCGCAGTGCTGCTGGCCAAGCTGCCGAGCTTCGCCGACGAGGTCGCCGCGCGTGAACGCATCGGCGCGCGTTACTCGGAACTGTTGAAGGACGTGGCGCGCGTGCCGGCGCTGGCAGAGGGCTGCAACAGCGTGTACGCCCAGTACACCATCGAGATCGATGGCCGCGAAGCGGTGCAGGCCGCGCTGAAGGAGCAGGGTGTGCCGACTGCGGTGCACTACCCGGTGCCGCTGAACCTGCAGCCGGCCTTCGCGCACCTGAACCAGCCGGTCGGCAGCTTCCCGCATGCCGAGGCCGCCGCGCGCCGGGTGATGAGCCTGCCGATGCACCCCTTCCTCGACGAGGCGACGCAGGACCAGGTCGTCGCGGCGGTGAAACAAGCGCTGGCCTGATCGTTGCTGCTCGTTCGCCTGAAAAACCTGGCCGGCAGCGGCTTCGCGCGCAATGTCGCGACGCTGGCCGGCGGGGCCGCGCTCGCGCAGTTCCTGCCGCTGCTCGCGTCGCCGCTGTTGACCCGGCTCTACCACCCGGCCGAGTTCGGCGTGCTGGCGGTGTATGTCGCCTGGCTGTCCAACCTGGCGGTGCTGGCCACCGGCCGTTACGAGTTGGCCATCGTGCTGCCCGACGACGACCGTCGCTCTGCCAACCTGATGGGGTTGTCGCTGACCATCGCGCTGGGCCTGTCGGTGCTGTGCGCGCTGCTGTTCTGGCCCGGCCACCAGTGGCTGGCGGCCAAGGCCGGTGCTCCTAAGCTCGCGCCGTGGCTGCTGCTCTTGCCGCTGTCGGTGCTGCTGGCCGGCCTGATGCAGGCATGGACCAACTGGAACAACCGGCTGCAGCGCTACCAGGCCAATGCCGGCGGACGGATCGCCCAAGCGATCGGTAGCACCGGCGTGCAGCTCGGTCTCGGTTTTGCTGGCGCCGGGGCGGGCGGGCTGGTGTTCGGCCAACTGGCCGGCCAGGCGGCGTCGCTAGCGGCGCAGGCTTGGCAGGACGTGAGGCAGCGCTTCGGCTGGCGACACCAAGTCAGCCGCGACGGCATGGCCGCCGAGGCGCGCGCCTATGTGGAATTTCCGCGCGTCAACGCGCCGAACGCCTTCGTCGCCGCGCTGCTCGACACCCTGACGGTGACGCTGCTGACCATGCTGTCTGGTTCGGTGACGGTGGGTCTGTATGGGCTGATGATGCGGGTGCTAAAGCTACCGGCGGCGCTGATCGGCCAGGCGGTCGGCCAGGTGGCGTTCCGCGACTTCGCCGCGGCCAAGAACGCCGGCCTGTCGCTGCTGCCGCTGTACCGCAAGACCGTCGCCGTGCTGATGGCGCTGGCGGTGCCGCCGTTCGTGGTGATCCTGCTGTGGGGCGAACCGCTGTTCGGCCTGGTGTTCGGCGCGAGCTGGCGCCCGGCCGGGGCGATGGCGTCGATGCTGGCGCCGTACATCCTGTGCCATTTCATCGCGTCGCCGCTGGGGATGATCCCGCTGGTGATCCAGCGTCAGCGCACCGCCTTCGTGTTCACCCTCGTCGGCAACGCCTTGTTCCTAGGCAGCTTGTGGGCCGGTTTTGCGCTGTGGGGCAGCGTCACCGCCGCGTTCGGCTTGGTGTCGGCGGTGATGGTGGTGTACTTCCTCGTCTACTTCTACTGGCTCTACCGGGCCGTTCAACAGCCATGAGTCTCTGGACCAAGATCACCCACCGCCTGTCTGGCCTGATCGGGCCGCGCATGGTCGTGGGCTTTACCCGCCACGATGGACAAAGGTTGCACCGGGTGCGCATCAGCAATATGACCCGGGTGGAGACGCTGGCGCGGCTCGACATCGAGGACAATGTCTACATCGGCCACTTCAGCCTGATCGACGCCTCGGGCGGCTTGTCCATCGGCGCCGGATGCCAGATCACCAACTACGTGTCGCTGTTGACCCACTCCAGCCACGTGGCGATCCGCCTGTACGGCGACGCCTACCTGGAACACCGCGACCATGTCGGCTATCTGAAGAAGCCGAGCGTGATCGGCCGCTACAGCTTCATCGGCCCGCACTCGGTGCTGATGCCGGGCGTGGCGATCGGAAAGGGCTCGATCGTGGCCGCCTACAGCTTCGTCGAGGCGGGCAGCTATCCCGATTTCGCGATCATCGCCGGAAATCCGGCCCGCGTGGTCGGCGATACCCGCGAGGGCGACGCCAAGTGGTTGGCCGAACACCCGGAACTGCAACCTCATTACCAAGCGTGGGCCGAGCGTGACTGAACCCGTCGTCGACAAACTGCTGATTATCGGCTCCGCCTCCGTGCACACCTGGCGCTACCTGACGGGCATCGCCCCGCATGCGCGCGAGGTGTATCTGGCCTGCAACGGCGAGGTGCCGGCCGAGCGCCGTCCGGCCAACCTGGCCGGCACGCTGAAGCTGGACTTTCGCTTAGCGGCGCTCGGCAGCGCGGCGAAACTGAGAGCCTGGGTGCAGCAGATCCAGCCGGACCTTGCCCACGTGCACCAGGCCAACAGCGTTGCCTGGCACGCCAGCCGCGGTTTGCGTGGACTCGGCATTCCGTTGGCGCTGACCGCCTGGGGCTCGGACGTGCTGTTGTTGCCGAACCAGAATGCGCTGATGGCGCGGATGGTGAAGGCCAACCTCGCCGCGGCCGACCTGATCACCTCCGACTCGCTGTACATGGCGGCGAGGATTCGCGAACTGGCGCCGGTGAAGCGGCTGGCGGTGCTCAACTACGGCATCGATAGCCTGCCGCCGGAACCCGACGTCGCCGCCAAGCCGAAGAAGGTGTTGTCCTGCCGGCTGCACAAGCCGCTCTATCGCATCGACGCGATCCTCAAGGGCTGGGCGGCGATCGAGGCGCAGCCGGAGTTCGCCGATTGGTCGCTCACCGTCGCCGCCAGCGGCAGCGAGACCGACGCACTGAAAGCGCTGGCCGAACGGCTGGGCCTGACACGCGTCACCTTCACCGGCTTCGTGGCCAGCGACGTGCTGGGACAGCTCTACCGCGACAGCCGGGTGTTCGTCAGCGTGCCGGAATCGGACGCGACCAGCATCAGCCTGTTGGAAGCGATGGGCCACGGCTGCCTGCCACTGTTGTCCAATCTGCCGGCCAACCTGGAATGGGCGATCGACGGCCTGAACGGCCGCATCGCCGAGGACGTGAGCCGGCTCGGCGACGATATGGCGCGGGCGATGCGTGACGCGGCCGACGACGAGCGGCTCGCGCGCATCGCCACGCTCAATCGCGGCCTCGTTGCCGACAAGGCCTTGCACGCCGACAATATGGCGGCCTTTGCCGCCCTTTACTCCGAATTGCTGCAAAAACCATGAAAATCGCCCATTTGACCAGCGCCCATCCGCGCCACGACATCCGCATCTTCGTGAAGGAATGCGCGTCGCTCGCTGCCGCCGGCCACGAGGTGACGCTGATCGTCGCCGACGGTCTGGGCAACGAGATCAACCGCGGCGTGCATATCCACGACGTTGGGCCGAAGTCGGGCGGACGGTTGTCGCGGATGACTGGCACGGTGCGCCGGGTAATGGACGCGGCGCTGGCGCTGAAGCCCGATGTCGCGCATTTCCACGACCCGGAGCTGATCCCGGCGGCACTGCGGCTGAAGAAGGCCGGCATCAAGGTGGTGTACGACGTGCACGAAGACGTGCCGCGCCAGATCCTGGCCAAGCATTGGATTCCCGGCGTGCTGCGGCCGACAGTGTCCGGCACCTTCGAGAAGCTGGAAGACTTCGCGGTGCGCCGTTTCGACGCCATCGTCACCTCCACCCCGCACATCCGCGAGCGCTTCCGCCCGCTGAATCAGCGGGTGGTCGACATCTGCAACTTCCCGATCCTGGAAGAACTGGTGCGGGACACGCCGTGGGAGGCGCGCCGCAACGAAGTGTGCTACATCGGCGGCATCTCGCGCATCCGCGGCATCGAGCCGATCGTCGCGGCGCTGCCCGATTCCGGCGCGCGGCTGAACCTGGCCGGGCCGTGGAGCGAGAGCGACCTGAAGCAGAAACTGCTGCCGAGCGAGGGCTGGGCGCGCGTCAACGACCTGGGCGTGCTCGACCGCGCCGGCGTGGCCGACGTGCTGGCGCGCTCCAAGGTGGGCTTGGTGACGTTGTTTCCGACGCCGAACTATGTCGATGCACTACCGATCAAACTGTTCGAATACATGGCCGCCGGCATGCCGGTGATCGCCAGCGACTTTCCGGTGTGGCGTGCCATCGTCGACGACGCCGGCTGCGGCCTCTTGGTTGACCCGCAGGACCCGGCGGCGATTGCCACGGCGATCCGCGAACTGTTGGCCAACGAGGAACGCGCCTACGCGATGGGAGAGGCCGGCAAGAAAGCGGTACTGAACAAATATTCGTGGGCGGCCGAGGCGGACAAGCTCGTGCGGCTCTACGCGCAGCTGTGAGAAAGTCCCACGCATGAAGATCTGGCAGCAATCGCGATGGCAGCCGGCGCTGACGGTGGCGCTGGCCGTGCTGTTGTTCGTGTTGGTCCTGCCGGTGCTGCGACCGGGCTGGGCGGCCGGCGTCGCCGGGCTGGCGCTATGTCTGGGGCTGGTCGCCTGGCTGAGCCGCGGGGCACAGCGCCTGCGCGCTTTCGAGGGCCAGCACATCGAGCGCTGGCCCGCGGTGCGGGCGGCGGGCCTGTCGCGCTTTATGCTGCGCCATTGCGTGTTGGCAATGTTGCTGCCGGGCATGCTGTTCCTCGTGGGGGTGCAGCAACTGCGGCTGCCGATGCCGGGTGCGACGAGCCCGGTCGGCTGGCTCGTGCCACTGTTATATCTGGCGATGCCCGGGGTGTGGACCATCTGGTCGACCTGGCGCCGTCTCGAAAAAAATTATCAGCTGCATCTGCAGCAAAAGGGATAGGCATCATGGCCAAGGAAACCTCCACCGCGTTCTGGGCGCGTTGGCGCGAACAACGCAAGAAGGGGCCGCTCGCCTTCATTATGCGCAAGGCGCTGATCTACGCCGTGCTGGCGCTGCCGGTCGGCTACCTGTACGACTGGATGCGCGGCAAGCCGATCAATCCCGATCCGTTCTACCATCTGCTCAACCTGCTGGCGCTGCTGCTGTTGCTCGGCGTGCTCGGCTATATCGGCTGGCGTTTCAACGAGGCGCGCTTCAAGGGTCTGGACGACGAAGCAAGACGGCGCGGTTTCTCCGAATGAAGATCCTCTACATCAACCACTATGCCGGCAGTCCGCGCCACGGCATGGAGTTCCGCCCCTACTATCTGGCGCGCGAATGGGTGCGTGCCGGCCACCAGGTGACGATGGTCGCCGCCGACACTTCGCACCTGCGCCAGCGCAACCCGCGCATGAACGAAAAGTACCGCGACGAGGACATCGACGGCATCCACTACCTGTGGTGCCGCACCCGTCCGTACCAGGGCAACGGCATCGGTCGGGTGCTGAACATTTTCAGCTTTCTCGGCAAGCTGATGGGGCTGACCAAGCGCTTCATGCAATGGCGCCCGGACGTGGTGATCGCGTCCAGCACCTACCCGCTCGACACCGTGCCGGCGGCGTGGATCGCCGGCAAGACCGGTGCGCGGCTGGTGTACGAGGTGCACGACCTGTGGCCGCTCACCCCGGTCGAGGTTGGCGGCATGTCGCCCAAGCACCCGTTCATCCGGCTGATGCAGTGGGCCGAGGACTTCGGCTATCGCAAGGCCGATACGGTGATCTCGATGCTGCCGTGCGCCAAGGACTACATGGTCGAGCACGGTATGGACCCGGCCAAATACGCGGTGATCCCGAACGGGGTCGACGTGGCCGAATGGCAGGGCGAGAAGCAGCCCTTGCCGGCCGAGCATGTCGCGAAGCTCGCCGAACTGAAGGCGGCCGGCCGCTTCCTGATCGGCTACGCCGGCGGTCACGGTCTTGCCAACGCGCTCGACTACCTGCTCGACGCGGCGGCCAAGCTCGCGGACAAGCCGGTGACCTTCGTGTTGGTTGGCGACGGCCCGGACAAGGCCGCGCTGCAGGCGCGCGCCGAGGCGATGAAGCTGCGCAACGTCGTGTTCCTGCCGGCGATCGCCAAGCACGCGGTGCCTGTGTTCCTCGCCGAGATGGACGCGCTGTTCATCGGCTGGCGCAAGCTGCCGATCTACCGCTTCGGCATCAACCCGAACAAGCTGTTCGACTACCTGATGGCCGGCAAGCCGGTGATCCATTCGGTGGAGGCCGGTAACGACATGGTTGCCGAGGCCGACGCCGGCATCTCGGTCGGCGCCGAGGACCCGACCTCGATCGCGGTGGCGGTGCGCCAGATGCTGCTGACCTCGCCTGCCGAACGTGCCGAGATGGGGGCGCGCGGCCGCGCCTTCGTGCTGGAGAAGCACGACTACCGCGGCCTGGCGGACCGTTTCCTCAAGGCCGTGACGCTGCGCTGAGCCATTCGACTGATCTTCCTGACGACTGTCGATGACCATGTCCTCTGTGATCCGCCCAGCCACCTCTGCCGACGCCGCAGCGATCGCGGCGATCTACGCTCACTACGTGGCGAACACGACCATCTCCTTCGAGGAGCAGGTGCCGACCGAGGCCGAGATGGCGCAGCGCCTCGCTGCCACCACGTCGCAGGGCCTGCCCTGGCTGGTGCTGGAAGAGGACGGTCGGCTGCTCGGCTATGCCTACGGCGGGGTGTGGAAGGGCCGCAGCGCTTATCGCCATACCGTCGAGGCGTCGGTGTACCTGGACCCGGCCGCCGGCGGGCGGGGTCTGGGCTCGCGCCTCTACCAGGCACTGTTCGATCTGCTGCGCGAGCAGGGCATGCACACGGTGATCGCCAGCATCGCGCTGCCCAATCCGGCCAGCGTGGCGCTGCACGAGCGCTTCGGTTTCGCGCCGGTCGGCCGTTTTAGCGAGGTCGGCCGCAAGTTCGGCCAGTGGCACGACGTCGGCTATTGGCAGCTGCTGCTGTCGCCCGAAGCGGCGACAGGGACTCAAGGGGAAACACCATGATTCTGGAAGTCGCGATGTTGCAGGTGAAGGCGGGCCAGGAAGCTGCCTTCGAGGCGGCGTTCGCCGAAGCGCAGGCGATCATCTCGGGCATGGCCGGCTATGTGTCGCACCAGCTGCAACGCTGCCTGGAGGTCCGCGGCCGCTACGTGCTGCTGGTGAACTGGCAGACGCTGGAGGACCACACCGTGGGCTTCCGCAGTTCGGCCGAGTACCAGGACTGGAAACGGCTGCTGCACCACTTCTACGAGCCGCTGCCGACCGTCGAGCATTTCGAGCTGGTGGCAGGGCAGACGGGAGGCGCGGCATGAAGCTGTACCGCTATCTGACCGGGCCGGACGACTCGAGCTTCTGCCTGCGCGTTACCGAAGCACTGAACCGCGGCTGGCAATTGCACGGCAACCCGACGCTGGCGTTCGACAGCGAGTTCAGCTCCGACCTGAAACTGGCGGAGCTGTAACGGTAATTGAGCAGGCGAAGCGGGCCGCACGCGCCTCTCTGGATTAAAATAACGGACGCCGCGCCGGGGACGAGCGCGCGGCCTCGCAAAAACTGATCATTCGGCGGCGGATGCCGCCCCAAACGGGTTGTAACGATGACTGATAAATTCCTGCCCTTCGCGCTGCCGGACATCGGCGAAGAAGAAATCCACGAAGTGGTCGACGCGCTGCGTTCCGGCTGGGTGACCACCGGGCCGAAAACCAAGCAGTTCGAGGCCGATTTCGCCGAATTCCTCGGTGGTGGCGTCGAGGCGATCGCGGTGAACTCCGCCACTGCCGGCCTGCACCTGGCGCTCGAGGCGGTGGGCATCAAGGCCGGTGACGAGGTGATCGTGCCGACCTATACCTTCACCTCCACCGCCGAGGTGGTGCGCTATCTCGGCGCCGACCCGGTGTTCGTCGACGTCGACCCGGTCACCTTCAACATCGACCCGGCGGCGATCCGCGCGGCGATCACGCCGAAGACCCGCGCCATCATGCCGGTGCACTTCGCCGGCCTCGCCTGTGACATGGACGCGATCCTGGCGGTCGCTCGCGAGCACGATTTGCGCGTGATCGAGGACGCCGCCCACGCGCTGCCGACCACCTACAAGGGCACCACGATCGGCAAGCTCGGCTCCGACGTGACCGTGTTCAGCTTCTATGCCAACAAGACCATGACCACCGGCGAGGGCGGCATGGTGGTGTCGGCCAACCCGGACATCATCAAGCGCTGCAAGGTGATGCGTCTGCACGGCATCAGCCGCGACGCCTTCGACCGCTACGTGTCGAAGACCCCGGCCTGGTTCTACGAAGTGATCGAGCCGGGCTTCAAGTACAACATGCCGGACATCGCTGCTGCGATGGGCATCCACCAGCTGAAGAAGATCCGCCGCTTCCACGAGCAGCGCGAGGCGATGGCCAAGCGCTACGACGCGGAGCTCGCGGACCTGCCGCTGATCCTGCCGGCGCGCCCGACCCATGCCGGCGACCTGCATGCTTGGCACCTCTACCCGGTGCGCCTGAAGCCGGAAGCCGGCATCGGCCGCAACGAGTTCATCCAGGCGATGGCCGACAAGGGTATCGGCTGCTCGGTGCACTTCATCCCGCTGCACCTGCACCCGGTATGGCGTGACGGCTACCAGCTCAAGCCGGAGCAGTTCCCGGTGGCGCAGGCGGCCTTCGAGGCCGAGGTGACCATTCCGCTCTACACCAAGATGAGCGACGCCGACCAGACCCGCGTGATCGCGGCGATCCGGGAGATCCTCGGCGCATGAGCCTGCCCGTAGTCACTGCCGGCCGCGGCCCGGGTTCGGACGCGGCCAAGCGCGCGTTCGACCTGGTCGCCGCCGGCCTCGGCCTGCTCGTGCTGTCGCCGCTGCTGCTGTTGCTCGCGCTGTGGATCAAGCTCGACTCGCCCGGCCCGGTGTTCTTCCGCCAGACCCGGGTGGGGCGTTTCGGCCAACTGTTTGCCATCCACAAGTTCCGCACCATGGTGGTCGACGCCGAGCGGCAGGGACAGCTCACCGTCGGCGCCGACGCGCGGGTGACCCGTGCCGGATGCTTCCTGCGCAAGAGCAAGTGCGACGAACTGCCCCAGCTCATCGACGTGCTGCAGGGCACGATGAGCCTGGTCGGCCCGCGCCCCGAGGTGCCCAAATACGTCGCCCGCTATCCGGCTGCGGTGCGCGACAAGGTGCTGGCGCTGCGCCCGGGCATCACCGACTGGGCGTCGATCAAGATGATCGACGAGAACGAGATACTCGGCGCGGCGGCCGACCCGGAACGCGCCTATATCGAACAGGTGTTGCCGGAAAAGCTGGCCTACTACGCCCGCTACGCCGACAGCCACACCCTGGTCGAAGACCTCCGAATCATCATCGCGACGCTCGCCAAGATCGTCAGCCGTTGAGCTAGCCCCTGACCATGTTTGCCAAGCTGCTGAATTTTTCCCGCCACAACAAGATGGCCCTGTTGATGCTGCTCGACGCGGTGCTGCTGCCGTTCGCGCTGTGGTGCGCCGTCTACCTGCGCCTGGGCGGCGTGTGGGACCCGAAGCTCACCCCCTACCTGTGGATCTTCGCGGTGCCGCCGTTGTGGGTGATCCCGATCTTTATCAAGCTCGGCCTCTACCGCGCGGTGATCCGCTTCCTCGACGACAAGGTGGTGCTCACCGTGTTCTACGGCGTGACGCTGGCGGTGCTGGTGCTGACCGCGGTGATCGTGATGGCGCGCATCAGCCCGTTCCCCCGTAGCGCGATCATCATCTTCTGGATGTTCGCGATGGCCTACATCGGCGGCAGCCGCTTCTTGCTGCGCGGCCTGGTGCGCACGCTGGACGCGGTCGATTCGCCGAACAAGCCGGTGGCGATCTACGGCGCCGGCCGCGCCGGCCTGCAACTGATGATGGCCCTGCAGGCGGCGCGCGAATACCGCGTCGTCGCCTTCTTCGACGACAACCCCGCGCTGTGGGGCCGCACCTACGGTGGCATCGCGGTGAACGACCCGTCGCGCGTCGCCGAAGTGATGGCCGCGAAGAAGGCGGGCGAGCTGCTGTTGGCGATGCCGTCGGCCAGTCGCAGCCGCCACCGCGAGATTCTTGAGGCGCTGGAACCGTTGCGCCTGCCGATTCGCCGTCTGCCGGGCCTCGCCGACCTGGTGTCGGGCGAGGTGCGCGTCGACGAGTTGAAAGAGGTCGACATCGAGGACCTGCTCGGTCGCGACCCGGTGCCGCCGATGAAGGACCTGCTCGCCCGCAATATCGAAGGCCGTGTGGTGATGGTCACCGGTGCCGGCGGTTCGATTGGCTCGGAGCTGTGCCGCCAGATCGTCAAGCACCGCCCGGCCAGGATCGTGCTGTTCGAGCTGACCGAATACGCGCTGTACGCAATCGACCACGAGCTCGCGCAGACGGCGCCGGGCGTGCCGCGCGTGGCGCTGCTCGGTTCGGTGCTCGACTACCCGCGTCTCGCGAGCGTGATGCAGGCGTTCGGCGTCGAGACCGTTTACCATGCCGCTGCGTACAAGCACGTGCCGATGGTTGAGCACAACCCGGTGGCCGGCATCCTCAACAATGCTTTCGGCACCGACACCTGCGCGCGCGCCGCCGAGGACTGCGGCGTCGACACCTTTGTGCTGATTTCCACCGACAAGGCGGTGCGCCCGACCAATGTGATGGGCGCGACCAAGCGCCTGGCCGAACTGACGCTGCAGGCGCGCCACGCCGACCGCGCCGCGAGCGGCAGCCGCACCCGCTTTGTGATGGTTCGCTTCGGCAACGTGCTGGGCAGCTCCGGCTCGGTGGTGCCGCTGTTCAAGAAACAGATCAAGCACGGCGGCCCGGTGACGGTAACCCACCCTGACATCACCCGCTACTTCATGACCATCCCCGAGGCGGCGCAGTTGGTGATCCAGGCCGGCGCGATGGGAGAGGGCGGCGACGTGTTCGTGCTCGACATGGGCGAGCCGGTGAAGATCGCCGATCTCGCGCGGCGCATGGTGCACCTGTCGGGCCTGGAGGTGAAGGACGAGCAGCATCCGCACGGCGACATCGAGATCCGCTACGCCGGCCTGCGCCCGGGCGAGAAGCTGTACGAGGAGTTGCTGATCGGCGCTGACGTGCTACCGACCGAGCATGCCCGTATCATGCGCGCCCAGGAATATTGCCTGAGCCGCAGCGAGCTCGACCACCATCTGTCCGCACTGGCCGAGGCATGCCAGGCGCTCGACGCCGCCCGCGCTTTCGCGCTGATGCAGCAGGTGGTGCACGAGTTCCAGGCGGCCGACGCCACCGTCGACTGGGTATCGCGCGCGCAGTAAGCACTGCGATTGGCCAAGACAAAGCCCCTTCCGGATGGAAGGGGCTTTTTGCTGGAGGCTGACCGGCGAAGGCGGCCAGCGTGAACGACACTGGGTCGAGCGGGATGCCGATGGCGTGTAGCCCGGGCTTTCCCTGTCATGGGGTTATCGCTATATTAGCGTGTTTATATCCCTGTCCACCCTCAGCAGGCTCACCATGCCGCGCCTCGTCGTCCGACTGATCAAACCCGACTTCCATCCCATCGACGCCCGCGACGTCGAGCGTGGTTTCCATCTCGCACTGCTCGACTACTTCGGCTCCGAGGACAGCGCCGGCTTCGCTAAGTGGGCGCACGACTACACGATGGGCCAGTTCGGCCGCTATCCGACCGGTATGGACGAGGCCGACCAGGTGATCCGCAACTGGCGCGAGGCGCTGACCCAGGCTCAGTGCAGCGCATTCTCCGAATGGATGCGCTGCGCGCCGGCACCGCAGTTCGAGATTGAGCTGGTCGGCTGATATCCCCAATCCGTCCACGCCGTATCGACAGCTTCCCCACAGGCTTATCCACAGAGGCGCCGTCTGCTAGCGGTCACTGCAGCGCAACGCATTTTTACCCCTTCTTTACAGAGGCCTGTCTAGCATCAGGGTAGAGGGGGCTATCCGCTCGCTCCCTATCTTAGGAGTGGATCATGTTCAAGCACCATCATCCCGCCACCAGCCGTGGAGTGACAGTGGCGGCCCATCCGACGCCGTTTAGCCAACATCTGGTGCAGGTGTTGCTGCGCGACTGGCAGCGGCTCTACTACTGGCTGGCCCTGCTGGGCAGCGAGAACGAAAGCTGTCCGCGTTGCGCTGCCTTCCACCATTGCGCACCGCGCTCGGAGCGCCATCGTCACGACTATTGACCCCTGTTCATGACAATAAGGTAGGAAAAGCCGCCGTTGTGATCGACAATGATGGGAAGCCTGTCATTGGAGATCGACCATGCGCTGGGACGACATGCGCCGGAGCGACAACGTCGAAGACCGTCGCAGCCACGGCGGGGTCCGGTTGGGCGGGGAGCTTGGGGCTTGGCGGCATCATCGCGGTGGCCGTGATCAGCCTGTTGCTTGGCAAGAGTTTGATCATCGACCGCGTGCTCTGCATCGACCTGCCTTCTTCGACGAGTTCTCCGGCCGCTTCGGCACACCGGGCGACTTCACCCGCGGCTGCTTGATCGGCCATCACGTGCAGACCTTGTTCGGCGTATCGCAACAGGTCGATGCCACCGGTCGAGGGCCAGTCGCAGCGCTACCGCAATGCGCTATCGGCGACGACAGCTTGCAACAAGAGGCGCAGGGTAGGGAGGAGCCCGACTCGTTCACGCACGGCAGCACGGCGCAGCGACTGAAGTGGTTCAGTACCGGCTTGCAGACAGGGCGTATCGACAGTTGCAACACCTTCACCACCACCAGCCTATAGCGAGCCGGTTGGTCTTGTCGTTTTTTGACGACAAGCGCCGGCTGGCGTATTTTCTAGCGGTGACGACGGCCGGCCATGAGCCGGCCGTCTCGTTGTCGATTGATTTGTCGGCGATGCCCGTCATCGGCCGAGAACTCGGGTACAGAGTGCCTGTCTGCCATGTCAACCAACGTGGCTGCTTTAGGATGCAGAGGGGATGAAGATTCAACGAGCCAGCACCTGGCGCTGGTTCATCAACGGCGTGGCGGTCAGCCTGCTGCTGGTCGTGCTGGGGTTCTGCGGTGGGGCTTGGCAGGTCTACGACTACAGCCAGCGTCATGACGACCAGAACGCCGATGCGGCACTGGTGCTCGGCGCAGCCGCCTGGGGAGGGCGCCCGTCGCCGGTGTTCCGCGAGCGCATCAACCATGCGCTGTCGCTCTACCAGGCGCGCCGGGTGCGCATGCTGGTGTTCACCGGTGGCACCCCCGAGCCGGGCTATCCGACCGAGGCCGCGGTGGGGCGGCGTTACGCGATCGAGCGCGGCGTGCCTCCCGAGGACATCCTGATCGAAACCGAATCGCGCACCACCTACGACAACCTCAGGAACGCCGGCCGAGAAGCTCACGCCATCGGCCTCGACTCCTTCCTGATCGTCAGCGACCCCTACCACATGCGCCGCGCCATGCTGATGGCCCACGACCTGGGCCTGAAGGCCTATCCGGCTCCGACCCCGTCGAGCCGCTACCAGACGGTCGGCTCCCAACTGCACTTCCTGTTCAAGGAAACGCAGAACTATCTCGCGTACCGGCTGTTCCGCAAGCTGTCGTGACGACGTGCTGGCCCGGTCATAAAAAAACGCCCGGCATTGACCGGGCGTTTGTTTTCAAAAAGCAGGGGGCTTAGTTGTACCAAACGTCAATCAGCTCCCCGGCCTCCAGCTGCGCCACTTCCGGGCGGCCTTTCAGCCAGGCAACCAGCTGATCGCGGGTGCCGGCGTCGACGCCGCCGCGGCCGACCGGGAACACCATGCCGTTCAGGGTCGATGGCTTGCCGGCGGCGAAGTGGCCGCCGAAGCTGACGTCGTGGCGCTCCACCTCGACCAGCCACTCGTCGAGCAGGATGTCCTCGCTGGTCACGTCGACGCCTTCGTTCAGCGTCGCCTCCAGACGGAAGCCCAGTTCCTGGTACTCGCCGACGCGCAGCTTCTTCTTCTGGCGCTCGCTCAGGCGGCTAAGACGGCGGCGGGAATTCGGGTTACGCAGTGTGCTCATGGCAAGTCTCCGGTCAAAATCGCAGCAAGGATAACAGCTTGGCCGACCGGTGGGGGCGTGATGTGGCGTGGTGTCGCGGCGTTGTACCGCTTTGTCCTGATTCCTTGCCGATGAAGCTGAGTTTTAACCGAAACGTCAGATAATCGATGCGATTATTCTCGATTCACTTGGAATGGTCGATGAGCAAGCGGGCCTGCCGGTGCGCTACCGGCAGGCCCGCAAGGTGAACATCCCTATGGGGCCGGAACTGGAGCTCGATGCGGTCGAGTTGGCCAAACCGTCGCGCTAGCGGGGCGGAGATGAAAAACGCCCGGCCGCAGTGGCCGGGCATTCTTTGTTGCATGTCCAGCGTTTGCTGGAGGGCTGGGTTACAGCCCCAGCTCGCGCCACATTGCGTCGACCCGCTGTTTCACCGCGCCGTCCATCTGGATGGTGCGGCCCCATTCGCGGTTCGTCTCGCCCGGCCACTTGTTGGTGGCGTCGAGGCCCATCTTGCCGCCTAGGCCCGATACCGGGCTGGCGAAGTCCAGGTAGTCGATCGGGGTGTGGTCGATCAGCGTGGTGTCGCGCACCGGGTCCATGCGGGTGGTGATCGCCCAGATCACCTCCTGCCAGGAGCGGGTGTCGACGTCGTCGTCCACCACCACGATGAACTTGGTGTACATGAACTGGCGCAGGAAGCTCCACACCCCCAGCATCACCCGCTTGGCATGGCCCGGGTACTGCTTCTTGATCGACACCACCGCCATACGGTAGCTGCAGCCCTCCGGTGGCAGGTAGAAGTCGACGATCTCGGGGAACTGCTTCTGCAGAATCGGCACGAACACCTCGTTCAGCGCCACGCCCAGCACCGCCGGCTCGTCGGGCGGCTTGCCAGTGTAGGTGCTGTGGTAGATCGGGTCGGGGCGGTGGGTGATGCGCTCCACGGTGAGCACCGGGAACCAGTCCTGCTCGTTGTAATAGCCGGTGTGGTCGCCGTACGGGCCTTCCAGCGCGTACAGATAGCCGTCCACCTCCTTCACCGGCACGCCGTGTTCCGACACGCCCTCGAAGCCTGCCGCGCACGGTGTCAGTACCCCCTCCAGCACGATCTCGGCCGAGGCCGGCACCTGCAGGCCGTTGCCGACGCTCTTCACCAGTTCGGTCTTGCTGCCGCGCAAGAGGCCGGCGAACTGGTATTCGGACAGCGTGTCCGGCACCGGTGTCACCGCGCCGAGGATGGTGGCCGGGTCGCAGCCGAGCACCACCGACACCGGGAATGGCGTGCCGGGCTTGGCCGAACGGTGCTCGCGGAAGTCCAGCGCGCCACCGCGGTGCGCCAGCCAGCGCATGATCAGCTGGTTCTTGCCGATCAACTGCTGCCGGTAGATGCCGAGGTTCTGGCGCTTCTTGTGCGGACCGCGCGTTACCGTCAGCCCCCAGGTGATCAGCGGGGCGATATCGCCCGGCCAGCAGTGCTGGATCGGCAGGGCGGTCAGGTCGACGTCGCCGCCCTCGATTACCACCGCCTGGCAGGCGGCCTTCTTCACTTCCTTCGGCGCCATGCTCAGCACCTGCTTGAGCAGCGGCAGCTTGTCCCAGGCGTCCTTGAAGCCCTTTGGCGGTTCCGGTTCCTTCAGGTAGGCCAGCGTCTTGCCGATCTCGCGTAGCTGCATCACGTCGTCGGCACCCATGCCCAGTGCCACGCGGCGCGGCGTGCCGAACAGGTTGGCCAGCACCGGCATGGCATAGCGGCGGCCGTCGGTTTCCGGCGCCTCGAACAGCAGCGCCGGGCCGCCGGCCTTCAGCACCCGGTCACCGATCTCGGTCATCTCCAGGCGAGGGGAGACTGGGTGGGTAAGTCGTTTCAGCTCACCTTGTTTTTCGAGCTGAGCGATGAAATCTCGCAAATCGGTGTATTGCATGACGTTCTCATGATCTAGCGCAAGGTTGGCAAATGCGTGTTTGCATACGATTTGCCCCGGTTGCCGCACGCTACTGCCGGGGCGCTCCGGCGTCAACGCGTGAGGTTGAGATTCTGTTTAAGCTGTGGAGCAAAATAATGAAGAAGGTACTCACTCTGGCCGTGTTGTCCGCGCTCGGTGCCAGTAGCGTATTCGCCGGGCAAGGGGACCTCCTGGCGCGCTTTCGCGTCATCAACGTCGATCCGGACACCAAGGTCGATCACACCTTGTCGACGCTCGATGTCGACGCTGATAACCAGACCGTGCCGGAGCTAGACTTCACCTACATGGTCACCGACCATATCGGCGCGGAGCTGATCCTGGCGACCTCGCGTCACAAGGTCAGCTCCAAGCTGGGCGATCTGGGCAAGGTCAGCGCGCTGCCGCCGACGGTGACCTTGCAGTACCACTTCAATCCGGAAGGGCAGATCCGCCCGTATGTCGGTGCCGGCGTTAACTACACCCGGTTCTATAACGTGGGCCTGAGCTCCCCCTTGGGCGACCTGACCGTCGACCAGAATAGCTGGGGGCCGGCATTGCAGTTGGGCACCGACGTGGCGATCAACAAGGACTGGTTCGTCAACGCCGACGTGAAGAAGATCTACATGAAGACCGACGTGAAAGGCACCTCGGGGGCGATCGCCGGTGCCAATCTCGGCACGCTGAAGCTCAACCCGTGGGTATTCGGCATCGGTATCGGTACCAAGTTCTGAACCACGGCAGGATGTGGGGACATCGGCCAGTGCGGCGCCCATTACGGGCGCCGTTTTGCATGACTTGCGGCTACAATCGGTAGACATTATCCAATTCCGATTGGGGAGAGATGCATGAAAAGCTGGGTTTCCCAGGCGATCCACAAGATCGAAGCCGATTTCAACCGCTCTAGCGATACCCATCTGATCCCACTGTCCATTCCGGCACTGCCGCAGATCCAGCTCTACTTCAAGGACGAGTCGACCCACCCGACCGGCAGCCTCAAGCACCGGTTGGCGCGCTCGCTGTTCCTGTACGGCCTGTGCAACGGCTGGATCGATGAGGGCTCGACCATCATTGAGGCGAGCAGCGGCAGCACTGCGGTGTCCGAGGCGTACTTCGCGCGCTTGCTCGGCCTGCCGTTCGTGGCGGTGATGCCTCGCGGCACCTCGGCCGAAAAGATTCGCTCGATCGAGTTCTACGGCGGACGCTGCCACCTGGTCGACGACCCCGCGACGATCTATGCCGAGTCGGCGCGGCTGGCGAAGGAAACCAACGGTCACTACATGGACCAGTTTACCTATGCCGAGCGCGCCACCGACTGGCGTGGCAACAACAACATCGCCGACACCATCTTCAAGCAGATGGCGTACGAACCGAATCCGGAGCCGCGCTGGATCGTCTGCGGCGCCGGCACCGGCGGCACCAGCGCCACCTTCGGCCGCTACGTGCGCTACCAGCAGCTCGACACCAAGATCTGCGTGGTCGACCCGGACAACTCGGTATTTTACGAAAGCTATTACTCTGGCAGGACCGATTGTCAGTGTGAGGGCGGCTCCGGTGTCGAGGGCATCGGCCGGCCGCGCGTCGAGCCGTCGTTCATACCGTCGGTGATCGACAAGGTGATCCGCGTGCCCAATGTCGCCAGCTATGCGGCGATCCATTTCCTCGAGGAAGTGCTCGGTCGCAAGTGCGGTGGCTCGACCGGCACCAATCTGTTCGGCGTGTGCGAGCTGGCCAGCGAGATGGTGCGGCGCGGCGAGGAGGGCGCCATCGTCACGCTGATCTGCGACGACGGCAGCCGCTACCTGAACAGCTACTACGATGCGCGCTGGCTGGCCAACCAGGGACACGACATCGCGCCGTGGCTGGAACGCTACCGCCGTTTCTTCTATGACGGCCAGTGGCAGGTTGGTGGCTGAAGGCTGTTGCCAAACCGCGTCATTGTTTGATTGCAAGTGAATCGCCGCCGCCCTTCGGGCCGCGGCGATTTTTTATAACGAAAATAGCTACTTACCCAGGCTATTTCCCTACACATGACAGTGCGCCAGAACATCACCTTTCCGCTGCCGATGGCCGGCTGGGATGAGAAGAAGATTGAGGCGCAGGTCGACGAACTGCTCGAGGACGTGCGGCTGACCCAGTTTGGCCAACGCTTCCCGCACGAGCTGTCCGGCGGCCAGCGCCAGCGCCAGCGCGTCGCGATCGCCCGCGCGCTGGTCGACCGGCCGCGCCTGTTGCTGCTCGACGAGCCGCTGTCGGCGCTCGACGCCAAGCTGCGCGAGCAGATGCAGATCGAACTGATCAATCTACAGAAGGAGGTCGGCATCACCTTCGTCTACGTTACCCACGATCAGGGCGAGGCGCTGGCGTTGTCGCACCGCATCGCGGTGATGAGCCACGGCCAGGTCGAGCAGCTCGACGTGTCGGAGCGCATCTACAGCCATCCGAAGAACCGCTTCGTCGCCGACTTCATCGGCCAGTGCAATGTGCTCGAGGGCACCATGGCGGTCGACGGCACGACGATGAGCGTCGCGCTGAAGGGCTGCGGCGAAGTGAAGTGCCAGAGCGTGCCCAACGCCAAGCCCGGCCTGAGCGGCCGGCTGGCGCTGCGCCCGGAGAAGGTCAAGCTCGACAAGGAACTGGGTCGTCACCCCGACGATACACACTTCAAGGGCCGCGTGCATGACTGCCTGTGCCTCGGCGACGTGACCATCTACCTGGTCGAGGTCGCCGACGGCGTGATCATCGAGGCGATGCTGCCGAACAACATCCCGGGTGTCGCCAAGTTCTTCGACAACGGCGACGTGGTCGAGGTCGCCTGGCGTTTCGACGCCGGCAACTTCCTGGCGGAGTAGGCTGACATACTGCACAACCGACTCGGCAAGTGGCTGCTCTCGTGGTCGCCGCTCGTCTACCTGACGCTGTTCTTCCTGATCCCGACCGCGATCACGTTCGTCGCGGCGTTCCGCAACCCAGGCGACTACGGCGGCCTAGCCCCGATGTACAACATCGAAGACGGCAAGCTGCTGAGGGACCTGACGCTCGACAACTTCCACCGGCTGGTGGAAGAGCCGATCTATTTCGAGCTGTTCGTCAAATCGGTCGGCTACGCGGGGCTTACCACGCTGCTGTGCGTGCTGATGGCTTACCCGCTCGCCTGGCTGATCGCCACCACCCACAAGAAGTGGCGTGACCTTCTGCTGTTGATGGTGATTTTGCCGTTCTGGTCGAACTTCCTGATCCGCATCTACGCCTGGATGATCATCCTCGGCCCGCAGTCGGCGTTCACCCTGTCGATCGACGACTTCGTGATCACCTTCTTCACTGCCGGTGCCGGTGCCGGTGCATCGACACTGCCGCTCGAAATCTACTCGATGATCAAGATCTCGGTGACGCCGGAGGTGAATGCAGTATCGAGTCTGCTGATGCTGCTCACCCTGGTGCTGATCGTGATCGCGTCCAAGGTGTCCCCGAGCGCACTGCGCGGCGGCAACTGAGAGCCGCGCGCCAGACTCTCCCGGCGTTGCTGCGCTGCCTTGCCGTACTACTGGTACTGTCCGCGGCAGCGACGCCTAGCCGGGATCGCTGCGCTGAGTCTGGATCACGATTCGAAGTCCAGCGTTCGGCTAATGTTGGCCGAGTCCCCGTTTTCACCGCTTTACGCTGTACCACGCCAATAAAAAGGGGATTGTTATGAAGAAGCGGCTGCTGGGCCTCGCGCTCGCCGCCGCGGCCAATGCCTACGCCGCCGACACGCTGCACCTCTACAACTGGAACAACTACCTGTCCGACGCCACGGCCAAGCGCTTCGAAGCCTACTGCAAGTGCAAACTGGTGCAGGACCACTACGGCGACAACGAAGAGATGCTCGCCAAGCTCGCCGCCGGTGCAAAGGGCGACGACATCGTGGTGCCGACCTTGATCGGTCAGGGCAAGACCCAGGCGCGCGACAAGGCGCAGCTGCCGAACTTCAAGAACATGAACGGCGCATAACTGAACAGCTTCTTCGACAAGGGCAACCAGTACTCGGTACCGTATGCGTTCACCACCACGCTGCTCGGCTACAACGAGACCAAGCTGAAAGTGCTGGGCGTTCTCGACAAGGCCAATAGCTGGGTGCTGATCTTCAATCCGGCCATCCTCACCAAGCTCAAGAGCAAGGTCACCGTGCTCGATTCGCAGCGCGAACTGATGTCCGCGGCGCAGACGTACCTGGGCAAGCCGACCAACAGCACCAACCCGGCCGACTGGAAAGCCGCCAAGGAGGTGATCCTGAAGGCCAAACCGTACTGGGCCGCCTTCAACAACCAGAGCTACATCAAGGAGCTGACCGTCGGCAACATCTATGTCGCCTTCGGTTACTCCAACGACATGTACCAGGCCCAGCAGGACGCCAAGAAGGCCGGTCGCAAGTTCGCGATCAACTTCAACCTGCAGAAGGAAGGTAACACCCTGTCGATCGACAATCTGGTGGTGCTGAAGGACGCCCCCGCGCAAAGACTTGGCGTACAAATTCGTCAACTTCATGATGGACGGCCAGAATGCCGCAGACATGACCAACCAGATGGGCTCGGGCAACCCCAACGCCGTCGCGGTGAAATTCGTTAAGCCGGAGATCGTCAAGATCTCGGCGATCTTCCCGGCCAAGGGCGATGTTGCCCGCCTGCAGCAGCTGCAGGATCTGAAGGCCAAGGACCGTCGCGAACTCAACCGTGTCTGGTCCGAAGTGAAGCTGAAGTAAGTTCAGTTTTATAGAACAACGCCCGGGTTGGCCGAAAGGCCACCCGGGCGTTTTGCTATCTATATATAGGATATAGGCGAGATCAGAGCAGGCTCAGGCGTCGTAGCTCGCCTATCGTGGTGATATGCACATCCACATGGGCCGGCCGTTTCGGCTCGGCGCTGATCCAGACCGTCTTCATCCCCAGCTCTTTCGCCGTCTTCAGGTTCAGCAGCGAATCCTCCACCATGATGCAATACGCCGGATCGAGCTCGTGCTCCACCAGCACGGTGCGAAACGCATGGGCGGCCGGTTTGGGTTGGTAGTCCACCTGTTCGACGCCATACACCGCGTCGAAGTGGCGGGTGATGCCGATCGCTTCGAGCACCTTGCTGACATAATGGAGTGGCCCATTCGACAAGAGGTACTTGCGCCCCGGTAGCGCCGCCAGCGTCTCGTCGACACAGGCGTCCCAGCTGAGCATCGCCAGCAGCTCGTCGAGCGGGTGGGTCTGTTCCAGGAAATGCTGCGCGTCGATGCCGTGGTTGGCGACCAGACCGTGCAGCGTCGCACCGTAACGGGCCCAGTACTCCTTGCGCAGCTCGTTGGCCTGCAGCTCCGTCAGCTGCAGCTCCCGCATCATATATGCGGTCATCGACCGGTTGATGTGGGGGAATACCGCACGGCTCGCATCGTGCAGGGTGTCGTCGAGGTCGAAAATCCAGGTCGGCTTCACAGTCGGTCTCTCTAGCGCGGAACGGAACACTGCATTATCTCCCGTCATTGCAGCAACTGCAGTACGCAATGGCAGGCGATTTTCTATAATTACTTTAAAGCTAGGCCGGTGCCAACCGGCCCGGGGGGGGG
>NZ_JAUEDK010000024.1 GCF_030385785.1 Crenobacter oryzisoli
TTGATGGTCATCACGACGGGGGAGATGATGAAAGCGACTGAGTTTGAACGGTGGCTGAGCCATGTGTCCCGTCTGACGAGGCGTCAGCGAGAGCGGCTTGCTGATGCATTGCGGGAACACGATGACACCGAACGCTGCAGAGCCCTCATTGAGTCACGGCTAGCCGATAAGGCTTGCCCACATTGCGGGACCACCGCGGCCTACCGGCATGGAACGGCTCATGGTTTGCAGCGGTATCGCTGCCGGCGCTGCCAGAGAACTTTCAACGCGCTGACGAACACCCCACTAGCCCGGCTCCGCCGGAGGGAGAAGTGGCTCGGCTACAGCCAGGCGATGCTGGATTCGCTGACGGTGCGCCGCTCAGCCGGGATGCTGGGCCTGCATCGGAACACGACATTTCGCTGGCGTCACCGTTTCCTGGCCTGGCTGAAAGACGACCGTCCGGCCCGCCTGTTCGGCATTACCGAGGCCGACGAAACCTATCTGCTCGAATCGGAAAAAGGCGCCCACCACCTGCAGCGCTCCTCGCGTCGGCGCGGGGGCGTCGCGAGTTTGCGTGGCTTGTCCAAACAGCAAGTCTGTGTGCTGGTCGCCCGCGACCGCAGTGGGCAAACCCTCGACTTTGTGACGGGGAAAGGGCAAGTGACCAAGGCACAACTCAAAGCGGTCTTGCCGGCTGTTCTCGACAAAGACGTGCTGTTGGTGAGCGATGGGAATGCCACCTACCGGTACTTCGCCCGCGAGGCTAACATCTCGCATGAGGCGGTCAATCTCAAGGCAGGTCGCCGTGTTCGGGGGGCTTACCACGTTCAGAACGTCAATGCCTACCACAGTCGCCTACGCGCGTGGCTCAACCGCTTCCACGGCGTGGCGACTAAGTACTTACCCAACTACTTGGGCTGGCGCCGACACCTTGACGCCCACCGTATCAGCACGCCGGCAGCCCTCCTGGATGGTGCTCTTGGCAAGTTTCCACACCTAACGGTGACATAGCCTAAAAAAAAGCGGCTCTCGCCCTGGCGGTTTTCTGTTCGACTTGTCCAACTAGCCTCACCCGCTGTGAGGGCGCTTCCAGAAGTGGCGCATCACGAAGCCAGGGAACGCAAACACCAGAAACAGCGCAAACGTCGTCACGTAGAACTGCCAGTGCTGCTCATGCACCGGACCGAGCCTAGCCTCCATCAGCCGGGCCAGTCCGCCGACCAACAGGAACAGCACGACCAGCTCGAGCAGCTGCCAGCCGAAATGCTTGCGCCCTATCGTCTTGATACAGGCCAACCGGTTGCTGACGAACGGCAGATTCGCGGCCAGCACGGCCACGATCAACAGGGTAATGACGCTGACTTCCACGTTGCTTCCTCTTCCTATAGGTTTGCAGCCACCCTCATGACAGCGGCGGCTGTACCGGGAAAACCCGGTCACAGCCGCCGTCGTGAACCCACCGTCGAAACGGTTTACAGGGCGTTAAGCGACTGCTTCATCGCTTCGACACACAGCACCAGCAGGCGTTCAGGCAGCGCACCGAGCACCAGCAGGGCGATCGCGTTGACCGACAGCACCAGCTTCATGTCGCCGCGCACCACGATCGGGCTGTTGTCCTGCTTGTCGTCGAAGTACATGTACTTCACCACGCGCAGGTAATAGAACGCGCCGATCAGCGACATTACCACCGCCACGACCGCCAGCCAGATCAGGCCGATGTCGACCACCGCCTTGATCACCGCCAGCTTCGCGTAGAAGCCGACCAGCGGCGGGATACCGGCCATCGAGAACATCGCCAGCAGCATCAGGAAGGCGTACCAGCTGTTGCGCTGGTTCAGGCCCTTCAGGTCCTCCAGCGTCTCGCACTCGAAGCCGGCGCGCGACAGCGCGAGCAGGATGCCGAAGCCGACCAGCGACATCAGCACGTAGATCACGGTGTAGAACAGCGCCGCGCTATAGCCCTCCGGCGTGCCGGCGATCAAGCCCAGCAGCAGGAAGCCCATGTGCGAAACAGTCGAGTACGCCAGAAGACGCTTGACGTTGGTCTGGGCAATTGCGGTGATGTTGCCGATGGCCATCGACAGTACGGCGATGATCACCAGCATGCCCTGCCAGTCGGCGACCAGCGGCCCCAGGCCTTGCACCAGAATGCGCAGCACGAACACGAACGCGGCCAGCTTCGGCGCGGCACCGATCATCATCGCCAGCGCGGTCGAAGAGCCCTGGTACACGTCCGGCACCCACATGTGGAACGGCACGGCGCCCAGTTTGAATGCCAGGCCAGCCACGATGAATACCAGGCCGAACACCAGCAGCACATGGTTGGCCGAACCGCCGGTGATGGCTTTGGCAACATCCTGCAGGAACAGCGAACCGGTCGCGCCGTAAACCATCGACATGCCGTACAGCAAGAGGCCCGAAGCCAGCGCGCCGAGCACGAAGTACTTCATCGCCGCTTCGGTCGCCGGGATCGAGTCGCGCTGCATCGCGATCAGCGCGTAGAGCGACAGCGACAGCAGTTCCAGGCCGATATACAGCGACACGAAGTGCGTGGCGCTGACCATAAAGTTCATGCCAGACAGGGCGAACAGCGACAGAGTGAAATACTCGCCCTTGAAGATGTCACGCTCGACCACGTACTGGCGGGTATACACCAGCACCAGGAAGGTGGTGCCGTACATGGCCAGCTTGACGATGTCGCCCATCGGGTCGGCCACGAACATGTTCGAGAAGGTGTACACCGGGTACGGCGTGTAGGTATACAGCTGCACCGCGGCAGTGCCGACCAGCGTCAGCAGCGACAGCCCATAAGTGATGCCGCGTTGTTCGTCGGACAGGCACATGTCGACGAGCAGGATCAGCAGGATCGCCGAGAGCATGAACAGCTCCGGCGCCGCCGGTATCATGTTGAGATCAGCCCAATTCATTGACTATTCCTTAGAGCTTGCTTTGAGCGACGTGGGCGATCAGATCGTTGACCGCCAGGTGCATCTTGGACACGAATGCCTGCGGGAACAGACCCATGCCGAGCACGGTGATCGCCAGAATGGCCAGGATCAGGAATTCGCGCTTGTTCACGTCCTTCATCTCGGCCACATGATCGTTGCCGACGTCGCCGAAGATCACGCGCTTGTACATCCACAGCGTGTAGGCCGCACCGAAGATCAGCGTGGAGGCCGCAGCAAACGCAAACCAGAAGTTCACCTGTACCGCACCCATGATCACCATGAATTCACCGACGAAGCCAGAAGTAGCCGGCAGGCCGGAGTTGGCCATCGCGAACAGCATCATGAACGCCGCGAAGATCGGCATCTTGTTCACCACACCGCCGTAGTCGGCAATGTTGCGGCTGTGCACGCGGTCGTACATCACCCCGATGCAGAAGAACATCGCGGCCGACACGAAGCCGTGCGACACCATCTGCACCAGCGCACCTTCCACGGCCCACTGGTTCAGGTGGCTGCCGGTGAACATAAAGAGACCCAGCGTCACAAAACCCATGTGCGAGATCGACGAGTACGCCACCAGCTTCTTCATGTCGGTCTGTACCAGCGCCACCAAGCCGATGTACACCACCGCGATCAGCGACAGCGCCACAATGAACGGCGCAAGCTCGCGCGACGCATCCGGCAGAATCGGCAGCGCGAACCGCAGGAAACCGTACGCACCGATCTTCAGCGTGATCGCAGCCAGCACCATCGAACCGCCAGTCGGCGCTTCCACGTGGGCATCCGGCAGCCAGGTGTGTACCGGCCACATCGGCACCTTCACCGCGAACGACAGGAAGAAGGCGATGAACAGCAGCACCTGAGTCGACAACGCGATCTTCAGATCGTGGAAGGCCATGATGTCGAAGCTCTTGCCTGCCTGGAAGTACAGGTAGATGAACGCCACCAGCATCAGCAGCGAACCGAGCAGCGTGTACAGGAAGAACTTGATCGACGCGTACACCCGACGCGGACCACCCCACACCCCGATGATCAGATACATCGGGATCAGCATGCCCTCGAAGAACACGTAGAACAGGATCGCGTCCAGCGCGGCGAACGCGCCGTTGATCAGGCCCGACATGATCAGGAAGGCCGCCATGTACTGCGCGACGCGCTTCTCGATCACCTGCCAGCCAGCCGCCACCACCATCAGCGTGGTGAAGCTGTTGAGGATGATGAACAGCATCGAGATGCCGTCCACGCCCAGATGGTAGTGGATGTTCAGTGCGTCGATCCAAGGCTTCATCTCGACGAACTGCATGCCACCGTTCAGATTGTCAAAGCCGGTGTAAAGCGGCAGCGAAACGGCCAGACCGGCCAGCGCCCCGGCCAGCGCGATCCAGCGCGCCAGCGGCGCACGCTGGTCGCCACCGGTAGCGAGCACCAGGATGCCCGCCACGATCGGTGTCCAGACCGTCAGACTGAGTAGATTCTCGAACATGGTTTGTTGAGCCTATTGTGTTTTTCTAATCCCTTGCGCCCGCATCAACGCAGGATGAGCTGGGCGAACCAGATCGTCACCAGGGCCAGGACCCCGACGATCATGGTAGTGGCGTAGCTGTAGATGAAGCCGGTCTGCATCCGACGTACCACCTTGGAGAACGCGCCGACCAGCTTGGCCGTGCCGTTCACGATCAGGCCGTCGATCAGCAGCATGTCACCGACTTTCCAGAACAGCGTACCCAGCGCACGCGAGCCCTTGGCAAACACCGCGAAATAGATCTCGTCGAAGAAGTACTTCTTCTCGAGCAGGGTGTTGACCGGAGCGAAGGTCGATTTGATCTTCGCCGGGATCTGCGGGGCCTTCATATAGAACACCCAGGCCGTCGCCACGCCGGCGATCGCCAGCCACAGCGGCAGGCTGGTCAGCGAGTGCAGAGCCATCGCCATCGGGCCGTGGAACTCTTCGGCCAACTCGCTCATGCCCGGATGACGGGCAGCGTCGATATGGATCACGCCCTTGAAGAAGTCGCCGTATACCAGCGGCTTGATCGCGAACCAGCCCACCAGCACCGAAGGGATCGCCAACAGCGCCAGCGGCAGCGTCACCACCCACGGCGACTCGTGCGGCGTTTGATCCGGAGCCAGACCGTGATGGTGGTCGGCGGTCACTTCTTCGTCTTCGTGGTCCTCATCGTGCGCGTGATGGGAATCATGGTTCTCCATCCAGCGCTCCTTGCCATGGAACACCAGGAAGTACATCCGGAACGAGTAGAACGCAGTCACGAACACGCCGATAACCAGCGCAATGTACGCATATTGCGCTGCCGGCAGATGCGACGCATGTACCGCCTCGATGATCGAGTCCTTCGAGTAGAAACCCGAGAAGAACGGAGTACCGATCAGCGCCAGCGAGCCGATCAGCGAGGTGATCCAGGTAATCGGCATGTATTTGCGCAGACCGCCCATATTGCGCATGTCCTGATCATGGTGCATGCCAATGATCACCGAACCGGCGCCGAGGAACAGCAGTGCCTTGAAGAAGGCGTGCGTCATCACGTGGAACATGGCGACCGAGTAGGCCGAAGCGCCCAGCGCCACGGTCATGTAACCGAGCTGCGACAGCGTCGAGTACGCAACCACACGCTTGATGTCGTTCTGCACCACGCCCAGGAAGCCCATGAACAGCGCGGTGATCGAACCGGCCACCAGAATCACGTTCAGCGCGGTATCCGACATCTCGAACAGCGGGCTCATGCGCGACACCATGAAGATGCCGGCGGTCACCATGGTCGCGGCGTGGATCAGTGCCGAGATCGGAGTCGGGCCTTCCATCGAGTCCGGCAGCCACACGTGCAGCGGGAACTGGGCCGACTTACCCATCGCGCCGACGAACAGCAGGATGCAGGTCACGGTCAACAGCGACCAGTCCACACCCGGGAAGATCTGGATGGTCTTGCTAGCCAGCGCCGGCGCTGCAGCGAACACGTCGCTGTAGTTCAGCGAGCCGCCGAAGTAGGCCAGCACCAGGCCGATACCCAGCAGGAAGCCAAAGTCACCGACACGGTTGACCAGGAAGGCCTTCAGGTTGGCGAAGATCGCAGTCGGCCGCTTGAACCAGAAGCCGATCAGCAGGTACGACACCAGACCCACTGCTTCCCACCCGAAGAACAGCTGGACGAAGTTGTTGCTCATCACCAGCATCAACATCGAGAAGGTAAACAGCGAAATGTAGCTGAAGAAACGCTGGTAACCCGGGTCATCCTGCATGTAGCCGATGGTGTAGATATGCACCATCAACGACACGCTGGTCACCACTACCAGCATGATCGCGGTCAGCGAGTCGACCAGGAAGCCGACCGAGAACTCGTAGCCCCCGACCGTCAGCCAGGTGTACACCGGCGCGTTGAACACTTCCGCCTGCCCGGTCAGGAAGGCATGAAGCACCTTGAGCGAGAAGACCGCCGAAACGGCCACACCGAGGATCGTCACGACGTGTGCCGCGCGACGACCGATCGCCCATCCAAACAAGCCTGCAATGATCGACCCCACCAATGGTGAGAGCGCAATCAGCAGGTATAAGCTCATCATATCCATGCTTCTCGTGCTTTGTAGTTTGGTATCCGGTTTGCCTTAACCCTTCAGGCGGCCCAAGTCTTCCACATTGATGGTGTTCAGATTGCGGAACAGCACCACCAGGATCGCAAGGCCGATCGCCGATTCGGCGGCGGCCACGGTCAGGATGAAGAAGACGAAGATTTGGCCTGCCGTGTCGGACAGGTAGTGCGAGAACGCGATGAAGTTGAAGTTCACGGCGAGCAGCATCAGCTCGATCGCCATCAACAACACGATCACGTTCTTACGGTTCAAAAAGATGCCCAGCACGCTAATGGCAAACAGGATCGCGCCCAGCACCAGGAAGTGAGTCAACGTCAGCACGGTTACTCCCCAATCGTTATGGCCATCAGGCCTGTTGCTCGGCTGCGTCAGCGGTTTCCGGCTGGGCAGGCTTCTTCTCGGCATCCATCTTGACGAGGCGCACGCGGTCGTCGCGACGCACCTTCACCTGGAGGCCCGGATTGACGGTCTTGTTGTCCTTGCGCTTGCGCATGGTCAGCGCGATCGCGGCGACCATACCGACCAGCAGCACCACCGACGCCAGTTCAAACGGCAACAGGTAGGTGGTGTAGAGCTGGCGACCCAGTTCTTTGACGTTGCTCGCGTCGGCGGCCAGCGGAGCAGCTGCCTGGTAGTGGCTGAGCTGAGCTTCCGGGCTCATCAGGATCAGCGCCATTTCGCCGACCATGATCAGCGCCACCGTGCCGGCCAGCGGCAGGTTTCGCCAGAAGCCCTCGCGAAGCTGCTCGAAATTGACATCGAGCATCATCACCACGAACAGGAACAGCACCATCACCGCGCCGACGTACACCAGCACCAGGGTGATCGCCAGGAACTCGGCCTGCATCAGCAGCCAGTGGCCGGCGCTCGTGAAGAACGCCAGCACCAGGAACAGCGCGGCATGCACCGGGTTCTTGGCGGTGATCACGCGAAGGCTCGCGAAAATCAGGATCGCCGACAGCACGTAAAACACTACAGTTTGAAAGTTCATGGCTTCCCCTTAGCGGTACTTGGCGTCGGCCGCCTTGTTGGCAGCGATTTCCGCCTCGTACTTATCACCAATGGCCAGCAGCATCGGCTTGGTGTAGTAGAGGTCGCCACGCTTTTCGCCGTGGTATTCGAAAATATGCGTTTCGACGATGGCGTCGACCGGGCAGGCCTCTTCGCAGAAACCGCAGAAGATGCACTTGGTCAGGTCGATGTCGTACCGGGTGGTGCGGCGGGTGTTGTCCTCCCGCTGCTCCGACTCGATGGTGATCGCCAGTGCCGGGCACACCGCTTCGCACAACTTACAGGCGATGCAACGCTCTTCACCGTTGGCGTAGCGGCGCTGCGCATGCAGGCCCCGGAAACGCGGCGAAATCGGCGTCTTCTCTTCCGGGAACTGCACGGTGATCTTGCGGGCGAACATGTGCTTGCCGGTCAGTACCAGGCCCTTCACCAGTTCCACCAACAGGAAGGTTTTGAAAAAATTTCGGATCATATCGATGCTCTTCTCTCAGGCCCGGTTTAGTGCCACAGCGTCAGCGGGCTCATCATCCACGCGCCAACCACGAGCAGCCACACCAGCGTCACCGGAATGAACACTTTCCAACCCAGACGCATGATCTGGTCGTAGCGGTAACGCGGGAAGGTCGCACGGAACCACAGGAAGCAGTACAGCACGAAGGCCATCTTCACGGCCAACCAGCCAAAGCCGGACGCGCCGAGGAAGCCCCACGAAGCCGGGAACGGCGACAGCCAGCCACCCAGGAACATGATGGCGGTCATTGCGGCAACCAGAATCATGTTGGCGTATTCGGCCAGGAAGAACACCGCGAACGCCATGCCCGAGTATTCCACGTGGAAACCGGCGACGATTTCCGACTCGCCCTCGGCCACGTCGAACGGGGCACGGTTGGTTTCGGCCACGCCCGAGATCAGGTAGACGAGGAACATCGGGAACAGCGGCAGCCAGTTCCACGAGAACAGCGAGCCGCCGGCCATGCCGTGCGCCTGCTGCTGCACGATAGCAACGAGGTTCAGGCTGCCCGACACCATCAGCACGCCGACCAGCGCGCAACCCATCGCGATCTCGTACGAGACGATCTGGGCCGCAGAACGCATCGCGCCGAGGAAGGCGTACTTCGAGTTTGAGGCCCAGCCGGCCACGATCACGCCATACACGCCCATCGAGGTAATCGCCATCACGAACAGCAGCGAGGCGTCGATGTTGGAGAGCACCAGGTGGTCGGTGAACGGCACCACTGCCCAGGCCACCAGCGCCGGCATGATCGACAGCACCGGACCGATCAGGAACAAGCTCTTGTTCGACGCGGTCGGCAGAATGATCTCCTTCATCAGGAGCTTCACACCGTCGGCCAGCGGCTGCAGCAGGCCACGCGGACCGACCCGGTTCGGGCCGATACGCAGCTGGATCCAGCCGATCACTTTACGCTCGGCCAGGGTCAGATAGGCCACCGTGATCATCATCGGGGCGACGATGGCGACGATCTTCAGCACGGTCCAGACGGTCAGACCGGCCTCGAGGCCGAGAAGGTTTTGCAGCAACTCCATCGCTTACCCTCGCTTGATTTCAATCGGGTCGAACAGACCGCCGAGCGCCACGGTGGCCGGATGGGCCGCCACCAGACGCACGACACCTTGCGGCAATGCCGCGTCGGCACGGGCAATCACGCGCGCTTCGCCACTGCCCTGCTTCACCACCACGCTGTCGCCATCGGCGATGCCGGCTTCAGCCAGCGTCGCCGGATGAGCCGAAGCCTCCGGAGTCACGGCGTGACGGGTTGCCTGCAGCGATTCGGCACGACGGGTGATCGGGTCGACATGGAACATCGGCACATCGGCGACACGGGTCAGGCCGGCATCGGCGGCGATCACGTTGGCCGTAACGCTGGCCAGCTGGTTGTTCAGCGTCTCGGCGATGTCGCCGGCGGCGGTCAGCTCGCCCCGGATCTCTTCCACCGAGGTGTACTCGAAACCGGCGAGGCCGAGCAGGTTGCCCAGCACGCGCAGCACCTTCCAGCCCGGGCGGGTCTCGCCCAGCGGACGCACCACGCCATTGAACGACTGCAGCTTGCCTTCCATGTTGACGAAGGAGCCGGCGGTCTCGGTGAACGGCGCGATCGGCAGCAGCACGTCGGCGTACTCCAGCAACCCGTCGCCCTTGAACGCGGTGAACGCGATCACGGTGGCGGCCTGCTTCATCGCGGCCACGGCAGCCTGGCCGTCGTAGCTGTCGGCTTCCACCTCGGTGTTGAACAACACGTAGGCCTTGCGCGGGGCGGCGATCATCTCGGCCGCGTTGGCGCCAGCGGTCACGCTGGCACCAAAGGCGCCGCGCTTCGGCAGCACACCGACCAGCTCGGCACCGACGCTGTTGCCGGCCACGCTCAGCACGCCGAAGCTCGCGCCGGTCAGACGGGCGATCTCTTGGCTCAGCGCCACGAGGTCGGCGTAGGCCGGGTTGTGCTGGGCAGCGGCACCCAGTGCCAACGCCGCGGTTTCGCCGTTGGCGAGGCTCTGCGCGATGGCGCGTGCAGCATCGGAAACGGTCACGGCGGCCAGATCGATGGCGGTGTCGCCCCCCTTGATCTCGACCACGGCCTTCAGCACCTGGGCGACGGCGTTGGCCAGCGCGCCCGGGGCGACGATCAGCTTACCTTTGACATCGATCAGCAGATTGTCGTCGGCGCTGTGGATAATGTTGAGCTCGGCGCCCTTCTTCACCGCCTGACGCAGACGCGCGGTCAAGAGCGGCTGCTCGCTGCGCAGCGTCGATCCGATCACCAGCAGCGACTTGGCCGCGGCGAAGTCGACGATGCTGCTGCCCAGCCACTCGACGCCCTGCTTGGCGGCATCGGCGCGGAAGTCGCTGCGACGCAGGCGGTGGTCGATGTTGTGTACACCGAACTCGCGCGCCAGCTTCTGCAGCAGGAACAGTTCTTCGGTGGTCGAGTGCGCCCCGGCCAGCACGCCAACGGCGTCCTTGCCGTGGTCGGTCGACACGCCCTTCAGGCCCTTGACCACATACTCGAGCGCAGTCTGCCAGTCGGTGTCGTGCCACTTGCCGTCGAACTTGATCATCGGATTCTTCAGGCGGGCCGACGAGTTCAGCGCTTCGTACGAGAAGCGGTCACGGTCGGAGATCCAGCACTCGTTGATCGCCTCGTTCTCCAGTGGCAGCACGCGCTTGACCTCGTGGTCCTTCACCTGAACGATCAGGTTGGAGCCGAGGCCGTCGTGCGGGGCCACCGACTTGCGGCGCGACAGCTCCCACGGACGGGCGCTGTAGCGGAACGGCTTGGAGGTCAGCGCGCCGACCGGGCACAGGTCGATCACGTTGCCGGAGATTTCCGAATCCACGGTCTTGCCGAGGAACGGCATGATCTCCGAGAACTCGCCACGGTTGCCCATGCCGATTTCTTGGAAACCGCCGATCTCTTCGGTGAAGCGCACGCAGCGGGTGCAGTGGATGCAGCGGGACATTTCTTCGGCCGACACCAGCGGGCCCATGTCCTTGCCGACCACCACGCGCTTCTCTTCCTGGTAGCGCGATTCGCCGCCACCGTAGCCGACCGCGATGTCCTGCAGCTGGCATTCGCCGCCCTGGTCGCAGATCGGGCAGTCGAGCGGGTGGTTGATCAGCAGGAACTCCATCACCCCCTGCTGCGCCTTCACGGCCATGTCGGAATGGGTGTGAACCTTCATGCCGTCGGTGACCGGAGTGGCACAGGCCGGCAGCGGCTTCGGCGCCTTTTCCACTTCTACCAGGCACATGCGGCAGTTGGCCGCGATCGACAGCTTCTTGTGGTAGCAGAAGTGCGGGATGTAGGTCCCGACGGAGTGGGCGGCTTCCATCACGGTGCTGCCTTGCGGCACCGTCAGTTTCTTACCGTCAATTTCGATTTCAAGCATCGCTCAACACCATTTGTGATTCACCAGCGGCTTCTTGTGTTCGATCAGGTATTCGAACTCATTGCGGAAGTGCTTGGTGAAACTACGAACCGGGAAGACGGCGGCGTCGGCCAGCGCGCAGATCGTGCGGCCCGCCATGTTGTTGCCGACCGAGTCCAGCAATTCGAGATCGCCCGGACGGCCTTCGCCGTTGAGAATCCGGTGGATCACGCGGTACAGCCAGCCGGTACCCTCACGGCACGGCGTGCACTGGCCACACGATTCCTCGTGGTAGAAGTAGGCCAGACGCTCCAGCGCCTTGACCATGCAGACGTGCTCGTTCATCACGATCACCGCACCGGAACCTAGCATCGAGCCCGCCTTGGAGATCGAGTCATAGTCCATCGTGCATTGCATCATGATATCGGCCGGCAGCACCGGAGCGGAAGAACCGCCCGGGATCACCGCCTTGAGCTTGCCGCCCTTCATCCCGCCGGCCATTTCCAGCAGCTCGGAGAACGGGGTGCCCAGCGGAATCTCGTAGTTGCCCGGACGATTCACGTGACCGGAGATCGAGAACAGCTTAGTGCCGCCGTTGTTCGGCTTGCCCAGTTCGAGGAACTTCTGCGCGCCATCCTTGATGATGAACGGTACCGACGCGAACGATTCGGTGTTGTTGATCGTGGTCGGTTTGCCGTACAGGCCGAACGAGGCCGGGAACGGCGGCTTGAAGCGCGGCTGGCCCTTTTTGCCTTCCAGCGACTCGAGCAGCGCGGTTTCCTCGCCGCAGATGTAGGCGCCGTAGCCATGGTGAGCGAACAGGTCAAAATTGAAGCCCGAGCCGAGGATGTTCTCGCCGAGGAAGCCAGCCTTGCGGGCCTCGTCCAGCGCGGCTTCGAACAGCTCGTAAGCTTCGAAAATCTCGCCGTGGATGTAGTTGTAACCGGCCTTCGCGCCCATCGCGTACCCGGCGATGATCATGCCTTCGATCAGCGCGTGCGGGTTGAAGACGATAATGTCGCGGTCCTTGAAAGTACCCGGTTCGCCCTCATCAGTATTGCAGACGACGTATTTGTCACCCGGGAAGGAGCGCGGCATGAACGACCACTTCAGGCCGGTCGGGAAGCCTGCGCCGCCACGGCCGCGCAGGCCGGAGCCCTTCACTTCGGCGATCACGTCCTCCTGCGGCATCTTGGCCGACAGGATGGACTTGAGCGCCTGGTAGCCGCCGCGCGCCATGTAGGCGTCGAGACGCCAGCAGTTGGGATCGGACGTGTCGACCCCTTCGAAAATCACGCCATTGACGAAGATTGCCATTTATTCCAACTCCGCCAGCTTCTTGTCGATTGCTTCGGGCGTCATGAAGCTGCACATCTTATGGTTGTTCACCAGGAGCACCGGCGCGTCGCCGCAGGCACCCATGCACTCCCCTTCCAGCAGGGTGTACTTGCCGTCGGCGGTGGTCTCGCCCAGGCCGATGCCGAGTTTCTTCGACAGGTATTCGGCCGCGTTCACGCCGCCGGACAGGGCACAGGGCAGATTGGTGCAGACGGTCAGCTTGTACTTGCCGACCGGCTTCAGGTTGTACATGTTGTAGAACGAAGCCACTTCGTAGGCCGCCACCGGCGCAATGCCGATGTAGTTGGCGACGAACTCGATGGTTTCGGTGGCGAGCCACCCCTTCTCCTGCTGCGCGATGCGCAGCGCGCCCATCACGGCGGAACGGCGCTGGTCGGCAGGGTATTTGGCGAGCTCGCGGTCAATCAGCGCGAGCGATTCTGCGGACAACATCAGCGGTCAATCTCCCCAAACACGATATCCTGCGTACCGATGATCGCGACCACGTCAGCAATCATGTGACCGCGGCACATTTCGTCGAGGCCGGCCAAGTGGGCATAGCCAGGCGCGCGGATCTTCAGGCGGTACGGTTTGTTGGCGCCATCGGACACGAGATAGATGCCGAATTCGCCCTTCGGGTGTTCCACCGCTGCGTAAGCCTCGCCTTCCGGCACGTGCATGCCTTCGGTGAACAGCTTGAAGTGGTGGATCAGCTCTTCCATGTTCGACTTCATCGATTCGCGCGACGGCGGCGCCACCTTGTGGTTCTCGGAGATCACCGGACCCGGGTTGGCACGCAGCCACTGAACGCACTGCTTGATGATGCGGTTGGACTGGCGCATTTCTTCAACGCGCACCAGATAGCGGTCGTAGCAATCGCCGTTCACGCCGACCGGGATGTCGAAGTCGAGGCGGTCGTAGACGTCGTACGGCTGCTTCTTGCGCAGGTCCCACTCGATGCCCGAACCACGCAGCATCGGGCCGCTGAAGCCCAGCTGCAGCGCACGCTCCGGCGTCACCACGCCGATGCCCACGGTACGCTGCTTCCAGATCCGGTTGTCGGTCAAAAGCGTCTCGTAGTCGTCGACGCACTTCGGGAAGCGGTCAGCGAAGTCTTCGATGAAGTCGAGCATCGAACCCTGGCGGTTGGCATTGAGCTCGGCAATCGCCTTGGCATTGCGGATTTTCGATGCTTTGTATTGCGGCATCGTGTCAGGCAGGTCGCGATACACGCCACCCGGACGGAAATAAGCCGCGTGCATACGCGCGCCCGACACTGCCTCATAGCAGTCCATCAGATCTTCGCGCTCGCGGAACGCGTACAGGAACACGGTCATCGCGCCGATGTCGATCGCGTGTGCACCGATCCACAGCAGGTGGTTCAGGACACGGGTGATCTCGGCGAACATCACGCGGATGTACTGGGCGCGCAGCGGCACGTCCACGCCGGTCAGCTTTTCGATCGCCAGGCAGTAGGCATGCTCGTTGCACATCATCGACACGTAGTCGAGACGGTCCATGTACGGCAGCGACTGGATGAAGGTACGGGTTTCGGCCAACTTCTCGGTGCCGCGGTGCAGGAGGCCGATGTGCGGGTCGGCACGTTCGATCACTTCACCGTCGAGCTCCAGCACCAGGCGCAACACGCCGTGTGCGGCCGGGTGCTGCGGACCGAAGTTCAGCGTGTAGTTACGGATGTTAGCCACCGTAGTTCTCCTCGCGAATGATGCGCGGCGTGATTTCGCGCGGCTCGATGGTTACCGGCTGGTAGACCACGCGGCCCTCGGCCGGGTCGTAGCGCATCTCGACATAGCCGGAAATCGGGAAGTCCTTGCGGAACGGGTGGCCTACGAAGCCATAATCGGTCAACAAACGACGCAGGTCGGGGTGACCGTCGAACACGATGCCGTACAGATCGAACGCCTCGCGCTCAAACCAGTTGATGCCGTTCCAGACATTCACCAGCGACGGCACCACCGGGAAGTCGTCTTCCTCGGCGAAGGCGCGCAGACGCAGGCGCCAGTTGTGCTTGATCGACAGCAAGTGCAGGACGACAGCAAAGCGCGGGCCGTCCCACGGCTCATCGCGATAGCTGCTGTAGTCCATACCGCACAGGTCGGTGCATTGTTCAAAAGACAGGCCGGCATGATCGCGCAACGTGGTGGCCACGTCGGTCAGATCCGCCGCCTTGCAGACGATAGTCAGCTCATCAAGCGCAAGCGTGGCCGAAACCAGCTTGCCGCCCAGGACCTGCTCGACTACCGACTTGAGCGCTTCCAGTTTGGAGGCCATAGACGTAGTACCTTAACGGGCGATGGTATAGGTGCGTTTGATCTTGTTTTGCAGCTGGATGATGCCGTAGAGCAGCGCCTCGGCCGTCGGCGGGCAGCCCGGCACGTAGACATCCACTGGCACGATGCGATCGCAGCCTCGCACTACCGAGTAGGAATAATGGTAGTAACCACCGCCGTTGGCACAGGAGCCCATGGAGATTACCCAGCGCGGTTCGGCCATCTGGTCGTATACCTTGCGCAGGGCGGGCGCCATCTTGTTGCACAGCGTGCCTGCCACGATCATCAGGTCAGACTGACGCGGACTCGGGCGGAATACGATGCCGAAGCGGTCGAGGTCATAGCGCGATGCACCGGCATGCATCATTTCCACCGCGCAGCAGGCCAGACCGAAAGTCATCGGCCACAGCGAACCGGTACGAGTCCAGTTGATGAGCTTGTCAGCCGTCGTGGTGACGAAGCCCTTCTCGAGAATCCCTTCTACTCCCATTCCAGCGCTCCCTTTTTCCACAGATAGACAAAGCCGATCGTCAGGACGGCGATGAATTCAATCATCACGCCAAAACCGAACATGCCCAGTTCTTTGAACACAACGGCCCACGGAAACAGGAAGGCAATTTCCAGATCGAACAGGATGAAGAGAATAGCGACGAGATAATATCTCACGTCGAATTTCATGCGGGCATCTTCGAAGGCTTCGAAACCGCACTCATAAGGCGAGAGTTTCTCAGGGTCGGGTTTATTGGGAGCTAGAATCCTACCCAAAAGGATAGGACCGACGCCGACCAAGAGCCCGACGATGACAAACAACAAGATGGGAAAGTAATTTTGCAGCATTTCCCGAACACCCCTAAAAAAAGGAGGTTGTTGACCCCCTTGGCTCCAAGTAAAAAACGCCACCGGGAAGGCTCCCGGTGGCGTTTTTTGAATGATGGTGCCGACAGTGAGACTCGAACTCACACAGCCTACGGCCACTACCCCCTCAAGATAGCGTGTCTACCAATTTCACCATGTCGGCACGTACATAAACAGTTTTTACTCCGGTATTTTGCTACCGGTAGGTTTGTTGTTCGCAGCACCGCTCGGGACTTGCGGAGCTGCTTGATGTTCCACCTTGCCAGCCATTACGCCCAGATCGCTTTTTCCGCCCCCAGACAGATAAACGAGACCCAACGACGTGGCAAAAAACACAACGGCCGCAATAGCAGTCGTACGACTCAAGAAGTTGGCCGAACCCGTTGCGCCAAACAGGCTACCGGAAGAACCACCGGAACCAAATGCCGCACCCGCATCAGCGCCCTTGCCATGCTGCATCAAAACAAGGACGATGATGGTGATCGCAGAGATCAGATTAACAACCCAAATTAACGTCTTGAGAATTTCCATACTGTATCAACTTTTCGGCGGCTTCGCAAATCTTTCGGAACGCACTGGCATTAAGTGAGGCACCTCCTACCAGCGCACCGTCTACGTTCGGCGTTGACAGAACCGCGTCCGCGTTCTCTGCCTTGACGCTACCGCCGTAGAGGACGCGAATACTATCAGCCCCCTTGGCGTTTTGCAATACCCATTGTTTGATATGGGCATGCATTGCAGCGATCTGTTCGATCGTTGCGACTTTACCGGTCCCAATTGCCCACACAGGCTCGTAGGCGATCACCAGATGGCCGCTCGCACGGCCGAGCAATACCTCAAGCTGGGTTGCAATGACCGACTCTGCCTGCCCTGCCTCGCGCTCGGCCAGCGTTTCGCCGACACATAGCACCGGCACCAAGCCAGCGTTGCTCGCCGCATCGAACTTGGCGCCGAGCAGCCGGTTGTCCTCGCCAAAATACTGGCGCCGCTCCGAGTGCCCGAGCAATACATATTCGATCCCGAACTCGGCCAACATCGCGGCGGATACTTCGCCAGTGTAGGCACCGTCGTCGGCGAACTGGCTGACGTCCTGGGCTGAAAGCGTCAGGGACTGGCCGGCCAGCTGGGCCGCGACATCGGCGAGGTAAACGGCAGGCACCGCGACACTGACCCCGCGGCGGTTGCACGCGGTCTCTCCCAGCAAGGCTGCGAGCAGCGCGCCATTGGCCGAGCGGCGGCCATTCATCTTCCAGTTTCCGATGACCAGTTTGTCCATTGAATGCTTCTATAGAGAGGGAAAAATTGGCGGCATTGTATAGAAGGGGAGCCCGGAGCGTCCAACCCTCGGCCAGACGGCAATCGACTACGTGTAATATTACTGAAAAGAACAGCGACTAGGATGCGGCCATCACAACACACGCCGCTAACTTGGAGTTTGCATGAAAACCACCATTCGTTTGGCCGCATCATTTGTCCTGTCGACCGCTTTCGTCGGTTCGGCCTTCGCCGCCGACATCACCGGCGCTGGTGCCACTTTCCCGTACCCGCTGTACGCCAAGTGGGCTGAGGCCTACAAGGGCAAGACCGGCAACAACATGAACTACCAGTCGATCGGCTCGGGCGGTGGCATCAAGCAGATTCAGTCGAAGACCGTCGATTTTGGCGCGTCCGACATGCCGCTGAAGCCGGAAGACCTGGAAAAGTCCGGTCTGCTGCAGTTCCCGACCGTGATGGGCGGCGTGGTGCCGGTGGTCAACGTACCGGGCGTGGCAGCGGGCCAACTGAAAATGACCGGCCCGGTGCTGGCCGACATCTATCTGGGCAAGGTCTCTAAGTGGAACGACCCGGCCCTGGCCAAGCTGAACCCGAACGTCAAGCTGCCGGATCAGAAGATTACCGTGGTACGTCGCTCGGACGGCTCGGGCACCACCTTCCTGTTCACCAACTACCTGTCGAAGGTATCGCCGGAATGGAGCAGCAGCGTTGGCTCGAACACCGCGGTTAGCTGGAAAACCGGTGTCGGTGGCAAGGGTAACGAGGGCGTCGCCAACTACGTGACCCGCATCAAGGGTTCGATCGGCTACGTTGAGTACGCTTACGCCAAGCAGAACAAGATCGCCCACGTTTCGCTGCAGAACGCCGCCGGCAACTTCGTCCAGCCGGTCGACACCACCTTCAAGGCCGCTGCCGCCAACGCCGACTGGAAGAAGGCTCCGGGCTTCTACCTGATCCTGACCAACCAGCCTGGCAAGGACAGCTGGCCGATCACCGGCGCGACCTTTATCCTGATGCACAAGAAACAGGACAAGCCGGCGCAGGGCGAAGAGGCGCTGAAGTTCTTCGACTGGGCCTACAGCAATGGTGACGGCCTGGCTCAGCATCTCGACTATGTGCCGATGCCGGCCGCGACCAAGAGCCTGATCCGCGCCAGCTGGAAGCAGATCAGCGACGACAGCGGCAAGGCGCTTTGGAAGTAATTCGCCCCTGAGCGGGCCGCCTGCCGGCGGCTGGGCGAGAAGGCCGGGGAAGCTCTCCCCGGCTTTTTGTCTTAACTCTAAGAGCTTTGCATGGACAAGTACCCAAACGAGCAATACCTGCTGCGCCAAGAGCTGAATATGGGCAAATACCAGGACGAACAGCATCTGCGCCGGCAACTGATGCTCGACAAGCTGTTCCGGCTGGTGACCCGTGGCTTTGCCTTCCTGGTGCTGGCGCTGCTGGTCGGCATCATGCTGTCACTGCTGGTCGGTGCAATGCCCAGCATCCAGACGTATGGCTGGCACTTCCTCGCCAGCAGCGACTGGGATCCGGTGGGCGGCAAGTTCGGTGCGCTGGTTCCGATCTATGGCACGCTGGTGACCTCTTTCATCGCGCTCCTGATCGGCGTGCCGGCGAGCTTCGGCATCGCGCTGTTCCTGACCGAGCTGTGTCCAGTGTGGCTGAAACGACCACTAGGTATCGCGGTGGAACTCTTGGCCGGCATTCCGTCGATCATCTACGGCATGTGGGGCCTGTTCGTGTTCGCGCCGTTCTTCGGCGAGCATATCCAGCCATGGCTGATTGATCATGTCGGCGAGTGGCCGCTGATCGGCTTCCTGTTTCAGGGGGCGCCGATGGGCATCGGCATGTTCACCGCCGGCCTGATCCTGGCGATCATGATCATCCCGTTCATCGCCTCGGTGATGCGCGACGTGTTCGAGGTCGTGCCGACGATGCTGAAGGAGTCGGCCTACGGACTGGGCTCGACCACCTGGGAAGTCGTGCGTTACGTGGTCCTGCCTTATACCAAGACCGGCGTGGTCGGCGGCGTGATGCTCGGCCTCGGCCGCGCGCTTGGCGAGACGATGGCCGTGACCTTCGTGATCGGCAACTCGAGCAACTTCGCCACCGGTCTATTCGAACCGGGCAACTCGATCGCCTCCTCGCTGGCCAACGAGTTTGCGGAAGCAAACGGCAAGCTCTACCTGGCGTCGCTAATCGAACTGGGCCTGATCCTGTTCTTCATTACCTTTATCGTCCTTGCCTGCTCCAAGCTGCTGCTGCTGCGTCTGAAGAAGCAGGAAGGCAAACCGACCTGACGCGAGACCCCTAGAGAATGAATCCCGCCATCTATCGGCGTCGCCGACTCGTCAACGCGCTCAATATGGGTGCGTCGATGTTCGCCATGGTGTTCGGCCTGTTCTGGCTGGCCTGGATCCTGTGGACGCTGTTTGCGCACGGTTTTTCCGGCCTGCACGCCAATGTCTTTCTGAAGAGCACGCCGCCACCGGGCAGTGCCGGCGGCCTTGCCAACGCGATCTACGGCAGCTTGCTGATGACCTTGTTCGGCACGCTGATCGGCACCCCGATCGGCACCCTAGCCGGCATTTATCTGGCCGAATTCGGCCAACGCGGCTGGCTCGCTCCAGTGACCCGCTTCATCAATGACATCCTGCTGTCGGCGCCGTCGATCGTGATCGGCCTGTTTGTCTATGAAGTGTACGTGGTCTCGGTCGGCCACTTCTCCGGCTGGGCCGGCTCGTTTGCGCTGGCGCTGCTGGTGATCCCGGTGGTGGTGCGCACCACCGAGAACATGCTGCGTTTAGTGCCGAACAGCCTGCGCGAAGCGGCTGCTGCGCTGGGCGCGCCACAGTGGAAGGTGATCATGCATGTGACGCTGCGCTCGGCGAAGGCCGGCGTGATTACCGGCATTCTGCTGGCCGTGGCGCGCATCTCTGGCGAGACGGCCCCGCTGCTGTTCACCGCGCTGAACAACCAGTTCTGGAACAGCAATATGAACCAGCCGATGGCCAACCTGCCGATGGTGATCTTCCAGTTCGCGATGAGCCCGTACGAGGACTGGCACACGCTGGCCTGGGCCGGCGCCTTGCTGATCACGCTGTCGGTACTCTCCCTGAACATTCTTGCTCGCTGGCTCGGCAGCCAGAAAACCGCTTCGCATTAAGGCTTGATGGATATGACTACCCACACTCCCAAGCTCCAGGTCAACAACCTGAACTTCTATTACGGCAACTTCCACGCGCTCAAGGGCATCAATCTGCAGATCCCGGCCAAGAAGGTGACCGCCTTCATCGGCCCGTCCGGCTGCGGCAAATCGACGCTGCTGCGCACCTTCAACCGCATGTTCGAGCTGTACCCGGGGATGCGCGCCGAAGGCGAGATTATGCTCGAGGGCGACAATATCCTCAGCCATGGCGTCGACGTTAACCTGCTGCGCGCCAAGGTAGGCATGGTGTTCCAGAAGCCGACGCCGTTCCCGATGTCGATCTACGACAATGTCACCTTCGGTGTGAAGCTGTATGAGAAGCTGTCGCGCTCAGAGATGGACGACCGGGTTGAATGGGCGCTGAAGAAGGCCGCGCTATGGGAAGAGGTGAAGAACAAGCTCAAGCAGTCGGGCAACTCGCTGTCCGGCGGCCAGCAGCAGCGCTTGTGCATCGCCCGCGCCGTCGCATCGAAACCGGAAGTGCTACTGCTCGACGAACCGACTTCGGCACTCGACCCGATCTCGACCGCGCACATCGAGGAGCTGATCAACGAGCTCAAAGAGGACTACACGATCGCCATCGTGACCCACAATATGCAGCAGGCGGCCCGCGTGTCCGACTACACCGCCTACATGTACCTGGGCGAGCTGGTCGAGGTGGGCGAGACCGACCGGATTTTCACCGCGCCTAAGCAAAAGGCGACCGAAGATTACATCACCGGTAAATTCGGCTAAAAAAACCCGGCAAATGTATTGACAACCCCCGCCCGACGCGGGGGTTTTTCTTTATTTATTAGCCGCTTAGCCGACCATCCAAACGTAATATCCAGCGATCCGTCAAGAATTGCACCTAGCGGCTGTGCGATTCGCACCAACGCGGCAGCAAAGTTGACTTATCCACTTGACGCAAGCGGCCCGGCCGCCAACAATCGCGCCTTCGTTAAAACATATGTGTAACAGTCATGCTGGACCTCTTTTCAGGGTTGGACATGTATGTGGCCGTGACCCTGGTCCTGTCGCTTGGATTCGTCCTCGCCTTTGAGTTCATTAATGGCTTTCACGACACCGCCAACGCGGTTGCGACAGTCATCTACACCCAGTCGATGAAGCCCCAGTGGGCCGTGATCGGCTCCGGCATCTTCAACTTTTTCGGCGTGCTCACCGGCGGCCTGGCTGTTGCTTACGCCATCGTGCACCTGCTCCCTGTCGACCTCCTGGTGACGGTAAACACCGGCAAGGGCTTGGCGATGGTGTTCTCGCTGCTCGCGGCGGCGATCGTCTGGAACCTGGGCACCTGGTATTTCGGGCTGCCGGCGTCGAGCAGCCACACGCTGATCGGCTCCATTCTCGGCGTCGGCATTACCAACGCCGTGCTCACCCACGGCTCGGTATCCGATGGCATCAACTGGGCCAAGGCCGTTGAAGTGGGCATGTCGTTGCTGGTTTCGCCGCTGGTCGGTTTCATGATGTCTGGCATCCTGCTGGTGCTGCTGCGCCGTTTCATGCCAAGTTCGAACATGCATAAGTCGCCGTTCCAGCGCCAGCAGATCGAGGGGCGCAAGCACCCGCCATTCTGGACCCGCTTCATGCTGATCCTGTCGGCGATGGGCGTGAGCTTCGCCCACGGCTCGAACGACGGCCAGAAAGGCGTCGGCCTGATTATGCTGGTGCTGATCGGCATCGTACCGGCCAAGTTCGTCGTGAACCTGGACAGCACCCCGTACCAGATCGAACGCACCCGCGACGCGGCAGTGCATCTGCAGAACTTCTACGCCCACAATCAGGCGTTGATCGCTTCAACCTTTCCGGCCAAGCCGGTAAGCAGCACCGACGACCATGCCGATCACTGCCGTCCGGACGATACTAACGCACGAGCCAACGCCGTTCGCTCGCTGATCGGCGACGCGCCGACGAGCTACCGGAATCTGACTCCGGCGCAGCGCTGGCAAGTGCGCACCGACCTGCTGTGCCTGGACGAGTCGGCCAAGCTCGCCGCTAAGCTGCCGGGGCTGACGGCTGCGGACAAGCAGCATCTCGCCGAGCTGCGCAAGGACTTGTCGGTCACCACCGAGTATGCGCCGCTGTGGGTGATCCTGGCGGTGGCAGCAGCGCTCGGCGTCGGTACGATGATCGGCTGGAAGCGCGTGGTACTGACGGTCGGCGAGAAGATCGGCAAGAAGGACATGACTTATGCGCAAGGGGTTTGTGCGCAGCTGACCGCGGCGGTGTCAATCGGCCTAGCCAATCTGTTCGGCATGCCGGTATCGACCACGCACGTCCTGTCGAGCGGCGTAGCCGGCACGATGGTGGCCGAACGCGCCGGCCTGCAATGGTCGACGATTCGCAACATCCTGCTCGCGTGGCTGTTTACGCTGCCGGCCGCGATGGCGTTGGCTGCCGCCCTGTACTACGGTTCTACGCTGATCATCCACTGAAAACCGATCATCGTGTGACCAGAAAAAAGCCACCGCGGTGGCTTTTTTCATGGGCCGGCCTAATTTGATGCAGGTCAAATAGCGCTTTGCGAACGATTGATCGTCATTTTCTGAAAAACTATCATCTTTATGCTTCTCATCGTGGCTTCTCCTTGTTATTTGCCGCACCCCTTTTCGCCCCGCCTCCCCTGACGGGGCTATTTTTTTTCAGCCGGGACGGAACAGCTGTCGACACTTATCTTTTCATTGAAATTCTTCTTAAATTAATTCTTGAAGTAAAGATAAATTACTTCTACCATGAAACCTCATTCATCATGGTTTCTCCTTTTTGTTGCTTACCACAACAAAGCCGCCCCGTCTGATTCGTACCAGACCGGGGCTTTTTTTTTGGGCTCCAGGGAAGGCTCAGGCCTTGAGGAATTGCTCGCGGCCGGCCAGCCAGCGCGCCAGGTGCGACTCGGCTTCGCTCGGCCAACGCTTAAGCATTTCCGGCGCCAGCTGGCGAGCCGCCTCCAAGAGCTCCAGGTCTTCTTCCAGATTGGCGAAGCGCAACATCGGCAGACCGCTCTGCCGCGCCCCCAGGAACTCTCCTGGGCCACGGATCTGCAGGTCCTGACGGGCAATCTCGAAACCGTCGGTGTTTTCGTAGATCACCTTCAGCCGCGCCTTCGCGAGCTCGGACAGCGGTGTCTCGAACAGCAACACGCAGACACTCTTGGCGCTGCCTCGTCCGACCCGGCCGCGCAACTGGTGCAACTGCGCCAACCCCATCCGCTCGGCGTGCTCGATCACCATCAGGCTGGCATTGGGCACATCGACCCCGACCTCGATCACTGTCGTCGCCACCAGCACCTGCAACTCGTTACCCGAGAACTGCCCCATCACCTCGGCCTTCTCACTCGACTTCATTCGGCCGTGCACCAAGCCCACCGATAGTGGCGCCAAATCCTCAGTCAACTGCTGGTGGGTGTCGACAGCAGTTTGTAGTTGCAGCGCCTCCGACTCCTCGATCAAGGGGCAGACCCAGTACGCTTGGCCGCCGCCGGCGCAGGTGCGGCGCACGTAGTCGACCACCTCGTCTCGGCGCGCCGAACCGACCAGCTTGGTGACGATAGGGGTACGGCCGGGTGGCAGCTCGTCGATCACCGATACGTCGAGGTCGGCGTAGAAGCTCATCGCCAGCGTGCGCGGGATCGGTGTCGCCGACATCATCAGCTGGTGCGGCTCGCCACCCTTGTCCTTCAGCGCCAGGCGCTGGCCGACACCGAAGCGGTGCTGCTCGTCGACGATGGACAGACCGAGGTTCTGGAACACCACGTCTCCCTGGAACAGTGCATGGGTGCCGACCGCCAGCCGGGCGCGGCCGTCGGCCACGGCGGCAAGCGACTCGGTCTTCTGCTTCTTCTTCAGACTGCCGGACAGCCAGGCCACTTCGATGCCGAGCGGCGCGAGCCAGGCGGACAACTTTATGTAGTGCTGTTCGGCAAGGATCTCGGTCGGCGCCATCAGCGCGACCTGGAAGCCGGCCTCGATCGCCGCCAGCGCCGCCATCGCCGAGACGATGGTCTTGCCGCTGCCGACGTCACCCTGCAACAGCCGGTGCATCGGGTGCGGCTTATCGAGGTCCTGGAGGATTTCGCCGACCACACGCTGCTGCGCGCCGGTCAGCGCGAACGGCAGGCTGGCCGAGAGTCGGCCGCGCAGCTCGCCCTGGTCGACGATCTGCGGCGCGCGCCCCTGGCGTCTGGCGCGGTAGGCGAGGCGCATCGATAGCTGCTGGGCGAGCAGCTCGTCAAACTTCAGCCGCTGCCAGGCCGGCAGCTTGGGATCGGTCAGCGTCTTGGCCGAGTAGTCCGGGGTCGGCGAATGCAGCAGCCGCACCGCATCGGCGAACGGCACCAGGTCCAGATCCTGACGCACCATCTCGGGCAGCGTATCGGCCAGCGACTGCGCCTTTAGCTCGCTCTGCACCATGCGGCGCAACACCGGTTGGGTCAGGCCGTTGACGGTCGGATAGATCGGCGTCAGCCGCTCGGCGAGTGGCGCGCCCTCCTCCACTTCGCGCAGCTTGGGGTGGACCATCTCGTCGCCGTGGAAGCCGCGGCGGATCTCGCCAAGCGCGCGGACGCGCTTGCCCTTGGCGAGCTGCCGCTGCTGCGACGGGTAGAAATGGATGAAGCGCAGCACCAGCGTGCCGCTTGTGTCCTCGATCTGTACCACCAGCTGACGGCGCGGCTTGAACTGCACCTCGGCAGCAATCACCTCGCCCTCGACTAGCACTGACGAACCGTACGGTGCGTCGGCGATGCGGAACAGGTGAGTCTCATCCTCGTAGCGCAGCGGCAGGTGCAGCACGAGGTCGAAGCGAGTGCGCAGGCCGAGCTTCTCGAGCTTCTTGGCGGTGGCCGGGGCGGCCAGCACCGGCTGGCGGGCTAGGTCGATGGCGTTCATGAGAGAGATTGTAAGGGATTCGCGCCCGGGCAGCGCCCGCCACAGCCGTCAAAACAAAAACGGACGCATCCCGCGTCCGTTTTTGCGCAGTGCGGCGGGCTGGCCGCCCGCGCTTACTGGCGTTCCCACACCTGGGTGCGACCCAGCAGCGACACGCCGAGGAAGCCGCGCACTTCCAGCTTCTTGCCGCCGTCGATCAGCTTCATCTTGGCGCTGTAGACCTTGCCCGATTTCGGATCGAGGATCTTGCCACCTTCCCAGCCCTCGCCGTCCTTCTTCAGCCCCCACAGGATATTCATGCCGTTGACCGGCTTGTCCTTTCGCTCTCCGTCGCACTTGCTACACAGCACGTCCGGATTGACGAACAGCTTGACGATCCTGCCCGTCAGCTCGCCGCTGCCATTTTCGCTGATCTGCACCAGCGCCTTGGGCTGATGGGTCTCGTCGTCGATGGTCTTCCAAGTGCCGGCGGCGGCGGTGTCGGCGAAGGCGTGGGCGGCAAAACCGGCCAGCAAGGTGGCGGCAGCGAGCATCTTCAGCTTCATGGACAAACTCCTCGTATGTGGAACGTATGTTTTAAGTAGCAGCTCTAGACAGCTCACGCAAGCATGCAAGCAAGCGTCGACAGCGTCAATAGCGCGAAGGCGCTCAGGCGAAGCCGCTGGCCAGCCAGCTCGCCCAGTCGGCGCTGTCGTTGGCGAGCGCACACTTGGCCGCGGCGTGCCAGTCGTACGCGACCCGGTGCAAGGCCACGTTCCAGCCGTGCGTGCCGCGCTCGCACACCGCATAGCTGGCATGGGGGCAGCCCGTCTCCGAGCGGTGAAAGCCGCCGTTCTCATCGTCATACGCGGGAAGCCCGACGCTGCCTGGGTTGACAATCAGCAGCCCGTCGTCGAGCACCAGTGCGCGCGGCTGATGACTGTGACCACAGAGCAACAGCGTGGCGTGCGGGTCGCGACCGCCGAGCCGGGTCTCCACTCTGTCGGGGTGGGTCAGCACCAGCCGCTCGGCGACGATCTCGTCGAGCAGATACGTCATGTCGTCGCCGGGAATGCCGTGGCTCAGCTGCACGTCGCCGAGCATCAGCCCGACCGGCAGCCCCGCAAGCCAGGCCCGCTGCTCCGGCGTGATGGCCTCGTAGGCGAACTGATCAGCCGCACCGCCCGGCTCGTCGGCGCAGGCGAGCAGCTGGCGCTCATGGTTGCCGCGTATTGTCGGCAGCTGGAGCGGCATCAGCCGTTCGGCGGTTTCGCGCGGCTTCAACGGCCCGGACAGGATGTCGCCCAGATTGACGATGTCGGTGATGCCCTGCGCCGCCACGTCGGCCAGCACCGCGTCGAGCGCCCACAGATTGCCGTGGATGTCGGACAGCACGGCAAAACGATCCAGCACCATCATTACCTCCTCATGCTTAGCCGGGCAGATGGAACTGCCCGTCGGCGACGTCGATCACCCGGCCGCCGACACCGATACGCCCCTCCGCATCGACGGTGAGATACAGCACGTTCGGCCGGTCTATCGCCTCGCCCTGTTCGATGCGCCATGCGAGCGGCGCCAGGCCAGCCAGCACGCACCAGCCGCCCAGGTTGGCGCAGGCCGAGCCGGTGCCCGGGTCTTCGATCACTTCACCGTGCCGCTCGGTGAACATCCGTACCGTGGCGACGTCGTTTTCCACGTACCAGATATAGGCCACGCTGCGCCCTGGGCGTAGCAGCGCGTCTCGTTTGAAGCACACCGGCTCCGGCTGTGCGGCCAGCACCGCGGTGCGGCTGGCCAGGCGGATCAGCAATTGCTCGGAGCCGGTGTCGATCCATGCCGGGTCGTCAGCAATATCGGTCTCGGCCAAGCCCAGCATCGCGTCGGCGTCGGCTCGGCTCAGGTCTGCCGCGTGGCGCTTGGGCGGGTTGGCCGACAGAGTGTAGACGCCGTCGGCCTGCGTGACCGGGATCACGCCGGCACGGATCTCCAGTGCGAAACGGTCAGCGAGGCCTCGTTCGTCGCGCAGCGCCGCGGCACTGCCAAGCGTGGGGTGGCCGGCGAACGGCAGCACGAACACGGTCTCGGACAGGTTGAACTGGCGCGCGATCAGCTGCATCGTCGCGTCGTCGAGGCCACGTGCGTCGGGAAACACCGCGAGCGGGTTGCCGCCGAACGGCTGCTCGGCGAATACATTGACGATGCGGTAACGCTAGGAAGGCAAGCAGACTCCGGAAACAGTCGCGGCACGCCGTTCGCGTGCCGCCGATATGTATGGGAGAGGACTCAGCCGGGAAGGTGGAATTCGCCGTCCGCGACATCTATCACCCGGCCGCCGACACGGATCTGGCCGGCCTTATCGACCGACAGATATAGCACGTTCGGCCGGTCGATCACCTCTCCCTGTTCGACACGCCACACGAGTGGTGCCAGGCCGTTCAACACGCACCAGCCGCCCAGGTTGGCGCAGGCCGAACCGGTGCCCGGGTCTTCGATCACCGCGCCGAGCTGTTCGAAGAACAGCCGCACGGTGGCGACGTTGCCCTCCACATGCCAGACGTAGGCGACGCTGCGACCCGGACGCAGCGTGGCGCGCTGCTTGAACAGCACTGGGTCGGGGCGTGCCGCCAGCACGGCGGCACGGTTGCTCAAGCGGATCAGCAACTGTTCCGAACCGGCGTTCACCCATTCCGGATCGTGCGCGATGTCGGACGCCTCCAGGCCCAGCATCTCGGCGGCGGCAGCGCGACTGAGGTCGGCCGAACGGCTGGTCGCGACATTGGCGGACAGGGTGTAGACACCGTCGACGTGTTCGAGCGGGATCACCCCGGCATGGGTCTCCAGCGCGAAACGATCGTCGAGGCGCCGTTCCTGGTGCAGCACATAGGCACTGCCGAGCGTCGGGTGGCCGGCGAACGGCAGCTCATAGCTCGGCGTAAAGATGCGCAGCGCCGCGTCGGCGTGTTCGCTCGGGAACACGAACACGGTCTCGGACAGGTTGAACTGGCGCGCGATCAGTTGCATCGTCGCGTCGTCGAGGCCGTGCGCATTGGGAAACACCGCGAGCGGGTTGCCGCCGAACGGCTGTTCGGCGAACACGTTAACGAGGCGGTAGCGGTAGGTGGTCATCGGGTTTCCTTGTGAGAGTAGCCGAGCCGCCGACAGAGTTTTGTCGGTGGCGATTAGGCGCAGCCGGCATCGGCCAGCTGCTGCTGCATTCTGCGCTGGGCGGTGTCGAGTCGGCGGCGTTTCGTCGCCCTCACCGCCACCCCCTGTTGTACCGTCAGGTCGGCGAGCCTGCGCTGCAGGCGGCGGCAATGCGTCGCCTGCTTGCTCGCATCGTCGGCGGCCTGGCGCTCGCGCGCGGCACGCTGCCGGGCTTGCTGTTTCTGCGCGGTGGCCGCGTCGCGGCGGTAGTCGGCCAGCGCTGCATCGCGCCCCGCGCCGGGATCGACCACGCTGAACGCGCCGGAAGAGCGTGTCTCGGCACGGCTACCGGCCGGGCAGTAGTCGGCGACGTAGCTGACCGCGCCGTGCGCGTCGACGCAGCGTTGCACCTCGGCGTCGGCTACCCCGTTTGCCAACAGCAACGTCAGCCCCAGCAGTACCGTCCTTGTCATAGCCCGCTCCCTTGGCTCAATCGGTTCGTTATGAAATTACCATAAAAAATACCCAGACCGAGACGTTGCGGGAGCGGCCGGATCACGGCGTGGCGCGGAAACCGGTGTCCTGATAGATCTGCTGCAGGAGGTCGCGGCCGATGCGATCTGCCATCCGGGCATGCACCGGCAGCAGTGCCTGCTTGAAGGCGGCGCGCTCGGCCGGGGTCGGCTGGTAGACGGTGGTGGTGCCGGCGGCGCGCACCGCGGCCAGCGCGGCGTCGTTCTGCTGGCGGGCGATGTGGTTCTCGTAGACGGTGGCGTCGCGCAGCGCGCCTTCCAGGATGCTGCGCACGTCGGAGGGCAGATCGTCCCAGAACGCCTTGTTAACGATCACCGCATAACCCAGATACTCGTGACCGGTCAGCGTCAGGTTCTTCTGCACCCGGTAGGCCTGCCCGGTATAGAAGTTAGACGGATCAAGCTCGGTGCCGTCGATCACACCCGCCTGCAGCGCCGGATAGACGTCGGCGAAGGCCAGCACCTGCGGCACAGCGCCGAGTGCGTACATTTCTTCGGCGGCCACGCGAGACGATTGGATGCGAATGCGCAGCCCTTGCAGGTCGGCCGGGACGTGGATCGGCCGGTTGGCCGAAAAGTGCTTGAAGCCGTTGTCCCAGTAAGCCAGCCCCTTGATACCCTTAGCTTCCAGCCGGCTGAACAACAGCTTGCCGACCCGCCCCTGGGTGACGCGATGCACCGCGTCGTAGTCGTCGAACAGATAGGGCAAGGCAAACGCCTCGAACTCCTTCACCCCCAGCGGCGAAAGCTTGGCGAGGCTGGGCGCCAGCATCTGCACCGAACCGAGCTGCAGCGCCTCCAGCTCCTCCTTGTCCTTGTAGAGCTGGCTGTTCGGGTACACCAGCACCCGCACCCGGCCGTGGCTGCGTTGTTCAGCCAACTGTTTGAAATACTCGACCGCCCGGCCCTTCGGCGTGTCCGGCGCCACCACGTGGCTGAACTTGATCACGATGGGCGAGCGCTCGGCGTGCGCGGACAGCCAGGCCCAGCCGCCGGCCACTAACAACAGGACGGTCACGAGGCTCGCCCACAGGATATGCTTGCGCGGCATGGCCGCCTCTCCTTCAATTCAGTAACGGGCCGCGAAGGGTCCCGGGCCCGACCCAGAGGGATCGTAACCATCCAATCACGCCGGCCTGCGCGCCGTCATTCGGGTTTTCCCTAATGCAGACCGCCGGTCGGCCATGCATGATACCGGCCATTCCTCTATTCCATGTCCGAGATGCCGCCACCGACCTCTTCCAGCACCAGCACGCCACGCCAGAGCCGGCTGTGGTGGCTGGCCGCGCTCGCGCTGGCCGGCCTGCTGGCCGCGCTGATGCAGCTGGCCAGCCTGGTCTGGCAGGACTCCAAGAACAGCCAGCGCGACACGCTGGTGCAGGACGTGCTGTGGTCCGAGCAGGCGCTGCGCCTGCATTTCTCCTCGCTGCAGGAATGGGGCACCCAGCTGCTGAGCGAGATCCAGCAGCACCGCCTCGACGCCGAATCGTTCCGCCGCCGCGCCGCCTTCCTGATGCGCGAGAACCGCGACGTGATGCAGGTGGAGTGGCTCGGCGCCGACGATCAGCGGCTGTGGCAGGTGGGCGAGCGCCTGGATCCCAATCCCGCCCTGCTCGACACCGCCCGGCGCCTGGGCACGCCGCGCTACGGCACCGTGTACCGCCACGGCCACGAGCGCTTCGTCGACCTGGCGCTGCCGGCGATCGCCGCCGACGGCACCCCGCGCGGCACCCTCTTGCTGTCCATCGAGCTGCACGCGCTGCTACAGAGCCAGATCCCGTGGTGGATCGCCGAGAAATACCAGTTGAGCCTGGTCGACCTGGGCGACAACGTGATCGCCAGCCGCTCGGCCCTGGCCGAACCGGTCGGCACGCTCAGCCACGAGATCGAGCTGACTCCGCCCGGCGGCGGCATGCGGCTGCGCGCCACCTCCTACATCACCAGCCTGGGCGTGGCGCTGCCGCTGCTGGCGGTGCTCAGCACCCTGCTGACCGTGCTGCTGTTGGTCAGTCTGTGGAAGATCCGCCAGCACATGCGCCACCGCCACCAGAGCGAGGACGCGCTGCGCGCCGAGGTGACCTTCCGCGCCCAGATCGAGGATTCGATGCGCAACGGCCTGTTCGTGCTGGCGCCGGACGGCACCATCGAACGCGCCAACCGCGCCTTCTGCACCATGACCGGTCTGAGCGAAACTGACCTGCTCGGCCAGGTGCCGCCCTACCGCTTCTGGCCGGACGGCCAGCCCGAGCAGTTGGCCGCGCTGCGCGACGGCGCGCTGCCGGCCGACGGCTTCGAACTGACCTGGCGCCACGCCGACGGCACACCGTTCGACGTACGGCTGTTCGTCGCCCCGCTGGCCGGCAGCACCGGCGGCTGGCTCGCCACCTGCTACGACCGCACCGAGATGAACCGGCGCCGCCAGGCCATCATCGACACCGAGCTGCGCTTCCGCACCGTGCTGGACGGCCTGGACGCCCCGGTGGGCGTGGCCGCCGCCGACGGCCAGGCGCTGGTGTTCGCCAACCGCGCGCTGCTGGAGCTGCTGCCCGACCTGCACCCGGACGTGTCCGAGCCGTTCTGCCTGGTGATCCCCGGCCTCGACCGGCTGTGCGACACCCCGGCCAGCGAACACGACATCCAGTTCCACGGTAGCCCCCGCCTCTACCACCTGCACCGCCGCCGCATCGCCTGGGTGGACGGCGAACCGGCCTGGCTGAGCATCTTCACCGACGTCACCGAGAGCCGCCGCTTGGCCGAACGCGAGCGCGAGCACAGCGAGCGGGTGCAAGCTACCTCGCGACTGCTGACGATGGGCGAGCTCGCGTCGACGCTGGCGCACGAGATCAACCAGCCCCTGGCGGCGATCTCCAGCTTCGCGTCCGGCTCGGTGCGCAAGCTGGAAAACGACGAGCTGAGCCTCGCGCAAGCCGGCCAGGTCATGGGCCGCATCGCCGACCAGGCGCGCCGCGCCGGCAAGGTGATCCAGGGCATCCGCAGCTTTGTTCGCCAGCGCGAACCGGCACTGGCGCCGACCTTGCCACAGACGCTGCTCGACTCGGTGCTGACGCTGGTCGGGCCGCGGCTGCGCCAGCAACAGATCGCGGTGACGCGGCGCGTGTCGGCCAATCTGCCGCTCGACATCGACGCGGTGCTGATCGAGCAGGTACTCCTGAACCTGCTCAACAACGCCGCCGACGCGCTGCAAGAGACCTCCGGGCGCGGCTGGATCGAGATCCGCGTCGATGCCGAGAACGACGGCCAGCGACTACGCTTCGAGGTAATCGACAACGGCCCGGGCCTGCCCGACGGCCTGCTCGGCCAGCTGTCCACCCCGTTCTACACCACCAAGATCGACGGCATGGGCATCGGCCTGAACATCTGCCGCTCGATCGTCGAATACCACCGCGGCGCCTTCGGCTACCGCCCGGCCGACAGCGGCGGCAGCTGCTTCTGGTTCGTGCTGCCCTTGAGCGCCGCCCACGACAAGGAACCCATCGATGACTGAGCGACTGCCGGTGATCATCGTCGACGACGACGATGCGGTACGCGAGGCGCTGCTATGGCTGTGCGAAGCTCAGGGTCTCGTCGCCGAGGGCTTCGCCTCGGGCGAGGCACTGCTATCTTCCGGTCGCGCCGCCGGCGCGGCCTGCCTGGTGCTCGACATGCGCCTGTCCGGCATCAGCGGGCTGATGCTGTTCGAGCAACTGAAAGCGGCCGGCCGCTACTGTCCGCCAGTGATTTTCCTGACCGGCCACGCCGACGTGCCACTGGCAGTGGCGGCGCTGAAGCTCGGCGCGGTCGATTTCCTGGAGAAGCCGTTCGACGACGAGGCGCTACTGGCGCGGATCGAGCAGTGTCTCGCCAACGACGCGACGCAGCGCCAGCAGTATCAGCAGCAGCAGCGGGTACGCCAGTCGCTTGCACAACTGACCGAGCGTGAGCGCCAGGTAATGGAGCTGGTGCTGAAGGGGCAGCTGAACAAGCAGATCGCCGATCAACTGGCGATCAGCATGAAGACGGTGGAGGTGCACCGGGCGCGGGCACTGGAGAAGATGGGGGTGAAGTCGGCGGTGGAGTTGGCTAGTTTGTTGCGGGATGCGTGAGGGGTACTGGGTTAGCTTGTTTGGCCAACGTTAGCGAGACCTGCAGCCTTGTCGGTCTCGCCCGACCGGCGAGGTACTTTCTTTGCTTCGTCAAAGAAAGTACCCAAAGAAAGACGACCCCACCGCGCTGGCCTACGGCTTCCCTCGCGCCTGCCAAGCGGCCAGGCGCCGCCAAACTCGCGGGCGGCTAACGTCCGCCCACTCGAACATGCGGCGGCTTAAAACCTGGCCGCTTGACAATCGCTCGGCAGCGCAGAAGGGGATGGGCTGGTCGACTGCGGCGATAGCGACTGAGAGCCAATCACCGTTCCGGCACCTGGCGTGGGCCGAACAACAGTAGGATTCCTTAATCCAGTTCAGGGTCGGGAGTGAAATCGTACTCTTTCGATCAACCTTGCTTATCCACAACAAAGCCTCCGACTCGGATTTTATCCACAGCCACACGACACCAACCTGCCGACGAGGCAAAAGCTTTCAAACCAAGCCATTTCACGTCGGCCACAGACCATCACCCACCCCCTTCGACGCCGCCGAGGACGGCGCGGTCAACGGGTGTCGTCGGCGAGCACTGTCCGAGTGCCGACGTAGTCGGCACGAGTTGCGCAGCCGCCCGTTGGCCGTGACGCCCACAGGGTAGCCCGCGCAGCGGGCCGGCGTCGCGGGGTCGCCTTTTCTTTGGTTCCTTTCTTTTGGCGAGGCAAAAGAAAGGAACTCGCCTGTCGGGCGAGACCGACAAAGCGTCAATACACACTTACGCGGGCCGGAGAGCCGCAGGACACTCCCCTCACCTCCCCAACATCGGATAACTGAACAGCCCGAAATGCACCAGGTTCAGCCCGAAGTGCGCCAACACCGCCGCCGGCAAGCCCCCTTCCCGATACGCCAGCCCATAGCCCACCCCCGCCAGCGTCGCCAACGCCAACCACGTCGCCCCGCCGGGCAGGTGTGCCAACCCGAACAGCAGCGCGCTCACGCCTAGCGCCGCCGCGCCACCGAAACGTCGCCCGTCCCAGGCCCGTTCCAACGCGGCCTGCAGATAGCCACGGAACAGCGTTTCTTCAGCGACACACACCAGCAGCAGATTGTTAAGTGCCCACAGCCAGCCCTGCGCCGGCCATTTCGGCTCCCAGCCGACCACTCCAAGCAACAACGCAAGGCCCAGGCAGGCGAGGGTCGCCACCCCGCCGTAACCAAGCGCCGCCACCAGCGTCCGCTCCGGTGTCTCGCGCCGCTGCGCTCCGCGCCACACCAGCAGCAGCCAGACACCGATCAACGGCTTGTCGAGGTTCAGATACATCGAGAACGGCACAGCGCCGGGGCTGAAGCGGACTGCGTCGTAAACCGGCGGGTTGTGAAAGCCCGGCCACCCGTGCAGCGCTAGACCAAACGCGACGGCGACAAATAGCGCATGCCCGGAGGCGCACTGCCAGCGTGGCCGGCGCTCCCCCACCAGCCAGGTGGCCGCACCGAGCACCATTAAGCTTGCCAGCGCCCGCAAGTCGAGCAGACCGACCACCAATGCCGCCGCATAGCCGAGGCCGAGCAGACTCAGCGCGACACGACGCCAGTCGGGGCGCATCAGCAGCAGCGCGACGGCGGGAAAGATGGCCAACCAGGGCCAGGCGGTGACGGGCACGGCGTCTCCTGTGTTCGTTGCAGACAAAAAAAGCGCCCTACTGGGCGCGTCGGATCAGGGTTCGGCCAACGCTGGCCGCACGGCTCAGGCGCGGGCCGGCTGATGCACGCCGAACGGCTTGGCCAGCATATGGTAGAGCACGAAGGCGGCCACGAGCGACGGCAGCGAGGCACCGAGGGTCGGTGCGCTGTGGCTGACCCACTGGTAGAGGCCGATGCCGGCGAACCAGGCCAGCGCCCCCGGCCAGGAAATCGCCGGCAGCTTGCCGAAATCGACCTTCGGGGTCTTGCCGTGGTAGGCGATCACCACGCCGAACAGCGGCACGAACACCGAGCCGAGCAGGTAGAGGAAGTCCTGGTAATGCTGGATCGGCACCGACAGCGCGATCACGGTAGCCAACACTGCCAACAGCGGGCCGAGCACGCGCACACTCAGGCGCGGTACCAGGCTATGACCGGACACCGAGGCGGAATACAGGTCGCTGTAACCGTTGTCGACCTCGTCGACCAGCACCAGGCCCAGCGCCAGCGCGCCGCCGCCGGCCAGCAGCAGCGTGCCCATCAGCTCGCCGCCCGGGTGCAGGGCGATGATCAGCGTGCCGAGCGCGAAGCACCAGGCGTTGGCGATGCCGTAGCCGAGCAGCGTGCCGCCGAAGGCCTGCTTGGCGCTGCGGCTGTAGCGGGTGTAGTCGGCGATCAGTGGCAGCCAGGAGATCGGCATCACGATGGCGAGGTCGATGGCGGCACCGAAGCCCATGCCACCCGTACCCGGACGCGCCCACAGCTTGTCCCAGCCGGCCGCGGCCGCCTCGCCTGTGTAGCGCCAAGTGAGGAAGCCGAGCGCGCCGAGCATCAGCCACAGGCCGACGCGGCGGATCAGCTTACGCACGATGCCGACCATCGACAGGCTGAGCAGACCGACCAGCAGCAGGCCAACCAGCACGGTCAGCAGCACCGGCGACACAGGGCCGTACAGGTGCTTGGCGATGGCGCCCAGGCCGTCGCGCAGCACCACGATCTCGAACACCGACCAGCCGATCAGCTGCAGCACGTTCAGGCCGATCGGCAGCATGGCGAAACGGCGGCCGAGCGCCGACCAGATCAGGCCCGCGCTGGCGACGCCGCTCTCGGCGCCGAGCCGGCCGACCCAGGCGAGCAGCAAGGTACCGATCAGCGTGCCGATGGCGATGGCGCCGAGCGCGTGGCCGAGGCTCAATGCCGGCACCAGGAAGGAGCCGGCCTGGATCACCAGGAGGCCGACGCCGAGGCTGCCCCACAGCGCGATGTGGTCGGACAGGCCGAGCGCGCGCTCGCCGGGCGGGATAGGTCGTAAGGAGGTATTCAGAGGATTGCTGGACATGGCCGCTTCCTGGACGAAATGAAAAAACGCGGACCACGGCAAGCGACAAGACAACGGCGCTTCCCTACGCTGGTATGGCCCAGATCAGGTTCAACGGGTCGGCTGTGACAGCCTCTCAGCGCCTAAGCGCTCCCCGAGCGCGGGCAAGCATGCGACGAGGTTTGCTGCACGTCAAGCGATGTCGGCATCGCTATGGGTGAAAAATTGCGTTCAACCAAGTCTTTTCCGCCCGGCACGCCACAATTCACCCGCAAACCCATTTGACATTTCAAATCGCCATGAAAAAACGCGCCCATCAGAGGCGCGTCGTGTGGAGGGCGGGAGCGATTACTCGCCGAGCACCAGCACCGCTTCGGCTTCCACCTGCACACCCTTCGGCAGGCTGGCCACGCCGACGGCAGCACGCGCCGGGTACGGCTGGGTGAAGTACTGGCCCATGATCTCGTTGAAGGTGGCGAAGTTGCCGAGATCGGTCAGGTAAGCGTTGAGCTTGACGATCTGGTCCAGCGTGCCGCCGGCGGCTTCCACCACCGCCTTCAGGTTCTTGAACACCTGGTGGGTTTCGGCGGCGAAACCGCCTTCGACCACGGTCATGGTAGCCGGGTCGAGCGGGATCTGGCCCGACAGGTAGACGGTGTTGCCGGCCTTCACGGCCTGCGAGTAGGCGCCGATGGCGGCCGGGGCATTGTCAGTATGGATGATGGTCTTAGCCATTTTGTGGGTCACTCCTTGAGGAACAAGGTCAGTAAATCGTTGAGGAAGCGCTGGCCCTGCAGCGTGGGCCGGATACAGGTCAGATCGCGCTCGATCAGCCCCTGCGCCTCGGCCTCGCGCAGCGCCGGTTCGATCAACACTAGCGGTAAACCGGTGCGCTCGGCAAACAGCCGCGCCTCGAACCCGCCGGTCAGGCGCAGCAGGTTCATCATGAATTCGAACGGCAGGCCGGCGCGGGCGACCTTGCTGCGGCTCTGCGCTGGCGCCCCTTCGGCCACCGCCTTCAGGTAAGCGGTCGGCTGCTTGAAGCGCATGGTGCGCTCGATACGGTCCGGATAGCTGATCTTGCCGTGCGCACCGGCACCGATGCCGAGATAGTCACCGAACTGCCAGTAGTTGAGGTTGTGGCGGCTCTGCTTGCCCGGCATGCAGAACGCCGAGGTTTCGTAGTGCTCGAAGCCCGCTTCGGTCAGGCGCTGCTCGATCGCCTCCTGCATGTCCGCCGACAGCTCGTCGTCCGGTAGGTTGGCCGGCGGCTGCACCGCGAACAGCGTGTTCGGCTCCAGTGTCAGGTGGTAGGCCGACAGGTGGGTGATGCCGTAGGACAAGGCGGTATCGAGGTCCGCCAGCGCCTGCACCAACGTCTGGTGCGGCAGTGCGTACATCAGGTCGAGGTTGACGTTGTCGAAGTGCGTCAGCGCGATCTCCACCGCGCGGCGCGCCTCGTCGCCGTTATGGATGCGGCCCAGGCTGGCCAGCTTGGCCGGCTCGAAGCTCTGGATGCCGATTGACAGCCGGTTCACCCCGGCATCGCGGAAACCCTTGAACTTGTCCGACTCGAAGGTGCCCGGATTCGCCTCCAGCGTGATCTCGGCATCCGGGTCGATGCGTAAGCGAGCGCGCAACCCCTGGATCAGCGTCTCCATCGCGCCGGCCGACATCAGGCTCGGCGTGCCGCCGCCGATAAACACGGTGCGCACCGGCCGGCCCCACACATTCGGCAGCTCGGTCTCCAGATCCGCGAACAGCGCCTGCACATAGCCGTCCTCGTCGAAGCCACCTTTCACCTCATGCGAATTGAAGTCGCAATACGGACACTTGCGCACGCACCACGGCACGTGCACGTACAGCGACAGCGGCGGCAGCTCCCGCAATCCCCCCAGCATCGGGGTCAGCGCGATGGTGCTCATGCGAACGCTTCGAGCTTCTTCAGCAGCGCCGCGAGCGCCTGGCCGCGGTGGCTGATGCGGTTCTTGAGCTGCGGGTCGAGCTGGGCGACGGTGGTGCCGTGTTCGGCCAGCCAGAAGTACGGGTCGTAGCCGAAGCCGTGCTCGCCCTGCGGGGTGTCGACCACCTCGCCCATCCAGATGCCGTCGGCGATGATCGGCTGCGGGTCGTCGGCATGGCGCACCAGCACCAGCACGCAGGTGTACCAGGCGCGGCGGTTGGACTCATTGGCCAGCTTCTCGACCAAGAGCGCATTGTTGGCCGCGTCCGATTTCGGCTCGCCGGCGAAACGCGCCGACAGCACGCCCGGCGCGCCGCCGAGCGCCTCGACGCAGATGCCCGAATCGTCGGCCAGCGCCGGCAGGCCAGTCAGGCGGCTGGCGTGGCGGGCCTTCTCGAGCGCATTCTCGACAAAGGTGAAGTACGGCTCCTCGGCCTCCGGCACGTTCAGCTCGCCCTGCGGCACCAGCGTGATGCCAAGCGGTGCGAACAGCGCGGAGAATTCCTTCAGTTTGCCGGGGTTGTTGCTGGCGAGGACCAGACGATCGAACATGACGGGCTCCAGATATACAGGGGCCAACGGCGATTCACGCCGCAGGCCGGATAAACGAGATTCTACCAGAGCGGCCGGCTCAACCGCCGACCTTCACCTCGACCCACTGCTGGGTGAGCGGGCGACGCTCCTCCGGCGTCAGCTCGCGCAGCACCGCTCACTTGCCGGTGACCGCAGGGCTCGAATCGATCTCCGCGTTGGCTTTCGGATCGGTATGGACGAACGGCTTGGCCGCCACCACAGGTTGCAGGATGTCGAGATGGAAGAAATGGAAAGGCGAAGCCCGTGGGCCTCGCTTCGACAATCAGGTCAGATGACTAGCTGATCTCGTCAGATCAACGCTTTTCGCCGTGAACCGCCGCCCGGGCCGCCAGCAGCAACTCCGGCCCGGCATCCTTCAGCAGGCTGGCGTCGGACAGCATCCGCCGCCACTGGCGCGCCCCCGGCACCCCCTGGTACAGGCCGAGGATATGGCGGGCGATGTGGCGCAGCTGGGTGCCGCGCCCTGCCGACAGCTCGCGCTCCACATAGGGCAGCAATGCCTCGACCACCTCGTCGCGGCTCGGCACCGGATGCTCGTCGCCGTAGTAGCGCGCATCGAAATCGGCCATCAGGTAGGGGTTGTGGTAAGCCTCGCGGCCGATCATTACCCCGTCGATCTCGTCGAGGTGCTCATCAGTCTCGGCCAAGGTCTTGATGCCACCGTTGATCAGGATCTCCAGCTCAGGGCGCTCCTGCTTCAGCCGGTACACATAGTGGTAGCGCAGTGGAGGTATCTCGCGGTTCTCCTTCGGCGACAGGCCCTTCAGGATCGCGTTGCGGGCGTGCACGATGAAGGTGGTGCAGCCGGCCGCCGCCACCGTGTCGACGAACCCCTGAACGAAGTCATAGTCCTCGACGCTGTCGATGCCGATGCGGTGCTTCACCGTCACGTCGATGCCGCAGGCGTCACGCATCGCCTTCACGCAATCGGCGACCAACTGCGGCTCGGCCATCAGGCAGGCGCCGAACGCCCCCTTCTGCACCCGTTCGGACGGACAACCCACGTTCAGGTTCACCTCGTCGTAACCCCACTGTTCGGCCAGCTTGGCGCAGCGCGCCAGGTCCTCCGGTTCCGAACCGCCCAGCTGCAGTGCAAGCGGATGCTCGGCCTCGTCAAAGCGCAAGAAGCGGTCCGCATCGCCGTGCAAGATCGCCCCGGTGGTGACCATCTCGGAATAGAGCCAAGTGTGACGGCTGATCAGGCGGGCAAAGTAACGGTAGTGGCGGTCGGTCCAGTCCAGCATCGGAGCAACCGAAAGCCGCCTGGCGGGGCGTGTAGCTTGACTCATGAGACGGCTGGAGCGATCTGCCCCGTTAGCAGGTGTTTCGTTTCTGTTCATTCAGGCCGATTCTTGACCATTTGTGCCTTGCCGGTGCTACGCGACGAATCACCATCATGGAGCAACCTGCAAGCTGGCCAAGCAATTGAAAATCTTCGAATTATCCCGTGACAAACAAGCCAGGGTCAAGGCATGGGTCGTTTAGCGACGGCTAGCCTAAAAATGCCTTCATCATACCCCTTCACCTTCCCGCTCCACCGTACAGGGTTACACCGCCAGCGCCCTGCCCCCTCTGTAGCCACGTGGCCCATGTGAGCCCCCCCATCCCATACCTGACGGCGGTCTAACTTCCCAGCTGCGTCGTCATGCAATCGACATAACCAATCAAAAACAACCTACAATACTCGATTGTCATTGACTGGCCGCACATCACCGTATGCTCCTCCCCGACCTGCTCGCCAGCTTCGCCGCCGCCTTCAGCCAGGACCAGCGCCTCCTCACCCTGCAACTGGGCGACGGCCGCCGCTGGGCCGACGCCCTGCTGCCGCAGCAGCTCGACGGCGAGGAAGCGCTGTCCGACGCCTACCGCTACCAGCTCACCTGCCTGTCGCCCGACACCGACCTGGCGCTCAAGGACCTGCTCGGCCAGCCGGTGCGGCTGACGGTGCAGGATGCCGACGGTGCCGCGGTGGTGCGCTGCGGCGTGGTGTCGTCCGCCCAGGCGCTCGGCAGCGACGGTGGCTTCGCCCGCTACGGCCTGACCATCGAGCCGCCGCTGGCGCTGCTGCGCCACCGTCGCACCAGCCGGGTGTTCCAGGACCTGTCCGTCCCCGACATCGTTACGCAGGTGTTGGCCGAACACCGGGCCGCCAATCCCGGTTTCGCCCAGGTGCAGCACTGGCAGTTCCCGCTGTCCGGCGAGGCGTCGCTGCGCAGCTACTGCCTGCAGTACCGCGAATCCGACTACGACTTTATCGTCCGGCTGCTGCATGAAGAGGGCTATCACTGGCACTTCGTGCATGATGGCAACGAAGGCGTGACCGAGCGAGGTAGCGCAGCGTCGCGAGGGAAGATGCCGCAAGTGACGCTGGTTGTCAGCGACGACCCGTACCGGCTGCCGGCGGCGCCGCTCACCCGGGTGCGCTTCCACCGCAGCGATGCCACCGAGGCCGAGGACGGCCTGACCGCCTGGACCGGCAGCCGCCAGATCGTGCCGGGCCGGGTGAGTCTGGCCAGCTACGACTACCAGCCGGTCCTCACCCAGCACAGCGGTGATGCCTCGTGCGTCGAGCAGGGCGATGGCGGCAGCGCCTTGCAGGCCAGCCTGGAAGACTACGACCCGCAGGGGCTCTACTACGCCGCCGACACCGAGCAGCTCGGCCGCTACGCCCAGCTGCGCCAGCAGGCGCACGACGCCCAGGCCAAGTCGTTCGACGGCACCGGCAGCGTGCGCAACCTGCTCGCCGGTGCCTGGTTCCGCCTCGACGACCACCCGGCCTACGACGCCGACCCGGCCGAACAGCGCGAATTCGTCGTCACCCGGCAGAGCTTCACCGCCCGCAACAACCTGCCGCGGGACTTGACGCAACAACTGCGCACCACCGCGCCCGGGCTGTTCGCTCAAGACAGCAAGCAAGGACAAAACGGCGAGCTCGCCGCACCGTTCCAGACCCGCTTCCAGGCGCAGCGGCGCGGCCTGCCGCTGCCGCCGGCCTACGCCCACTCCACCCAGGCCCGCCCGACCAGCCGCGGCGTGCAGACCGCCACCGTGGTCGGCCCGCGAGGCCGCGATGCCGGATCAGAACAAGCCGCGGAGGTGCACACCGACGCCCACGGCCGCATCAAGGTGCAGTTCCACTGGCAGCGCCCTGACGAACACCCCACCCTCGGCGCCGGGATGGACGACAAGTCGTCCTGCTGGCTACGCGTCGCGATGCCCAGCGCCGGCGCCGGCTGGGGCCACCAGTTCATCCCGCGCATCGGCCAGGAAGTGCTGGTCGACTTCATCGAGGGCGACATCGACCGCCCGGTGATCACCGGCGTGCTGTACAACGGCAGCCACCCCACCCCCGCCTTCAGCGGCGCCGGCAGCCTGCCGGCCAATAAGACCCTGTCCGGCATCAAGAGCAAGGAACACCAGGGCGGCCAGTACAACGAGCTGCTGTTCGACGACACCCCCGGCGAAGTCCGCGCCAAGCTGTCCAGCGAAGCCGGCAAGACCCAGCTCAACCAGGGCTATCTGATCCACCCGAGGAGCGACGGCAAGGGCCAGTCGCGCGGCGACGGCTTCGAGCTCAGGACCGACCGGCACGGTGCGATCCGCGCCGCCCATGGCCTGCTGCTCAGTACTGAAGCGCAGCACGGCGCAGCCGGCAAACAACTGGCGCGCGAGCACGCCCAGAGCCAGCTCGATGCCGCGCTGAGCCTCAGCCAGAGCCTGGCCGACACCGCCACCGGCCAGCTGGCCGACCGCATGGAGACCGGCCCGGACGAGATCGGCGCCGACGGCAACAAAGCCGGCAAGAAAACCGATGGCCACCTGCAGCACCACGCCGAAGCCCTCAAAGCCTGGGAGGCCGGCAGCAACACCGACAAAGACGGCAAAGCAGCGAAAGACCAGGCCGGCCAGCAGCCGCTGCTGATCCTCAGCGCCCCAGCCGGCCTGGCTGCCAGCACCGACAACTCCTTAACGTTGGCCGCAGGCACGAATATCGACCAGGTCGCACAGCGCGACCTCAACCAGACCTCGGGCAGAAGGTGGCTACATAACGTCGGTCAGCACATCAGCCTGTTCGTGGCCGGGGTGAAGGATGCGGTGAGCCTGAAGTTGATTGCCGCTAAGGGCAAGGTACAGCTGCAGGCGCAAAGCGACGCCATGGAGCTGACGGCGGATAAGGACATCACCATCACATCCTGCAAGGGCAAGGTGCTGATCAGCGCCAAGCAGGACATCCTGCTCACCAGCGGCGGCGGCTACATAAAGCTGTCCGGCGGCAACATCGACATCCACTGCCCTAGCACGGTGAGCGTGAAGGGGGCGGAGCATGCGTTGAGCGGGCCGACGAGAATGGACTGGGCGCTACCGCAATACAAGAAAATCACCTGCACAGAACAGATCGATGCCCAATTACTCACTGAGTCACATCCCGAATTCTGCGGTAAGAAATACGTCTATTACTGTTCCGACACAGGAAAAAAACTCGCGTCCGGCACTCTTGATGCCAGCGGCCACACCGACCGCATACACCTGCCAGGCATCAACAATATCAAGGCCCTGATCGGGTCAGGTGAATGGGAAATTCTATGATGAACCATCCGCACACTTTTATTCTCATCAGCATATTTGCGCTAGCTACCACCCGAGCCAGCGCAGCCAACCAGCCGGAAGATACTTCAGTGGAGCTGAGCTGGAATACGCTGAAAGTTCACGCCAACCAGACTCTGGCCAGTTCGATACCCGGCCAGTATTCTGTTAAAAACCTCTTCGACCCGGATACAGCCAAGGCCTGGGTGTTCCACGCAGAAGAACAGTACCGCCAAGCAGAAGAAATCAAGAACCCCGCCATATTGACATTGACGCTGGCCAAACCGAGCACACTATTCGCCATCGCGCTGTCTCCCGGATACGCCAAGTCAGCGGCAACCCAGTTCCAGAACGCTTCACCTAAGAATGTCACCGTCAGTCTGTACCGACTTAATGATGATAGGCCTTTTGAAACCCACCGTTTCACCCTCAGCTACCATGCGCGCGAATACTCGCTACCACAGCTAAAAAAAGAGCTGAAGACCATAGCATTCACTGATCAGACCGGTGAGCGAATCACCGGCAAGTCAGACAACCCACTGAATTCAACTGAGCGCATGCTACTGATCAATCCTGGCAGCGCTCAAATCGCCAAAGTCGAGCTGAGAATCGCCACTATGGAGCACGGAGCCAAGTTCACCGATCTCGCCATCAGCAAACTCAGACTGCTTGACCAAGAGGCAGATCAGAAAACCGCAGAGTACCGACTGGCCCAGTTCATCTCCCACGACTTGGACAGCGCCGCGCGAAAATTGAACGACACGCCTCGCTGCATCACCTACACCGACAAAAACACTTGGCCGCTGCTGAGCAACCGTTCATGCACTGGACCCGCGCCACAATTGCAGCAAGGCCAAGCAGAACAAGGGATAGACGATGTCATCCTCACGCACAAAGATCCCGCTACTCAACAATACCAGGTTCCCTTTTCCATCGCGCTGCGCGATGCCCAGTCCAGCATTTCCGCTGGCAAGAAAAACCTGCGCGTGTCCAGCACCGACGTAGCAAACAACGAACTGGTCCTCAGCAAAGATCCCCACGGCCAACTGCGAGCACTGTCCGGCCTGACGCTAACCCAAGCCTTTCAAGCCAATCGTGCCGAGGGTTTCAACAAAGCCTATCTGCAGCCACAGGATAATCCCTACTTCTTCTTCGCCTACTCTCGCCTGCAGTTCGTCCCGACCAACGGCGGCTATCAACTGGACGTCTATGGCCCCGCTGGCAGCCAGGAGGCGCAATGGGCAACCAGGTAGAGAAATACAAGGACTTCGACTTCGGCAAATACAGCGAGGGGCAAAAGTACGACATCCTGAAAAAACTATTCGAGCATCACGCTGCTGCCAACGGCAAGAACAATATCGCCGGCTTCGCGTTTGAAACCGACAACGGCCGGGTCAACCTGATCGGTGCGCGCGGCCTCGCCAAAGGCAAGGTGGTGAAAGACAGCAACAAGGTGTTCGACGACACCCTGTTCGTGGTCTACAAGGATGCGTCCGGCCAGAAAAAGGTATCGGAGTTCGAGTTCAACACCGAACCATACAGCAAGCAGAACGGTAAGCTAGCCGGTCGGGTGCTGATCAACGGCCTGTACCAGTACCGGCTGGGCAACCACAAGATATCGTCCTATCACGCACATGCCAGCTTGGCGGAAATGGAGAGGACCCACCGCTTCGCCCAGCGTCACAACTACCGCGCCCTGAGAATCGTCAAGGGTCTAGCCTTCCGCGCCCAGAACACCGGCAGCGCCAAGGCCCCGGAATACGAATTCAGCCCGGACAAACCGGATGCGCCGTCGACGACCAACGAGCACAACATCCACTACGGCGGCGAAGGTCCGAACAATAGCACCCGCAACTGGAGTGAAGGCTGTCAGACAGTCAAGGGACTGGACAACTACATCCGGCTGTTGAAAACCCTGGAGCAGGACTACAGCCTAGCCGGCACCATCAATAACGAACTGGTCGCCAAACCGGCAACAGACGGCAATCGCGCCCTAGTTTATGCGCTGCTAGACGGCCATCAGATCGCCGACGAGACCAAGATCCAGGTCAAGTTCCTGGATCGCATCCTGCAACCGATGGTTGATGTCTGGTATGAGATCCGCCATGGCAATCAGACCATCACTGGTAAGACTGATCACGATGGCGATACTGGTGCTCTGTTCGGCCACGACCCCAAGGACAAGATCAGCGTAAAAGTGAAGGGGCCAGTGGGCGATGCCAAGAAACTGCCGCCGGTGCAGGCGGAGGAAAGCGTCTTTCACAAATACCTGTGCGTGATCAGTCCCAAAGTGTTGTGCGACGGCATGTCGCGACCTGACGCGGACCATAAAGAACCCGATATCGACAAGACCCAGTCCAAGACCCACAAGCACCACAACAAGGAACGCAAGCCGGTCTCCAAGATGGAAGTGCCCAAGGATCGCAATCCGCTGGAAAAGCCGATTCCGGACGACGAGTTCGAGGACTGCAACGCGCTGAGCCAAGAACAGATCAGCAGCATTCTCAAGGCCAACAATCCGGTACTGGTCGATACCTACAAGGCCGACGAGCTGGTCTACAAAGCGGCGCAGAACTACAAGCTGAATCCCAAGGTGCTGCTGGCCACGATGAAGCAAGAACAGGGCTGGGCCAAGAACGGCCGTTACAACAAGCTGATGGGCGTCGGCCCCGGTGGCCAGCCGACGGCAATGGGGGTGGAAACCTCGATCAACAAATCGGCGCAGATCTACCGCAAGCAATTCGACGACGGCAAGAACAAGCTCACCTCATTCAGGATCAATTTCGACCCCAACTCCCACGAAGTCGCGGCGGTGGGCAGTGGTGGCGGCGCCGTCAGCGAAGACGAGGCCAAGGTGATGAAGGAAGGCTATTTATATACGCCGCGCACCGCCTCCGAGTACGCCAAGCTGCACTACACGCCGTGGACCTACTTTCCTCCGCAGCGCAGCCGCCCCTACGATACTTGGGTGAAAACCTTCCGGAGCTTCTGAATGAAAATCAAATTCCTACTCAGTATCGGTGCTCTGCTGCTAGCGCAGCAGGCACTGGCCGCCTGCGACAAGGACGGCTGGCGACAACTGCTGCGCCATGCCGATGCCCCCGCCGTTGTCACCTACGTCAAGAACCAGCACTGCGACCTTAACCAATCGCTAGACGACGTTTCCAAGACACCACTGGTTTACGCGATCGATGGTCGTAACCGTGCCGCTGTGCAGGCGCTGCTGCAGTCCGGCGCCAATCCCAATGCCGATGGTTACGATGGCAACACGCCGCTATTCTATGCAGTAGCGGCCAAGGATCTTGGCATCGTAGAGGATCTGATTGCGAGGGGAGCCGACGTCAATGCATCTACTCGCACGAGCGAGATCACCGTGTTGATGGCAGCAGTACTTGACTCCACACCTGCCATCGTTGCCTATCTAGTGGCTCATGGAGCCTCACTGGATGACACCGATAAATACGGCCACAAGGCCATCAACTACGTCGACAAGCTACCAACCAAGCGACAAGCTGCGATACGTGCCGCACTAAAAAAGCGTTGATTGAGCGCACCGCCTTCCGTGGGTCATTTGGAATATCACTCTGACATTCAGAAATAAAAAAAGCCGACCTGCATCATGGGGCGGCTTTTCATTTGGTGCATCGCAAAGTGCTACAGCACAAAAGCAATACCGCCAAGATTTTAATATATAACCCACTTTTCTGATCAATTGCGCCTATCCAGCATCGGAGCGACCAAACCGACACACGCCAAGCGGGCCTCTCCAAGCGCTTCTGAGCAGCCGCTACAGCCTCCACCGGCACCCTAGCGGTTCTGTTTTGTCCATTTCCGCCCATTCCCGACCTTTCAGGCAGCAAACCGTGCGATTGCACCGCGCCCAACAGTCACGCTAAGCAATTGAAAAATATCGTGATTATCCAGAAAAAAACCGCTCAGCTCATCAACCGTTATGGCTATTCGCTAAAAACCCATTCCATGGCCCTCTCCTTTTGCCACGTCACGCCGAGGCTGGTTCGCTAGTGCCAAGTAAGAACGAATTTTTGTGCGATCAGGATTTCGGACACCAGCTCTCTAGACTCGCTCCTTGAGCGGCTGAGGGGTCGCCTCCCATGCCTCCCGGGGACATCCACACAAAGCCAGGAATTTCTGAACAGACTGTCTGGCAATGAACGACATAACACCAGAGGCGATGGAGGAGCACCAACCAACACTGAGCCGCACGGCTTTTGCAAGACTGTAGGACGAAGATTGTCAAACTGTATGACGCATGTAGCGATGCGCCATACCAGCAGCAGATCAAAGAAAGCCATCCCTGGGATGGCCTGTGGCGATCTGGCTATCGACCGGTTCTGTTATCTAACACCGCCACGTAATGCCTATAGCATAAAAAATGAACAGTGGATTGGACTCGATTAGGGATGGCATAATCCGCGCCGGCTTATAAGTGCTGTAACAAAACAATGATAAATAAATTAGTCAACTTATAAAAATTCATAACCAATAACCTAGCCCACGTGTATCGCTACTGCATGACAAATCTGCCAGTCCGACAGCCTGATGCCTGTCAAACGCCCCCTGCCCCGTTCCCTCTGACCGAACTGCAGCACGCCTACTGGCTTGGCGAACAGCCGGCCTACCGCCTGCACACGCCAGCGTTTCTGCACCGCTGCTTTTTCGCCGACACGCTGGATGTGCCGCGGCTGGAGTCGGCCATCCTTGCCGTGGTGCAGTCGCAGCCTTCGCTGACGGTCGAGATTCTTCCCGACGGCACCCAGCGCCCGCTGCCGCCGCCGGCGCAGCTTGCGCTGCCGGTAAAGGACTACGGCCATGTCACCGCGGACCTGGCCAAGGCCTATCTGGCCGAGCGCAAGACCACCCTGGAGTCCGAGCTGCCGCCGTTCGGGCGCGGCCTGCAGTTTGCCTGCCTCGTCGACCGGGTGGCCGATGGCTATTACGTGCACTTCCTGTTCCGCCTGATCGCCTTCGATGCGATGTCGATGTGGCTGTTCCTGAACGATATGTGCAGCGTCTATCTCGGCCGGAGCGCCCCGCAGCCGCAGGCAGCCAAGTTCGCCGACTTCGTGCAGCAGCGCCACGAGCTGATGCGCAGCGAGGGCTACCAGCGTTCGCTGGAATACTGGCAGGAGCGCGTCAAGGAACTGCCCAACGCACCGGAGCTGCCGCTGGTCGATCACGATGCCATTCCGGAGAGGTCGACGTTCCGCCGCATCCGCATCAGCCTGAATGCCCGACAGGTCGAGGCGCTGCATGCACAGGCCCGTCGTTGCGGGGTCAGCATCAACAGCCTGCTGTGCACGATGTACGCCGACGTGCTGCGGCTGTGGTCGAAGAACACCTCGTTCATCATCAATATGCTGGTGAGCCATCGGCCGAACGACGACGACCGTTTCGCCCACGTGTTCGGCAACTTCGGCAGCACCATGCCGGTCGAGGCCGTGGACGTGGAGGGCGGCCTGCGCGAGCGGGCCCGCGCGCTGCAGCGCAAGATGTTCCGCGACCTGAAGCACCTGCAGGTGGCCGGCGTCGAGGTGATCCGCGCCATGGGGCGCAGCGGCAGCATCGTGCCGGCCATGCCGGTGGTGTTCGCCAGCTCCCTGGGCCTGCCGATGGGCGAGCTGTTGAGCCCGGTCGATCTGGGCTGGGAACTCCGCGCCGGCGGCCTGCAGACCCCGCAGGTACTGCTCGACTGCCAGGTCTACATGGACGGCGAGCAGCTGACGCTAAACTGGGACTACGTGGTCGAGGCCTTCCAGCCGGGCGTGATCGAGGACATGTTCAAGTCCTTCGGCGATCAGCTGATGGGCCTGATCGACGACACCACGCTGGACACCCCGCAATTGCCGTTCGTACCGGCGCGTAACCTCGCCGCGCGCCAGGCGGCCAACGCCTCGGAAAAACCGCTGCCGACCGGCCTGCTGCACGACTTCTTCGCCGCAGCCTGTCGCCAGCACGCTGAGCGCCCGGCCATCATCAGCGATGCCCGCACCCTGTCTTACGACGCGCTGTGGTGTCTGACCACCCGCCTGGCCGCCCAGCTGCGCGAGCACGCAGTGGGCCGAAACGACCTGGTGGCCATCGTGGCCCGGCGTGGCTGGCGCCAAGTATCAGCGGCGATGGCGACGGTGCAGGCCGGCGGCGCCTACCTGCCGGTGTCCAGCGAACTGCCGGCCGAGCGCAAGGCCTGGCTGATCGGCCAGGAGGGCGTGAAAGTGGCGCTGGTCGAGCGCGCCCTGGCCGACGGTTTCGAGCTGCCGGCCGGCGTCACCATGCTGATCCTGGAAGACGTGCTGCCCGACGGCGAGCCCGGCGAGGCGGTTGAGCTGCCGTCGGTGCAAGGCGAGCTGGACCTGGCCTACGTGATCTTCACCTCCGGTTCCACCGGCCAGCCCAAGGGGGTGATGATCGACCACCGCGGCGCGGTCAACACCATCCAGGACATCATCGACCGCTTCGGGTTGACGCCGGAAGACCGCGTGATCGGCATCTCGGCGTTCAACTTCGACCTGTCGGTGTACGACATCTTCGGCAGCCTGGGCACCGGCGCCGCGCTGGTGTTGCCGCCGTACAGCGAAACCCCGTCGCCGGACGACTGGGCGCGCATGGTGCGCGAACACGAGGTGTCGGTATGGAACACCGTGCCGGCGCTGCTGGAGATGCAGATCGAGTACCTCGGCGCGCGCGCGGCCAGCGATCTGGCTTCGCTGCGTCTGGTGATGCTCAGCGGCGACTGGATTCCAGTCAGCCTGCCGGGCCGTCTGGCCGCCCAGCTGCCGGACACCGTGCTGATCGGCATGGGCGGCGCCACCGAGGCGTCGATCTGGTCCAACTACTTCGTGGTCGACCGCGTCGACCCGAGCTGGAAGAGCATTCCCTATGGCTGGCCGCTGGCCAACCAAAGCTTCCACGTGCTGACCCGCGACCTGCGCCACGCGCCGACCGGCGTGCCGGGCGAGCTGTACATCGGCGGCATCGGCGTGGCCAAGGGTTACTACAACGACCCGGAACGCACCGCCGCCAGCTTCATCACCCATCCACAAACCGGCGAGCGGCTGTACCGCACCGGCGACATGGGGCGCTACCACGAAAGCGGCTACCTCGAGTTCCTCGGCCGCAACGACGACCAGGTGAAGATCCGCGGCTTCCGCATCGAGCTGGGCGAAATCGACGCCGTGCTCGACCGCTGTCCGGGCGTGCGCAGCGCCGCCACCATCGTGCGCCAAGGCCACAGCCAGGACCGCCAGCTGGTGACGCTGTACGTGCCGGAACACGACGAGGTCGGCGAGACGGCGCTGCGCGAGCATCTGGCGCGCACGCTGCCCGACTATATGGTGCCGGCGCAGTTCATCGCGCTGGAGCAGCTCCCGGTCACCGCCAACGGCAAGGTCAACCGCAAGGCGCTGGCCGACATCGCCGCCGCGCTGCCGCCGGCCGAACGCGCCAAGCGCGCGCCGCGCAACGCCGACGAACAGCGTCTGGCCGACATCTGGCAGGCGCTGCTCAACATCGATGCGCCGGGCATCGACGACAACTTCTTCGAGCAGGGCGGCACCTCGCTCTTGGCGGTGCGCCTGCTCAACGCGATCGCCGGCGAATTCGGCCACAGCCTGCCGCTGGCGTCCTTGCTGCGCCACGGCACCATCGCTGCCCAGGCCGCGCTGTTGGCCGACAGCGGCGCCCAGCCGGCCAGCCGCAGTCCGCTGGTGACGCTGCGCGACGGCCCACTTGATCACCAGGGCAGCGCGCTGGTGGTGGTGCATCCAGTGGGCGGCAACGTGCTGTGCTACCGCGAGCTGACCGGCTTGGTGCCGGACGGCATGGCGGTGCTGGCGCTGCAGTCGCCGGGCGACGGTTCTGCCCGCGAGGTCGACGAGCTGGCCGCGCGCTACATCGAGGCGCTGTCCAGCCAACTGACCGGGCGGCCCCTGCACCTGCTCGGCTGGTCGATGGGCGGCGTGATCGCCCAGGAGATGACCCGCCAGCTGGAAGCCGCGGGCATCGCTCCGGTCGGCCTGACCCTGATCGACAGCTGGCAGTCGGCCGAGAGCCGCACGGCAGTCCGGCTCGAAGGCTATGCGGCGCTGCATAACTTCGTGCGCGACCTGTTGGGTAGCACGCCGATGCCGGATGCGTTCGCCGCCATCGAGGCGCTGGACGCGAACCGGCAGCCGGAGGCCGCGCTGGCCGTGCTGCGCGAGGCGGGCGTCGCCGGCGGGCAGATGTCGGCGCAGGAGTTCGTCGCGCTGCTGGCCGAATACCAGGCCAACTACAACGCCCTGGTGCGTCATGCGCCACAGCCGGTCAGCACGCCGACGCGCCTGTTCCGCGCCACCCGCAGCCAGCGCTTCCCGCTGCTCGCCGGCTTTGCCGTGCCGGACGGCGGCCATGTCGAGCAGGTGGCAATGGACGAGGATCACTTCTCGATCTTCCAGGGCGAGGCGCTGCGCAGCATCGTCGCGCAGGCGCTGCGGCAGGACGCCGAGGCGGAACACGCCCTGGCCGACGCCCCGGCACGCTGAGCCGGCTTTCTCCCTGCGACCGCTCGACCCGGGGCCCGCCACGGCGGCCCCGGGTTTCCCGCGTCAGAAACCGCCACCCGCGCCCCGCGCGGGCGGCACACCGGATATTTCACGGAGCCGTTGAATGAACAAACCTGAGCTCGTGCCCACCGACACCGCGCCGCCGGGCCACGCCAAGCCCGCCCCCGGCGGCCCCGCCAGCCGCAAGCGCCGCCTGATTCTCGCCGTCATCCTGCTGACGACGCTGGCCGTGGCAGGTCGCATGGCGTGGCGCAGCCATAATTTCGAAGAAACCGACAATGCCTACCTGGCGGCCCATGTCAGCGTGATCTCGCCTCGCATTGCCGGCGTGGTGCACAAGGTGCTGGTGGCCGACAACCAGCTGGTGCGCGCCGGCGATCCGCTCGTCGAGCTGGACGCCGCCGACCAGCAAGTAAAAATCGCCCAGATCAAGGCGCAGATTGCCCAGACCGACGAGCAGATCCGCCAGATGGGCGAAGAGCTCAAGCAGGCCGATGCCGAAGCGCAGGCTGCCCAGGCGCTGGTGGCCCGGGCCCGGGCGCAGTGGGTGCGCAACGACGCCGAGGCCCGCCGGGTCACCTCGCTGCACGACGTGCAGCTGAAGTCGGTGTCGACGTCGGAGCTGGACAGCGCGGTGGCCGCTCGCGCGAGCGCCACGGCCGAGGTACAGGCGCAGCAGTTCCAAGCCAAGGCCGCCAGCGCCAAGAGCGGCGCGGTCGATGCCGCGCGCGCCGCCGTGCTGGCGCAGAAAAAGGTGCTCGCCGCCCAGTTGCAGGACGCCGAACTGCAGCTCGGCTACACCCGCATCGTCGCGCCGGTCGACGGCCGGATCGGCAAGAAAAGCATCGAGGTCGGCGCGCGGGTCCAGACCGGCCAACAGCTCCTGGCGATCGTCCAGGACGGGGTCTGGGTGACGGCCAATTTCAAGGAGACCCAACTTGCCGGCCTGTTCGCCGGCCAGCAGGCCAAGGTGAAGATCGACGCCTTCCCGGGACAGGAGTTCACCGGCAAGGTCGACAGCTTCTCGCCGGCCTCGGGTGCGCAGTTCTCGCTGCTGCCGCCGGATAACGCGACCGGCAACTTCACCAAGATCGTGCAGCGTATTCCGGTGAAAGTGCTGCTCGACCCGAAGGCGGTCAAAGCGATGAACGACCGTCTGGCGCCCGGCATGTCGGCGGTCGTCGAGGTCGATCTGCGCCAGGGCAAGCCCGCCGCCGGGGCGGCACGCTGATGGCGGCCGAAGCGAGTCGGGCGGCCGGTGCGCTGAAGCCGCCAACGGCCCCCGCCGCCGCGCCGCCGGCGCCCGAGCCGGCGGTCGACACGCGCACCTGGATCGCCATTTTCGCCGCCATTCTCGGGGTGTTCATGGCGATTCTGGACATCCAGGTCACCAATGCCTCGTTGCGCGAGATCCGCGGCTCGCTGTCGGCCACGGTGGAGGAAGGCTCGTGGATGACCACTTCCTACCTGGCGGCCGAGGTGGTGGTGATTCCGCTGACCGCCTTCTTCGTGCGGGTGTTCAGCGCGCGGGTCTACATGCTCGGCAATGTCGCGCTGTTCCTGGTGTTTTCCACGCTGTGCGGCTACGCCTGGAACCTGCCGTCGATGATCGTTTTCCGCGCGCTGCAGGGCTTTACCGGCGGGGCGCTGATCCCGACGGCGATGACGCTGATCCTGACCCGGCTGCCGCCGTCCAAGCGCACCATCGGTCTGGCCTGGCTGATGCTGTCGAGCACCATGGCGCCGGCCTTCGGCCCGACGCTGGGCGGCATCCTGACCAACCTCTACGGCTGGCCGTCGATCTTCTTCATCAACTGGGCGCCGGGCATGCTGATGCTGGCCGGACTGGCCTATGGCCTCGGCCGCGAACCGCTGCAGCTCAAGCTCTTGCGCGAGGCCGACTGGCCGGCGATCGCGTCGATGGCCATCGGGCTGGGCTCGCTGATCGTGTTCCTGGAGGAAGGCAACAGCAAGGACTGGTTCGCTTCCGACCTGATCCGCGGCTGCGCGCTGGCAGCCCTGCTTGGCATCGTCGCCTGGGTGGCGATTTTGCAGACCCGCGACAAGCCCTTCGTCAACCTCTCGCTGTTCGCGCGTCGCACCTTCGGCGTGTCGTCGCTGGTCGGCGCGGCGGCGGGCATGGGGCTGTACGGCTCGACCTTCGTGCTGCCGTTGTTCCTGTCCGAGATCGCCGGCTACAACTCGTTGCGCATCGGCGAGGTGATCATGTGGATGGGGCTGCCGCAGATCGTGATGATGCCGCTGGCCGCCGCGTTCGCGAAGCGCTTCGACAACCGCGTGCTCTGCTCGATCGGGCTGCTGCTGTTCGCCGGCTCCTGCTTCATGAATTCCACCATGGACGCCACCACCGGCTACGACCAGCTGGTGTTCTCGCAGGTGCTGCGCGCGCTCGGCCAACCGTTGATCGTGCTGACGCTGTCTAACTTCGCGATTCACCGCGTCGAGCTGACCAATCTGTCGTCGGCCTCCGGCCTGTACAACATGGCGCGCATTCTGGGCGGCGCGGTCGGGACGGCAATCCTGGCCACCACCATCACCCTGCGCGAGCACTTTCACTCGGCCCGGCTCGGCGAGTCGGTCTCGCTGTTTTCCGGCGCGGTGCAAGAGCGGCTGGAGCAACTGACCGGCCGCTTCGTGGCGCAGGGCAGCGACCCGGTCAGCGCCGGGCAGCAGGCGATGGTCGCGCTCGACCATCTCGTCCGCCGCGAGTCCTACGTCATGGCCTACAACGACTGCTTTTTCATCCTCGGTTGCGTGCTGACGGGCTCGATTGCCGTGATGTGGCTGGCCGACCGGGTGATCGCCGGCGGCAAGTAAGCTCCGGTGCAAGGATTTAAGACAATGACCCTGTTGAAACAAACCGTGATCTGTTCCGCGCTGGCCTCGCTGCTGGCCGGCTGCGCCACCCCGGCGCTGACCCCACCGGCACCGACTGAGCTCGTGCCCCCCAGCTACCAGCATGCCAGCGCCGCGTCCGAGAACAATGTGCCGCGCCAGTGGTGGCGGCTGTACCACGACGCCACGCTGAACAAGCTGGTGGAAACCACGCTGCGCGACAACCCCTACACCCAGGTGGCGCACCTGCGCCAGATCGCCGCCGAGGCGCAGACCCGGCTGGCCAACGCCGACCGGCTGCCGCAGCTGAACGCCGGCGTTGGCTTCAGCAACTCGCGCACATCGACCAATACCGCACTGGGCCAGATCCTGGGCCACCAGACCATCAGCGGCGACAAGTTCACCGCCGGATTCGACGCCGCGTGGCAGGTCGATGTCTGGAACCGGGTCGGCTACGCGGTGGCAGCGGCCAAGGCCGGCGAAGAGGCCGAGCAAGCCTACGCCCGCATGATCGAACAGACGCTCAGCTGGGAGGTGGCGGTCAGCTACTGGCAGTACCGGTTGGCCGAGTCCGACCTCGCGCTGCTCACCGACATCCGCCAGCAGCGCACCGAGGCCGAGAGCGTGCTGGCCGGACGCTTCGAGGCAGGCCTGATCGGAGAGCTGGACCTGGCACGCGCGCGGCTCGAATCGCGCAACGCTGAGGCCGACATCGAAGACGCGAAGAAGCGCATGAGCTTTGCCGAGCACGAGTTGGCGACGCTGACGGTCAGGCCGGTGGCGCAGTTCAGCGTGCCGCGCGATGCGGCTTATCGGCTGCCGGAGGTGCCGGAGATCAGCCCCGGCCTGCCGGCCTCCATCCTACGCCACCGCCCGGATTTGGCGCAGTCGGCCCAGAACATCCGCGCCTTGCTGGCGCAGAAGGAAATCGCCGACACCGCCTTTTACCCATCGATCAGCCTGACCGGCAATTTCGGCTTCGCCTCGATGGATCTGAGGAACCTGACGAATAGCGATTCGCGCCAGTTCTCGCTCGGGCCGATCGCCATTTCGCTGCCCATCCTCGACGGCGGACGAATCCGCGCCAACCAGACCATCGCCGACGCGCGCTACCAGGAGGCGCTCAACGTCCACAAGGTCCAGCTCCTGATCGCGCTGCGCGAAGTGGACGATGCGCTGACCGAGGCCGAATCCTGCCGCAACCAGGCCGCGCTGCTGCAAGCGGCGCGCGACTCGGCGCAGCGCGTGTCCCGCCTGGCCCATGCGCGCTACGACAAGGGCGCGGTGAATTATCTGGACGTCGCCCAGGCCGATCGCGACCTGGCCGCCGCCGAGCTCAAGCTTCAGCGCAACCACCTGAAGGGGCTGCTGGCCTCGACCCAACTGGTGTATGTGCTGGGCGGCGGCTGGCACGAAGACGCCGCAGCGACGCCCCGCTAAGCCCCCTTAACTCCCTTAACCCCCGTCCAACCTCACTTTTACACGGTACACAACATGTTCTATCAGAAAAACCTTCCGCGCTGGGAGCGAGTGCTGCGCGTCCTCGCCGGCCTGCTCGTCATCATCGTGGCCCTGTCGCTGCCGCTGGCAGGCTGGATTCGCGGGCTGATCGTGGTCAGCGCCGCCGCCTTCCTGTTCTTCGGACTGATCGGTTTCTGCCCGGCCTGTGCCATGGTCGGCAGGAAACTGGACGCCAAGAGCAAGCAGTAGCCGCCACCGCCCGGGCCGACAGGCCCTTCACCCCATGCAGCGCGACATACCATGATTCAATCCATCGACACCCTCATCATCGGCGGCGGACAGGGCGGCCTGGCCACCAGTTATTACCTGAAGCAGCAAGGCCGCGAGCACCTGATCCTCGAACAGTCCGACCAGGCCGGTTCGGCCTGGCGCGACGGCCGCTGGGACTCCTTCACCCTGGTCACGCCGAACTGGGCGTTCCGGCTGCCCGGCGCCGAGTACGCCGGGGACGACCCGGCCGGCTTCCTCGACCGCGACCAGGTGGTCGAAATCTTCGCCGGCTATGCCGACAAGTTCGGCCTGCCGCTGCGCACCCGTACCCGGGTCAGCGCGGTCGAGGCCAGCCCGGAGGGGGGCTTCCTGGTGCATACCCAGGACACCACCTACCAGGCACGCAACGTGGTCGTGGCCACCGGCCTGTTCCAAGCGCCGCGGATTCCGGTGTTCGCCGAGCGCCTGCCGGCCGACGTCGTCCAGCTGCATTCGGGCGACTATCGCAACCCAGACCAGCTGCCCGAGGGGGGCGTCCTCGTGGTCGGCAGCTCGCAGTCGGGCTGCCAGATCGCGCAGGAGCTGCACCAGAGCGGCCGCCCCGTCTACCTGTGCACCAGCGGGGCGGGACGCATTCCGCGTACTTATCGCGGCCGCGACATCTTCGCTTGGGCGGCACTGATGGGCTTTTCCGACCGCACTGTCGACCAGTTGCCGAGCCCCAGGGCCAAGTTCGCCGCCAACCCGCACATGGCAGGAAAGAGCGACGGCGGCAGCCTCAACCTGCACCAGTTCGCGCGCGACGGCATCCGGCTCTTGGGCCGCCTGCAGAATGTAGAGGACGGCAAGCTGCGGCTAGCGGGCGATCTGCACGACAACCTGGCCAAGGCCGACAAGTTCGAAGCCGACATGCTGCAGGGCATCGACGCCTACATCGCCCAGGCCGGCATCGACGCGCCGCTCGAAGCCTTGCCGCAATGGCAGGATGGCTATGCGCAGACGGCCATCGACGAACTCGACCTCGCCGCCAGCGGCATCCGGACCGTCATCTGGGCGATCGGCTACGACTTCGACTTCGGCATGGTCAAGTTCCCGATCTTCGACGAGGACGGCTACCCGATCCAGCAGCGCGGTGCCACCGCGCAGCCGGGCCTGTACTTCGTCGGCCTGCCCTGGCTCCACAAGCAGAAATCCGGGCTGCTGGCCGGGGTGGCCGAGGACGCGGCCCATATCGCCCAACGCATCTGCGCCGAACAGACCTGCGCCGCCTAATGCACCGGTCATTTGCCGGACGGCGGGGTCTGGGCAAATGACCGATGTGGCACGCGACAGCAAGGCGGTCAAAGGATGACGCCGAGCGACGTCCCTCCTCTAAGCATGCGCCTGGAACGGCTGCGACCGGGCCTGGTGCAAGCGCTGTTCTCCCCTCTTGAGCGCGCACCCGTGCCGGCCTGGCCCAAGACGGTGCTGCGCACGCTGTCACTTGAACGGCTGAACGACCTGGAGTTGGCCGCCGTAGTACCATCGTGCGGCCGCGCGCTCCGAAGCCGCCAGCTCAGCGACCTGGCCGGGCGGCGGTGTGCCGGGGCAGCGCTACAGGCGCTGACCGGACGCGACCATCTCGTTGGCCAGCAACCGGACGGCACGCCTTGCAGGCCAGTTCGCCAGCATTGCAAGCTAGCGACCGCAGACTGCCCCGAGTGTATCGTGAAGGGCTACGGCTCGTGCTGATAACGGACAAGCAACAAATATCTTATTTCTCAGATCCGTCGCCCCCATTCGGCATTGGGGCAACGAACATTCGACGCAACGGACGTTTGGGAGGAATTCGGTCATCGGCAAGCGGCATGCCGCGTGATATGGACGATGCTCGCAAACCGCCGAGCCAGCTAAGCGCCCGTAAAACGCTGAATAAAAACGAAGAATCTTCCCCTGTTGCGCCGCACCTCATCAAGGCGGGCACGCACGGCTTGAGCCGCGCCGCGCCACGAGTAATACTCGGACGATTAAGCAATACATAGAGGTATTCCTGCATGAGCCACCGCATTGTGTTTGTCGAAGACGACCCGGAACTGGCCGGGCTGATTTCCGACTTCCTGTCGCGCCACGATCTGGACGTGCAGATCGAGCCGCGCGGCGACACCGCGCTGGCAACTATCCTGGCAGCCAAGCCCGACCTCGTGCTGCTCGACATCATGCTGCCGGGCAAGGACGGCCTGTCGGTGTGCCGCGAGCTGCGCCCGCAGTTCAACGGCCCGATCGTGATGCTGACCTCGCTGGACAGCGACATGAACCAGATCCTCGGCCTGGAGCTGGGTGCCAACGACTACATCCTGAAGACCACCCCACCGCCGGTGCTGCTGGCGCGCCTGCGCGCCCAGCTGCGCGACTACCGCCCGAGTGCTCCAGCCGAGGCCGCCGCCCCGGCGCCTTGCAAGGGCACCATGCAGAAGCTGCTGTTCGGCCAACTGGCGATCGACCCGGTCAGCCGCGACGTGATGCTCGACGACGAGCTGATCACTCTGTCCACCGCCGACTTCGACCTGTTGTGGCTGCTGGCCAGCCACGCCGGCGAGATCCTCAGCCGCGAAACGCTGCTCAAGGCGCTGCGCGGCGTCAGCTATGACGGCCTGGACCGCAGCGTCGACGTCGCGATCTCGCGGCTGCGCAAGAAGCTGGGCGATAACCCGACCGAGCCGTTCCGCATCAAGACCGTGCGCAACAAGGGCTACCTGTTCTCGCCGTCCGGCTGGTAAGGCGAACCGATCCGATGCGTAAACTGTTCATCCAGTTCTACCTGCTGCTGGTCACCTGCTTCATTGTCGCGGTGATCATGGTAGGTGCCGTCTACAAGCAGGCGGTCGACAAGGTCGGCGAACGCTACCTGTCCGACCTGCTGCGCACCTCGCTGTCGCTGATCGAGGCCGAGCTGAAGGGGGTGCCGCCGCAAATGTGGGGCGAAATGCTCGCCCGCGCCGACAACGATCTGTCCTTCCACATCAAGGTCGAGCCGCTATCGCAGTACAGCCTGGACGACGAGTCGTACCAGGCACTCGCTAATGGCGACATCGTGATGATCGAGGACAGTTACCTGTTCCTTCAGCGCATCTCGAACAGCGACTACGTGTTGGTCGCCGGCCCGCTGCGCTACCTGTTCTTCCTGCACCAGCTCAAGTGGTTCGACTACGCGCTGCTGGCCTTCGTCGGCCTGTCACTGGCACTGCCGGTATTCCTGTGGATGCGGCCGCACTGGCGCGACCTGACGGCACTGGAACGCGCCGCCACCCGGCTCGGCGCCGGCCAGTTCGACACCCGTGTCAACCTGTCGGAACGCTCCGGCGTTGCTCGTCTGGGATTGGCGTTCAACCGCATGATCGACAGCATCAACGAGTTGTTGGCGAGCAAGAAGTCGCTGACCAATGCGGTGGCACACGAGCTGCGCACTCCGCTAGCGCGGCTGCGCTACCGGCTGGCGCTGCTGGAAAACGCCGATACCGCGGCGATGGAGCGCGACCTGAACGCGATCGACTCACTGATCGAGGAGTTGCTGCTGCATGCCCGGCTCGACCGCCCTGAGATGACACTGGCGCTCACCCAGCTCGATGCGGTGCCGTGGGCGCGCACCCGGCTCGCGGACATCAGCGCGATCGAACCGGAACTCCACTGGGTGCTCGCCACCGATGCCAGCACCCCATTGGCCATCCAGGCCGACAAGCACCTGCTTAGCCGTGCGCTCGACAACCTGTTGACCAATGCGCGCCGCTACGCGCGCAGCACGGTGCAGGTGAAGCTGGTCGAAGATCGGGACGGTTGGGCCCTCAGCGTCGAGGACGACGGCCCCGGCATCCCAGCGGAGGACTGCGACCGGGTATTTGAGCCTTTCGTGCGACTCGACGAGAGCCGCGCGCGCCATACCGGCGGCCACGGGCTGGGCCTGGCCATTGTCGCCGGCATTGCCCGGGCCCACCACGGCAGCATCAGCGTCGACAACGACGGCCCGCTCGGCGGCGCACGCTTCACGCTACGCTGGCCAAAACCCGTTGTCGTACATTCAGTTACATCGGGAAACATACCGGCAACAGACGATCGTTAAAGGGCAACCGTAGACTTCGCCCCCATGGAAAGCCGGCCTAAGCTCAGGAACCGGTACCCAACTTAGAATACGATCTCTGGAGTTAAGCATGAAAAAGCTGTCCGTTCTCGCCCTGGCTGCGGCCCTTGGCCTGGCTTCCACCGCTGGTTTCGCTGCTGAAAAAGCCGCTGCTCCGGTTGTAAAGACCACCGCTAAGAAGACCACCAAGAAAGCTGCCTCGGCTCCGGCTCAGAAAGCTCAAGCTGCCAAGAAAGTGGTGAAGAAAGCCGCTTCCGCTCCGGCCGCTCAAAAAGCCCAAGCTACCAAGAAAGTAGTGAAGAAAGCCGCTTCCGCTCCGGCCGCTCAGAAAGCCCAAGCTGCTAAGAAAGTAGCTAAGAAAGCCGCTTCCGCTCCGGCCGCTCAGAAAGCCCAAGCTGCCAAGAAAGTAGCTAAGAAAGCCGCTTCCGCTCCGGCCGCTCAGAAAGCCCAAGCTGCCAAGAAAGTAGTGAAGAAAGCCGCTTCCGCTCCGGCCGCTCAGAAAGCCCAAGCTACCAAGAAAGTAGTGAAGAAAGCCGCTTCCGCTCCGGCCGCTCAGAAAGCCCAAGCTGCCAAGAAAGTAGCTAAGAAAGCTGCTTCCGCTCCGGCCGCTCAGAAAGCCCAAGCTACCAAGAAAGTAGCTAAGAAAGCCGCTTCCGCTCCGGCCGCTCAGAAAGCCCAAGCTGCTAAGAAAGTAGCTAAGAAAGCTGCTTCCGCTCCGGCCGCTCAGAAAGCCCAAGCTGCTAAGAAAGTGGTGAAGAAAGCCGCTTCCGCTCCGGCCGCTCAGAAAGCCCAAGCTGCAAAGAAAACTGTGAAGAAGGCTGCTTCGGCTGCCAAGTAAGTCCCAGTGAGTTGTTGATGACGGTTCCGGGGTGCTCTGCACCCCGGTTTTTTATTTTAAACTCCGCATCATGCCTATCCGCTCCTTCGCCGCCCTGTCGGCCGCCGCCCTCATCGCCCTGTCATTCGCAGGCCCCGCCCACGCCATCAGCAAAGCCGAACGGCGCAAACTGTTCTTCGGCCACGACGATCGCCACACCCTCGTCCCCGATGCACTGCCTTGGCGCGCCATCGGCCAGATCGAAACCGCATCCGGCAGCATTTGCACCGCCACGCTGGTTGCCGACGACGTGGTGCTGACCGCCGGCCACTGCTTCAAGGACCCGGATACCGGTCGCTTTGACCCGGCGGTGACATTCTCCGCCGCGCTCAACGGCAAACACGCTGCGGCGCGCGTCGCCACCACCCGCGTTTTCGTCGACCGGCGCCTGTTTGCCGGCCTGACCATCGAAGGCGGCGGGCTGCTCGTTGACCCGCGCGTCGCCCGTTACGACTACGCTTTCGTGCGCCTGGCCGAGCCGATCGGCCGCACACTCGGCACGCTGCCATTGATCGGCGGCGACCGCGCCACGCTGAAGGCCAATCTCGACGACAGACGATGGCGAGTCACCCAGGCAGGCTATCCGATCGACGACCCCAGCCACCTGACCGTGCACGAACAGTGTCGCGCCACCAAGCTGCTCGCTGACGGCCGGCTCAGCCACCGCTGTGACACCCTGCCCGGCGACAGCGGCTCGCCTTTGCTACTGATCGATGGCAACGGCAAGGCAACGATCATCGCACTGCAAAGCTCCGCGCCCAGTGCCGCGGACCGCTACCGCGCCGACAATATGGCACTATCGGTACCGGTATTCCGCGCCGCACTCGATCGCTTCATCGCCAGTGGCGCCAGCCCCAAGCCCGCCGCCGCGTCTGCTGCCCAGTAATAAAAAAAAACCGCGCCGAAGCGTAATGCCGTTCACTTAAGCAAGTGAACGGCATTTTTCATGGTGCGAATCTTGCTCATACTCCGGCCAGGTTGACTCCCTCACGTTGGTCAATATGGTAAGCAAGGCTCATAAACACCCTGATTTCTCTGCGCTTTCTCAGCAAATTGACCCGGCATGGATCGCCCACGCGCTTGCAGTGACCGGCAAAGCCAGCGTGCGCCGGCGTAGATTGCCGGCCGAACAGGTCGTCTGGCTGGTCATTGCGTTGGCTATGTACCGGCATCAGCCCATCCCGGAGGTCGTCGCTCATCTCGATCTGGTGCTGCCTGACGAGGTCAATCCAGATATTGCCAAGAGCGCCTTGACCCAGGCGCGGCAGCGCCTCGGCGAGGAACCGTTGGCCCAACTCTTCGGGCTCAGCGCGCTGGCTTGGGATGAGCGGCATCAGCGGGGAAGGATTTGCGCTATGAGTGGAGCTGGCTGGCGATCAGCAGCCCCGGCACCTTGCCGGCGCGCTTGCTGCGTCTGCGGGAACGCCTCGGGGAGTTGCTGCTACCGAAACAACGGCGGGGGCGTGAATGCCCCCGCGTGGTGAAAAAGCTGCCGTCCCGTTACCCAATCAAACAGGTTCGATCTGCTAAGTGAACGGCATTAGCGCCGAAGCGCGGTTTTTTTATGTAAGACCACTGACTCAGCCGGCCAGCGCCACCTTCTGCAATTCGACCAGCTCGGCGATCCCTTGCTCGGCCAGGCCTAGCAGCGCGTCCATCTCGGCGCGACTGAACGGCACCCCTTCGGCAGTACCCTGCACCTCGACGAAGCGACCGCTACCGGTCATCACCACGTTCATGTCGGTATCACAGGCCGAATCCTCCGGGTAGTCGAGATCGAGCACCGGCTCCCCCTCGACTATGCCGACCGACACCGCCGCCACATGGTCGAACAGCGGGTTTTCGGCCAGCTTGCCCGCCTGGATCAGCCCGTTCACTGCGTCGGCCAGCGCCACATAGGCGCCGGTGATGCTGGCGGTGCGCGTCCCCCCATCAGCCTGGATCACATCGCAGTCGATCACGATCTGACGCTCGCCAAGCTTCACTAGGTCCACCACCGCGCGCAGGCTACGCCCGATCAGCCGCTGGATTTCCTGGGTGCGGCCGCTCTGCTTGCCGCTAGCCGCCTCACGCCGCATCCGGCTACCGGTCGAACGCGGCAGCATGCCATATTCGGCGGTTACCCAGCCCTGCCCCTTGCCCTTCAAAAAGCCCGGCACCGTCTCTTCGACGCTGGCGGTGCAGATCACCTTGGTATCGCCGAACTCGACCAGCACCGAACCCTCGGCATGACGAGTGTAGTGACGGGTCAGACGCACAGGGCGCAATTGACGGGGGCTACGTTGGGATGGGCGCATGATGGCGGTTCCAAATGAAAACGGTCGATTGTAACGCGGCAAGACACTCGCGACGACGGTAACCGAGCGCCTGAGCGGTCAGCCGGAAGCAGTTAGTGTATAGTGCCTTTATCCCTGAATGGAGTGTAGACCTCGATTCAGGCGGCCCAACCACAGCTTCAACCTTACTGGGAACCCCGCCATGATCCTCAGCATGACCGGCTTCGCCTCCACCACTCGCGAATTTCCGGGTGGAATGCTCAGCCTCGAGCTGCGCGCCGTCAACCACCGCTACCTCGACGTGCAGATGCGTCTGCCCGAAGAACTGCGCATCATCGAACCGGCACTGCGCGAACTGATCGCAAGCCGCGTATCGCGTGGCAAGCTCGAATGCCGTGTCGGCTTGAACCAGACCGACAGCGCCAGCCCGACGCTGGAGCTCAATACCGACTACCTCGACAAGCTGATCCAGCTGGCCGGCGAAGTGCGCGCCCGCGCGCCGGACGTGAAAGAGCTGTCGGTCGCCGAGCTGCTGCGCTGGCCCGGCGTGCTGCGCTCCAACGAGCTGCCGCCGGAGACGCTGCAGCAACTGACGCTCGAAGGTCTCGCCAAAGTGCTGGATGACTTCGCCGCCACCCGCGCCCGTGAAGGCGAAAAGCTCAAGGCAGTACTGCTCGAACGCATCGCCGGTATGGAGTCGATCATCAGCAGCATCAAGCCGAAGCTGCCGCAGATTCTCGACGCCTATATGGCACGACTGTCCGCTCGCCTGCGCGACGCCGTCGAGAACGTCGATGACGACCGCCTGAAGCAGGAGTTTGCGCTGTTCGCACAGAAGATCGACGTCGACGAAGAACTGGCGCGCCTCACCACCCACCTGTCCGAAGTGCGCCGCATCCTCTCTAAGGGAGGCCAGGCCGGCAAGCGGCTCGACTTCCTGATGCAGGAACTGAACCGCGAAGCGAACACGCTCGGCTCCAAATCGGTGTCGACCGAAACGACCCAGGCCTCGGTCGAGCTGAAGGTATTGATCGAGCAGATGCGCGAGCAGATCCAGAACATCGAGTAAACTTTCACGGCGTTTCATGCCGTGTCAGCGACACCAGCAAAGCCCCGCCAGTCGGGGCTTTATTCATTCATGGTGTGTCACACCGTCTCAACAAAGCGCATAATTAGCGTGTACCCAAACGTGTACCCAACGCACTTTTTGCAGGTTGGTTTGGGTACACACCCCTATTCGCTGTTTGCGTTTTTCGACCTTCAAGGCTGGCGCGGGCTAGGGGCATCTACTCGCTATTTAGGAGGCGCAGCATGGGCAAGCTAACCGACATGCAGATCCGGGCATGGATCAAGGCAGGGGAGCGCTTTGAGGGAAGAGCGGATGGCGACGGCCTGTGGCTGCGATTTCGAGAGGCGGACACGGTGCCGGTATGGCGCTTTCGCTATCGCTTCGCCGGCAAGCAACGCACGATGCAAGTTGGCAGCTATGCCGAGTTGTCCCTTGCCAAGGCCCGTGAAGCTGCGAAAGAACTGACCGCTCGAGTCGCACTTGGTTATGACGTGGCTGCCGAGAAGCAAGAGCGCAAGGCCAAGGCCGTCGCCAAGATCGAGGCCGAGAAGGCCGCGCTACACGTGATCGACTTGGCGAACGAGTATTACGAGCGGATGATCCTGGGGCGCTGGAAGCACCCCGACATCGTGCGCCGCCGGATCGACAAGGACATTGGGCCGCACTTGGGCAAGATGAAGGTCGAGGACGTGAAGCCGCGCCACATCGACGACATGCTGCGCGACATCGTCAAGCGCGGAGCACCGACCATCGCCAACGACGTGCTGCGCTGGACCCGGCGCATGTTCGACTATGCGATCAAGCGGCACATGGTCGAGTACAACCCCGCCTCAGCCTTCGACCTGGGCGACGCGGGCGGCACAGAGAAGGCCCGCAAGCGTGCCCTGTCCCGTGAGGAGCTGGTGAAGCTGTTCGAGGCGATGAGGATGGCAAAGGGCTTCAGCGTCGAGAACGACCTGACCATCCGCCTACTGTTGCTGCTGTGCGTCCGCAAGATGGAGCTGTGCGCGGCACGCTGGGAGGAATTCGACTTGGACGAGGCCGTGTGGCACCTGCCCGGTGAGCGCACCAAGACCGGCGAGCCGATCGACATTCCCCTGCCCTCTCTCGCCGTGTGCTGGCTGCGCGAGCTGCGCCGACTGTCCGAGCCCAGCGCCTGGGTGCTGCCTGCTCGCAAGATGGAACACCGCATGGTGCCGCACATCCACGAGGGCACCATAGGCACCGCACTGGGCAAGGTGAAACACGAAATGCCGGGCGTGGAGAACTTCACCGTGCACGACCTGCGCCGCACCGCCCGCACCCAGTTGGCCGAACTAGGCATCGACCCGGTGGTGGCCGAGCGCTGTCTGAATCACAAGATCAAGGGCGTGGAAGGCATCTACAACCGCCACGACTACTTCACCGAACGTCGCGATGCGCTGAACCGCCTAGCGGCGCTGCTGGACGCGCTCGACAAGGGCGAGCCGTACAACGTCACACCGATTAGCAAGGGCCGGAAGAAAACGGCCTGACACCAGCTTTGCCGCGCCTAGATCGGCCAATCGAAAAGCGGGAAACCCTGCCCGCCTAGCGCGGCAATCCATTCACAGGGCTGCGCTATAGGGGGCGCGGATGGGCAATAACAATGATCTGCAAAGCGATAACAGTGATCTGCAAATTGAGTACGACCAGATATGTTATGAGCTAGCGCGCCTGCCTAATTTGGATTTGTACGGCTCAATGCCGACACATCCCGTGGATAGGCTAGCCATGCTGTGGGGGGGGCATTGACCCCGTACTACATAAAGACACGTTTCCTGAGCCGCCAGATGCTAGCCCTCAAATCAGACATGCCCATATTGCGCGGCTGGCTTTTGTGTCCGCCATTTCGTGCGGAGATTTATCGACACTGAAAGCGTGGGAGCTGCGGGAGGGCGAATGGAGCACAGTCCATCCCTATGAAGTCGAATATCCGAACCTGCCTGACGCCGACCTTCTCGACACCAAGAAAACCGCCCTAAAAACAGAACAAGTCGTTCAATGGGCGGCAAAGGTGAAGCTGCCGACCTACAAGCAAACGCTCCTTCGGAGAAAGCGGGAGATCGAGAGTGAAATCGGCACGCGGGCATTGCCGGCACCGGCAGTTGTCCGCGAACAGGAAAGGCAGCCCGTGGCTCTGCTGCCCGGTTACAGAACGCCAGCTATTGACCTGTTAGAAGTTCACGTCGAACAAAATCTAGCGGGAGTGCCTGACGACCAAATCCCAAGCAAGGAAGACCAAATGGAGTGGCTTACCGAGCAGGCAAAGCACCGGGGACTGTCTGGGAGAGAGGCCGCCGCTGTGTACGCAGTAGCGCGCCCGGAGATCGTCAAGGCTAGAGCTGCCAGCAAGGTCGTACACCCTAAAAGCAAGTAACGGCGCGACTTTCAGCCTGCCTGTACACCCTGCCGGCAATTCAGCCTGTACACCCCGGCAGAACAAAGCCGTACACCTGGTGTACAGCCTGAGCGCTTGCGTGTACGCCGGGGCATTGCGGTTTCATTGGTACGTAATCAACGACGTGTCACAGGAGACCGCGACATGGCAGCTCAAGCCAAAATCACCAAACTGGCACCGGCCAACGCTGACGCCAAAACCATCAAGCTCGCTCCGGCTCAAGCCGGCATTCTCGCCACCTACGGCGCACTACCTGCCACCGGCTTTGTGCGCTTGTCCGACCTGCGCCCGATCATCCCGTTTAGTGACTCGACGCTATGGCGACGTGTTCGCGCTGGCACCTTCCCTGCCCCTCTGAAGTTGTCCGAACGAGTGACCTGTTGGAAAGCCGAGTCCATTCGCCAATGGCTCGACGAACAAGGCCAAGCGGCATAAGGAGGCGGCGATGAAACGAAAAAACGCCCGCCCCGCCGAAGCAGTAGTGAGCGCCCACACCATCGCGAATCATAGCGCCAGCACCGACGCCATGCCGCTGGTCCGTCTGGCCGGGGGACAAGTCCGCACCGATTCGCTGACCATCGCCCGTGTGTTTGGCAAACGGCACGCCGACGTGTTGCGGCGCACGGATAAGATGCACCAAACGCCCACGCTGGCTGCGTTCACTGAACGCAATTTTGCGTCCAGTGAGTACACCGATGAGACGGGGCGAACCCTGCCGATGTATGTCATCACTCGCGACGGCTTCACCATGCTGGCGATGAGTTTTACCGGAGCCAAGGCCGATGCGTGGAAGGTGCGCTACATCGAGGCGTTCAACGCGCTGGAGGCAGAGCTGATCCGTCTGGCGAGCCAGAAGGGTGACTCCGCTTGGCAGACCGCCCGGCTCGACGGCAAGAGGGCCCGCAAGGACCTGACTGACGCCATCCGCGCCTTTGTCATCTACGCCGCCGCCCAAGGCAGTAACTCGCCCCAGCGCTATTACGAACTGCTGACCCAGATGGAGTACCGCGCCTTGTTCCATATGCCGCCCGGCAAGGTTCCCGAGGCTTTCCGCGACACGCTGACCGGGCTACAGCTCGCCCACCTCACCGCAGCCGAAACCGCCACCGTACGCGCACTGCAAGACGGCATGGCGGCCGGCGAGCCGTACAAGGCGGTGTTCCAACTGGCGAAAGATCGCTGCGAGCGCTTCGCGGCGCTGATCGGCAAGAGCGTGCCGGGCGTCGCCATGATCTCCGCCAATGACCAAGGGAGGCTGTCCGCATAATGACCCACCGCAAACAAAAACCGCTCACCTTGGACATGGCGAGCGGCGCAAGCCCCAAAACGGATTTGGACAACAGAGGACACAAACTGAGTATCGATGGCGGCTTTCCTGCTTGCCAGAGGAATCTCATCACCCCGATGAGAGGCAACAGCCTGTGGTTGAATGGCAAGAGGCAGGATGTGGGCAAAAAAAATGCTCCCCGGGTGAGGGGGAGCAACAGATCGATAGAACGTCATTGTTCAACAGACATACGCTACGAAGCCCAGTATGCACGTGTTACGCCTCGCGCCCAAGCAAATAGTGCTTTTACTCCAAGGCATCGCAAAGTTATCGGCATGAGTCTGCTGTCTATCCGCAATCCAACGAAATTCATTGTTTCGACTGCACCCCTAGTCAACCTTTGCCAATCAAAGGCTTGCTACATCGGAACGAGTCATGACATGCCAAGCGATGTTGACCCGATCGGCATGGGTCGGTATCGTCACGGCGTCGCAGTCAATCCTGCGACCGGGTTTAGCAGCCCGAAACAATCCCTGCGAATCAGCGCACATGCTGTATTCGCAGCCTTGGTGCGTCTTCAATGGGCGGCCTTGGTGGGGAGACCTTCGGGTCTGCCGGTAAGGGATTGCCGGTCTGCTAACCCTGCCTTGCGCCGCCCCTCCCGATTAGCAGCGGGAAGCGGCAATTTGAACGCTAATCCTGAAGGCACCATGTACACCATCATGCCCCGCGCCCTGTCGCGCCTGTTCCCTACCCGTCGTATCGCTTTCATCCTGTACCGCCGTCGCGCTATCAGTGGCCTGACGCTCGTTCGCCTGATCGGGGGTGCAGCATGAGCAAGAGCACAGGCTTCCCTGTCTTCCAATCTGGCATGGCGTTGCTGATCGAGAACGGCCACCTGTTGCAGCAGACCGGCTACAACCGCGAATTATTCTCTGTCGAGCGTGCCGGCAGCAGCCAGCAACTCCACTGGATTGAAAATGCGGCCGAACTGTCCATTTCCCGCCTGGCCGAAGGCACCAAAACCATTGGCATGCTGATCGCTGGCTATGACCGTACCATTGGGGCCGAGTCTGAAATTCTGTATGGCTTAGCCGGGCTGCTTCAAGAGATCGGCGACGGCGTAGCGGCGCTACAGAACGTCATGCAGGCTGCATCGGAAGGGAAAGCCACCTCGCGGGCCCGTGAGGATCGAGAGGCAACCCACGCGGCCACACATCAGGCTGACAAGCCGGCCGCCCGTAAGGAGGCCGCGCCATGCTGACAGCCAACACCCTGCACCTGGCCGAAAGTGACGGCGAGCTGGCAGCGCTGCGCGTGCTGTACGGCCTGCGCTGGCACCTGGACGCCCACGACACCAGCGAAGACGCGCAAGAGGCCGCTGCCGCCTTCTGCGAGGGCTTCGCCGACGTGTTCGCCCCGCTGTTGGCCGAGGCGATGGAAGACGCGAAGGAACACGGAGGCGACGCCGCAGGCATCCTGTTCGCACTGATCGCCGGGCATGCGGGCGACCTGATCCAGACGCTCGACCGCTAAGGACACCACACCATGACGAAATTTCCGGGAAGTCACACACCGGGGGGCAAGGTCCGTCCGCTCAACGCTGATGAAGTACGCCGCGCCGCATTTGGGCGCTGGTTTGATGTGCTGGTGGCGCTGGGCATTCCTGCCGACGTGCTCGCCAAGAAGCGCAACCAAGCATGTCCAGCGTGTGGTGGCCGAGATCGCTTTCAGTGGATCGACAAGGGGCAAGGCCGCTTTGTTTGCCGCTCGCTGGATAGCCTGGGCGGTGACGGCTTCGCGCTGGCCATGCACTGGCTCAATGCCGATTTTCCGACCGCACTGCGGTCGGTGGCGGGCGTGCTGGGGCTGTCCGGTGAGCCTGCTGGTGTGACGATGCCGCGCACACCGACACCACCGGCAGCACCAGCCAAGCGCGACAACAGCGCCACCGTTGCCCGACTGTGGAGCGAGGCACAACCGATCCAGGCCGGCGATCCGGTGACGCGTTACCTGGCGGGGCGTGGCCTAGACCTGACCATCTACCCCGCTGCGCTGCGCCACCACCCGGCCTTGCCGTACTGGTGCGAGGTGGACGGCAAACCGGTCTGCCTGGGGGAGCTTCCCCGCCATGCTTGCTGCTGTCACATCGCCGGCGGGCGAGCTGGTCGCGCTGCATCGCGTCTACCTGACACCGGACGGCCGCAAGGCCCACCCTGTCGACCCGGCGACTGGCGAGGCGCTGGATGCCAAGAAGCTGCTGACCGCCCGGGAGGGAGCGATGCGCGGCGCGGCCGTGCGGCTATACGAGCCGGAAGGTGGGATGCTGGCGCTGGCCGAGGGCATCGAAACTGCGATTGCCGTTCGCCTTGGTTCAGGTCTGCCGTGCTGGGCGATGGTATCGGCATGGGGGCTGGAGCACACCGCCCTGCCCGAGTCGGCGACTGATGTGCACATCATGGCCGACCACGACGTGAGCGGCACCGGCCAGAACGCTGCCAAGAAGCTGGCCAAGCGCCTGCTCGATGAAGCGTGGCGCGTCCGCATCCACACCCCCAGTGTGCCCGGCACCGACTGGCTCGACGTGTACCAGTCCCGCCAACAGGAGGCCGCCGCATGATGGCCACCGACCTGCATCACCTGATCCACGCCAAGGAGGCCGCCGCGTTGGACTTTGAAAAAACCGATGGGAACAACGGGGACAGCGGGAACAAATCTGCCGAAGCCAATAACGACGGGGCTTCCAGCGGTGCGTTTTGTTCCCATTTCCCGGAAATCGCCAACGGGAACAACGGGAACAAGAACGGGAACAGCGCGCTGCCGACCGGCTACGCGATGCTGCGCGGCGAAAAAGATCGCCCCGGCCTGTACTACCTGGAACCAGACAGCGACCGGCCGCCGCACTGGATTTGCTCGCCGCTGTACGTGCTCGCCATGACCCGCAATGACCACGGCAGCGAGTGGGGCCGGCTGCTGGAATGGCACGACGCCGAGGGCCGGCAACACCGCTGGGCGATGCCGCTGGAGATGACGCAGGGCGATGGCGTCGAGCTGTGCCGCGAACTGGTCCGCAACGGGCTGCTGATCGCACCGGGCGGAGCGGCACGCAACCGGCTGATCGGCTACCTGGTGACGGCCAAGCCCGGCCATCTGGTGCGTTGCACCGATAGGGTCGGCTGGCACGGCAACGCCTTCGCCCTGTGGGATGGCGTCATTGGCAGCAACGACGGCGAGGGGCTGCACCTGCAAAGCGAGCGCGACGAATCGCTCGGCATGAGTCAGGCCGGCACACTGGCCGGCTGGCGCGAGCTGGTGGCGGCGCTCGCTATCGGTAACTCGCGGCTGGTGTTCGCGATGTCGCTGGCCTTTGCCGCGCCGCTGGCACGCTTTGCCAACGAGAATGGCGGCTTCCACCTCATGGGCAGCAGCAGTGTTGGCAAGTCGACCGCGCTGTACTTGGCGGCATCGGTGTGGGGGCACCCGGACAGTTACCCGCACAAGTGGCGCACCACCAGCAACGGGCTGGAGGGCATCTGCCTGGGGCGCAATGATCTGCTGCTGATCCTGGACGAGCTGGCACAGGTCGATCCACGCGAAGCCGGCGAAAACGCCTACATGATCGCCAACGGCCAAGGCAAGGTCCGGGCAACCCGCAACGGGCTGGCGCGCTCACCGGCACGCTGGCGCACGCTGTTCCTGTCAGCCGGCGAAATCGGGCTGGCCGAGCACATGCGCCAAGCCGGCAAGCAGATCCGCGCCGGGCAAGAGATTCGCCTGGTCGAGATCGCCGCCGATGCTGGGCGTGGCATTGGGCTGTTCGACACGCTGCATGAGTTGGCTGGTGGCGATGTACTCGCCCAGCGCTTGGCCGACCTGACCCGGCAGCAACACGGCACCGCTGGTCGCGCCTTCCTCGCTGCGCTGACCGAGCCGGCCACCCTTGCCAGCCTGCCCGCCATTCTCAAGCAGGGCCGCGCCAGCTTCCTGGCCGAAGATGTGCCGGCCGGGGCCGATGGACAGGTCAAGCGCGTGGCGGGCCGCTTTGCGCTGGTCGGCTCGGCCGGCGAACTGGCGACGCACTTTGGCCTGACCGGTTGGCAGCCCGGTGAAGCAACGGCTGCCGCCGTGCGTCTGTTCGGGGAATGGCTGGCCGCCCGAGGCGGGGCCGGCAGTAGCGAGGTGCGCGAAGGGATCGCCGCGGTACGCGCCTTCCTGGAGGCGCACGGCGAAAGCCGCTTCACGCCCTGGGATGCGGCCGAACAGGACAACGCCAAGACCATCAACCGGGCCGGCTTCCGCCGCGCCGATGACGGCGGCACCTGGTTCTATGTGCTGCCCGAGGCATTCCGCCGCGAAGTGTGCCGGGGCTTCAACGCCGCACACGTCGCGGCAGCGATGGCCGAGCGCGGCTTGCTCAAGACAGACCGCGACCGCAACACCAGCAAGCAACGGATGCCGGGCTTGGGGGGCGGCCCGAAGCCGTGCTACCTGATCACGCCGGCCATCTGGAACGAAACCGAGGAGCCACGCCATGCATCTTGACCTGTCCGTGCTGCCTGTTCCCGTTGTTCCCATTCACGAAAATGTGGGAACGGGAACAAAAACCGCATCACAACCCATTGATTTTCAAGAACAAGGCAAGCTTGTTCCCGTTGTTCCCGTTGTTCCCATCGGTTTTGAAGCAAGTCACGCGCAAGGGCTACGCCCGGTGACCGACTACACCGCCCCCATCGTCACCGCCGCCGCACTGAGCTTGCCGCTGCCTGCTGGTGTGGAGCAGGAACGGCGACCGGAGCGAGCACGGCATGCCAACGAGAGCACGGTGCATGAGTGCATGACGTGCGAGCACTGGGGCGGCGTGGGCACGTTCCAGCAAGACGGCAGGACCGGCACGCAAGGGCTTTGCGCCGCTGGATTCAAGCCGTGGCGTAAGACGAACATCCCGAGCCTGCTCCAGTACTACCAGTGGCACTACATCGGCCAGTGCGCCGAGCTACAGCCGGGCGAGGAGGAACCAGACGCATGAGCAAAGCACGCAAGCAGGCCGCGCCGCCGGCACCCCAGCCCAAGGCAGACCTAATCATCGAGAAGGCACAGGGCGAGTCCGACGAGCTGGCCATGGCGAAAGCCGCCAGTAGTCCGATCATTCAGGCCGCCATGACCGCCCGGCAGTTGCATGGCGTCGGCGGGCTGCGCCTCGACCACGAGACGGTTTCTATCGGCGACCACGCCAAAGCCCTCAAGGAGCGCACCGACCAAGTACAGGCAGGCGATCTAGGCTATGCGGAAACCGTCCTCGCCGCCCAAGCGCAGACGCTCGATGCCCTGTTCAACCTGATGGCACAACGGGCCGTGCACAACGTCGGACACAGCCTGGAGGCGACCGAGCGTTACGCCCGGATGGCGATGAAGGCACAGAGCCAGTGCCGCGCTACCTTGGAAACGCTGGCCGAAGTGAAGCACCCGAGGGTGGCCGTGTTCGCCAATCAGGCCAATGTCACCAGCGGGCCGCAGCAGGTCAACAACGGCACGGCACCCCACGCGCACGGATCGACTGCGCCGCAAGCAAACAGGGCAAACGAACTATTGGAGCATCAGCATGGCGAATGGATGGACGCCCGAGCGCCGGGCCAAGCAGGCCGAGGCTATCAAGCGGTGGAAGCCGTGGGAGAAGAGCACCGGGCCAAGGACTGAGGAGGGCAAGGAGGCGAGTAGCCAGAACGCCTGGAAGCATGGTCTACGCTCTGCCGGCGAGATCGAGGACCGCAAGCGCTTCAACGATGTCATGCGCCGCACGCGTGAGCTGATGGAGCGCTGCCGCGAATCCATGAGGGAGGAGAGAGAGGCCGATCGCGAACGGAAGTGCATGATTGACAAGCTGTGACAGCCTAGCTGGCAAGAATGCACCGTGAGAGTTAAGACGTGCTTAAGGCAAGCCATGGACTATGACATGGGGAATCCTCCCCCAATAAGGACATAACCATGGTCTCAAGCATCGGTAACTCTATGTCTCATCAGTACTCCCAAGCCCTTAGTGGCGCTACTAGCCAAGTAGTGCAAAAGGCCGTGGATAGTGACGGCGACAATGATGGCAGCAAGGTTGGTGAAGTGGAAAACAAGCGTCGACCTGTGTCGGCGACCGTTGGAAACAACATCAACACGACAGCCTAAGCCCAGTAGTTAAAGTTCAAGCCCGCCCTAGTGGCGGGTTTTTCGTGACGCACAATGGCGACGTCAGCCCGTGCCGTGCTGCCCATACCCCAAACTGAGGTTTCCGAATCTATCTCGCGCCCCACGCACGCGAGATCGGGCCGATCTGGTTCGCACGGCACCGGTTCGCACGGCAAGGGCCTGCTTCCGACTGGTTACCAGTTACCAACCTAGACGACATCGGCAACGGGTTTTCGGAGTCCATAAAAAGGGCCGAGTTGATTCGCACGGGGTGTGTCCTTCCCTGCGCATGAGGAGGCACGCGCCCTAGCGGGGGGCGATTCCGGGTTACACCAGCCGGTTAACAGCCCGGTTAACACGGCAAGCGCCCATTTGCGAAAACTAACCCCACGAAGGCCACACGCTTACCTATAAGCAGATCATGCTGGGGAGCCAGGCACCAAGGTGGTGAGAGGCCGGTAACGGGCTGGGGAACAGACAAGTGACGGCGCGGGTGGTTGCATAAGGACATGGAAGAGCCCGAGAACCAAACGCCTCTGCCTTTTTCCTTTTCTACCGTCCAGCTGATACGTCTAGGCACTATCCACCAAGAGCTATACTTAATTTGTACCTTGGCTAGGTACTTCAGTTGCCTACTTTTATAGCGGGCAAGACAGCAGTAAGCCGTTCAGAGCAAGGGGCGCTACGGCGCTCTTTGTCATTCCCTATTCCCGGAGCCCAGAACTACTTAGCCCGCCCCCATTTTGCGTTCGTCATACATTCGTAACAACAAGTACGATTTAGCATCCTCCGAGATGACTTTCGCAGGGCTGAGTCTGAAATGCCCTGCACCAATTACCGAGCCCTGCGCTACTGCTCGGGGCTTTGTATTTGCCTTTGCCACCCGGAACCCCCTGCTCGGCGCGCTGGCTTGCTTGCTGGACGACAGGGAGGACCAGAGGATCGACTAGGGGGTCTAATCATGGTTATGAATGCCTATCTGGAGATCAGGATGATTAACGTCGGGGAGATTCCTGTTCGTGTGAAGAACATAGCTGCTTCGCTTGTCGCCGCGTGTGAGCATGGGGCAGGACAGCATGAGGTGGATGCATTTGTTAGGAGCGTGTTGATCGACCTCCCTGACTCGTCAGACCGAGAGCGTTTAGCGACGTACCTTCATCTGCTGTCTACTGACGCCAAGGTCGAACGTACCCAAGGAGCAAGAAACGCTCTACTGCACGCAAGAGAGCGCGTGATTTGCCCCGACTGACTACGCCGCCGCAAGGCGGTTTTTTCATGCTCAGAATTGCTCAGGTTGGATGCTGCATTTGCCAGTACGCTGACCTGAGAAAACCTGAAACGCGGCATGACGAAAAATGACGAAACCGACCCGCCCACGTGGTGGGCGCGTGGCGCACCGGCTGCGCGCCATGTTGAGGCGTACCCAAGGGGTGGGGGTGCAAATCTCTAGCGCGGCCGATGGCTCGAAACCGCGCATCCCCTCACGCGCAGAAAATTTCCCCCTTTGAGGATTTGTTAATCAAACAAGCTGGCGGTTACTAAGCTTTGCAAAAGTATTGTCACTGGCAGGCATATTGGCACTCAGGCTGGCGGAAGAACGATTTCACCAGCCCGGGTAGCTTTTGGATTCGACGCAAGGCGCCGATTGCTAGCCGCTTCATTTCCTCATGGTTTTGCACCAGACGCTTTGATACCTGGCGCTTCACGTGCGCCCAGACCTGCTCGTCCGGATTCAGTTGCGGCGAGTAAGGCGGCAAGTAGAACAGGTTGAGCTTGCCTTCCAAGCTCTCCACATAGTCCCTGACCAGCTTCGCCTTGTGGATCGGATGGCCATCGACGATCACAAAC
>NZ_JAUEDK010000025.1 GCF_030385785.1 Crenobacter oryzisoli
GCTTTACGACAGCGCTGCATTATTTGCGCTATGAGTGGAGCTGGCTGGCGATCAGCAGCCCCGGCACCTTGCCGGCGCGCTTGCTGCGTCTGCGGGAACGCCTCGGGGAGTTGCTGCTACCGAAACAACGGCGGGGGCGTGAATGCCCCCGCGTGGTGAAAAAGCTGCCGTCCCGTTACCCAATCAAACAGGTTCGATCCGCTAAGTGAACGGCATTACCCCCATGGGGGCCGGTTTTGGTTTCCGAATTCGGCCAGCATTGGCCGAACGGTCGATCTCTCGATCAGGCCTGTGCGTAGCGCTCGCCGACCTTTGCAACGCGCATGAACGCCATCAGCTCAGACACCTTGGCGTCGCCCTCGGCGGGTGACCAGGCGGCCAGATCCACCTCGGTCAACGGCGCGTACGGCCCCTGCTTTACCTCGAACACTACGCTGCCCGGCTCACAGGACTGCACCGAGTGCCAGGTGTTGGCCGGCATCTCCAGCACGCGCACCTCTTTGCCGAGCAGGATGCGCTCGCTCACCACACCGGCCTCGTCGAAGATGATCACTTCGAACGAGCCCTTCAGCACGGTCAGCAACTCCCAGCTGTGACTGTGGCGGTGCGGACGCACATAGGTGTCCGGCTCCATCGCGATCGCCAGCCGCTGCACCGGGGCCGACAGCTCGGGATGGAAATTGCGATTGGCGCGCAGGCGCGGAGCGGCGGCGGCCGTGGCGCTCAGCGTGTCGAGGTCGGTATGGGTGAGCGTCAGCATAAAAACTCCTAAAACAGGTGCGCAAAGCGCTTGCTGGTATAATCGCGGCCGCCGAGCTTAGCACGACTGCCCCGCACTGCGCCCCGCCAGGTAACAAAATAGCGACACGACGGGGATGTTGCACCGGCAGCGGCTGTGCGATGATGCCCCGCGCCCGGCGATGCCGCCCGCGTAAGCTTGGCCTAAGCTTCACCGCTTAGTCTCTGAACCCTTTCGTCCTCAAACCCCTCATTTCTGATGAACGAACCTCACCGCCCCGCTGCTTCTCCTAACGAATGCCCGCGCCGCCCCTGGGTGTGGCTGGGCTGGCTGGCGCTCGCCGCCGTCTGGTTCGGCTCGCTCGGCTATCGCGCGCTGATTCACCCGGACGAAGGCCGCTACGCCTCGATCTCGCTGGAGATGTTGCAGAGGAGCGACTGGCTAACGCCGCACCTGAACGGTTTCCTCTACTTCGAGAAGCCAATCCTGCAGTATTGGATGGGCGCGGCAAGCTTCGCCGTGTTCGGCATCAACGAATTCGCCGCGCGCTTCTGGCCGGGGCTCACCGGTTTTCTCACCGTCATCGCGGTAGCCGTCACCGGCCGCCGGCTGTGGGGGGGGCAGGCCGGCCTGTTTGCCGCGCTGGCCGCAGCCGGCACCACTTGGATCATCGGTAACAGCCACTTCCTGACGCTGGACATGGGGCTGACCCTCTTCCTGACCGTGGCGCTGTGCGGCTTCCTGGTGGCCCAGCGCGACGAGGCAAGCGATGCCGAGCGTCGCAATGCCATGTGGCTGACCTGGGCGGCGATGGCCGGCGCGACACTGTCCAAGGGTCTGGTCGGCCTAGTGATCCCCGGGGCGACGCTGGTGCTCTACAGCCTGACTACCTGGCAGTGGGCGTTCTGGCGCCGCATGCACTGGCTGTCGGGCCTGATCATCTTCTTCGCGCTTGCCGCGCCATGGTTCGTGGCGGTGTCGCTGAAGAACCCGGGCTTCTTCGATTTCTTCTTCATCCGCGAGCACTTCCAGCGCTTCCTCACCGACGAGGCCAAGCGCACCGGTGCGTTCTACTACTTCGTGCCCATCCTGATCGTCGGCCTGCTGCCGTGGACTACCTTGCTGCCGGCGCTGTGCAACGTCGGTCTGCGCCGCGAGCCGCGCCTGACCTTCCAGCCGCTGCGCCTCTTGCTGATCTGGTCGATCTTCGTGTTCGTGTTCTTCAGCATCTCCAAGTCGAAGCTGCCGTCGTACATCCTGCCGATGTTCCCGGCACTGGCGCTGCTGATGGCACGGTACTTCGTCGAGGTCAATGCGGAGCGGCTGAAGCGCCACCTGCTGCTGCCGATGGCGTTCTGGCTGATCCTGCTCGCCGCCGTGCCGTTTGTCGGCCGCTTCGCGTCCCCCGATTCGCCGATAGAAGTGCTGACGCCGTTCGCTCACGCGATCGCGCTCGCCGCCTTGCTGTTCCTCGTGCCGGCGCTTGCCGCCTGGCGCCTGCTCGGCCGTGGCCGCAAGCTTGCCGCAGTGGCGCTGATCGCCGCCGGCAGCCTAGCGGCGGTTACCACCGCCTCGCTCGGCCACGACAGCTACGGCCAGCTCAAGAGCAGTAAGGCGGTGGTCGCCAAGCTCACTCCATACCTGAAACCGGACAGCCAGATCTTCTCGGTGGGTTATTATGAGCAGTCGTTCCCGTATTATCTCCGCCGCAACGTGACGCTGGTCGCGTACACTGACGAGTTTTCCTACGGCCAGGGCCAGGAACCGCAGCGCTGGATGCCGAAGGTCGAGCAGTTCACTGCACGCTGGCGCGCCATCCCGCACGCGGCGGCGATGATGTCGTCGAACACTTACAAGGAATTGCAACAACAGGGCCTGCCGATGCAGCTTGTCTACCAGGATGCGCGTCGGGTGGTCGTGGTCAAACCATGAAACTGATTGAATTCGGATTGATTCTGCTGGGCGTGCTGCTCAATGCCGCCGCCCAGCTATTCCTGAAGGCTGGGGTGCGCCAGATCGGCCACTTCGATTTTTCCGCCGCCAATATCGTGCCGATCGGCTGGTCGTTGGCGACCAACCTGCCGATCATCGGCGGCCTGTCCTGCTACGTGATCAGCGTGGTGGTGTGGATCATGGCGCTGTCGCGCGTCGAGGTCAGCATCGCCTACCCGATGCTGTCGATCGGCTACGTGGTCAACGCCGGCCTCGCCTGGTGGCTGTTCGGAGAAGCGGTCACGGCCCAGCGTCTGGCCGGCATCGCCGTGATCATCATCGGGGTGATCCTGGTCGCCCGCAGTAGCTGAGTCTTTCGGACCATTTAGGATAAAAAACGCTCATGGATTTCCTGCCGTTTACCCGTCCCAGCATCGACGAGGACACCATTGCCGCCGTCGGCGAGGTACTGCGTTCCGGTTGGATCACCACCGGCCCGAAATCGCGCGAGCTGGAAGCCGCGCTGTCCGCTTATGTCGGCGGCCGCCCGGTGCGGGTGGTGACCTCGGCCACCGCCGCGCTGGAGATGGCGCTGCATATCGCCGGCGTGCAGCCGGGCGACGAAGTGATCACCTGCCCGCTCAGCTGGGTCGCCACCGCCAATGTGATCCTCACCGTCGGCGCCACCCCTGTGTTCGTCGACGCCGACCCGGTCACCCGCAACATCGACCTCGACAAGGTCGAGGCGGCGATCACGCCGAAGACCCGCGCGATCATCCCGGTGGACCTCGCCGGCCTACCTGTTGACCGCGACCGTCTCTATGACATCGCCGGCCGCCACAGCCTGCGCGTGATCGAGGACGCTGCGCAGTCGATGGGCGCCAACTGGAACGGCCGCGCCATCGGCAGCTTCGGCGACCTGGTGTCGTTCAGCTTCCACGCCAACAAGAACATGACCAGCGGCGAAGGCGGCTGCCTGGTGCTGAACAACGACGACGAGGCGCGCCTGTTCGAGAAGCTGCGCCTGCAAGGTGTCACCCGCTTCGCCGACGGCACGATGGACGTCGACGTGCTCGGAGGCAAGGCCAACATGACCGACATCGCCGCGGCGATCGGTCTGGGCCAATTGAAGAAGCTCGATGGTTTCAACGTCCGCCGCCGCGAACTGGCCCGCCTCTACTTCGAGCACTTCGACGCGAGCCTCGGCTGCGAGCTGCCGCAGGCCGACTTCGAGCAGAGCAACTGGCACATGTTCCAGCCGCTGTTGCCGCTCGCGAACATGACCCTCTCGCGCGCCGAGTTCATCGACGCGATGAAGGCCGATGGCATCGGCGTCGGCGTGCACTACCCGGCCATGCACCTGTTCACGCTGTTCCGCGCCATGGGCTTCAAGGAAGGCGATTTCCCGCACGCCGAGGACATCGGCCGCCGCACCGTCACCCTGCCGCTGTTCCCGGCGATGCAGGACGCCGATGTGCAGCGCGTCTGCCAGGCGGTCAGCCGCGTGCTGCGCCCCGCATTGAAATAACGGACCCTCATGACCACCCCAATCGATCTTTCCGTCGTCATCCCGGTTTACAACGAAGAGGATGGCCTGCAGGCGCTGTTCGACCGCCTCTACCCGTCGCTCGACGCGCTCGGCATTCGCTACGAAATCGTGTTCGTCAACGACGGCAGCCGCGACGCCTCGCCGCGCATGCTGGCCGACCAGTACCACAAGCGCCCGGATGTCACCCGCGTGGTGCTGTTCAACGGCAACTTCGGTCAGCACCGCGCCATCCTGGCCGGCTTCGAGCACAGCCGCGGCGAACGCATCGTCACGCTGGATGCCGACCTGCAGAACCCGCCGGAAGACATCACCGTGCTGTTGGCCGAAATGGACAAGGGCCACGATTATGTCGGCTCGATCCGCCGCCAGCGCAACGACTCCTGGTGGCGCCACGTCGCCAGCCGCGCGATGAACCGGCTGCGCGAGCGTATCACCCACATCAAGATGACCGACCAGGGCTGCATGATGCGCGCGTACAGCCGCCGCATCATCGACACGATCAACCAGTGCAACGAGATGCATACCTTCATCCCGGCACTGGCCTACCAGTTCTCGCAGAACCCCACTGAGGTCGTGGTCGGCCACGAGGAACGTTTCGCCGGCGAGTCGAAGTACTCGATCTACAGCCTGATCCGGCTCAACTTCGACCTGATGACCGGTTTCTCGCTGGTGCCGCTACAGATGTTCTCCTTCGTCGGCATCATCATCTCGGTGCTGTCGGGCTTCCTCGTCGTCTATCTGGGTGCCCGCAGACTCATCCTCGGCCCCGAGGAAGGCGGACTGTTCACCCTGTTCGCGATCGCCTTCCTCTTGATCGGCATCGCGCTGTTCGGCATCGGCCTATTGGGCGAGTACATCGGCCGCATCTACCAGGAAGTGCGCCAGCGGCCACGCTACGTGGTCGCTGCCGTGCTGGAACAGAAGGAGCAGCAGCCATGACCCGTGTCGTCGTCTTCGCCTATCACAACGTCGGCGTGCGCTGTCTGTCGGCGCTGCTCGGCCGTGGCGTCGAGGTCGCGTTGGTCGTCACCCACCGCGACAATCCGAACGAGACCATCTGGTTCGGCAGCGTGCAGAAGCTCGCAGAAAGCCACGGCATCCCGGTGATCACCCCCGACGACCCGAACACCGCCGAGGTGCTGGCGGCGGTCGAGGCGGCGAAGCCTGACTTCCTGTTCTCGTTCTACTACCGCCACATGCTGAAGGCGCCGCTGCTGAAGGTCGCCCCGCGTGGCTCGTTCAATATGCACGGCTCGCTGCTACCGAAGTACCGCGGCCGGGTGCCGACCAACTGGGCGGTGATCCACGGCGAGACCGAGACCGGCGCCACCTTGCACGTGATGAACGAGAAGCCCGACAACGGTGCCATCGTCGACCAGTTCGCCGTGCCCATCCTGCCGAACGATACCGCGCAGGAGGTGTTCGACAAGGTCACCGTCGCCGCCGAACTGGTGCTGTGGCGCTGCCTGCCGGGCCTGCTCGATGGAACGGCCCAGTTCACCGTCCAGGACCTGAGCCAGGGCGGCTACTTCGGCGGCCGCAAGGCCGAAGACGGCCGCATCGCCGCCGGCATCGGCGCCAAACAGCTGCACGACTTCGTGCGCGCGGTCACCCACCCCTACCCAGGCGCGTTCAGCGACATCGACGCCGGGCGCGTAGTGATCTGGCGTACGCTGCGCGCCGGCGACACTGGCCGAACCGTAGCCGGCACCGAACTCTACGCCGACAGTGATGCGCTGTACCTCGCCTGCGCCGACGGTGGCCGGCTGCGCGTGCTCGATGCGACGCTCGACGGCGCCCCGCTCGACGCGGCGGCGTTCCGCGCCCGCTTTGGCAACGACCCGATTGCTCTCTAGAATTGACGTTTAACTAGCTCAACCTCCGTCGCCAGCTGCGACGGCAGAGGAAACCCGCACAATGAAAAAAGTCCTGATCCTCGGCGTGAACGGCTTCATCGGCCACCACCTGACCCGCAGCATCATCGAAAACACCGACTGGGAAATCTACGGCATGGACATGCATGCCGACCGCGTGGCCGAGTGGATGGACCACCCGCGCTTCCATTTCTTCGAGGGTGACATCACCATCAACAAGGAATGGATCGAATACCACGTGAAGAAGTGCGACGTGGTGCTGCCGCTGGTCGCCATCGCCACCCCGTCCACCTACGTGAACAACCCGCTGCGCGTGTTCGAACTGGACTTCGAAGCCAACCTGCCGATCGTGCGCCAGTGCGTGCAGTACAAGAAGCACCTGGTGTTCCCGTCCACCTCCGAGGTGTACGGCATGTGCCACGACGAAGAATTCGACCCGGAGAACTCCGAACTGATCTGCGGCCCGATCAACAAGCCGCGCTGGATCTACTCCTGCTCCAAGCAGCTGATGGACCGTGTCATCCACGCCTACGGCATGGAGCAGGGCCTCAACTACACGCTGTTCCGCCCGTTCAACTGGATCGGCGGCGGCCTCGATAACATCAACACCCCGAAGGAAGGCTCCAGCCGCGTGATCACCCAGTTCCTGGGCCACATCGTGCGCGGTGAGACCATCAAGCTGGTCGACGGCGGCCACCAGAAGCGCGCGTTCACCTACGTGGACGACGGCATCGCAGCGCTGATGAAGATCATCGAGAACAAGGACGGCAAGGCGTCCGGCCAGATCTACAACATCGGCAACCCGAGCAACAACTACTCGATCCGCGACCTGGCGCAGATGATGCTGGACCTGGCGCGTGTCTACCCGGAATACCAACTCAACGCCGACAAGGTGAAGGTCGAGGAAACCACCTCGGGCGCTTACTACGGCAAGGGCTACCAGGACGTGCAGAACCGCGTGCCGAAGATCGACAACACCAAGGCCGACCTGGACTGGGCGCCGACCGTGAAGATGGCCGACGCACTGAAGGGCATCTATGACTACTACCGCGATCAAGTGGTAGCGTCGCGCGACCTGTCGCAGTAAGTCCCGGCACGGCGGCGGGCCACCCGGCCTGCCACCGCCCCGAGGGGCCGCCACGGCCCCACACGCAAAGCCACGGCGGGGGCCACCTGCCGTGCTTTTCCGTGTGACGCCGCGGCACACCATCTTTCCCCTCTTTACCTTCTCAAGCTGCCACCCATGAAAACACTCGCGCTCAAGATCGACGTCGACACCTGGCGCGGCACCCGCGAGGGCGTGCCGCAGCTGGTCGAGATTCTCAAGCGCCACCAGGCCGGCGCCACCTTTCTGTTCAGCCTCGGCCCTGACCACACCGGCCGCGCGATCAAGCGGGTATTCCGTCCCGGCTTCCTGTCCAAGGTATCGCGCACCTCGGTGGTCGAGCACTACGGCATCCGCACCCTGCTGTACGGCACCCTGCTGCCTGGCCCGGATATCGGCCGGCGTGAGGCAGCGCTGCTGCGCCAGGTTCGCGACGACGGCTTTGAGGTCGGCATCCATTGCTGGGACCACATCAAGTGGCAGGACTACGTCGCCGGCAAGGACGCCGCCTGGACCCGCGCCGAGATGCAGAAGGCAGTGAAGCGCTTCACCGAGGTCTTCGGTACCCCGCCGCGCACCCACGGCGCGGCCGGCTGGCAGATGAACGAAGCGGCCTATGCGCTGCAAAAGGAATTCGGACTCGACTACGCCTCGGACGGCCGTGGCGACTGCCCGTTCCAGCCGGTCGACGCGCAGGGCCACGATCTCGGTGTGCCGCAGCTGCCGAGCACGCTGCCCACGCTCGACGAACTGATCGGCCTCGACGGCTTGACCGCCGACAATGTGCACGAGCATCTTCTGGCACTCACCGCCGCGCCCAGCGAGCATGGCCATGTCTATACCCTGCATGCCGAGCTGGAGGGCATGAAACTGCTCGCCACCTTTGACCGTCTGCTGGCCGGCTGGAAGGCACAGGGCTACAAGCTCGTCTCCACCGCCGAGCAATTTGCCGCGCTCGATCCGGCCACGCTGCCGCGCTGCCGCGTGCTGATGGGCGAGATTCCCGGCCGCAGCGGCACGCTGGCACTGCAAGGCGCGACGATCAGCGCTTAACCGTTGTTCCCGCCGTCCCTTGACCGGAAGCCATCTAGCGATGCCTTCCGGTTTTTATTTTTGTGGCCACAAGACTGGCCACAAGACGACCGACCACAAGCGCCGGCCGTTTGCACCGAACGCCGCGAGCCGCGGTTGATCCAACGCAAGCGACCGCGGCAACCCGCTTTCTATACTGACGGCATTCACCCCTTGTTTCAGGAGCGCACGATGAATGCCGCAGACATCATGACCCGCCAGGTGCTAATCGTCCGCACCGACAGCAGCGTCGAAACCGCCGCCCGGCTGATGCTGGAGCACCACATCAGCGGCCTGCCGGTCGTAGACGAGAACGGCGCGCTGATCGGCATGCTGACCGAACATGACCTGCTACGCCGCGGGGAGACCGGCACCGAGCGGCAGCACCCGCATTGGCTGGAATTCCTGCTCGGCCCCGGCAAGCTCGCCGCCGAGTACGTGCAATTCCATAGCCGCAAGGTTGAACAGGTGATGAGCAAAGGCGTGGTCTCGGTGACGCCTTCCACCCCGCTGACCGAGGTGGTGGAACTGATGGAGAAGCGCAAGTTCAAGCGCCTGCCGGTGCTGGAAGACGGCCGGCTGGTCGGCATCATCAGCCGCGCCAACCTGCTGCAGTCGCTGATCGCGTCGGCTTCGGCCAACTCCGTCGCCGTCAGCGACGCAGAAATCCTCCAACAGCTGCAGGCCGAACTGGCCCGCACCGACTGGGCACCGCGTGCCATGCTCGACCTGCGCGTGACGGACGGTATCGTCGAACTGCACGGCACCATCACCGATGAACGCCAGCGCACGGCACTGCGCGTGGCTGCCGAGAACATCCGCGGCGTCAGGCAGATCCGCGACTACCTGCTATGGGCCGACCCATTCAGCGGTATCGTGGCTGACATGCCGGACGACGATATCAAGCCTCCGGCGCCCTGATCTCCCATGTGCACCATGCCCTGGCCGCGACCATGGCAGCGTGATTTCGCTACCGGCCCCAGTCGGGCCTCTACACAAGGGATAACCTAGACCGGAGCGGCCTCGGGCCGTCCGGCGGCACGGGGGGTGCAGATGGCGACAGCGATTGCGGCGCGAGAGCTCACCAAGTGGTTCGGCGAAGGCGAAGCGCGCACCGTGGCGGTGAAGGACGTCAGCTTCGAGGCGCGGCTGGGTGAAATGCTGTACATCGTCGGCCCCTCGGGCAGCGGCAAAACCACGCTACTGAGCATCATCTCGGGCATCCTGCGTCCCGATCAAGGCCGGGTGCTGATCGACGATACCGACCTGTGGGCACTCGACAGCAACGCGCTGGCCGAGTTTCGCCTCAACAACATCGGCTTCGTCTTCCAGGACTACCACCTGTTCCCCCGGCTGACCACCGCCGAGAACGTCGCCATTCCACTACTGCTCAAGCGCTGGGACTGGGAGCGGGCAATCGCCGAGGCACACCGCTATCTGGAAGTGGTCGGACTCCGCAACCGCGCCGAACTGCCACCGGTAAAGCTGTCTGGCGGCGAGCAGCAGCGCGTCGCCATCGCCCGCGCCATCGTCAGCCAACCGGACATTCTGGTGCTGGACGAACCGACCGCCTCGCTCGACGGCGACACTGGCAAGCGTATCGTCACCTTCGTGCGCGAACAGGTGCTCAACGAACGTCGTACCATCCTGATCGTCACCCACGACGCGCGCATCTTCGACTGCGCCGACCGGATCATGCACATGGAGGACGGCCGCATCGTGGGCTTCGAGAAAGGCGCACCATGAACAACAAGTGGCTTTTCATCGCCTCGGCCGTCGGCGTGCTTGGCGCCGGCGTCTCGGCCTGGTATGCCGCCCGCCATCAGCACGCGCTGCCACCAGTCTTCCAGCCGGCCAACAATCCCTACACCCACGGCATCTACGCCAACGGCATCATCGAGAGCGACCAGCGCACCGGCAGCAACATCAACCTCTATCCAGAGGTAACCGGCACGGTCGCCCAGATACTGGTACATGAAGGTCAGCCTGTGAAAAAGGGCGATGCGCTGCTGGCACTTGATGACAGCGTGCAGCGTGCCACCACCGCCCAGCAACTGGCACAGGCAGAGGCGGCCGCCGCCACCTTGGCCGAACTGAAGGCTCAGCCGCGCCCCGAAACCCTCGCCGTGAATGCGGCCCAACTCACCCAGGCCCAGGCTGCACGCAAGACCGCCAAGGACCAGTACGACAAACTGCTGCGCGCGGTGGCGATCAACCCACAATCAGTCAGTCGCGACACCCTCGACAACGCAGCGAACGCGCTGAAGGTCGCCGCCGCCGCCGAAGCGGTCGCCCAGCGCCAGCTGGAGCTGACCCGCGCCGGCGCCTGGTCCTACGACATCCGCGTGCAACAAGCCCAGCTTACCGCGCTGCGCCAAGCCGCCCAGGCCAGTCAGACCCTGCTCGGCAAGTACACCCTGCGCGCTCCGGCCGACGGCACGGTAATGTCGATCAACGCCGCGCTCGGCGGCCTAGTCAGCACACAAGGCACCTACGACAGCTATACGCAGAGCCAAACCCCGGCAGTCGTGATGAGCACCGGGCAGCCGACGCTGGCGGTGCGCTGTTATATCGACGAGATCCTGATTCACCGGCTGCCCGCCCCCAATCACATCGTGGCGCAGATGACCATCCGCGGCACCGAAGTACATGTGCCGCTGCAATTCGTACGGGTACAGCCCTATGTCTCGCCCAAGATCGAGCTCTCCAACCAGCGCCAGGAACGGGTTGACCTACGCGTGTTGCCGGTGCTGTTTCGCTTCACGCCGCCGGCCGGCACCCGGCTCTATCCTGGGCAACTGGTGGACGTCTATGTAGGCCAGAAATGAGGACATGATCATGTCCCCTGCCAAGCCCACCCTCGTCCGACATACCCGGCTCATCGGCGTGCTGGCCGCCTGCCTGTGGCTCTGCTGCGGTTGCGCCGTCGGCCCCGACTTCGTCCGACCGGCCCCGCCGGCGCTCGAGCGTTATGACAGTGCCCCCATCCCAACCCAGCTCAGCCAGGCCGAACGGCTGAAACAGGACTGGTGGACGCATTTCCAATCGCCGGCGCTGGATAGGCTCGTCGCCACGGTGCTGTCAGCCAGCCCGAATGTCGAAGCCGCCGAGGCTACCCTGCGGCAGAGCGAGGCCGAACGGCGAGCCGGGGCCGGGGTGTTCTACCCCAGCGTTACGCTCGGCTATTCTGCCCAGCGCGAACGGCTCTCCCCGGCCAGGCTGGGGCTGTCTGGCGCGAGCCCGGTTTTCAACCTGTACACGCTGGGTGCCACCCTCGCCTACAGTCTGGACCTGTTCGGCGGCAACCGCCGGGCGGTCGAAGCGCTGTCGGCCAACGTCGACCTGGCCCGCTACCGACTCGACGCCGCCCGGCTCGCGCTGGCGGGCAACGCCATCAATGCGGCCATCGCCTACGCCGCCTACACCGAGCAGATCGCCGCGACCCGACATATCATCGACGCCCAGCGCCGCCAGCTAGCGCTGATCGAAGCTCAAGTCGACGCCGGGGTGCTGCCTGCCAGTGCCGCGCTGGCGCAACGCAGCCAGCTCGATGCGACCGAAGCCAGCCTGCCGTCGCTCGAGGTCAGAGCCGCCGCCAGCCGCCATCTGCTGGCGGCATTGGCCGGTCAGGCCCCCTCACAGTGGAGTGCCACCCTACCGGACTGGGCCGACTGGCGTCTGCCTTCCCCCCTGCCATTGACGCTCCCCTCCTCGCTGGTGCGACAACGCCCGGACATCCTCGCCGCCGAGGCCCAATGGCATGCGGCTAGCGCCAACCTCGGCGTGGCGACCGCCAACCTGTTTCCGAGCATCAGCCTCAGCGCCAGCGGCGGCTGGACCAGCAACCATGCAAGCGGATTGATCTCCGGCCACAACCGCGATTGGAGCGTGGGACCTGATCTCAACCTGCCACTGTTTTCAGGTGGTGCCGATATCGCCCATCGAGACAGCGCCCGGGCGGCGCTGGACGCCGCGCGCGCCAACTATCGGCAGACCGTGGCGACGGCATTTAGCCAGGTCGCCGACGTGCTGAGCAGCATCCAGCATGACACAACGGCTGCCACGGCCCGCCTCGACGCGCTGCAGGTCAACGAGCGCGCCGTGTCCTTGCTGCAGGCGACGCGTGCCAGCGGAGTGACCGCCGAGGTCGACTATCTCGGCAGCGAAGTGCAGCGCGATAATGCCCGCATCGCCGCGATCGACGCTCAGGCGCAACAGCTGCAGGACGCCGTCGCGCTCTACGTCGCGCTGGGGGGCGGCTGGAGCGCGGCCCGGGAGGGAGCACCGTGAAAAAATACCGCGGCATCCTGCGCATCGCCTACAAGCTGCTGATCAACGACCGCGGCAAGTTCTCGGCGCTGTTGATCGGCATCACCTTCGCGGTGTTCCTGATCGTGCAGATGACCTCGATGTTCGCCGGCATACTGGACCGCTCTTCGGCCACCGTCACCAACATCGGCGCCAGCGTGTGGGTGATGGATCCTTCCGTCAACACGGTGGCCAACTCCATCCCGATGCCGGACTACCTGCTCGACGCGGTGCGCAGCATGCCCGGCGTGCGCTATGCGGTGCCACTGTACTCCGGCGGTGGGCTGGTGAAGCTGGCCGATGGCAGCTACCAGCCGGTGACCGTCCTCGGACTGGACGACACCAGCCTGTTCGGCCGTCCTCAGCTGGAAGCCGGTCGCATCGAGGACGTGTTCGCCGAAAACGGCTTCATCGTGGTCAAGGACGCCGAATACGCCAAGCTGCGCAGCCCGCGGATCGGCACCGAGTTCCAGATCAACGACCACCGCGCCATCGTCACCGGCATCGCCAAAGTCGCCTCTAACGGTCTGTTCGGCGTGCCGACGCTCTACACGACCTACAGCCGCGCCACGCAGTACCTGCCCAACAGCCGATTCACCACCACCTACATCCTGGTCGAGCCCAAGCGCAACATGGACGTCGCAACGATCAAGCACGACGTCGCTCGGCTCGGCTACCTGGCTCTGACCGAAACCGAGTTCAACCAGCGCATCGCCGATTTCTACAAATACCAGACAGGGGTGGGCACCAACATTCTGCTGATGACGGTGTTCAGCTTCATCGTCGGCCTGTCGATCTCCGGACAGACCTTCTACACCTTCATCCTGGAAAACCTCGACAAGTTCGGCGCGCTCAAGGCGATTGGCGCCAAGAACGAAGAGCTGGTGCTGATGATCCTGTTCCAGGCAGGCTTTACCGCGTTGACCGGCTACGGCCTGGGCGTCGGCCTGTGCTCGGCCGTCATCGCGCTGGTGCGCTTGCGCATCCCCGACTACGCCGCCATCGTCACCGTCGGCAACCTGCTGCTGGCTTTCGCGATGGTGTTACTGATCGCGGCCATCTCCAGCTATGCAGGCGTGCGGCGGGTGCTGCGCATCGATCCGTTCGAGATATTCCGAGGCTGAGCCAACCGACACCCAGTTTCAGCCAACCTCGCCCTATTCGACCAGGGTCGGATAGAGCCGAGCAGCCACAATCACGAACAGTACAAACACCACCGTCAGCACCAGAAAGTTCGCAACCAGGCTGTGGCTGGCCGGCGCCCCGGCGATCATCAGCGCGCGCAACGCATCAACCAGATAGGTAAGCGGATTGAACCCGGCCACCACCCGTAGCCACGGCGGCATCAACGCCAACGGGTAGATGGCATTGCTCGCGAAAAACAGCGGCATGGTGAGTACCTGACCGATGCCCATGAAGCGTTCGCGCGTCTTGACGATGCAGGCGATGATCAGCGAAAAGGTCGCGAACAACGCCGAGCCGAGCACTACCGCACTAAGCACGCCGAGCACCGCCAGCGGATCGGTACGGAGCGGGATATGCATGACCAGCGCCAGCAGGTAGATGATCGCTGCCTGCACCAGGCCACGCACCCCGGCGGAGACTGCCTTGCCGAACACCAGTGCGCTGCGTGGACAGGGACTGACCAGCAGCTTGTGGATCACCCCCAGGTCGCGCTCCCAGATCACCGCGATCCCATAGAAGATCGCCGCAAACAGCACGCTCTGCGCCAGAATGCCTGGAGTCATGAACGCCAGGTAGCCGACCGACCCGATCGGGATGCCGCGCACTCGACTGAACACTTGGCCGAACACCGCCAGCCACAACACCGGCTGCACTGCGCGCGAGAACAATTCGGTCGGATCGCGGAACAGCTTCTTCAGCTCCATCTGCGCAATCGCCAGGCTCTTGGCGACGAATTCGCCGGGCACGCTCATCCCAGTCGCTTCGCCGTTATCCGGGTACGCCGGATGTCGCGGAAGCCTCCCTCGTCCTCATCGAGACGGCCACCGCTGAAATGGGTGAATACATCAGTCATGCTGGCCGCTTCACCGACTACCGCCTTCAGCTGTGCCGGGCTACCACAGGCAGCCATACGTCCTTGATGCAGGATCGCCACCACATCGCACAGTTCATCGACCTCGTCCATGAAGTGGGAGGTCATCAGGATGGTCATGCCGTGTTCGCGATTGAGCGCGCGTAGCCGATCCCACACGCTCAGGCAGGCGACTGGATCGAGACCGATGGTCGGCTCGTCGAGGAACAGTATGGCCGGCCGATGCAGCATTGCCTGTGCCAATTCCAGCCGGCGGATCATCCCGCCCGAATAGCGCTTCACCAGTTGCTCTGCCGCATCGGCCAGCCCCATGTAGCGCAGCGCCTCGTCGATGCGCGGCTTCAGCGCCGCACCGGACAGGCCATACAGCCGCGCCGATAGCGTTAGGTTCTCGATGCCGCTCAACGCACCGTCGGCCGACAGCAGCTGCGGCACATAACCGATACGTCGGCGCACTTCGGCCGGTGCCGCGACGATGTCGAAACCAGCCACCCTTGCCGTGCCCTCGCTGGGCTTGAGCAAGGTCGTCAGCATCTTGATCAACGTGCTTTTTCCCGCGCCGTTCGGGCCGAGCAGGCCGAAGATGCCGCCGTACTCCACGGTCAGATCAATGTGATCGACTGCGGTCAACGTGCCGAAACGCCGGGTCAGCCCGGTCGTCTCGATAGCGTGTCCGCCCGGTTTCGTCGCTTGCTGCATCGCGCCTCCCTGTGTCCCAGCGCGACTGCGCCGTTTGGCCGAACGATGTCCGTGCTTTGAAAATAGGTGTCCAGCTGTCGTCTGGCCGTACTAGATGCGCACCCTGTACCGTGAGCGCCCGCTCCGGTTAAGGACGGCTTAAGCCGCCTGCGGGACCATTCCCCCATTCAAACCGGAAACGCCACCGATTCAATAAGGGATTCACATGAAGAAATTGCTTGTCGGGCTGCTGGCGGGGTTGGCCGTGGTATGGAGTCTCACCCTGATCGGGGTCGATCCGACCGCCTCGGCCTGGAGCGTGCGCAATGCGCTGATGCTGTTCACCGGCTATGCCTCCTTCCTGCTGATGTCGCTGTCGATGCTGCTGGCGACCCGGCCGACCTGGCTGGAGCGCCCCGCCGATGGTCTCGACCGCCTGTACCAACTGCACCGCTACGGCAGCTACACCGCCGTCGTGCTGGCGCTGCTGCACTGGGGCTTGAAGCTGTCCAGCGGCCTGATGCGCTCGCTGTTCGGCGCACCGGTACGCGACCATAACTGGGTGCTGGCACCGGGCAGCTTCCAGACGCTGGCCCATACCCTGCCGGTCAAGAGCATGGGCGAATGGGCCGCCTGGGCACTGATCGTGGTGCTGGCGCTCACACTGCTACGCAAACTGGTGCCCTACCACCTGTGGCGCCAGCTGCACCGCGCCATGCCGGTGATTTACCTGATTGCCGTGGTGCACGCCGTGGCACTGGCCCCGGCCGCCTACTGGCTACAGCCGGCCGGCCTGCTGCTCGGCCTCGCCGCGCTGATCGGCAGTTGGGGGGCCCTGGTATCGCTCAGCGGACGCATCGGCTATTCGCGCCGTTTTACCGGCAAGGTGAGTCGGGTGGTACGTAACGGGGACATTCTCGAGGTGCAGCTGTCGGTGCCGAGCTGGCGCGGCCACCGTTCCGGACAGTTCGCTTTCTTCACGGTCGACCGACGTGAAGGCGCCCATCCATTCACGCTGGCGTCGGCCGACCGCGGCGATGGCCTGCTCACCTTCCAGATCAAGGCGCTGGGCGACTACACCCGCCAGCTCGGCACGCAGTTGCAGGTCGGGCAGCGCATTGAGGTGGAAGGCCCCTACGGCCGCTTCGTGAACGGCCGCATCGATGCCAGCCGCCCACAGCTGTGGATCGCCGGCGGCGTAGGGGTGACCCCCTTCCTGGCCTGGCTCGAGGCGCTGCAGCAGGCCAGGCAGCCGGTGCCGGAGGTCACATTGTGCTACTGCGTACGCAACCGACGCGATGCGGTGTTTGCCGACCGGCTCCGGGCACTGTGCGCACCGCTGCCCTCGATCCGGCTGGTCATCCATGCCAGTGCCGAAGCCGGACCGCTGGATGTGGCGACGCTCGGCAACTTCAAGGCCGCCGACGGCAAGGGGCCGGAGGTCTGGTGCTGCGGGCCTCAGGGACTGGCCAGTCATGTCCGCCAGTCGCTGGCCAACCTCGGTCTGCCGCCGGTGCAGTTTCACCAGGAAGCCTTTGCAATGCGCTGAACGCCATGGCGGGGAACCCTTCCCCGCCATGGTTGTTTCAAAGCCCCCTACAATACGGGAGGCTTGCTCAGCGGGCGCAGCCCCTGCGCGTCGTGCAGCCACAGGCGCCGCTCCCCCTGTGCCTTGGCTCTATACATCGCCTGATCGGCACGCTGCATCAGTTGTTCCGAGCTGCTGGCGGCTGACGGATACAAGGCCACGCCGACACTGGCGGTGACCCACAACAGCTGCCCTTCGGCCTCGCGACTGATCTGCACAGCCCTTTGCAGCCGCTCCAACTGCGAGTAAGGCACCGGAGTGCCGGCACTATTGGGCATCAGCACAGCAAACTCGTCCCCACCCCAACGTGCTACCAGATCACCCGGGCGACAGGCCGCTTGCAACTGCAGCGCCACTTCGCACAGCACTTGGTCGCCTTCCTCGTGCCCCAACAAATCGTTGACCTGTTTGAAACCATCCAGATCGAGAAAGGCGATCGCCAGCTGTTGGCCATTCGCCGATGCCTCCTGCAGTTTCCAGCGCAACTGATCGCCAAACAGGGTACGGTTTGCCAGGCCGGTGAGCCCATCGAAAAACGCCAACGTACGCAACTTGCGTTCGGCCTCCTTGATGCGGCTGATATCGGTGAGCACCCATACCGAGCGGGCCTCCCCGTCGGCCAGTCGCGTCACCGACACGAGCACCGGCAGCGGGGTGAGGCTGTGGCGCATTATCCGCAACTCGCCCTGCCAGTGTGGCTCGGCGGCCGACATTGCCAGCAGCTCTTGCCCGCTGAGCGCGCGATCTTCCCCGGGCAGCAGGAAACGCGGCGGCATCTGCAGCATGCCGTGGCTGTCCGACTCGCACATCTGACCGATTTCAAACGACTGCGCCAGATTCTGTCCAACCTAATCTCGAACGCAGCCAAATTCACCCTCGATGGCACGATCCGGCTCGCAATCCGGCGCTGCGATGGCGGCGGCGCCCCACATAGCGTGACGCTCCGCTTCGAAATTCACGATACGGGGATCGGTATGTCCCCAGGCACGCTATCGCGACTGTTTCAGCCCTTCGAGCGTGGCGACAACGCCAGCGAATATGAAGGCACGGGCCTCGGGCTGGTCATTGCCCGTTCCTTGGTGCACAAGCTGGGTGGAGAGCTGACGGTGACGAGCCAGCTCGGCGAGGGCAGCTGCTTCGCTTTCACGCTGAATGTCGAAGTTCGGGACGAGGCCGCGCTGCTCGCCGCAGCAGAACCGAGCAGTAGTCCGTTGCTCATGGTGCAACGGAACCATACCGTGCTGGTCGCCGACGATGTGCCCGAGAGCCTTGCTCTGACCGTGGATTGGCTGCGCAGTGCCGGCCATAACGTGCTCGAGGCCGCTGACGGCGACAAGGCGCTGTGGCTGCTCGACCGGCACACGGTCGATGTCGTGGTATCCGACCAGCGCATGCCAAATCGAGACGGCTGGGGGCTGTTATTCGCGATCCGCGAAATGCCAGCACCGCTACCGGTATTGCTCTATTCGGCCGAGCCGCCCCAGAGGCCGAAGGCCTACCCTGACCTATTGTGCTTCGATGCAGAACTGCTCAAACCGGCCGACCCCGACCAGTTGCTCACCACGATTGATGCCCTGCTGAGCGCACCAAAGCCAGCGCCACTTAGGCCAGGCACCGATCATCTCGCTACTTTGCGCGAACTCGTGCTCACAGGAAGGATCAGCGATATCGAGACTTGGGCGCAGCAGCTGGAACAAGACAGTCCGGTGCATGCCGACTTTGCACGACAGGTGGCACGTGCCGCGATGGAACTGGACATCGATACGCTCGAACACTGTTCCAACGTCGACATGGCAGCCCCCGTGTAGGAGAAATCCAGCGCTAATGCTCAGAGGATACGTGTCTGGTCGACTGCCATGTTTTGTCCTGGGGCAACGGGCGGTCTTGCTCTAGCCAATCACGGGGCAGACTGTAGCCCGCCCCCTGTGAGGGCTCCCTGAGCAGCACCGGCAATGTGAGCACCTTGTGCACTCGACCTCTTGTCCTCTTTGCCTGAGGGACAGGCATTCCTCCAAAACGACATTGAGAGCCGCCAACAAACCTCAGCAACGCAGCCTTGGCTAGACGCGCGGCCCCAGACAGTACAAGTAGGATGGCAAAGCCGTATAACATCGCCGGAAGGGTCTTGTTGGATGGCTCTACAGCAATGGACAGGACACTACCTCATGGCGCAAGGCGCCCTGGCAATGATAATGCCCCCTCAAGTAACCCTGTTGGAAAGCGGCAGGGTTCAGGACCATTGGAAAATGCTCATCGCCTGATGGCGATCAGGTTGCAGCGGGAAAAGCGGCGCTACCCAACGAGATACCGATGAACCCAGCGCTCATCCATCAGCAAAAAGGCCGGCTAAAGCCGGCCCATAGAGGATGCAGTAATCAGTTCGTCAGCTTAGGCCGACACGTGCAGCAAGGATCGGCGACGTGAGTAGCCGAAGTACACCAGCAAGCCCAACACCAGCCAGACCACGAAACACAGCCAGGTCAGTGCCGCGAGCTGGGTCATCAGGAACACGCAGAACACAATGGCCAGCGCCGGAATGTACGGCACGCCCGGGCAGTGGAACTTGCGTGGCAGGTTCGGCTCCTTCCGACGCAGAATAATCACACCGGCCGCGATCAGCGAGAACGCCGCCAACGTGCCGATATTGGTCAGTTCGGCCAGCGTATTGAGCGGCACGAAACCGGCGATCAGCGCGATGATGATGCCGATCAGCCAGGTCGCCTTGTACGGCGTGCCGTATTTCGGATGCACTTCGGAGAACACCTTGGGCAGCAGGCCGTCACGCGACATCGCGAACAGGATACGGGTCTGGCCGTAGGTCATCACCAGGATCACGGTGATCATGCCGAGGATGGCGCCCAGGTCAACGAAACCGGCGAACCAGTCAAGCTTGGCGAACTTCAGCGCCAGCGAAATCGGGTGGTCGACGCCGGCGAAGTGCATATAAGGCACGATGCCGGTCATGATGGCCGAGACGATCACGTACAGCAGCGAGCACACCGCCAGCGACCAGATCACCCCTTTCGGAATGTCCCGCTCCGGGTTCTTCACCTCCTCGGCAGCGCAAGTCACCGCATCGAACCCCAAGAAGCTGAAGAATACGATGGCGGCGCCATGGAACACCCCGCTCATGCCGAACGGCAACGCGGGCTCCCAGTTGGCCGGCTTGACATGCCAGATACCGATGGCGATGAACACCAGCACCACCGCCACCTTGATCACCACGACCACGTTGTTGACCTTCTTCGACTCCTTGATGCCGAAGGCCAGCAGGGCGCTGATGATCATCGCGATGCAGAAGGCCGGCAGGTTGAAGACCGTGGTCACGCCGGGGCGGGCTCCGGCGGCGGCAGTCAGCGCATCGGGCAAGTGGATGCCGAAACCGGCCAGCAGGCTCTGGAAGTAACCGGACCAGCCCACCGACACCGCAGACGAGGCGAGCGCGTACTCCAGCATCAGGTCCCAGCCGATGATCCAGGCGATCAGCTCGCCCAGCGTCGCGTACGCATAGGTATAGGTCGAACCGGAAATCGGCAGCAAGGCGGCGAATTCGGCGTAGCACAGCGCGGCAAAACCACAGGCCATCGCACCGATGAGGAACGACAGCACCAGGCCGGGGCCAGCCACGGTAGCGCCGGTGCCGGTCAGCACGAAGATGCCTGTGCCGATGATGGCGCCAATGCCCAGCATGGTCAGGTCAAAGGCGGACAGCTCCTTACGGAGCCCTTGCGAGGTCTGGGCAGCAGACAGCATGCCCTTCACACTCTTCTTGCGCATCAAGCTCATGATTCAAACAGTCCCTGAGTGATTCTTTTATGTGCGCCAAATGCAATGCGCCCGCAATCTGGCGGGCGCATTGCATGGGGAAGGCACACGGCATTTCGACAAAAGCTCGTCGCCCGATGAGGCCAAGGGCCATCATGGGAACGAAATGGCGCGATGTTACTCCTCCGGTGCTGGCAAGCAAGACGACCCAAGACATGACAATCAGGCAAACACAACGCTTAATGCTTATTCAATATCATTTTTTGTATATATAAATATGCAAAATTGTGCATATTGTCATGAATCAAAAATGTAGCACCACAATTCATCGATCTACTGGAACTTCGCATCTTTTTGCAAAGATGCTCTATCCCGAAGACGATGGACTGTCAGCTAAAGGCTGTGGAGTCCCTCAAGTGGCGTGGCCCAGCACTCCAGCCCGTTCAGACATTCCCGGCGCTGACTATGCGGTTTGTCCCCATCTTGCAGTTTGGTAATGATTGTTATTTGGCATGTGGCTTTGTCTGATAACCAAGCTGCCACAACACCAGTGCAGCTCCAACCCGTCAACACTCCTGCCGCGACGGGTCTTAAGAAAGGATTTACCCTGCCTGGCGGCGATAGATCAGATGGTAGATCAGCGCCACCAGCACGCTGCCACCGACGAGGTTGCCGGCGATGACCACCCCCAGGTTTCGCAGCATCCCTCCCCATCCGATCGCTTCAGCCATTGGAACACCAGGAAGGCCCCCGTCTTTCAACAACATCGCCAGAGGGATCAGATACATATTGGCAATGCTGTGCTCAAAGCCCGCAGCGACGAATGCCGAGATGGGAAACACGATCGCCACCATCTTGTCGGTCACGCTGCGGCCTGCCATCGCCATCCATACCGCGATACACACGAGGCTGTTGCACAGCACCCCCTTCCAGAACAGCGTGCCCAGCGGTGCCGTGCACTTGGCCGCAGCCAACCGTATCACCTGCTCGGCCACCAGCCCATGGTTCATCGCCGGATGGCCCGACAGCCAGACCAGTACCGCGAGTCCGGCCGCGCCGACAAAATTGGCGATGCACACGATGGCCCAGTTGCGCAGCAACTCACGGGTGGTGATCTGGCCGGCGGCCCACGCCATCGCCAGCAGGTTGTTGCCGGTGAACAATTCGGCACCGGCGACGACCACCAGCAAGAGTCCCAGGGAGAACACCAAGCCCCCCAGTACACGAGAGGTCGCGAAACCAAGATCGGGATCGCTGGTGACCAGTACGAAATAAAGTGCCCCAAGGCCGATGAAGGCCCCCGCCAGCACCCCCAGCATGGCCATCTGCAGGAATGGCAACCTGGCCTTGGCAACCCCGATCTTTTCCACTTTCTCGGCGATTTCGGCAGGCGAAAAGGCGTCGAAACCGTAGAGTTCCATGGTCCGCCCCTCGCTTTAACCGCCGGTTTTTTCCAGCCGCACCGCCGTCACCTTGAACTCCGGCGCATGCACCATACGATCGCGCACCGACGAGGTCAGCCGATTCACGAACAGATCCGGCCGGTGGAAGCTGGTAAAGAGTTGGCCAGCCTGCATCGCTTCGGTAACGCGCACCGGCAACAGCGCCTCGCCATAACGGCTACGCACCCGCACGGTATCCCCATCTGCGAGCCCGTAAGCGGCGGCATCGGACGGGGCCATGTCTAGCGTGTCAGTCGGTCGCAACTCGGCGTTTGGTGTGCGGTAGCTCATGGTGCCCGCGTTAAAATGTGGCAGAGTCCGGCCAGTTGTCAGCAGCAGCGGATAATCGTCATTCACCTGCTCCGGCGTTGGGATGAAGGCGATGCGCGCCAGGGCCGCCGTCTTGCCAACGGCAAAACGGTCTCGGTGCAGGATCGGCGTGCCGGGATGACTTTCGTCGGGGCACGGCCAGTTGAGGCTTTCCCCTTCCAGGCGGGCGTATGACAAGCCCGCACCGGCAGGCCAGAGCTGGCGTATCTCGTCCCAAATGGCCTCGGGCTCGCCGAAGGAAAAACCTTGCGGCTTGCCGAGGTAACCGGCCACCGCCTGGATGATCCACCAGTCCGGCCGTGCCTCGCCGGGCAACGGAAGCACGGTCCGAATCCGCTGCACCCGGCGATCGGAGTTCATGAAAGTGCCATCCTTCTCGAAAAAGGAGGCGGCGGGCAGGAATACCGTGCCAAAGGCCGCTGCCGTCTGGTTCAGAAACAAGTCCTGCACGATCACCAAATCAAGTGGGGACAAGGCCGCCGCGGTATCGGCCGCGTGCGCCAGGGACAGATAGACGTCGTAGCCGAATGCCCATATCGCCTTGAGCTGCCCGGCCTTCGCCGCATCCATCATTTCCAGCAAGTCGAGACCGCGGTTCACCGGCAAGCGCGCGCCCCAAACCGCTTCGAAATGCGGACCTGCCTCTTTGATCGACTGAGCCCCTGTCAGCGACACCGGGTCGCAGCCCATTTGGGCCGCCCCCTGCACATTGTTCTGGCCACGCAGCGGGTTGATGCCAGCGCCGGCTTTACCCAGATTCCCGGTCAACAGCGCCAGGTTGATCAGCGCCATCACCCCTTCGGTGCCTTGCATATGCTCGGTCACGCCCAGGCCATGAAAGCACATTGATGGCTGGCCTGCCGCATAGAGGCGTGCCGCTGCGCGAATGGCCTCCGCGGCCACGCCGCAAGAGTCGGCTACCCGTTCCGGTGCGTAGTCGGCGACGAAGACAGCGAAGTCGTCAAACTCCGTCACACGCTCGGCAAGGAAGGACCGGTCGACCAAGTCTTCCTCGATCAGGGTGGCGGCCATCGCGTTGAATAGCGGAATGTTGAAGCCGGGCCGAACGGCCAAATGCACATCGGCCAGCGCCGCCAATTCGGTCCGACGCGGATCGACCACCACGAGCTTTGCGCCTTGCAACACCCGTTGCTTGATGCGGGCGCCGACGATCGGGTGGTTCTCGGTCGGGTTTACTCCACACAACAAGAAGGCCTTTGCCACCTCGATGTCGTCGAACGAGTTGGTCGCAGCCCCGGTGCCGAGCATGGTCTTCAGCGCTTTGGCGCTGGGAGTGTGGCAGACTCGAGCACAGCAATCCACGTTGTTGGTGCCGATGACCATCCTAGCCAACTTCTGGGCCAGATAATTCTCTTCGTTAGTGGCGCGCGCCGAGCCAAGTACGCCGATGGCATCCGGACCGTACCGGTCGATAATCGCTTGTAGCCGCGTGGCGGTGAAACAGAGCGCCTCGTCCCAAGTGACTTCTTGCCACTGGCCATCCCGGCGGATCATCGGGGTGGTGATGCGGTCTGGCGCATGGTTGAAATCGAATGCATAGCGCCCCTTCACACACAGGTGGCCGCGATTGACAGGGCTGTCCACTGGCCTGACCGCCATGAGCCGACGGTCCACGCAGCCCACCTCCATCTGGCAGCCAACGCCGCAATACACGCAGGTAGTACGGGTCCAGCTCGTCGGTGCGGCGAGCACGCGTTTATCGAACAGGGCACCAGTCGGACAGGTATCGACGCAGGCCCCGCAGCTGACACAGCCTCCCGACAGCAGAGTGTCACCCTTGCCCGGTGCGACCCGGGTGTTTTCCGACCTCCCCAACGCCTCCCAGACGAACTGGCCTTGCACCTCCTCACAGATGCGAACGCAGCGGTAGCACTGAATGCAACGATCCATTGCGACGCCGATGTAGGGATGAGAGTCGTCTCGGAACACGTCGCTGTAGAGCTCTCCCCCTGGGCTCACACCGTACTTGGCCAACAGCTGATGGAAAGGCCGCTTCGGTTCGGCCCATACCGCCTGGAGTGGGTAGTGCTGGGCAATCAGCTGCAGATTGGTGCGTCGCAATGCTTCAAGCGCAGGGGTGTGGGTGAACACCGTCATTCCGTCCTGAATCTGGACAGTGCAACTGGCAACGGGGCGGGGCTCACCATCCACCTCCACCACACACATCCGGCAAGCACCGGAGGGCTTGAGTCGTTCATCGTGGCAAAGATGCGGCACATCGGTTCCAGCCGCCTGCAGCGCATCCAGCAGCCTCGTGCCTGCCGGAAAGCGGTGTGGCACGCCGTTGATGGTCAGCTGAACCATGCCTGCAGCTCCTTCTGGTAGTGGCGCTGGATGGCTCGGGCAAATTCGGCCAGGCCGCGCCCATGGCCGCAAAGGCTGGTCGCGGCAAGGGCTTCGACCAGCCTTTCGTAGCCGTCACGGTCGATTGGCACGCCGGTTGACGCAGCCTGTAACTGTTCGGCCAACCTTGGCGTACCAAGTCGGCATGGCGTACATTCACCGCAAGACTCGCGCGCCCCGAAACGGAACACCTCGGCAGCGATCTGGAGAATCGACGTGTCGTCTGCAAAGGCGATCACCCCACCGTGGCCGACCGCACAGCCTATGGCCTGCATTTCCTCGTAACCGAGCCGGGTGGACAACAGCTCGGGCGGCACGATCCCGGCCAGCGGCCCCCCCACCATTACTCCCTTGAGCGAGCCGCGTCGAAGGCCGCCACCCAATTGCTCCACGACCTCTGACAGCGGTATGCCAAACTCCACCTCGTATAGTCCAGGCTGCCGAAACAAGGAATTGAGCGACAACAGCTTGGTACCGCGACTGCTCGAAAAACCAAGCGCGGCATAAGCCGCGGCACCATGCAGCACGATCCACGGAATGGCACAAAGGGTCTCCACGTTCTGAACCAACGTCGGCTGACCGAACAACCCTTGTTCGGTAATCTGCGGCGGGCGCAAGCGCACCTGAGGCCGACGGCCCTCCAGAGCATTGAGCAATGCCGTTTCCTCTCCACACAGATAACTCCCTTCGCCGACGACCAGCTCCAGATCGAATGACGCACCCAGCCAGCCGGCAGACCGCGCCTGATCCAGTGCGGCCGAAATCACACGAGCCGCAACAGGATATTCCTTGCGCAGATAGATAAACCCTTTGACGGCACCAACTGCCCTCGCGGCGATGACGGCGGCTTCCAGCAAGCGAAACGGATCGTCCTCAAGCAAGAACCGGTCGGAAAATGCACCGGGGTCTCCCTCGTCCGCGTTCACAACCAGGTATTTGATAGGCACGAGTTGATCCGCTACGGCTTGCCACTTTCGCCCGGCCGGAAACCCAGCCCCCCCGCGGCCGCGCAGCTTGGAAGCCAGGACCAGGCGCACAAGTTCATCCGGCGCCATGGCCTGTGCCTTGGCCAACGCTCGTCCCCCTCCACGCTTGCGGTAAGTTGCAAGATCCCGTACCCCTCCAGCCAGTATGTTGTCCAGAAGGACTGCTTGGCGGCTATTGACCACCGCCCGGGGTCTGGCGTCGTGGTCGGAGTCACTGGGGCCGGCATAGCACTTGCCAAGACAATAGACTGTCGGTACCTGCTGCTGCGCGCCCTGCCAACGTGCTGGGTCATCTGCCCGTGCGGCAAAACAGGCCAGACCGCTGCACGCGCAATGGGTTAGCCGTGAGTGTTCAAGGTGATAGAAGGTGTGTGCAGCAGCATGAAGCTGTATCGACTTCACCGAGGCGCCTCCCTTAGGAAGGAGATGACGGGGCAGCCCCCGCAATCCGGGCAATATCTGCCCCACTATAGACAAGCTGCCCGGTAAGAATTGACGTTACATCAAGGCTCTGCCGGAAACCTCGCCATGGGCATCAGGAAGGCGCCCCCGCTTTTTCTCGGATCGAATCGAAGAAGAGCAACACCTCGTGATTCCCTGTCCAACGTTGGGTGAGTGATGCTTGGTACCCTTGCCAAGCGTGGCAGGCCATCCATCACACAGTCCGCCCGTGCGCTCTATCGAACCGACAGGCGCTGACGTCATGCGTTGACAATCGTGGCGGCTGTGTGAGCACCTGCACCGGTTGCACTCGCTTCGATCGTCGCTATCAAGCCAGGCAATGCAGCCATGTCGCTGAAAGCGGCCAAGGCGCCAACGCGCAGCAACTGCTCTCGGCCGGCCAGCATGGCAAACCCCAGCGTGCGGATACCCGCTGCCACAGCCGCCGTGACCCCGGCCGCCGAGTCCTCGATCGCGATGCATTGCTGCGGCTCGATCCCTAGTCGTTCCATGGTTTTCCGGTACAGCATCGGCGACGGCTTGGGCTCACACGGCGGGATGGCACTGTAGCAACGGCCAACAAATGGCGTAACAAGACCCGTCTTTTCCAATACGAAAGACACATGTTCCGGGCTGCCGTTGGACACAAGACATTTGATCTGCGGCAGCTGCTCCAGCGCAGCCGCCACGCCGGGCACCGGCTGCAACTCGGTTTCCAGCCGATGCCGGATCGCTGCGGCCAGGTCGATCGCAAAACTCTCAGGAAGTGGCGCTCCATAGTGCTGCTCGAACACTCGCAGGCAGTGGCGGCGAGTATGGCCGAGAAACAACCGGTGGCAGTCTTCACGCGTCAGCTCCAGGCCCAGCCGCCCCCCCGCCAACTGCATCGCAGCCATCACTATCCGTTCGCTGTCGACCAGAGTGCCGTCACAGTCGAACAGCAAATGAGTGATGCCGCTCATGCCGGGCAACTCATGCGGACCAGTTGTGGCTTGGCGATGGCAAGGAAGTCCTGCGAGTCGAGCAGGATGGAGGCGTCGAGCCGACCGGCATTGAAGGCAATCGTGTCATAGCGCTCGACGAGTTCCGGGTCCAACACCAGTTGCAATGCCGATTGGAACGAGAACGGCGGGATGGCGCCGATTTCGCAGCCGGTCAGCTCGGTCGCCACCGCCGCATCGACCAGCTTGGCCTTATGGCCGCCGAGCGCCTGCGCCAAGCGTTGACGGTCAAGCTTGCGATCGGCGGGCAAGACCGCCAGTACCCAGCGCGCTTGAGCCCCTTCGCCATGGATTTCGCACACCAGTGCCTTGGCACCCTGACCAACTTCGGTGCCACGAGCCAGCGCCACGTCTTCCGACTTACCGGCCAGCGCATGGGTAACCACGCGGAAGCGAGCATTGGCTTGTTCGAGCAGCAGCATCAGCGATTTGAATACGGTTTGCATAGCGGAATTCCGTCACATGTTGAAGGGGGAAAACAGATGTCCGCAGTGTATGTCTTGGGTGTTCTGGCGTGTTGCAATACCATGTTGTGGAAACTGCAATAGGGGAGAACACTATGCAGCAGTCGCTGATGTGGGAAATCCGCGTGTTCTGCGCGGTGGTGGACAAACACAGCTTCGTCGCTGCCGCGCGTATGCTCGGCCGTTCGCCCAGCACCATTTCGCGGGCAATCCAGGCGCTCGAAGCAGTGATCGGCAGCGAGCTGCTGCATCGTTCGCACAAGGTGGTGAGCTTGACCGCAGCAGGCGAAAGCTATTACGGCTACGCCAAGCAACTGCTGGCGCTGCAGGAGGAAGCGGAAGAAGAGCTGGCCGGTCTCGGCAGTGCGTCGCAGGGCTGGATTCGCTTTGCCGCACCGGAAAGCATGGCGCTTGGTGTACTGCCGGCGTTGCTGAACGACTTCGGCCAGGCCTATCCGGATCTGCGCATTGACGTACACTTTACCGACGAGACCCTAGACCCGATCCAGGAGAAACTTGACTTCGTGATACGAGGTGCTTTTCCGCAATCAAGCGAACTGATCGGCTTACCACTCTGGAATTACCGCCGTCATCTGTATGCCAGTCCCGAGTATCTGCAGCGACGTGGCATTCCGCAGCAACCGGAGGAACTGGTCGGCCACGACCTGATCATCCATACCTCGCCACGCATTTTGAAAGACTGGCACTTTGCCAGCGGCGAGACGCAGACGCGCTTGAAGGTCGAGCCACGCTACCGCTTCAGTTCCGGGGTAGCGGTCTATCAAGCAGTGCGGCAAGGGGTCGGCATCGCACGGCTGGGAGACTGGCTTGGCGAGCCGGCCGTGCGGGAAGGGGCCTTGGTGCGGCTTTGTCCGGCATATCGGCTAACGTCCAGCACTGGGCAAGATCCACAGATGCATGCCGTGTATGCCTCCGGACGTCAGCCCGGACGAGTGCGAGCCTTCCTGACGGCCCTACGAGCGGCAGGACAGACGATTAACACCTCGACCCTGTAGGCTCGCAGAGCCTTGATCTTATGTTGGCGCATCATCCGGAGCCGCTCTCCTCTAGGCTTCGTCCAAAGACAATGGCCCGACCGCGCAGTAGTGCTCGGTCGGGCCATTGTCTTTATTTTAGGAACGAGGGCTTGTTTCAGATCCGGTAGCTCGCACCGGTCATCAGCTTCGCCGTCAGCGTCATCAGGCTACGCACTGGCAATGGCAGCTTGGCCGCGCCCTGCTCGTGCGCCATTTCAGCATGCTTCACCTCGTCTTCGCGCATCTGCTCGACAATCGCACGGCTCTTGGCATCCTGCTCGGGCAGCTCCTCAAGATGGCTGTCCAGATGAGCCGCCACCTGATGCTCGGTCTCCTCAAGGAAACCCAGATTCCACCGGTCTCCTAGCAGGCCCGCTGCCACCCCTATCGCCAGCGAGCCGGTGTACCACAGGGGGTTCAAGAGACTGGTTCGGCCGCCCAGCTCGCGGATGCGCTGTTCGGTCCAGGCCAAATGCTCGACCTCCTCGAACGCGGCCTGTTTCAGCGCCTCGCGAGCCGCTGGATCGCGCGCGGTCAGCGCCTGTCCCTGGTAAAGGGCCTGAGCGCATACCTCGCCACAGTGGTTAACGCGCATCAGTCCGAGCGCGTGCTGCTTCTCGGCATCGGATAGCTCCGCCTCCGGCAACATCTCGTCCGGATGTGCACGGCTACTGACAGCCGGCGCGAACAGCGTACGCAGGCCGCGGTCGAATTCGGTAATCAGGGAATCGAGCAACATGGACCACCCATCAGCAATTTTTCCCGGCGATTATACCCGCCCACGCCTTGGGCCGCTGCCTGCTGATATAATCGGACGGTTTTTCAGACAACTAATTTGAGCAGAGGACATCCCAGATGAATCTCGAACGCATCGCCCCGGGCAAGGACATGCCGAATGACTTCAACGTCGTGATCGAAATCACCGCGAACAGCGCACCGATCAAGTATGAGTTCGACAAGGACTCCGGCGCGATCTTCGTGGACCGCTTCATGGGCACGTCGATGATGTACCCGGCCAACTACGGCTTCGTACCGAACACTCTGTCCGGCGATGGCGACCCGGTCGACGTGCTGGTAGTGACTCCGTTCGGCCTGCCGCCGGGCGTGGTCGTGCGCTGTCGCGCCCTGGGCCTCCTGAAGATGGAGGACGACGGCGGCGTCGACGCCAAGCTGGTGGCCGTGCCGGTCGAAAAACTGTGCCCGATGTACAAGGACATCCAGAAACTGGAAGACCTGCCGCAGCTGCTGCGCGACCAGATTGTGCACTTCTTCGAGCACTACAAAGATCTGGAAAAAGGCAAGTGGGTGAAGATCCAGGGCTGGGGGTCGCTGGAAGAAGCAACCCACGAGCTGGTTGAAGGCGTGAAGAACTTCAACAAACAGGCCTAATCGGCCTCCCCCGACAACGCCGGCCTCGCGCCGGCGTTGTTGTTGGCGTGGCACCATACTAGCCCATGCCTGCATGGTGCAGCGCAAAAATCGTTTCGCCTAGATACAAAGCGGGCTACCATATTTAGATAGCCCGCTGGTCATGCCTATGCTAATTGATCAGTGTTGGAGGTAGTTGTCCGGGTTGGCTTTGATCGCTTCACCGGCCTTTTGATCGGCAGCCCTGCGTTGTTCGTCGGTCAGCGCTGGCTTTTCTGGTGCCAGTGTTTCGCTGCTGGAGCCGGTCACTGCCGTTACCGAGTCAGATCCCATAGGCATGCCGCCTACGCGGTTATGTTCCCAATAGCCGCCGCCGCCGCTTTGAGCCAGGGCCGCACCTGAAGCCGCGACAAGAATCATCGCGAGAAGAGACTTTCTCATGATCAGGTCTCCTTACGAAGACAAATATCAATACTGTCCTGTTGCTAGATTGGCTTCCCCCCGTATCACCGTCGACCCAATGGACCGGCCTTGTCAGCAACGCTGAAAATAGACTCGCCAGCCTTGGCAGCCTGAAGGCCACTGTGCCGGTTAGCCGCACAACGAAAGTCGTGCTACATAGTCACAAGTTGGATAATTTACAGTGTTATTGGATCGGAACCATTTGCTCAACTCGCCCAGGAAGTCCGAACGATGAAGCTGTCCCTCGATGCCCTGCTGGTACTGGATGCGATCGACCGCAAAGGTAGCTTTGCTGCTGCGGCCAATGAACTGCACCGCGTTCCGTCCGCGATCACCTACTCCATGCAGAAGCTCGAGCAAGACCTGAACGTCGCCCTCTTTGACCGTAGCGGTCACCGCGCTCGCCTCACCGATGCGGGCGAGCTTTTGCTGAAGGAAGGGCGCCATTTGATCGACGCTGCGATCATGCTGGAGCAGCGCCTGCGCAAACACGCTACAGGTTGGGAGAGCGAACTGCGCATTGCTTTGAGTGACCTAATTGATTTTAGTGCCCTATTGCCGCTGATCAAAGCATTCGACGAGCTGCAGTGCGCGACCCGTCTACGCTTTTCCACCGAGGTGTTCGGTGGCACTTGGGATGCGCTGGTCGACAATCGTGCCGATCTGGTGCTCGGCGCCCCAGATGACTCGCCACCGGCCAGCCTGATGAAACGCGAACTGGGACGCATCCCCTACGTATTCGCGGTTTCTCCACAGCACCCGCTCGCCACTCAGCCCGAGCCGCTGCCCGAACACATCATCCGCAAGCACCGCGCCGCCGTGGTCGGCGACACGTCACGTCGCCTCGCACCGCGCACCTCCGCAGTGCTCGATGGCCAGGATGTGCTGACCGTCGCATCGATGCAGGAAAAAGTGCTGCTGCAAAGCAGCGGTCTTGCCACCGGCTTTCTGCCGCTGCCGGTGGTCAAACCGTTGCAGGCCGAGGGCCAGCTGGTGGTCAAACAGACCGAACTGGTACGCGAGCCGGTGCGGCTCTATTACGCCTGGAAAGACCCGAATCCGGGCAAAGCACTCAGTTGGTGGATCGAACGGCTCAGCGAACTGAAGCAGCCGATCTTCGCGATGGAGCCTCCTTGCTGACCGTCACAGCGATCGGAAGCGCCCCCCACCTTGCCTGGTTCAGCCAGCGACTGGCCGGACAAGGTAACACCGCCGCCCCTGGTCCGCCTCCGGCCGGCCTGCCGGAATGGACCGGGCTGTGCCTCGGCTCCTTGTGCATCGACAGCGCCGATGGTCTGCATTGGGCCCGCCAAGAACGCGCTGCGCAGTGCCACGCTCTCGGTCTCGATTATGTTGAACTGGCCGGCCCCTGGCAGGAACAGGGAACCCAATGGGGTTTCATTCTGTTCGTCGGAGGCGATGAGGCGGCACTGCAACGGGCCAGGCCGCTGCTCGATGCCTTGGCGCCGCTACCCGGAGCCTGGATGCACTGCGGCCCGGCCGGTGCTGCCAGTTTCACCGCTTGTGTGCTTGCCGCGTTGAGCCTTCCTCTGGCCGCACTCCCTACCCTGTCGCCGGAACTCTCCCCGCGCGATATCACCGACTGGCAGGCGATACTAAGCCATCAGCTGGAAACCGTGCGTCAGCTCGGCATCCTGGCTCGCGATTACTTGCAAAGCCAAGGCTTGCGCGAAGCGCCGCCGTCACTATCCGAGCCGTCTCCACACTACGCCGCACTGCTTGCCCAGCTCTTGCTGGTGCTGGCCACGCCACTCGATACCGCCGGCGATGCACCGTAATGACATAAAATGAAAAAACCCGCCATCAAGGCGGGTTTTGCATGTGCGATGCGTTGTACCGATTAAGCGGCAGTCTTTTTCGCGCGAGCAGCGGCGGCGCCAGCTGCCTTCACCGAGTTGGAAGCCGCTTCGACGCTGGCTTCGGCCAATTCACTGCCCACCTTGCGGGCGGTTTCGGTCACGCTCTCGAATGCCGCGTTGGTGGTCGTAACGAAGTTTTTCAGCGCATTCACGGCAACGTCAGAGCCGGCCGGTGCATTCTTCGCCAGCTGGTCGAGGGTGGTCAGCACCGACTTGTTCAGATCGGCGATCTGTTCTTCGAACAGGGCAGTGATTTCATTCTGGGTCGCGACAGCCACGTCGTAAACCTGACGAGCGGTGGAGAAGGCTTGGTCGATGGCCGGCTGCATCTTGCTGGCCTGCAGGTCGCTCAGCGCCTTGGCATCTTTCACTTCGGTCAGTGCTTTCAGGGTCTGGGCGTTGTCGGCCAGCACCTTGCGGGACAGCTCGAGCTGCAGGTTGGCAACGCGCTCGGCGCTGGAGATGAACAAAGACGACAGGCGGACGGCTTTATCGAACTGCGCCTGGCCCAAGGCGACGAAATCCTGAGTTTGAGTAGACATGACAACTCCTTAATATGAGGTAGGTAGCCAAGCCACGACAGTTCACCATCGTTAGCCTGCGGCAATTTGCTGCATTGCAACAATCAACATGCTAGACAACGAAACTTACGGCGTCAAGCCTTTTATTGTGCGTCGCACAACAAAAATAAGCCTTTAATATCTCTTCCATTTTTTGCAATTAGAGCCCACCTCTGTTTCGGCGTCATTACAAGGGGGGAGCTGAGCGGTGTTGTAACACTCGCGCTACACCGTGACCGCCTACCGGCTCGCATTGAAACCGACTGACCAAGCCGATACACTCCCGCCATAGAAGAAATCTATTTATCCGGAACATCATGAGCCAGACGGCCCACGCCTTCGACATCAAGTCCGCCAGCCTCGATTTGCTGGCGCTGTTACTCAAGACCGCCGACCCGGCCGAGCTGCAGACGGCACTCGACGCACGCTTTGGCAACACCACCGAAACGGCCAGCGAAGCCTTCCTGCTCGACCTCGACGGCTTGCCGAATGCGATGGAACTGCCCCTCGCCGAACTGCTGCCGTTGTTTTCGCGCTACGGTATTCGTGTTGTGGGCTTGCGCCACAGCAGCCGTTCACTGGCGGCGCTTGCCAGCCAGCACGGCCTTGCCTTCAGCCAGGCCAGCACGCCACCGCGCGGTACGCTGGCCGAGACGGCAGCACCGGAAGCGCCGGTTGTGGCTGCACCGGTGGCTGCAGCGCCGGCCCAAGCCCCGGTGTCCGTTCCGGCACAGACACTGATCATAGACCGGCCGGTGCGAGCCGGTCAGCAGATTTACGCCCGCGGTGGCGACCTGGTGGTGCTGGCGATGATCAGCGCCGGTGCCGAGGTCATCGCCGACGGCAACATCCATATCTACGCCCCGCTGCGCGGACGTGCGCTGGCCGGAGCCCGCGGCAATCTGGCCGCGCGCATCTTTACCCAGTCGATGGAAGCTGAACTGGTGTCGATCGCCGGCGTCTACCGCACTATCGAGCAAAGGCTGCCAGAGAGCATCCTAGGGAAACCCACTCAGATCTATCTCGACAGCGAACGCCTTGTGATGACGGCGCTGGGTGAATGATTCAACGGACTTCACTGTAAGGAATCCAATTCGTGGCAAAAATCATCGTTGTAACGTCCGGCAAGGGCGGCGTGGGCAAGACCACCACCAGCGCCAGCTTCGCATCTGGCCTTGCCCTGAAGGGCCACAAGACCGCGGTGATCGACTTCGACGTCGGCCTGCGCAATCTCGACCTGATCATGGGCTGCGAGCGCCGCGTGGTCTACGACCTGATCAATGTGGTCAACGGCGAGGCCACCCTCAATCAGGCGCTGATCAAGGACAAGCATTGCGACAATCTGTTCGTGCTGCCGGCCTCGCAGACCCGCGATAAGGATGCGTTGTCGAAGGAAGGGATCGAAAAGGTCTTGGACGAGCTCGATGAGATGGGCTTCGACTACATCGTTTGCGACTCGCCGGCCGGCATCGAGAAGGGCGCGTTGTTGGCGCTCTACTTCGCTGACGAGGCGATCATCGTGACCAACCCGGAAGTGTCGTCGGTGCGGGACTCGGACCGCATCCTCGGCATTCTCTCGTCCAAGTCGCGCCGTGCCGAAAATGGCGACAAGCCGGTCAAGGAACACCTGCTGATCACCCGCTACGCCCCGGCCCGCGTCGACAAGGGCGAGATGCTGTCGGTCGACGATGTGAAGGAAATCCTGCGCGTGCCGCTGATCGGCGTGATTCCGGAATCGCAGGCGGTGCTGCAGGCATCCAACGCCGGCTCGCCGGCGATTCACCTCAACGGCACCGATGTGTCCGAGGCGTACAAGGATGTGGTGTCGCGCTTTGTCGGCGATGACAAGCCGATGCGCTTCCTCGATGCGCCCAAGGTGGGCTTGCTGAAACGTCTGTTCGGAGGCTGATCCCATGTCGCTGATGGAACTGATTTTCGGCAAACGCCAGAAAAGCGCAGAGATTGCTCGCGAACGCCTGCAGATCATTCTCGCGCACGAGCGCAACGGCCGCACCGGCACGCCGGACTACCTGCCGGCGCTGCAGCGCGAGCTGATGGACGTGATCTCGAAATACGTCCGGGTCAACCAGGACGACATCAAGGTACAGCTGGAACGCCAGGACGACATGGACGTGCTTGAAGTCAATATCGTTCTGCCGGAAAACCAACGCTAACGGTATGACGCTGACCGAACTGAGATATATCGTGGCAGTGTCGCGCGAGCGGCACTTCGGCCGCGCCGCTCAAAGCTGCTTCGTCAGCCAGCCTACGCTGTCGATCGCGATCAAGAAGCTCGAGGATGAGCTGGGTGTGACGCTGTTCGAGCGCGGCGGCACCGAAGTGGCGGTCACCGAGATCGGCGAGCGCATCGTCGAGCAGGCCCAGCGCGTGCTCGAAGAGGCCGACACCATCAAACAGCTGGCCGGCGAGCAGCAGAACGAGCTGGTCGGCCCGCTGAAGCTGGGCGTGATCTTCACCATCGGCCCCTACCTCTTGCCGCGGCTGATCCCGGCACTGCGCATCCTGGCGCCGAACATGCCGCTGATCCTGGAAGAGAACTACACTGCGCGCCTGGCCGAGATGCTCAAGCGCGGTGAGGTCGATGCGATCATCGTCGCCGATCCGTTCGACGAACCGGGCACGGTGGCCTATCCCCTCTACGATGAGCCGTTCGTGGTCGCCACGCCGAAGGGACACCCGTTCGAGAAGCGCAAGGCGATCCGCACCTGTGAGCTGGCAGACGAGAGCGTACTGCTGCTCACCCAGGGCAACTGTTTCCGCGATCAGGTGCTGGCCTCGTGCAGCGAACTGGCCAGCCGGCAGAACCATGCTGGCCTCGCCGGCATGTTGCAGGGCAGTTCGCTCAACACCATCCGCCATATGGTGGCGAGCGGCATGGGCGTGACGGTGCTGCCGAACACATCGGTAGGCCCGGCCGACGACGTGCTGTTCTCGACTGTGCCGTTCGCCGCCCCTGCGCCGCAGCGCCGCGTGCTATTGGTGACGCGCAAGCAGTTCTTCCGCAAATCGGCGATCACCACGCTGCAGCAGGCGGTGTTCCGCTCCGGACTCCCCGGCGTCACGATGCTGGAAGACGAGACGGCGTTGGCCTGAGCCCTCGGTGTAGACAGCGCTTGGCCGAATCCATCGCGGATTCGGCCAAGCTTTTTCGTTCTTGACGGCGGCCCTACAGCGTCTTGCTCATGAAGTACTTGCAGCCATCGCGCGGATACGCCGGTTGCTCCCACTCGACCCGGTAGCCGTGCCTTTCGTAGAAAGGTCGGGCCTGGAAGCCGAGCGTGTCGAGCAGCACGAAGCGACACCCGCGCTCGCAGGCGCGCCCCTCGAGCGCTTGCAGCACCCGGCTGCCCCAGTCCTGGCCGCGTAGTGTCGGCGACACCCACAGGTAGTCGAGCAGCAGCCAGTTACCAAAGGTGCGAGCCGACGCGCCGGCGACGATCTCGCCGGCCTCGTTGCGCACCGTCACCGCCAACGGCAACCTTTCCTTCACTTCCCAATGCTGCTGGTTGAACTCGACGATCTTGCGCTTGAAGAACTCGCCCAACTCGTCGGCCGGCTGATCGATGACATCCAGTTGCATACCGAGCCTTTCTCGACAGTCCTGGCCGCTCAGGCTTCGCGCACCAACGCCGCCAGGCGGGCGATACCCTCTTCGATCCGCTCGGCACTGGCATGACTGAAGTTGAGGCGCAGATGGCCGAGCCCATCCTCCGGATTTGGATAGAACGGCTCGCCCGGCATGAACGCGACGTTGTGCTGCTCCAATGCTACCTTCAAGAGTTCCCGGGTATCGATAGTCCGGTTTAGCTTCAGCCAGAAGAACAGGCCGCCCTGCGGGATCTGCCAGGTGGCGAGGTCGGCGAAATGACGTTCCAGTGCCGCTTGCATCGCATCGCGACCGACACGGTAGGTGGCGGCAAGCTTGGCGAGATGGGCAGGATAGTCCGGGCTCGTCAGCCAGCGGGTGACGAACCACTGTGCCGGCCGGTTGGCATGCAGGTCGGCGGCCTGCTTCAGTTTGACAAGATGCGGCAGCAGCGTCGGCGAGGCAATCAGGTAGCCGAGGCGCAGGCCCGGCGCCAGCGTCTTGGAGAAGGAGCCGGCGTAGATCCACGGCGCGTTCTTCAGGTGCGACACCAGCGGTGCCGGCGCCGCGCCGTCGTAGGCCAGCGCGCGGTATGGGTCATCCTCGAACACCGGCACGTTGGCCGCATCAAACACTTCGGCCAACTCGCGGCGGTTATCTGCGTCGTAGCAGGCGCCGGATGGGTTCTGGAAGCTCGGGATCAGGTAGGCGAGGCGCGGCTTGTCGGTCGCGATCGTCGCCTGCACCGCCTCGGCAGGCAGCCGGCCACTCTGCTGTGCCACCGCGCTGATGCGGGCACCGAACAGGTTGAAACACTGCAGCGCGGCGAGGAAGGTCGGCCCCTCGGTGAGCACCGGCGTGCCCGGGTCGATGAACAGCTTGGCGGCCAGGTCCATCGCCTGCTGCGAGCCGGTCAGCACCAGCACCTGGTGGGGTTCGCAGACGATACCCATCTTGTTGGCCTCGGCGGCGATGGCCTCGCGCAGCGCCGGTTCACCTTCGCTGGTGCCATATTGCGCCAGGCCTTGCGGGATGCCGCTGAAGTCGAGCATGGGCAGACAGGACGGCGCCGGCAGGCCGCCAGCGAAGGAGATCACTTCGGGTCGCTGGGCGGCGGCGAGAATCTCGCGGATCAGCGAGCCGGTGAGGCGTTCGATGCGTTCTGAAAACATGCTAAGCTCCAGGCGGGTGGGTTTTATGGCAATAACACTGACCTAAATATGAGGCCACAAGAGTTAGTACGTCAATATGGTTGACTTAAAATCCGACGCCGACCTGCGCAACGCGATGGAGGCGTTCTTCCAGGCCTATCGTGCCTTTACCGCCAAGCCGGACCAGATGTTGGCCGAACGTGGCCTGGCACGGGTCCATCATCGCATCCTGTTCTTCGTCGCGCTGTACCCGGGGCTGAGCGTCAAGTCGCTGCTGGCAGCGCTAGGGGTGAGCAAGCAAGCGATTCATGCACCATTGCGCCAGCTAGTGGAACTACAGCTGGTCGAAACCCGGATCGCCAGCCACGACAAGCGGGTGCGCGAGCTGTGGCTGACTGACGCCGGGGCCGAGCTGGAACTGGCGCTGCACCGCGAGCAGGCACGCTTGCTACGCGATGCCTTTGCCGACGGGCCTGCGAGTACCCGCGACGGTTGGCTGGACGGCAACCGCCGCCTTGCCGATGCCGAACAGCGCGGCACCTGACATCGTCACGACGACAGGGCTTCTCCTGTCGGCATAGACAACAGCCTAACCCCGCCGCCAGCAAATGCCAATAGAATAATTATGCCAATCCAGACTAAACCCTGCAGAGGGGTGAACGCCTGGGCTTGCTGTGGGATGGCTACCCGAACTTCGACCGTACCGCTGGGTCGGCGGACCGGTTTCCCCCAGAAACGATTCGGCCAACCTTAAGGTTGGCCGAAAGTTTTGAAGTGCGCGTCAGTTGCCCGACGGCGGGGCTTCGATGCGCCGGTAGCATACCTCCAGCACTTCGATCTCCTCGCGGCCGTCCGGGCCGTTGAACACCACCAGATCGCCCTCACGCGCCTTGATCAGCGCACGTGCAATCGGCGAGATCCAGCTGATGTGGCCACGTGCCAGATCGAGCTCGTCGACGCCGACGATGCTAACCGTCTGCTCATGACCGTTGCCGCGCAGCATGGTCACGGTGGCACCGAAGAAGATCTGGTCGGTCGCCTCGCGGGTTTCCGGGTCGACCACCTCGGCCGCTTCCAGCCGCTTGGTCAAGAAGCGGATGCGCCGGTCGATCTCGCGCAGTCGGCGCTTGCCGTACAGGTAGTCGCCGTTCTCGGAACGGTCGCCGTTGCTGGCCGCCCAGTTGACGATGTTGACCACCTCGGGCCGCTCACGATTGACCAAGTGATACAGTTCGTCCTTCAGGCACTGCCAGCCCTGCGGAGTGATGTAATTTTTGGTCGAACGCGGCAATTGCAGCTCGACGGGCAGATCGTCGTCGAGGTCGTCGTCGTCCGATTCGCGGGTAAAGGCTTTGCTCATCGTTGCGCCATCCGAAATGAAAATGGCCCCCGGCATTTACCGGAGGCCATTTAAGTCTACACCTTAGCGGCGATCTTTGGACTGACCGGTAATGGTCAGCTTGGCCCACTTCATAATGTTGGCCACTTCGATCTCGTTCAGTTCGTAGAACTGACCGCGCTTCAGGCGTGCCGGCAGGCCGATCGGGCCGAAACGCACGCGCATCAGGCGACTAACGGTCAGCCCGACGCTCTCGAAGATGCGGCGCACTTCGCGGTTGCGGCCTTCGCGGATCACCACGTTGTACCAGTGGTTGGCGCCTTCGCCGCCCTGGTCGATGAAGCGATCAAGCTTGGCCGGGCCGTCGTCGAGCAGCACTTCGGTAGTCAGCCACTTCTTCTGGTCGTCGTTCACTTCGCCCAGCACGCGGACCGCGTATTCGCGCTCCACCTCGAAGCTCGGGTGGGCGAAGCGGTTCACCAGCTCGCCGCTGGTGGTGATGATCAGCAGGCCCGAGGTGTTGACGTCGAGACGGCCGATACTGACCCAGCGGCTGCTCTTGGCCTGCGGCAGGCGGTCGAAGATGCTGACGCGGCCGCCCGGATCGTCACGGCTGACGATCTCGCCTTCCTGCTTGTGGTAGATGATGATGCGCGGCAGGCGGTCCGGCCACTTCAGCTTGATGTTGTCGCCCTTGACGGTGACGCGGTCCTGCGGACCGACATGGTCGCCCAGCGAGGCCTTCTTGCCGTTGACCAGCACCAAGCCCTGCTCGATCCACTCTTCCATCTCACGACGCGAACCGACGCCGGACGCGGCCAGTGCCTTCTGCAGGCGCACAGGCTCAATGTCTTCGGACTTCACGCGGGTTTCGCGCAGGCGGTTGGCGCGTGCCTGGGTTTCCTGGTTCGGGTTGCGCACCACCAGCTTCTTGGCCTTGGTGGTGGTCGGCGAACCTACGCTGCGACGTTCGTTGCCAAAGCGGCTGCGCACGCCGGTACCCGGCTTGCGACCGGTCGGCAGCGATTCGTCGTAGCGCACGCGGTCGGCGTGTTCCTGCTCCGGGGTACGACGCGACTGGCCCTTGCCGGCCGGGGCACGGTCGTCGCGCTGGAACGGCTTGCGCTCGTCGTTGCCGAAGCGACGGTTGTCGTCGCGTTGGCCGAACGGCTTGCCGCCTTCGCGGCGCTCGTCATTGCCGAAACGGCGGTTGTCGTCGCGCTGGCCGAACGGCTTGCCGCCTTCGCGACGCTGGTCATTGCCGAAGCGACGGTTGTCGTCGCGCTGGCCGAACGGCTTGCCACCTTCGCGGCGCTCGTCGTTGCCGAAGCGGCGGTTGTCGTCGCGCTGACCGAACGGCTTGCCGCCTTCACGGCGCTCGTCGTTACCGAAACGGCGATTGTCGTCGCGCTGGCCGAACGGCTTGCCGCCTTCGCGGCGCTCGTCATTGCCGAAACGGCGGTTGTCGTCGCGTTGGCCGAACGGCTTGCCACCTTCGCGGCGCTCGTCGTTGCCGAAACGGCGGTTGTCGTCGCGTTGGCCAAACGGCTTGCCGCCTTCACGGCGCTCGTCGTTGCCGAAGCGGCGGTTGTCGTCGCGTTGGCCGAACGGCTTGCCACCTTCGCGGCGCTCGTCGTTGCCGAAGCGGCGGTTGTCGTCGCGCTGGCCGAACGGCTTGGAACGACGGTCCTGGCCCTGCGGCGCGTTGCTGAACGGGCGCGGCTCGTTGCCGAACGACTTCGGCGCGCGGCGCTCGTGCCCCTTGCCCTGCCCCTGCGGCGCATTGCTGCTGACCGACTTGATGAAGCCGCCCGGCTTGCGCGGGGCGCTCGGCTGGCTGCGGGTGTCACGCGACACCGGCTGGCGGGCGTGGTTGCGTTGTCCTTTAGACATAACTTTCCTGTTCTGTGTCGGGGTCGGCGCCTACCTCGGCCGACGCGTCATCCGCGTCGCCTTCATCGGCAGTCGCCTCGTTGGCCTCGGGGATCACCAGGGTGCCCAGTTCGGCCAACGGGGGCAGGTCCTTCAGGGAGTTCAGCCCCAGATCATCGAGAAACTTGCGGGTGGTTGCGTACAAGCCGGGTCGCCCCGGCACGTCCTTGTGGCCGATCACTTCGATCCAGCCCCTCTCCAACAGCGTCTGCATCACGCTGGTGGATACCGACACGCCGCGGATCGACTCGATGTCGCCGCGGGTGACCGGCTGCCGGTAGGCGATGATCGCCAAGGTTTCCATCACCGCCCGCGAATAGCGGGGCGGTTTTTCCGGGTTCAGCCGCGCAAGATAGGGCGTAAATTCCGCCCGCGCGCGAAAGCGCCAACCGGAGGCGAGCTTGACCAGCTCAATGCCCCGGCCACGCCAGTCGCCCTGGATGTCGTCCAAAATATCGTTGATCAGCGCCGCCTTGATGTCTTCGGTGAAGAGCTTCTTCAGCATCGACACCGTCAGCGGCTCGGAGGCGGTCAACAGCGCCGTCTCGAGCACGGTCTTGAGGTACTTGAGATCGGTAATGGTGGACATAGAGCAGTGTAGTCTAATAGAGACTTTCGCGCGAAGGCGCGGATTTTACACGGTTTTTTGCGGTAACGCTGGGGTTTCGCCGTAGCCAGCGGCTCAGACGATCGCCAGCCGCACATAGATAGGCTGGTAGGCCGCTTCCTGGCTGACCTTGATCAGCCCTTCCTTCACCAGCTCCAGCACCGCGATGAAGTTGACCACCAGATGCGCCACGCCCTTGTCGAGGTCGAACAACTCCTCGAAGGCGACGTAATCACGGCCGCCCAGATAGCGCAGGATCCAGCTCATCTGCTCGCGCACCGACAGCTCGTCCTTCTCCACCTGGTGGCTGCGCTTGTGCTTGGCGCGTGACAGGATGGCGAGCCAGGCTTGGCGCAGGTCGATGGCCGCGACGTCGGGCAGGCGCTCCTCGGCCACCTGCTCGAGCAGCACCGCCAGCCAGGCGAAGTCGCGGTCGGCCTGCGGCATCTTGTCGAGCTCCAGCGCGGCGAGCTTCATCTGCTCGTATTCGAGCAGACGGCGCACCAGCTCGGCACGCGGGTCGTCCGGCTCGTCCTCGGCATCGGAAGGCGGGCGCGGCAGCAGCAGCCGCGACTTGATCTCGATCAGCAGCGCCGCCATCAGCAGGTACTCAGCCGCCAGCTCCAGCCGCTCGGCGCGCATGCTGTCGATGTAGCCCATGTACTGAGTGGTGATCTCGGCCATCGGGATGTCGAGCACGTTGAGGTTCTGCTTGCGGATCAGGTAGAGCAGCAGATCGAGCGGCCCTTCGAAGCTCTCCAGAATCACCTGCAGCGCGTCGGGAGGGATGAACAGGTCCTGCGGCACGTCCAGTACCGGCTGGCCGAACACATGCGCGACCGGGGTATTAGCCGGCAGCTCGGGCGCGGTGAGGGCGAAGTCGTCCTGCACGTCATCAGCCACGGCGCCCTCCCCGATTCGGCAAGCCGAACGCGCACGGCACGGCCCCGCCCGAGAGGCGGGCGGTCGCGATCAAGCCGAATCGGCCGTGTCGTATCATCATGCGTTCCAGATCAAAACGGGGCCGACGGCCCCGTGTGTAGAGCAAGGCAGGTTACGCGCTCAGTAGCCCAGGCCCATCGCGTCGCGCACCTCGCGCATCGTCTCGCTGGCGTGGGCGCGGGCGCGGCTACAGCCGTCGGCGACGATCTCGCGCACCAGGTTCGGGTTGTCCAGGTACTGCTGGGCGCGCTCGAACATCGGCTGCTGCTCGCGCAGCACGCCATCGATCACCGGCTGCTTGCACTCCAGGCAGCCGATGCTGGCGCTCTTACAGCCCGCCTGCACCCACTCGCGGGTAGTCTCGTCGGTGTACACCTGGTGCAGCTGCCACACCGGGCACTTGGCCGGATCGCCGGCGTCGGTGCGACGCACCCGGGCCGGGTCGGTCGGCATCGCGCGCACCTTCTTGGTCACCGATTCCGGCGCCTCACGCAACGTGATGGTGTTGCCGTAGGACTTGGACATCTTCTGGCCGTCGAGGCCCGGCATCTTCGACGCCTCGGTCAGCTTGGCTTCCGGCTCCGGCAGGATGATCTTGCCCTTGTTCTCCAGATAGCCGAGCAGGCGCTCGCGGTCGGCCGCACCGATGTTCTGGCTGCCGATCAGCACCTCGCGCGCCGCCAGCAGCGCCTCGGCGTCGCCGTCCTGCAGGTAGCGGGTGCGCAGCTTTTCCAGCTCTTTGCCGCTCTTGCCCATCTTCTTGATTGCCGCCTTGGCCAGCTCTTCGAAGTTCGGTTCGCGCCCATACAGGTGGTTGAAACGGCGCGCCACCTCACGGGTCAGCTCGATGTGCGGCACCTGGTCCTCGCCCACCGGCACCTGGCTTGCGCGGTAGACCAGGATGTCGGCCGCCTGCAGCAGCGGGTAGCCGAGGAAGCCGTAGGTGCCCAGGTCCTTGGTGCTGAGCTTCTCGATCTGGTCCTTATAGGTCGGCACCCGTTCCAGCCAGGACAGCGGGGTGATCATCGACAGCGCCAGGTGCAGCTCGGCATGCTCGGGCACGCGGCTCTGGATGAACACGGTGGCCTTGTCCGGGTCAACGCCAGCGGCGAGCCAGTCGATCACCATGTCCCAGATGCTGGCCTCGATCACCGACACGTCGTCGTAGGCGGTGGTCAGCGCGTGCCAGTCGGCGACCATAAACAGACAGTCGTGCGCATGCTGCATCTCGACCCAGTTCTTGATCACGCCATGATAGTGCCCGAGGTGCAGCTTGCCGGTCGGGCGCATGCCCGAAAGAATGCGATCAGCCATATGAATGCGGTTTTCGTTGAGTGGCGGCGGCCGGCAAGACAAGCCGGGCAAGGTGGCGACACACTTGCCCGGCCAGTATTGAGACCGCGTCGTTTACAGGAGTTGACTGAGCAGATAATACACGAGGTTCATGAACGGTCTCATGATCGGTGACAGCAGGCCGGTCAACAGCAGGCCCATCAGGATCCACACCCCGTAAGGCTCGATGCGCGAATAGCGGTAGGCGGTGCCCGGCGGCAGCAGACTCTCGACGATGCGTCCACCGTCCAGCGGCGGGATCGGAATCAGGTTCAGCACCATCAGGGTGACGTTGATGCCGACACCGGCCTGGCTCATCAACCGCAGCGGCACCGAGTAGTCATTGTCGATCACCATCGACAGTTTCAACAGCAGCACCCAGATCACCGCCATCACGAAGTTGGCGGCCGGACCGGCCGCCGCCACCCAACGCATATCGCGTTTCGGATTGCGCAGCCCGCTGAAATTCACCGGCACCGGCTTGGCCCAGCCGAACAGGAAGCCACCGGTCACCAGGCACAGGATGGGCAGCAGCACCGTGCCGATCGGGTCGATGTGCTTCAGGGGGTTCAAGGTCATCCGCCCCATCATGTAGGCGGTGGCGTCGCCGAAGCGCTTGGCCGCATAGGCGTGCGCCGCCTCGTGCACGGTGATGGCGAACAGCACCGGCAAGGCATAGATGGTGATTTTCTGGATCAGATCGTCCACTACAAAACATCCCTTTATCTGTAACGGAAAGCCCGGCCGCATTCGACCGACGATTCAGCATTATTGTTCTTAAGATGGTGGCAGAGCCCCCTACCCTCAATGGCTTGGCCGCGTCAAAGGCAGGCGGGGCTGGGGTTCTTCGACACTCATAGGCCAAAGATCGCCGGATCGCCCTTGCCGGCACGCAACAGCTCCACGCCGTCGGTCATGTCGATCACCGTGGTGGGCTCGGTGCCGCACCAGCCGCCGTCGATCACCAGATCGACACTGTGCTCCAGCCGGTCGCGGATCTCGTACGGATCGGTCATTGGCTCGTCCTCGCCCGGCAACAGCAGCGTCGACGACAGGATCGGTTCACCCAGTTCGGCCAACAGCGCCTGCGTGGTCGGGTGATCAGGCACGCGCAGGCCGATGGTCGAGCGCTTCGGGTGCAGCGTGCGGCGCGGCACCTCTTTGGTGGCCTGCAGGATGAAGGTGTAGCTGCCCGGCGTGGCGGCCTTCAGCATGCGGAACTGGCCGTTGTCGACCTTGGCGTAGTGGGCCAGTGCCGACAGGTCGTGGCAGACCAGCGTCAGGTGGTGCTTGAGGTCGATCTCGCGGATCGCCAACAGCCGCTCCATCGCCTGCTTGTCGCCCAGCGCGCAACCGAGCGCGTAACAGGAATCGGTCGGATAGACGATCACCCCGCCCGACCGCAGGATCTTCACCGCCTCGCGGATCAGTCGCGCCTGCGGGTTGTCCGGGTGGATCTGGAAAAACTGCGACATCGCTTTCTCCTTATTGTCGTGGCGACTCGCCAGTGCTACTCGGGTAAAGACATCCTTAGGCATTCACCCAGCGGGCCCATACCGGCTTGCAGATCGGCGGCAGGTCCTGCGTCAGGCCAACATCGCGCCCCCCCTCGCCCGGCGCGTGAAAATCGCTGCCGGCGCTGGCGAGCAAGTCGAAGCGCTGGGCGTACAGCGCATACTTGTGCATATCGTCGAGGCTGTGGCTACCGCTGGCGACCTCGATCGCCTCGCCACCGGCGTCCTTGAAATCGAGGATCAGCCGCTCGGTCAGGGTGCGGCCGAAGTCGTAGCGCCCCGGGTGCGCGATCACCGCCACGCCGCCGGCGGAACGGATCCAGCCCACCGCGTCGGCCAGGCTCGCCCACTGGTGCGGCACGTAGCCGGGCTTGCCGGGGGTGAGAAACTTGCGGAACACCGCCTTGGTGTCCTTCACCAGCCCTCGGCCGACCAAGTAGCGCGCCACATGGGTGCGGCCGACCATCTCGGGGTTCTCCGCCAGCGCCAGCGCACCGTCGTAGACCCCGTCGATGTCGGCCTTGAGCTTCAGCTGCTCTGCCATCTCGGCCAGCCGGGCGAGTCGCCCCTGGCGGATGCCGCTGAGCCCTTCGGCCAATATTGCATTGTCCGGGTCGATGCCGAGGCCGACGATGTGGATGGTGTGCTTGGCCGACCAAGTCACCGACACCTCGACGCCGGCGACGAAGCCCACACCGTGCTCGGCCGCGGCGGCGCGCGCCTCGGCGATGCCGGCGGTGCAGTCGTGGTCAGTCAGCGCCACCAGCGTCGCGCCACGCCCGGCGGCGCGCGCGATCACCTCGGCCGGCGCCAAGGCGCCGTCCGAAGCGGTCGAATGAAAATGCAGGTCGATGCTGGCCATGGTCTAACCCTGTATCCCGTTACGCGCCTTCCAGGCGGCAAGCTTGGCACGGTACTCGTCCATCTGTTCGCGGTAGATGTCCCACACGCACGGATCGCAGCCCGAATCGCAGCAGGCGCCGTCAGCCGGCGGCTCGGGGGCTTCCGGTTCCGGATCGAACGGATCGTCATCGACCGGCTTGCTCGGCTCGACCAGGTCGACGTCGCCCGGCAGCGGTGCGTCGCTCATGCCGCCACCACGCGGATGGTAAAGCCGTCGCCGCTGACGGTCTGGCCGGCGCGGATCTTGCAGGTCTTGCGCAGCTCCACTTGGCCGTCGACCTGGACATTGCCCTCGGCGATGAAGTGCTTGGCCGCGCCGCCGCTGTCGGCGACCGCACAGATTTTCAACAGGTCGCACAGCGCGATGTATTCACCGTTCAATTCAAACGTTTCGTTCATTTCTTCACACTCCGGCTGGACAGCGTTGTGGGTGCGCTGTGGACAACGTTGCCAAGCCCTTATTCGTTAAGCAGTTTTTTTGCCTGCCTATTTTTTGACCAGTTCGGCTGATACGAGTTTTCCCGTATTTGGCCAACTATCCCCACCCGTACGGGACAGTGCTGTGAGCGGACTGTGGACAAACTCGGCAAATGCTTGATCTACCGCCGCTTTGTTATACACGCTCATTTTTTAAGCAATGCTTCGATTGCAGCCAGCGCGCTCGTCAAACGCACCGGCCGATCACCGGCAACAATCAGCGGCGCCACGCCGTCGCGTTCCAGCGCCGCCTTATAGAGATCGAACAGCCAATCGCGCTGAGCCGGATGGCTGCGCAACGGATCGGGCTGCCAGGCAATGTCCGGCTTCGCCAGCAACGTCAGCGCGTAGTCGCGTGGCCGACTCAACGCGAGCAGCACGGCACTGGCCGTACCGAACGCCACCTCGGCCCAGATGCGGTTGGTCAGCGCGGTGCTGTCGCACAACAACAGCTCGCACGAGGCCGCCATCGCATCCTCGCGGCGCCGCTGTTCCTGCGCGATCGCCTCAATGTCGGCCATCGTCGGCCGATACGGGCGGCTCGCGTAATACTCGCGCGCGTACTCGTCGACCCGCGCCACCGCCACGCCTCGGTCGGCCAGCGCCAGTTGCAGAGCCGCGGCCAGGGTGCTCTTTCCGCTCGACTCCGGCCCGACGATCGCGACCCGCTGCGTCGCAGAATGCTTCGCCACGACGACTCCACCCCAATAGAAAACCGTCCATTATACGGCGTGCCATGGCCCGTCCCCAAAAGGGTGGGGTTGCACCGCCGCAGTTTTGCACATGGCGCGGGGACAGCGGTGTTGATCGGCTGTGGAAAAGCCATCTAACACACTGATACAGCTTGGCTTTCCGAACGCCGCCCATTTTTTGTGCAGTGCGACGAAGTTGCCCCCAGCCGGGGTGGAGAGCGGTGTGGAGCGACTGTGGACAAGCGATCCAAGTGCTTGCCGTGGCAGGGTTTTTCACTGACTGCGCATTTTTTAGGCAAGGCAGTCGGCAAAACGCCCAGCCCCAGGCAGCTAGTCGTTGAACTCCCCGACCAGGCTCTTCTCAAGCAGCGCGCGCGCCAGCGCCGACTCCAGTCGCTGCGATGCCAGCACGGTCAGCTTGGCGATAGCGGCTTCCGGCGTCATGTCGGCACCGGGCAAGGCACCCGCCTGCGCGAGCGGCTGGCTGGCCGCGTACGCGCCGACGGCAACGCGACCGTGCACCACCTGGGTCAGGTTCAGGATCAGGCTGCCGGCGGCGCTCGCTACGCGCACGCCGTCGAGCAATGCCGGATCGGCCGGCGCATTGCCATTGCCGTAGCTGAGCAGCACCGCACCGGCCGGCTTACGCTCGGCCAGGGTTCGGCCGATCTGCGCGGCGGTGGCGCCCGGCGCCAGCATGAACAGCAGCACCTCGGCCGACTCGTCGAGCCGCACCGGCGCGAACTCGCCGCGCGGTTGGCGCCAACGGTCGCGATACCAGGCAACGTCGATGCCGAACTCGGCGAGCGGCTCGGCATTCGGGCTTTCGAAGCCGGCGAAGCTCGCCGCATCAAGCTTGCGGGCGGTCACACCGCGCAGCAGTTGCCGGTTGAACGCCAGCACCACTTCGCAGAGATTCGGCTGTGCCGCCGCCTCGAGCGCGTCAGCCAAGTTGCTCCAGCCGTCCGAGCGCGGATGCACCAGCGGCAGTTGCGAGCCGGTCAATACCACCGGCTTGTTCAGACCGTGCAAGGCGAACGCCAGTACGCTGGCGGTGTAGGCCATCGTATCGGTGCCATGGATCACCACGAAGCCGTCATACGCCGCGTAATTGGCCGCAATATCGTCGATCAGCCGGTTCCAGTGGGCGACGGTGATCGCCGACGAGTCGATCAGCTCCGGGTATTCGACCACGTCGATCGTAAGATCGTCGCGGCGGAAACGATCGAGCAGCTTGGGCAGCAGGCCCGGCACTGGGGCGAGGCCGGCCGGGGTATGGTCCATGCCGATGGTGCCGCCGGTGTAAAGGACGAGCAGGCGTCTGGCCATGCAGTGTTCTCCAAATAGGAGCGTCGCAGCGCCCTCGGCGCGCGGATGGGGGCGCTGCACATCAGGGACCGCGACGCTGGATTCGCGGGAATGGGCGCGAGCATAACGCAAAAACGGCAAGGCATCGCCGCACCGTAGAGGTCTCGGTGGTGTCCAGTCGGCCCTTGGGCGCCAGAAATGCCACGACCGGCAGCAGTGTCGAAGCCATTCGCCGCGCCGAGTCCGCCGGACAACGCCGTCGCATGAGGGCTCATCGTGATTGCCGGCCGAGTCAGTCAGCCGAATCAACAACGCCAGCCCGCATGACAGATACAGTGGCCAAGACTCGGCTTCCTCCTCCAAAAGGCAGGCGAGCAGGAAAGCGCCACTGCTGGCGGCAGCTCCCGCTGCCCGGTGATGACAGATGAAAATTCATCGACGATGATCGAACCGAGACACCTGCCACACGGCAACTGGTTGTGCCGCGGCCAACCTGCAAATGAATTCTCCCAGTTCGAGACCTGCTCCCCTCTCAAAGCATAGCGAGTGGGCGCAAGGGGACCGCATGCAGACACTGGAAGGCACATGGATACATGACAATCCCCGACCGCCGGGCGAATCGCTGCGTGTGTATCCACAGACACGCCCAGCAGTAGATTCGAATGCCCCCCAGCCCGATATATCGTCCGCGTCATAGCGTTGAGTGCCGTTCTCAGCCGAGTGCCGCCAGCTCCGGCAAGGCGTCGGTAAACACCCCGTCCACTCCCCATTCGAACAGGCGCTCCGCCGCCGTCGTGTTATTCACCGTGTACACCAGCAAGCGATAACCGCTACTTCGGATCGCCGTCGCCTGCTCCGCATTAAGCCGCTCGCCGTCCACGTGCACCGACGCGCAACCGAGCCGCGCAGCGATCGCCGCCCAATCCGGAGGCAACACCTCGAACAGCATGCCACGCGCCAGCTGCGGTGCCGCCTGCTGCGCGGCGGCCAGCGCCGTCTCCGAAAATGACGACAACAGCACCTTCTCCTCGCCGCCGGCCCACAACGTCGCCACCGCCGCGCTCACCAGCGCGCCGGTCTCCTCCTCTCGCCCTGGGCAGGGCTTGATCTCGACGTTCGCCCACAGCCCCTGCTCGCGGCAGTACGCGGCGATGGTCGCAAGATCCGGCAGCAACTCGCCGGCAAAGCGCGCCGACAGCCAGCTGCCGGCGTCGAGCCGTGCCAGTTCCGCCCAGGTCTTGGGCCGCGCCGGGCCGTGGCCGTCGGTGGTGCGATCGAGGTCATCGTCGTGCAACAGATAAGGGTGGTCGTCGGCCGACAGCTTCACGTCGAACTCGACCGCGCGATAGCCGTGCTCGACCGCGCAACGCATGCCGGCCAGGGTGTTCTCCGGGGCGAGCCGGCCGCCGCCGCGGTGCGCGATCAGGCGCGGAAAGGACCAGGACGAGCTCATCACCAACTCCAGTTAGACCCAGGATCGATGGCGCTTTCCCGATGCCGAATTCATCAATCGTTTCGATCAACGTTCAACGGGAAATTCGCAAACTTTCCTGCAATAAATCGAAGATTGTCTACGCTATCCATTATTAATGAAAATTTTGTTACATCATGCATTTGAAATAAATCAAACCTAGTCTCATCCCGTTTCTGTGATCGTCCCCCACACTAGGAGAGCTCAACGTGAAGCGCACCGGACTTCGCTGTATCCCCCTGATGTTAGCCTTCGCCGCCGGCCACACGCTGGCCGCCGACAACACCCTGCGCCTGTTGACCTGGGCCGATTACGCACCGAAGGACGTGATCGAACAGTTCAAGAAGGAAACCGGCATCACCGTCGAAGTCACGCTGTCGAACAACGAAGAAATGATCTCCAAGCTGCGCGCCACCGGCGGCTCGGGCTACGACCTGGTACAGCCGAGCCAGGACCGCATCGTCAGCGCGCAGAAGGAATTCCGCATCTACAAGCCGCTCGACCTCTCCAAGGTCGACCGCAAGCTGTTCATCCCGTCGATGCTCTCCGCCACCGAGAAGATCACCACCTTCGATGGCAAGGTGTACGGCCTGCCGTACGTGTGGGGTACCGACGGCCTGGTGGTCAACACCAAGGCCGCGCAGATCGCCGACTACACCGACCTGTGCAACCCGGCCTACGCCGGCAAGGTCAGCATGCGCCTGAAGCGCCCGACGCTGATGGCCTTCGCGTTCGCGCTGGGCGAGAACCCGTTCAAGCTCTACAGCAACCCGCAGCAGTACGGCTCGCTGATGAACAAGGTCGGCGACAAGCTGATCGCCTGCAAAAAGAACGTGAAGTACTTCTTCGAGAACAAGGAGCAGATGCTCGGCGACCTGCGCAACGGCGCACTGGTCGGCGCGATGATGTGGGACTCTGGCGGCTGGAAGCTCAACAGCGAGAACCCGACGCTGAAATTCGTCGCGCCGAAGTCGGGCGCGATGGGCTGGGTGGACACCTATGCGCTGCCGGCGCGCGGCAAGAACGACACCGCCGCTTACAAGTGGATCAACTTCACCATGCGCCCGGAGATCGCCGCCAAGATCGCCAAGTCGGTGGGCAACTTCTCCGCTTCGCAAGGCGCCGACAAGCTGGCCGATCCGAAGCTGAAGGCGCAGTTCGCCGCCAGCTTCCCGCCGGCGGTGATGCAGAAGATCAACTGGTACCCGGCGGTGCCGGCCGGCCTCGAGGAGATCGAGGGCCGCGTGCTCGACCGCGTCAAGGCCGCGAGCTAAGCCAGTCCGTGCCGGACGCCGCAGAACCTGTTCACGATTTGCTGCACTCGGGTGATCCAGCGTTGAAATGACACTCAAAAATGCTCATGGACTCCATGCCCATTCCGCTTTTTCGCGTCATTTCGCCTTGGCTGACCCTTCGTTCGCGAGATTGTGAACAGGCTCTCAGGGCGGCCGGTTTTGCTTTCCCGTTGCAGAAAGCCGGCGCCCAGCGCCAACAAGGCCAACGGCTTCGCACGCGACTCAGCCCCTAGACCCATCATGTCCGCCATCCCCGACCTCGAACTTGCCGGCGTCAGCAAGCACTACGACGCCTTCAGCGCGGTGAACGACCTGTCGTTCTCCATCGCCCCCGGTTCCTTCTTCTCCATTCTCGGCCCGTCCGGCTGCGGCAAGACCACGCTGCTTCGGATGATCGCCGGCTTCATCGAGCCCGACCAGGGCGATATCCGTATTCGCGGCCAGGCGATGCAGGGCGTCGCGCCCAACCGTCGCCCCGCCACCATGGTGTTCCAGCATCTGGCGCTGTTTCCGATGATGAGCGTGGGCGAGAACATCGCCTACGGCCTGAAACGCCGCGGCGAGCCCGCCGCCGAGATCCGCCGCAAGGTCAGCGCGATGCTGGAGCAGGTCGGCCTGCCCGGTGCCGAGTACAAGCCGGTCAGCGCCCTGTCCGGCGGCCAGAAGCAGCGCGTCGCGATCGCGCGCAGCCTGGTGCTGGAGCCGACGCTGCTCTTGCTCGACGAGCCGCTCGGTGCGCTGGATCTGAAGCTGCGCGAGCACATGAAGATCGAGCTCAAGCAGCTGCAGCACGCCATCGGCACCACCTTCATCTACATCACCCACGACCAGTCCGAGGCGCTGGTGCTGTCCGACACGGTGGCGGTGATGAACCAGGGCCGCTTCGAGCAATTCGGCACGCCGCAATCGCTGTACTACCAGCCGGCCAGCGCCTTCGTCGCCGGCTTCGTCGGCGCCAACAACCGCTACACGGCGCGAGTCAACGCGCTGCGCGGCGATGCCGCCGAATGCGTCACCGACGGCGGCCTGCCGTTGATCGGCCGCATCGTCGGCACCCCGCCGCGCCCGGGCGATGCGGTGGAGCTGTTCGTGCGCCCCGAGGCGATCAGCCTGGCGCACGAGCCGGCCGACCTGGCGCACTGCGACCTCACCATCGAGGCCGAGGTCGACAGCCTGCTGTTCGACGGCGCCAACTCCTCGGTGCTGTTGGTCGACAAGGCGAGCCGCACCCCGCTGCGCGCCGCGCTGCCGCAAAACGGCCGCTTCGCCCACCTGTGTCCGGGTGAATCGGTGCGGCTCGGCCTGCAGGTGAACCAGGTCTGGGGGTACCCGGCCCGATGATCCGCCTGCTACTCACCCCTACCCGGCTCGGCCGCCTGCTGCCCCTGTGGCTGCTGTTGGCGCCGGCCCTGATCTGGCTGGTCGGCCTGATCCTGCTGCCGCACCTGGACCTGTTGTGGCTGTCGCTACAAACCCGCGGCGACGGTGGCGGCGACTACACCTTCGGCGCCGGCAATTACCTGACCTTCTTCGACGAGCCGCTCTACTGGCGCACCTTCGCCCGCACCGCGGTGATGTCGCTGATCGCCACCGCCCTGACGTTGGTGACCGCCTTCCCGATCGCCTGGTACCTGGCCAAGATCGCCCAGGGCCGACTGCGCCAGCTCTTGTTCGTGCTGTGCCTCTTGCCGTTCTGGGTCAGCGAGATGGTGCGCACCTTCGGCTGGATCCTGCTGTTGCAGAGCAATGGGGTGATCCCGCACCTGCTGCAGCGCTTCGGCTTCACCGACCAGCCGGTCGAGCTGCTCTACCACGACGCCACCATCCTGCTCGGCCTGGTGTACTCGTCACTGCTGTTTATGGTGATCCCGCTCGCCAACACGCTCGACACGCTGGACGACTCGCTGGTCGAGGCCGCCTACAACCTGGGTGGCAACGGCGTGTCTATCCTGCGCGACATCGTGCTGCCGCACGCGGCGCCGGGCATCGCCGCCGGCACCATCGTGGTGTTCATGCTGACGCTGGGCAACTACCTGAGCCCGGTGCTCTTGGGCGGCAAGAACTCGCTGTGGTTCACCGAGCAGATCTACAACCAGTTCATCACCCGCTTCAACTGGCAGCAGGGCGCCGCCTTCGGCTTCCTGCTGCTGATCCTGTCCACCCTGCTCGTGTGGGCGGGGCTGAAGCTGACCGGTCAATCCTTCGGCGAGGCGATGCGCAAATCATGATCCCGTCCCTGCCCCAACACCCGCTGGCCAAGCTCATGCAGCACGGCTACGCCGCGGCGTTCTACCTATTCCTGTTCCTGCCGCTGGCGGTGGTGCTGCTGTTCGCCTTCAACAATGCCGACTACCCGGCCCCGCCGTGGCATGGCGCCACGCTCGACTGGTTCTTCGCCAACGGCGCCGGCGGCCGCACCGGTCTGTTCCACGACGACGAGCTGCTCGCCAGCATCGGCAACAGCCTGCTGGTGGCATGCTGGGTGGCGGTGCTGTCGGTGGTCGTCGGCACCTGCAACGCCTTCCTGCTGGAGCGCACGCAGTTTCGCGGCAAGCGAGTGTTCTCGCTCGCTATCCTGCTGCCCTTGGTGATTCCGGGGGTGATCCTGGGGATTTCGATCCTGGCCTTCGCCAGCAAGATCGCACTCTTGGCCGAAGACCTGTGGGGCTGGGAGCTCGACTTCCTGCGCCCGGGCCTGCCGCTGGTGGTGTTCGGCCAGTTCTCCTACATCGTCACCATCGCCACGCTGACCATCGCAGCGCGGCTCAAGCGCTTCGACCGCAGCCTGGAAGAGGCGGCGTTCAACCTCGGCGCGAGCCGGGCGGCGACGTTCTGTACTATCACCCTGCCCTATCTGCGCCCGGTGCTGTTCGGCTCGTTCGCGATGGCCTTCCTCTTATCGTTCGAGAACTTCAACACCACGCTGATGCTGGCCGGCTCCGAGCCGCCCTTGACCATCCTGATGTACGGGCGGATGCGCAACGGCGCGACCCCGGTGCTCAACGCGATCAGCCTGGTGCTGATGCTGACGTCGGCGCTGCTGGCGCTGGCGATGATGCGGCGCAAGCGGGAACACCACTAGGCCCTCGTGCCGCCGCCTACCCGACGGTGGCAACAAAAAAAGCTTGGCCGAACAGCGTTCGGCCAAGCTTTTTCATTGGCGGCAATGCAGCGGATCAAGCGCTCAGCGACTGCGCCCGTCGAACGGCCCGCGCGGGATCGCGGACAGGTCCACGTCGTCGAGACAGCGCGCATTGATCGCCGCCATCGCCACGCCGTTGTGCTCCCCCAGCCCCAGCGGCGCGCAGCCGCAGGTCGGACAGAACAGGTGACGGATCTTGCCGGTGTGGAAGGTGTAGACGCTGGCAGTGTCCTCGCCCTTAAGCGCGGTGAGCCGGCTCTTCGGCACGAACCAGTGCAGATAGCCCTTCTTGCTGCAGATCGAACAATTGCACTTGAGGAGGGAGTCGATCTCCCCGTCCACATCGAAGGCGATCTGGCCGCAATGACAGCTGCCGTGATAATGCATGTCTCCCTCCTGTGCCGAAACGGCACTGGGCGCGCCGTCCTGACAGTGTAGACGATCAGGCTGGCACGGCAGCCAAGGAAGGCTGCTCGAAACACCAGCGCGCAAAGTCCTCGCCGGTCATCGGTCGCGCGTAATGGAAGCCCTGCAATTCATCGCAGCCTAGCGAGCGCAAGACGTCGGCCTGAGCCTCGTTCTCCACTCCCTCGGCCACCACCGTCATGCCCAGCGAATGCGCCATCTCGATGATAGGCGCGACGATCACCCGGGCGGCCGGGCTCTGCGCCAAGTCCTTGATGAAGGAACGATCGATCTTAAGTTCATTCGGCGCCAGCACGCGCAACAACGACAGACTGGAATAGCCGGTACCGAAATCGTCGAGAGACACCGGAATGCCCGCCTCCCGCAGCCGACTCAGCACCGCTTCGGTACGAGTCATGTCCGCCATCGCCACTGTCTCGGTGATCTCCAACGTCAACAGCCGATACGGCACGCCGTAGTGGGTCAGCCGCGCGATGATGTGCTCGGCGAAGCCATCGCGGCCGAACTGCTGCGGCGAGATATTGATCGCCACGGGGATGGCGCGGTCGGCGGCGAGCCAGCGCTGCAACGCCTGCAATGCCAGCTCCAGCACCTGATTGCCCAGCTCGACGATCAGGCCGAAGCGCTCCATCATCGGGATAAACTCCTGCGGCGCAACGATGCCGCGCTCCGGATGCTGCCAGCGTACCAAGGCCTCGACCCCGTTGAGCTCGCCGCTGTACGGGTTGAGCTTGGGCTGGAAATACAGCATGAACTGACGCTGCACCAGCGCATTGCGCAGCTCGCGCTGACGCTCGACCAGATTGCCCGATGCAAGATCCAGTTCCGGGCTGTAGAAGCGCACGTGGTTCTTGCCGCTACGCTTCACCTCATACATCGCGCTGTCGGCCATCGCGATCAGCCGCTTCACCTCGTCGGTATCGGTCGGATACGAGGCTATCCCGATCGAGCAGCTCAGCTCGACCATGTTGCGCCCCACCTCGATAGGTTCGCGCACCGCTTCGATCAGGCGGGAGGCCAGGCTGTTCAAATACGGTCGCTCGCGTGCGCCGATCACCAGCAGGATGAACTCATCGCCGCCGACCCGTGCCAGCAGATTGCGCCGGCCTCCAGCCTCGGCAAGACGCTGCCCCACCGCGACCAGCACCTCGTCACCAACCTGGTGGCCGAGCGAGTCGTTGACCGGCTTGAAACCGTCCAGGTCTATGAACGCTACCGACAGCGCATCGCCCCCCGCCTGCAGCTCGGCCAACTTTGCCTCGAAGGCGCGCCTGTTGGCGAGGCCGGTCAGGCTGTCGCGAGCATTGATGCGCAGCAGCTCCTCATTGGCCGCGCGCAGCGAGGCGGCGAGCTTGGCGGTCTGGCTCTCCAACCGCGCATCCAGCATCGTCACGATCCAGGCGATGGTCAGCAGCGCCAGCGAGCCGCCGACCACCAGCGTAGCCATCATCGGCACCGACAGCGCATGGCGCGCCCCGCACACCGCGCCGGGCGCGAACTCGGCGGCGGCCATGCCAGTGTAGTGCATGCCGGTGATCGCCAGCGCCATCACCTGGGCGGCGAGCAGCTGGTACCAGCCGAGATGGCGCCGGGCCTGACGCAGCTTGAAGCAGATAACCAACGCCGCGATCGACGCTCCGATCGCAACCAGCACCGACAGCGCAAACAGGCCTGGCCGATAGGTGATCGCCGGCGTCATCATCAGCGCCGCCATGCCGGTGTAGTGCATTGCGGAGATACCGAGACCCATCAGCCCTCCGCCGGCCAGTACCGAACGCCAGCGGAAAGCATGGCGACTGAGCAGGCTCAGCGCCACCCAGCAAGCGCCCAGCGCCAGCAACCAGGACAGCAGGGTGCGCACGATGTCGTAGCCGAGCGCAACCGGCAGCTGGAATGCCAGCATGCCAGTGAAGTGCATCGACCAGATGCCGGTGCCCATCACGATCGCACCGCCGACCCGCCAGTAGCGAGAGTCATCCTGCTTGGCCTGGCCTAGCCGGCCGGAAATGCTCAGGGCGGTATACGACGCCATCGCCGCCACTAGATAGGACAGCACGACCAGCAGCAAATCATAGCTGGCTACCATTTCGGCTCCCGGGCAAAGGGAGGAATTGCTTGCATTGTTTTACCTCGGGGCTGCGGGCGCCGCGTCCCACGGAACGCCCGCCGCAGCATCGGAACACCGCGACGGGACGGAAATAAGGACAATGCCGCCCCAAAGGCGGCAGAAAGATGGTTCGCTATGCATACCGGGCTGTTATCGGCGCGGCCCTCACAGGCTGAAGCACGGATCGCAATGCTTTCTGCACCAATTTTGCCGAATGGCAATGACATTGCCGGTCATATTACCAAAACGTTCGCCGACGGACGGGGAAATGAGAGCCGCACCACCAACAAGATCCCACCGCGCTAGCTATGGTCTGATTGTCGCGTCAAGCAATGCCGACCATCCGCCGCCGCCGGTACAGCACAAGATCGTTGACCGAAAAGCACACGAACAGCACCTCATCGACCGAGCCGACGTCTTCGCTCAACGTCGTGCGCACCGTCGTCACCGCAACCTGTGCCGCCGCCTCGGCCAGATAGCCGTACACGCCGGATCTGATGCAGGGGAATGCCACCGAGAGCAGCCCATACTGTCGCGCCAGCTCCAGTGAGTTTCGATAGCAAGATGCCAGCAGCAGCTCGCCATGCTCCCCGCCCCGCCACACTGTCCGACGGTGTGGATCACATGACGTGCCGGCAGCAGAAAGCCCAGTGTGATGCGTGCCTCGCCGGTCGGGCAGCTGCCGGCATGTCGCCAAGAGCGCCGGTCCGGCGGCGCAGTGAATCACCCCGTCGACCCCGCCGCAGCCAAGCAAGGAACGGTTGGCAGCCTTGACGATAACGTCGACGCAAAGCGTAGTGATGTCAGCCTGTAACGCCGTGAGTGTCATTGCCCCCTCCTCCGGCCAGATATGACGCAATGCCATTCAGCCGAAATGATAGAGAAGGGGAACACCCTCACGCCGTTCAAGCCGGCTTTCTCATTGACTTTATTACGCTTTTTCGAGCCGTTTGCACTGGCAACGCTCATCAACCACGCAGCAACAAAGCGACGATGGTCTAACATCCAACTTGGTGCACCTGACAGAGATTAAGAGGTGCAGTTTTCTGTAAGAAATTGCAATCAGCAGTAAAAAGCCCTCACGCCGTAGGCGTTGTGAACAGCAGGGAGGAACGGCCATGGCCCGGCGGAGCAAGCAGCCATTTTATTTCCTTTGCATAACGCTCTTCATGGCGCTGCTGATGATCACTTCGAACGGTGTAAGTGCCCAGAGTCCACAGCAACCGCAGGTCTTCAAGCCCGAAGAGATCGAGGCACTGGTTGCACCAATAGCACTCTATCCGGACTCGGTGCTATCTCAAATCCTCATTGCCTCGACTTATCCGCTAGAGATTGTGCATGCCGCACGCTGGGTCAAGGACAATCCGAACATCAAGGGCGATGCCGCAGTAAAGGCGGTACAGGATCAGCCCTGGGATGTCAGCGTGAAATCACTCGTCGCATTTCCGCAAGTGCTCGAGCCGATGAACGACAAACTCGACTGGACCCAGAAACTCGGCGATGCCTTCCTTGCGCAGGAAAAGGACGTCCTCGCTGCCGTTCAGCGATTGCGCGCACGCGCACAGCAAGAGGGCAACCTGAAGTCAAACAAGCAACAAAAAGTCATCGTTGAACCTGCGCCGTCAGGTGGACAGACAACACAAGTTATACGCGTCGAACCGGCAGACCCGCAGGTGATCTACATACCGGCCTACAATCCGAGCGTCGTGTACGGCACGTGGAGCTATCCGCCCTACCCTCCCTATTACTGGCCACCGTATCCCGCTTATTACCCAGGCGCCGCGCTCGCCTCGGGATTTGCCTGGGGCATTGGTATTGCCGCTGCAGCAGCAATATTCAGCAACGCCGACTGGAATCATGGGGACGTGAATATCAACGTCAACAAGGCCGCCAAGATTGATCGCAACATCGACCGCAGCAAATTCCAAAATGGCAAATGGCAGCATAACCCTCGCCATCGCCAAGGTGTTGCTTATCGCGACAACGTGTCTCGCGAGAAATTCGCAAAGAATGTGCCCGGGGCTAAAGCGCGGAATGACTTTCGAGGTCGCCCCAGTACCTCCGACCGTGCTGCGTTAGCCAACAGAGGCGGCGCGAACAACCGTCCAAGCCGTGCGCCCAATGCCGGCCCAGGTAGCCCCCGCGCTGGCAATGCGGCTATCCCCAACAATCGTGCAGGGATATCCAACCGACCCAGTACCAAAGGCAACCTCAATGAGGGCCGCGCGCGCAATGCCGGCCCAGGTAGTCCACGCGCTGGCAATGCTGCTATTCCCAACAATCGTGCTGGGATATCCAACCGACCCAGTGCTGCCAATACCTATGGCGGACGCGGTCGCGACAATGCCTTCCAGGGTGTGGGAGCTGGCGGCGCCTCGCAGCGAGACTTCAACCGGGGCAGGTCCAGCGCTCAATCTTCAACCTTCAGACCGCCGAGCAGACCGTCGAGCGGCGGGATGCGGGGGGGAGGTGGTGGACGTGGTGGTAGGCGCTAAGGAGACACTAGCATGAGGTCACCACAACGATTTACTGCGGGCCGGTTCACCGCCATCCGCAGTTCAGTAGTCAGCCTTGGGCTGGCGCTCTGTCTTGGCGCCTCTCCTGCTGCATACGCACAGAAAGACTTCCAGTCACCCGAGGCGGCGATGACCTCGTTTGGCAATGCCGTTGCGAACAATGATGAGGCCGCCCTGAAGGCTCTGTTTGGCGCCAACTTTCGGCAACTTATCCCGCCGGCCGGTGCCGAAATCCGGAGCCGTTTTCTTACGGCTTGGAATACGTCGCATACGATTCAGCCGATAAACGACAAGCGTGCCCACATCGCAGTGGGCAAAGATGGCTGGACATTACCCATCCCTCTCGTGAAATCAGCCAAGGGCTGGCATTTCGATACACGAGCCGGGGCGGAGGAAATGCGTCTCCGCCGTATCGGACGCAACGAGCTTGCCGTCATCCAGACGATGCTGGCGATCTACGACGCGCAGCGCGAATACGTCAAGACAGACCATGATGGTAGTGGCGTGCTCGCCTATGCGACAAAGCTATCGAGTTCGCCAGGCAAGCAGGACGGCCTGTACTTTCCGACGAAGCCCAATGACAAGCCGAGCCCGCTGGGGCCTGCCTTCCTAACGGCTGGCGCACGCAACGCCGGGAAAGCAGGCTATTACGGCTATCACTACAAGATGCTCACCTCGCAAGGCTCTCACGCACCCGGAGGGGCATATAGCTATATCGTTAACGGCAAGCTCTTTGGCGGCTTCGCCGTCATTGCCTGGCCCGTCCGTTACGGAGACACCGGCATCAAGAGCTTCATCATCAGTCACGAAGGACAGGTCTACGAGCGCGATCTTGGCCCCAGCGGCGCGACGAAGGCTGCAGCGATGACATCATTCGACCCCGGCCCCGGCTGGGCTAAGGAATCACACCTTGATGAGCAGCCCTGAGAGGTTCACAAGGCACATAGATCAAGGAGGAATGACTCCGCCGAATCAACCATCATGACCAAGACAAAGTCACTGATTTGTCTCCACTCGCCCACTTCAACATCAATGCCATCGAAATATTCAACGGCTGCAGCCATGCCATTGCTTGCCCATCTTCCTCCAGCATCTGGGACCTGAGCCCTTGCCAAGCCCGGTAAAAGCCGCTACATTCTGCCGCTCAATACGCGCGGGTGTAGCTCAATGGTAGAGCAGAAGCTTCCCAAGCTTCGCTAAGCCGCGTGATCTAGCAGTTTGCTCGCAGTTTTCCGTAGCATCTCTCTCTTCATCCCCCGGCAGGTCGAACTCAGCGGCCATCCCAGTTCTACCCCACCAATTTCGCAGCCTTTGATGCTACTTCTCATGTAGAACGGGTATGGGGAGCTCAGGACCAACAAAGCAGCACGACCAAAACGACAAACTGGGATGGCGTTGGTAACTCGTTTGTGCGCAAAGCCCTGTCCGTCGTGTAAGCCCTGAGGCCTCTGAACGGCCTCGGTGTGAGGGTCGGGAGGTCTCTAGGAACGCGGGGGAGATTCACTACTTGGGCAACGCCCCCTCATCTAATCGATGCTTTTCGGCTGGTTACCTAGCAGTTTCCCCACAGTTCTCCATAGTACTTCTCTCATATCCCCCAGCAGGTCGAACTCTGCGGCCATCCCAGTTCTCCCCCACTAAATTCGCAGGAGGACGCGTTGTGCCTCGCCCAATGTGGTATGGGCTCGCAGAAGCTAGCTTCGCAAGGTCTCGCCTCATCTAGCCATTGCGTGTGTTCGCAGGGAATTTCACGTCACACCATCACGCTTGTTCTATAGCTCACCCCAGGCGGGAGACGACTGAACCAGACATATCACAGGCCCCTTGGAGGCTAAGTTAAGATGGCACAACTTTCTCCAATGGCATATATTATGTTTTTGTCAACGACAAACCATGATATAGATGCCAGAGATGGCAAATGAGGCGGATGTGATGGCACGTAATATATTAGGTTCTACTCCAAAGCTAGACTCTCATTCGCTCACACCATCGTTTACCAGACCTTCGACCAACCAAGCACCAGCGGCACTTGAAGCGCGCCTGCGTCAAAAACGCTCTGCGGCATACGTAGAGGCTATGCGCAAACTTGACGCTGGCGGCCACATACATCATCGCGAAGCACTCGAGCAGTTACTGACAACTATTCAGCAGGAACTACCAGAGATTGCCGTCGAGCATCTGCCTGCAGGCATTGTCGCCCGCTGCTATCTCGGTCACCCGTATGAAGTTCACACCCTGGATTACACGGGGCAAATCCTTCAGCACTACAAATTTTCTGAAAGCCTTCCCTCAATGCTTAGCCGGGGCAGATCTCTTGCCTTGCACCCTGGCTATGCCTTTATTGAGGTCTACCCAGACAAACTCATTGCTGTAGCAGAGAACGGCGAAACTTCTTTGATAAAAGGTTAATCATGAGTTCAGAGCGGATCATTCACCTTGCAGACCTAACGTTCATCCATAACAGCCTGCAGGGGCTACGCGGTGACATCAAGGTTGTCTACGACCAGGTAGATGGTGTGGGTCAGGAACTGTCAGTTACCCGCTCTGACCTGGCGAGCCTCTGGCAAGAGTTCAGGGAGTTTGTCGCGGCCGACCTCAAAGCCAAGGAACTACACCTAGCAGAAACCCGACAGGTGAAGATACGTCAGGAACTGGATACTAAATTTGGCTACTACGGCGAAGTTCGACGGCTTGCTACAGGTGTATTGCAGGCTGCTGATATCAGCCTTGTACGCCAAGATACGCTGACAACGGCTACTGAGGAAATCATGCTAGCTGCACCGGGTTACTGGTTAGCCCCTGCCCTAGTCGCTTTGGGTGCTTGGCTGAACGACAAACAAGAACTCGCCAATAAAGCATTGCACGAAGCAATTCGTCGTGACGACGAAAAGACCTCACTGTTCCTCGCATTGATTTGCCGCAGAGCCCAACGCGCTAACGCGTGCCGTACCTGGCTTGACCGTTACTTTGGACAACAAGACCCACTGCAGCTTGATCGCCAGACGGTGGTATTGGTAGATGCATTAGCCAGTGGGGTATTCGGTTCGGATGTCCGCAACCATTGCTCCCAACGCATTGAAGGCTGGGTTGATGAACTATCTCAGCGTGTTGGTTTCATTGACGAGCAACGCCAGCAATGGAATGCAGCCCTCCGATCAAAAATCCCGACAACCGACCATGGCAACCGGTATACGTACCTAAAACAGTACAGTCCAACTTGGTCAACCCTAAATGACGTTCTCAATGGCGCTACATTGCATGAAGTTGTCCGAGATTATTTCCACAATATTTTTGATGGATTTATCGTCCCGGCCCCTAATCTGCTCGCGGCAGTAGATGATCTGCTAAGCAAGCTGGTTAAAAATTTTGATGATGAAGAACTGCCATTGCGTCGTGATGAGCGCCTATGTCAGCTGATCATCGACGAACTGGGCGATAGGCAAGCTGCGAAAAATCGATATGACTTAGAATGTAAGGCACTTGATGAAAATGTCAGCTTCATGCAATTACTTACAAATGCAGCCATGCATCCAGAAACATCACATGCATCGCGAGCCACGCAACGATATTCCGTTTCACTGTCCCGTCACTGGATCAAAGATGCTCACCAAGACTTAGCAGCCAGCACTCGTGCTGCAGTGCCCCAGCAAATCGAAATTTCGATTGAAAACTGGCAAGGCACAACGAAAAATGGTGAAAACGAAACAGAGCTAAGCTCATCTCTGAGCAACCACATTGAGCAGCGTAAGGCTCAGGCATTGGCTGCTGTAAAGCTTGGTTTCAAGCACTGGGCAGCCATTGTGTTCGGGATTGGTTTTGTACTGCTAGGTCTGCCTTCGCTGAATTATTTATTCCTAGCACTTGGCGCAGGGTGCTTGATTTGGTTCTTCTCAGCTCGTTCAAAAATAACTCAAAAACGTAAAAAAATTGAGCAGGACTTTGCTCGACTTAAAGAACAGTCACTTCAGATTCTGAAAGCCTGTCTTGCTGAAACCGTCGAGTATCGACGCGACTTTGTACAACGAGATGAAAAGGCGCCTGAAGTTACAGCTCTATTGGATGGAATTTCACCAGAGCAATACGTGCTTTCGTCCCACGACTCCACGCGCCAAGTAATGGCAAAACCAATCGTATAAGGAGCATGCCATGGCACGAGAATTTCTCAACTCCCAGCAAGCGTCGGACAAAACACAGGATTTAGTTGAGGCTCTTGCACCTGCACCCAATACTCCGACCGAGCCACCGCAACAGCAGGATGCACTCATCGGAGCATTTCCAGCTTGGGATCTGCTGCCGACAACCAACTTTGTCCGGCGTGTGAAATGAAAATACCGGTCACTGCACCAGTTACATACGCCGAATGGAGCGTATGCCTGGACATGCTAGAGCAAGGGCAAGACGACGAACAGATACTAGCCCTCATGGAAGCCGGAACTCTAAGCTGGACCAGCGGCGTTGCCAATCTTTTCTCTGAAAGGATTGGCAACGCTTTTTCTATCAGGCTACAAAGGTGTGCAGATCGCCTAACACGTGACCTGCGTAACAGTTTCGAGGAAACAACCCTCGTACTCTCTCTGTTGAATACCCGCCAAACGCTAACTTTCTTGCAGAGTGTGGCTCGACTTAGCAGCCTTCCAGACATGCTCAGAGCCCATCTACAAGAAGAGCTCAAGCGGTATGCTGAGCAATCCCAAGCCAGCCTTGAGAACAGCGCAAAGCATGATCGTACCGGCAAACTCGCAAGCTTGATCCGCAACAATAATCTACTACGTTACGACGCGTTGCCTCCTATGGCCGCCTCAATCAACCAGGGCAAGGCAACAAACATACCATCCACACCGAATACGCCTACCGGTATTCGTAAGCGAAACTTTTTGTAATCAATATGAGTGATACCGCAGAGTTCAAAGCCAACCTGACGCGCTATCTGAAAGCACGTATCCCATTTATTTCGATCCGCACAGCAGAACGTTCACGCGTACTTGATATCTGCCGTGAAGTCGTTACCGGCCTTAATGCACCAGTATTCGTCCACACTTTATCCCAAGGGACAAAAGAGCTGATCTCCAATCGATCGGTCAGCGATGACAGATCGGTCGTTGGTGCCGTTGATTTCGCTAGCCAGCAAATAGGGCAACGGCAGAACCTTTCGTTCATCCTTACCGAGGTAGCAGATATAGAGGACGACACTCCATTTGCTCGGCAAATGCAAGATGCAGTGATGCTGTCAGCCGAGCATGGTGGAGCAATGATCGTCATTACGACCAAGCCGGTATGGGGGCAACTTCAACGCCTTGGTATGTCTTTGACACTATCCCCACCGAATGATGATGAAATGCTCGCAATCATCCGCGAACAGGTTGGGGCATATCGCAGCCAATTCCCGATTGAATGGGATGAGGCGGATGAACGCCAAGCGGCGGCAATCTTGGCCGGCATTTCTCGGATCGAAGCCGAAAATATCATTGCCACCTTGTTAGCCAATGGTGGTATCCGCAAAGCGGATATAGTCGAACTCATGCATGCAAAAGATCGCATCTTTGCCGACATCTCAGGCATCGAGCGCGTACCAGTACGCGGTAGCGAGCTCAGTGTCGGCGGGCTCGGCGGCCTAAAGGCATGGTTGGAGCGTGAACGCCCCTTGCTTACAGCAGACCTGCGAGAGTGCGGCATTCGCCCGCCTCGTGGCGCCTTACTTGTCGGAGTTCCTGGCTGTGGTAAATCACTTTCAGCCAAGGCTATCGCCGCAGGTTGGGGATTACCACTTTATCGGCTAGATCTTTCCACAATTCATGGGCAATACCTTGGTCAGAGTGAGGGTAGATTAAAAGATGCACTTGCGACAGCCGACCATGTTGCCCCCTGCGTATTATGGATCGACGAGATTGAGAAGGGATTAGCTGGAGCAACGCAAGGTGCAAACGATGGTGGCACTTCAACCCGCTTGGTAGGACAGTTCCTGTATTGGCTACAAGAGGCTCGTTCACGAGTCTTTGTTGTCGCAACCGCCAACGATGTATCCAAGCTTCCACCGGAACTGCTGCGTCGTGGCCGTTTTGATGAATTGTTCTTTGTTGATCTCCCGAACCATGAGGAACGGAAAGAAATCATCGAGATCTACATTCAACGAGGGTTAAAACGATCAATTGGCACCGAACTGATGGTAGAGCTAGTAGAAATGTCCGAAGGATTTGCCGGCTCAGACCTTGAGTCAGCAGTTCGAGAGGTAGTTAAAGAAGCCTATCTAAACGGCGATGCTACGGTGACCGACGAGCTATTCCGTCGTAGTTTCCAAAATGTGGTTCCCCTCTCGAAGACTAGCCCTGAGCAAATTGAGGGAATTCGGCACTGGGGCCGTGAGCGGGCAGTACCTGCATCAGGGCAACCAATCGGAGGTACTAGCAGTCAACAGAGTAGGGTTCGGCGAGCTGTATTGCAGTGATCAATGACTGATAAAAATAAAATATCCCTTGGCATTCACCAAGGGATATTCCGTTCACACAGTAGAGTCAAATAATGAACAATAAAATTTCACTTCTCCTTACAGCCCTTACGATCGCCGCATTAACTTCAGGCTGTACATCAAATGAAGATAAATTGAAATCATTCATGAAATGCGGAATCGCTGCCAAACAATTAGAGAGGCCTTCTGCTTCTACAAATATTGAAAAAAAGCTCAAATCATTCATAGATGAAAAGCAAATTACTGGTAGCGCCATGCAAGCCATGCTGATAGGTCAGAGTGTCAGGGACGAAATGGCTCTCGAAGGTAAGAGTTTACAGGGACAGATTTTTACCCTAGTAAAGATATACAACTCTTCGGAGTGCAAAAATCTACATGAGCAAGAATCAATCAGCATGCCATTTTCTTATTACCTAAATTATATATTTATATAAAATGCCAGTACTCATTGGTATCGCTGCTATTTTTGCTCTAACCTGGGTCGGTCACTTTGCCTTATGGGCACTCGGAAGCATTTTAGATTTTGCCTTCTATCCGGCTATTGGTCTTTTAGTGCTTTTCATTATATTCAGAAAGTAAATCGAAAACACATGTATAACAGTTGAATCAACATGCCATCACAAAACGTGCAGCGACGACAGCTAAGCTTCGCTGCACAAATCAAATTTGTTGCTCCATTTCAGCCAAGAGTCAATAAAAATTCCTCTGGATTTAGCGCAATTTTTGCAAAGCCTCTTGGGTAAGGAAGGCAGATTCTGCATTTACACAACAAAGCTCATTGGGGGTGTTAGCGTCCAGTCCCAGCCTCAGGGCTATCCATCGGAGGCCCAAACAGAATCGTGTTCGGAGAGCCGTCTTACAGTAATGGGAAGTTGGTTATGTATCATTGATAAAATAAATCGGTTCAATTCAAAAACCTGAAAGTGCCTACTTTTACAAATTTGCTCAATCTTTCTGTAGCCACCTCTTAACTAAAGGAACACAACAAATATGAAAAATAAAATTATTGTAGCATATGTAGGATTTGGCATCTTATACGCCTTATATGCTTGGATTTTTGGCGACACCGCTCACAAAAGCTTCGCTTATAACCTAGGCCAAGGTTTAGTGTGGCCTGCAGTTATGTTCCCTTCACTTGGGAAAATAATGGGCGCGATCATTATAGTAGCCTTTGTCGCCGTAATCACTGTTTTGTGAAAATGCGCACAAAATCCCTTTATATCTTAGTTGCTACCCATCTACTATTAACCGGCTGTGGAGACAGCAAGGTCCGAGAATTTCGTGGGGAATTTATAGAAGGATGCATGTCGACCGATGAAAAAAACAGCGAAAAGCACGCGATGTGCAGCTGTGTTTTCGAAAAAATGGAAGACAAATACACCAAAGATCAGCTGCTTGAAATGAAAAATGGGATTATTCCAAAGGATTTTTCCAGTTTCGCCGCTCAAGCAACGTTGAGCTGCATTGCGGAGAAATAAGTCACCCCAATCGCTTTGAAATCAAAAAGCGGACCTCTATCCGTGAGATGAAACAGCCCAGGCACATTAGTACCTAGGGCTGTTTTTCTACTGAGGTTAGAGCTCAGTTCGCCAGCTTCTGCTTGATAAACTGGTAGTAGGTTCCTGCTCCAGCCTTTGTCAACCCGATATCGCTCACGAATCGCTCGACGATGTCTTTACGTTAAACATCCTTGTTCTTGCTCATCTGTCGGAACAGCTCAGTTGCTCGATCCATCTTAGTTGATGCCCTGCTCTCCTCTGCGACCAGCTCCCTCGCGGGCTCTTGAGTTGTTTTCGTCGACTCACTAGCCTTACCCTGTTCAACTGGCTTGCTGCTCTGGGTTGTCTGACCACTGCCCACATTGAGATGCTTGGGGTTCGCTTCTACCTTTGCCTCGGCCATCGTGGTTGCTCCGTCCTTGTTGGTTCGATAGAAACCAACATCCCCTACCCCACCTACTTGGGCAACTCCCAGGCCCAGTTGATCGCTTTTTCGGCGGGCTTCCACAAGTAACCATGTCAGCTCTCACGTCACCTCACACGTCACCAGCGGTAACTCATTGACGAATCGGTAATATTTTCGATACATCAAGAGCTTAGAAAGCTTCACTTAGCCACGTTCACTCCGTCCTACTCCACCTGGATCCGGTTATGTGGATGCGTATTCCGGGGCAACCTGATCACCTGTTCCAGCTGAACCTGGACAGTCGTTCCAGCGCAAACTGGACACCCGTTCCAGGCCAACCTGGACGGCTTGCAACATTGCCGTAACAAGCTGTAGCGCGCGGGGTAACCCGTGGCACCCTCGAGCTTTTTTCCTGGGTGCCCGATGTCTAACCACAGGTTATCCATGCGCAAAATCGTCGAAATCCTTCGCCTGCATCACGCAGGTCTGTACTCGCGGCGCGCGATCGCCCGAATGATCGGCGCATCCCCCACCACGGTCAGCGACTACCTCGCCCGCGCCAAGCTCGCCGGGCTGAGCTTCCCGCTACCCGCCGGCCTGGACGAAGCCACCGTCAATGGCCTGCTATTTCCCCCGACGGCGCCGTCGAAAGTCCGCCGCACCGAACCCGACTGGCCGACGCTGCACCAGGAACTGCGCCGCAAAGGCGTGACGCTGGAGCTGCTGTGGCAGGAGTACAAGGCCGAAACACCGGACGGACTCCAGTACAGCGCGTTCTGCGACCATTACCGCCGTTGGCGCAAGACGCTGGCAGTGACGCTGCGCCAGCACCACACACCCGGTGAGAAACTGTTCGTCGACTACGCCGGGCAGACGGTCGACGTCATCGACCCGCATACCGGCGAAATTCACGCCGCGCAGATCTTCGTCGCGGTGCTCGGCGCCTCCAACTACACCTACCTCGAAGCGACCTTCACGCAGCAGCTGGAAGACTGGATCGGCAGCCATGTGCGCGCCTTCGACTATCTCGGTGGCGTCACCGCGCTGGTGGTCCCCGACAACCTGAAGAGCGGCGTGCGCCATCCGTCCCGCTACGAGCCGGACCTGAACCCGACCTACCAGGACCTGGCACAACATTACGGCTGCGCGGTGCTGCCGGCGCGGCCGTACAAGCCGCGCGACAAGGCCAAGGTCGAGGTCGGCGTCCAGGTGGTCGAGCGCTGGGTGCTGGCCCGGTTGCGTCACCAGCGCTTCTTCAGCCTGCAAGAACTCAACCTGGTTCTGCGTCAGTGCCTGGAG